>DATIOD010000038.1:0-299211 GCA_035473635.1 Gaiellaceae bacterium | reverse complement strand
CGGTTCGTCGTCTACGTCCCTCACGGCGAGGGGCTCGGTGTGTCGCGACGGCTCGACGACGACGAGCGGACGCGTCTGAAGGCCGTGCTCAAGGAGTGCGCGCCGAAGAAGGGCGGCGTCATCGTGCGCACGGCCGCGGAGGGAGCGTCGGCCGAGGACATCCAGCGGGACCTCGAGTTCCTGCAGCGTCTGTGGAAGTCGATCGAGGCGCGCGCGAAGGAGTCGAAGGCGCCGACGCTCGTCTACCAGGAGGCCGAGCTGCCGTTGCGCGTCGTTCGCGACCTCTTCACCGACGACTTCGAGCGGCTGTTCGTCGATCACGACCGTACGTACAAGCGGATCGTCGGCTACCTCAAGAAGACGTCGCCGCACATGGCCGACCGCGTCGTCCGTTACAAGGAGCGCGAGCCGTTGATGGAGGCGTTCGGCGTGGAGCAGGAGATCCGCTCGACGCTGAACCGGCGGGTCGATCTTCCCTCCGGCGGCTACCTGGTGTTCGACTACGCCGAGGCGTTCACGGTGATCGACGTCAACACCGGCCGCTTCGTCGGGTCGCGCTCGAAGAGCTCCGCCGGACGGCTCGAGGACACGATCACGAAGAACAACCTCGAGGCGGTCAAGGAGGTCGTGCGCCAGCTGAGGCTGCGCGACATCGGCGGCATCATCGTCATCGACTTCATCGACATGGCGAACCCGAAGAACCGGGCCGCGGTCGAGGAGGCGCTCCGCACCGAGCTCGAGCGCGACCGGACCAAGACGTACGTCGTCGAGATCTCGCCGCTCGGCCTCGTCGAGATGACGCGGCAGAACGTCACCGACGGGCCGCGCGAGCTGATGACGAAGAAGTGCCCGACGTGCGGCGGCGACGGGATCGTCGTCTCGGAGCAGACGGCGGCGATCGACGTCGAGCGGCGGTTGCGCGCGCTCGTCACGCCCGGGTCGCGTGCCAAGGCGTTCAAGGTCGAGGTCAGCGCGAAGGTCGCCTGGCTCGTCGCCGGCCCCGGGGGATCGCGGCTCCGCGAGATCGAGGAGCTCACGCGGCGGCAGTTCTTCCTGGTCGGCAAGGAGGACGAGCACCTCGATCACTTCCGCGTGCTCGCGCAGGGCGCGCTCGAGAAGGTCGCGCCGGAGTCGCCGTTCACGGTCGGCCAGGAGCTCGAGCTGAAGCTCGGCGAGCTCGGCCTGCACGACGCGCACGCCGGCGTCGCGAAGGTCGACGGGGTCGACGTCTACGTCGCGAATGCGGCGAAGCTCGTCGGCAAGAAGGTGAAGGCGCGGATCACGCTCGTTTCCGAGGGCGTCGCCTGGGCCGAGCTGCTCGGACCGGTCGATCGTGCCGCCCAGCCGCTCACCGCCGAGGCCGAGGCCGAGAAGCCGACGCGCGCCCGCAAGCCTGCGCGTCCGAAGGCGGGGGCCGAGGCCGAGCCCACGCCAGAGGAGGAGGAGGAGGCTCCCGTCGAGCCGGCCGAGGTGGACGTCGAGGAAGAGGCGCCCGAGGGCGAGGCCGCCGATGCGGCCGCGCCCGCGAAGAAGCGCACCCGCCGCGGGACGCGCGGCGGGCGGAACCGCAAGAAGAAGACGGCCGTTGCGGCACCGGCGGCGGTGGACGGCGACGGCGCCGCGGCCGAGACGCCGACCGAGCCGGTGTCGCCCGAGCCGGAGCCCGCCGCCGGGAACGGGAGCGGCGGTGCACCGGAGCCCGAGCCCGCGGTCGGCCCGGTCATCCACGTCCCCGACCGGAGCCTCGGGACGGACGAGGATGCCGAGGCCGCCGACGCGCCCCGCAAGCGCACCCGCCGCGGGACCCGCGGCGGGAAGAACCGCAAGAAGAAGACCGCCGCGTCGGGAGCGACCGCGGTCGAGACCGAGAGCGTGGTCGACGCGAAGGCGGAGGCGGAGGAGGCGCCCGAGCCGGCCCCCGCGGAGGCGAACGGCGACGGCGACCGCGAAGGCGACTGGGGGTACACGCCGATGTCGGAGTGGGGTCTCGACGGCGAGTAGCGCCGCTCGCTACACTTGACGCGCTTCGCGGGCCCTAGCCCGCGATTCCTGCGCTATGGACTACGCAATCATCCGTGTCGGCGGCAAGCAGTACCGCGTCCGCGAGGGCGAGACGCTGCTCGTGGACCGCGTGCGCACCGACGAGGGCGGCACGTTCTCGCCCGACGTCCTGCTCGGCGACGGCGGCGCCGTCACCGCGACGGTGGTCGCGCACGAGCGCGGGCCGAAGGTCCGGATCGGCAAGTACAAGCGCCGCACCGGCTACAAGCGGCACGCCGGCTTCCGGGCCGCGTTGACGCGGATCGAGATCTCGCTCGGCGGCAGCGGCCGCGCAGCTGCGAAGAAGAAGCCGGCCGAGCACGCCCCGAAGCCGAAGACTGCGGCGCCCGAGGCGGCCGCGCCCGCCGTCGAGGAGGCGGCCGCGACCCCCGTCGAGGCTGCCGAGACGCACGAGCACGAGCACGAGCACGTGAAGGGCATGCCGAAGGGCTACGAGGAGATGACGGTCGCGCAGATCTCCGACGGCGCGAAGGGCTGGAACCGTCCGATGCTCGAGGCGGCGCTCGAGTACGAAGAGGCAAACGCTGCGCGCAAGGGCGCGATCGCCGCGCTCACCGCCGCGCTGAAGGCGAAGGAGGAGAGCTAGATGGCACACAAGAAAGGGCTCGGCTCCTCGAAGAACGGTCGCGACTCGAATCCGAAGTACCTCGGTGTGAAGATGTTCGACGGCCAGAGCGTCGAGCCGGGCAACATCATCGTGCGCCAGCGGGGCACGAGGTTCCGCCCCGGCCCCGGCACCGAGATCGGCCGCGACGACACGATCTTCGCGGTCCGCGCCGGCACCGTCTCGTTCCGGACGAGCGGCGAGCGTCGCAGCGTCTCGGTCGTCGAGCCGACCTCGTAACGCCTCGACACCCGTCGCGGGCACGCGCCGTGTCGGTTCCGTAACCCTCGCCAGGCGACAAGACGGGTCCGCGATGGCGCATGCCGGGCCACGGCCCTATCGAGCAAATGCGGCGCTGTGGATGGTTCGCGACAGAGTCGTCACCCTTCCCAGGCGATAGGCCATGGCCTTCGGAGTCCTGGCCGTTGGAGGCGCGGCGCTACCGTTCGCGCCGATGTTCAGCGACCGGGCGGCGATCCACGCGCAGGCAGGCAAGGGCGGCGACGGCGGCCTCAGCTTCCGACGCGAGAAGTACGTGCCGAAGGGCGGCCCCGACGGCGGTGACGGCGGCGACGGCGGCGACGTGATCCTCGTCTCCGACCCGTCGCTGCGCGACCTCTCGTCGCTCAAGCGGCGTCGGCTCGTCAAGGCCGCCCGCGGTGAGAACGGCCGGAGCGCGCGCAAGCACGGCGCGCGCGGCTCCGACACCGAGATTCGCGTTCCCGTCGGCACGCAGATCCTCGCCGACGGCGACCTGATCGCCGACCTGGCGCACCCCGCGGCGCGGCTCGTGCTCGCGCGCGGCGGCCGCGGCGGCCGCGGCAACGCGCGCTTCGTCTCGTCGACGCGCCAGGTGCCGAGATTCGCCGAGGTCGGGCTGCCGGGCGAGGAGCGCGACGCCGAGCTTCACCTCAAGCTGCTCGCCGACGCGGCGCTCGTCGGGCTGCCGAACGCCGGCAAATCCTCGCTGCTCACCCGCATCTCGAACGCCCGCCCGAAGGTCGCGGACTACCCGTTCACGACGGTGCAGCCCGTACTCGGCACCGTCGAGTCGCCTGACGGCCGCCAGCTCGTCGTCGCCGACGTCCCCGGCCTGATCGAGGGCGCGAGCGAGGGCGTCGGTCTGGGCCACGAGTTCCTCGCGCACCTCGAACGTGCCCGCACGCTCGTGCACGTGATCGACGCGACGGGAGACGCCGACGACGCATGGCGGACGATCGACGCCGAGCTCGAAGCCTACGGCGCGGGCCTCGACGAGCGGCAGCAGATCGTGGTCCTCAACAAGATCGATCTCGAGCCGAGCCCGTCGTTCACGATCGACGACCCGCGCGTGATCGCCGTCTTGCGGATCTCGTGCGCGACCGGTGCAGGGTTGCCGGAGCTCACGAGCGGTCTCTTCGCACTCGTGCCCGAGGCGGCGCCCGTCGAGCCCGACGACGACGGGCTCGTCGACTTCCTCGTCTACCGGCCCGAGCCGAAGGTGCGGCCGTGGCATCTGCTCCGCATCGAGGGCGGTTACCGCGTCGTCGGGCAGCCTCCGCCGGAAGCGGAGCTCGAGCGCGCGCTGCGCGCGGCCGGCGCGCGTCGCGGCGCCAAGGTCGAGATCGGCGACGAGGAGCTCGAGCTTGCCTGAGCCGGGCGCGCTCGGGCTGTTCGGCGGAGCGTTCGACCCGCCGCACCGCGGTCACGTCGAGCTCTTGCGCCAGGCGAAGCAGAAGCTCGGGCTCGACGACGTGATCGTGCTCGTCGCCGCCGACCCGGGGCACAAGCACGTCGACACGCCCGCCGGTGTGAGGCTGCGCCTCGCGCAGGCGGCGTTTCCCGGCGAGGAGGTCGTGCTCGACCACCACACCCGCACTGTCGACACCCTCCGCGCGCACTCGGAATGGCGCGACCCGGTGTTCCTCATCGGCGCCGACGAGTTCTCCGACTTCCGTGCGTGGAAGGAGCCGAACGAGGTGCTGCGACTCGCGCGGCTCGGCGTCGCGACGAGGCCCGGCTTCCCGCGCGAGCGCCTTGACGCCGTTCTTCGCGCATTGGACGCGCCGAATCGCGTCACGTTCTTCGAGCTCGACCCGATGCCCGTCGCCTCGCGAGACCTCCGCGCGCGGCTCGAAGCCGGTGCCGACGTCGACGGGGACATCCCCGCGGACGCCCTCGCGATCATCCGGGCCGAGGGCCTGTACACCCGTTAGCGGCGGGTACACTCCGAGGCGCTTGAGCCCACTCGAACAGGCACGCCGCATCGCGGCGCTCGTCCAGGACAAGCTCGCCCGCGACGTCCTTATCCTCGACATGCGGCCCGTGTGCGCATACACCGACTACTTCGTCGTCTGCACCGGCGGGAACGCGCGGCAGACCAAGGGGATCTGGGACGAGGTGCACGGCCGGCTGAAGCAGGAGAACGGGTTGCTGCCGAAGTCGGTCGAGGGCGGTCTCGAGGCGACGTGGATCATCGCCGACTACGTCGACGTCGTCCTGCACGTGTTCACGCCCGAGGCGCGCCAGTTCTACCGGCTCGAGGAGTTGTGGGACGACGTGCCGCACGAGGTGCTCGAAGCCGCGACCGGGTAGGGCTACACTTCCGGCTTCCGGGCCCATAGCTCAGCTGGGAGAGCGTCTGGCTGGCAGCCAGAAGGTCGGCGGTTCGAGCCCGCCTGGGTCCATCTTCGGAGGCGACGGCGTCCTGCGCGACGGGGAGGCGGGGTCAGATGGTGGCGACGATCAGCTTCTGGGGCTTCCTCTGGTACGTGATCGCCGGCCTCGTGATCGGCCTGCTCGCGCGGGCGCTCCTGCCGGGCAGGCAGCACCTGAGCCTGGTCGTCACGATCCTGCTCGGGATCGCCTCGGGCATCGTCGGCGGTCTGATCTGGGATGCGATCTTCACCAATCACGGGATCGCCTGGATCGGCTCGGTGATCGTCGCGATGGTCGCGCTCTACGCGTACCAGCGCCTGGCGGCCAGCCGCGCCCGCACCTGACGCGTCTTCCGCCGGTTTGTTAAGGACATGTTAGGGGCCGGGCTCCGGCCCGACGAAAGGGGCGCCCGAGCGTCACAGCCTGCATGGCGGGCGAGTGGTGGTCGGGCGTCGAGCTTCGCCATTTGATCGCGCTCGAAGCCGTTGCGCACGAAGGATCGTTCCGCCGTGCCGCCACCAGGCTCGGCTACGTGCAGTCGGCGATCAGCCACCAGATCGCGGCGCTCGAGGGCCTGACCGGCCGCCGTCTGATCGAGCGCTCGCGCGGGACGCGCCCGCTCGCGCTCACGCCGGCCGGGGAGATCATGCTCGCGCATGCCGAGGCGGTGATCGCGCGCGTCCGCACCGCCCAGGCCGACCTCGCGGAGCTCGACGGCAGCGGCCGCGCGTCGCTGCGCGTCGGCGCTGCACCCGACCTGCTTACGCGGCTTGTGCCCGCGCTGCTCCGCGCGTTCGCCGCGCCGGTTGTGCTTCACGAGAAGGCGGAGACGACCGCGCTCGTCACGGCCCTCGGGCGCGACGAGCTCGACCTCGCGCTGACCGACGGGCCGCTCCCGACGGGCGCGTTCGACGTCGCCGCGCTCTGCGACGATCCGTACGTCGTCCTGCTGCAGGACGGCGCTCCGCTCGCACGCCGCAAGCGGGCGATCTCGTCGAGCGAGCTCGCACGGCTGCCGCTGATCGCGCACGCCCCGACGTGCGCGCACGTCGAGGCCGAGCTGCGCGTGCACGGGATCACGCCGCGCTTCGTGCTGCAGGCCGAGACCGGCGCCGCGGTCCACGGTCTCGTCGCGGCAGGGCTCGGTGCGGGCATCGTGCCCGGGCTGGCGACCGACGCGCGCCGATCGGGAGCTGTGATCGTCGACCTCGCTTCCGGCCTGATCGCGCCGCGCACGATCGCCGTCGTCTGGAGCCGCACGCAGCCGCTTCGCACCGATGCCGCGGCGTTCGTCGACGCCGCTCGCTCCGTCTGCGCGGCGGAGCCCATGCTCGAGCCCATGCTCGCCGGCTGACGAGAATCGATCAAGCGGTTCACGGTTCTCGATCAACCGGCGGCCGCTCTCGACGTCGAAGCGGTCGGAGCAACCCTCCAGTGGGCGCCGGAGCCGCGCTGACCGCACGCGGCTCCGACGCCCTAAAGTTCGAGCTCGAGGAAGCGGGCGCCGGCGATCGGGTTCTCCCGATACGGCGCGACGTCGCGGAAGCCGAGCTTCAGGTAGAGCGCCTGGGCGCGTTCCATCCCCGGGAGGGTGTCGAGCCGGATCCGCAGGTAGCCGATCCTCCGCGCCTCGCCGAGCGCCCGTTCGGTGAGCGCCCTCCCGGCGCCCCACCCGCGCGTGGTGGGCCGGACGTACAGGCGCTTCAGCTCGCAGGTCTCCGGGCCGAGCGGACGGAGCGCGACGCATCCCACCGCGATGCCGTCGGCCCGCGCGACCAGCAGCGCACCGTCCGGCGGGACATACGCTCCGGGCAGCCCGGCGAGCTCCAGCTCGAAGTCCTGGAAGCCGAGGTCGAAGGGGAGCGACGCGGCGTACTCCCCGAACAGCGCCCGCACGTCGTCGAGATCGGCGGGAGTGATCGCTCTGATGTCCATTTCGGCCACTGGTTGCGCGCTCCGCTCCCTGTCACGCTATCGGCACGAAGTTGGCACAGACACGTGTGCAATGCCTCCGTACCGTTGTCGTACTAGACAACAAGGAGGTGCACGTGCGAAGGTTCGCCTCGAGAGTGACCGTCTCGGTCTGTGCGATCGCGCTCTGCGCGGTCATACCGTTCGTCTCCTACGTGCACGCCGATCCGGGACCGTTGTGTGTCATCGGCGCGCTGACGCTCCAGAGCCCGCCCACGATCTCGGGCTCGACGGCGGTCGGGGGAACGCTGACCGTCTCGACGGGCACCTGGTACTCGTGCGGTGAGCAGGTGACCGGCTACACGTACGCCTGGTCCGGCAGCGGCGGCAGCTCCTCGAACAGCTACGTCGTCCAGTCCGGAGACGCCGGGAGCACGGTCTCGGTCGCCGTCGCTGCGTGCAACGCGGACGGTTGCGCCGTGCCGGCGACCGCGTCGATCGCGATTCCGCCGTCCGATGGGAGTAGCTCGGGTGGTGGATGCACGCCGCAGACCTGTCCGCCTCCGCCGCCCCCGAAGCAGTCCGACCGCGACGGCGACGGCGTCCCCGACGTCTCCGACAACTGTCCCGACGCGTGGAACTCGACGCAGGCGGATGCCGACGGCGACTGGGTCGGCGACGCCTGCGACACGACCGTACCGCCCGACTTCCTGGACGGCTCGCTGAGCAGCGAGCAGGGATCCGACCGCTCCTTCTGGACGATCGACCCGGGCACGCTCGCCGTGCTGCCGTGCAAGAACGCCTGGGCTCAGTACACGTACACGAACGTCGTTCGGCTGTATGTGCTCTGGAGGTACCGGCTCTCGTTCGACTTCTGCTACATCCCGGGCTCGAAGATCGTGCGGGCGACCGGTCTGTACGCACGAGGCATCTACGCATCGTGGCCGTGGTCGTTCCAGGGGAACGCGGTCGAGCCGCGGTGGATCACGCCGGCGCCCGGCACAGCAGTGCACGCATTCGCCCAGGGCAAGTTCGCCGTGTGCGTGGGCCTCGGCGTGATCGGGGTCTGCGGTGGAAGCCGCTCGCCCTACCTCGACCTCTACGCGAACGCCACGCCGTCCGCCTGGTTCACAGGAGGCATTTCTTGAGACGGTTCGTCGCGCGACACCGCCTCGCGTTCTGGCTGGTCGTGATCGCGCTGGTCGTCGTGATCTGGGTGGTGTTCTTCGTCGCCGGCCACGGCAGCATCTCCGGCGGCTCGAGCTGATCGACGCGGCCTACGATCCGATCCTCGGCGAGGCGCACCCGGCGCCTGGCCGGGGATCGGTCACCCGCTACGACGCGCCTGCCGCGGCGTTCCTGCGCACGACCTCGAAGGTCCGCTCGAGCTCCGCGGTCGGCGTGAACTCGAGCGCATCGCAGTCCTCGGGGAACGAGATCCGATGGCCGGGCTCGATGTGGTACGCGCTCTCGCCCACGATCGTCTCCTGCCGGTCGCCGTAGTCCACGACCATCCGCCCGGAGAAGAGGTAGCCCCAGTGCGGCGCCTGGCAACGGTCGTCGGGGAGGCCCTTGATCATCGAGCTGGCGTCCTGGCCCGCGACGGCGTGCTCGAACGCCACGGTGATGCCGCCCCAGTCCGTGAATCGGCTCACGTACCCGGGAACGACCTCCTGCTCCGGCAGTTCGTCACGTGCGGCGCTCGGCATGCGTGGCTCCTTTCGGCGAGAGGCTCTAGATCACCTGAGTATCCCGGTCGGCCTTCGCCTCGAAGCGCCCGAGGCGGACCGACGCGTGCCATGCCGGGAGCGCTTCGCCGGCGAGCGCCGCCCCGACGAGCCGCCCGGTGCTCGGGGCGACCATGAAGCCGTGGCCGCTGAACCCGGCTGCGACCCAGAGGCCGTCGGCGACCTCGTCGACGATCGGCTGGGCGTCCGGGGTCATGTCGTAGTGGCCCTGGACGAGCGCGGCCAGCGGATCCGCGGCCACCGCCGGAACGAGATCGGAGAACCCGTCGCGAACCGTCTGCCGCCACCGCTCGGACGTGGCTTCCGGCTCGCCGGTCGCGCGCAGGTCGCTCGCGAGCAGCCGCCCGTCGGCGAGCTGCTTCGCCGCAACGCCGCGGTCGATTGCGATCACGAGCGGATCGAGCCAGCGGTTGGTGCGCGGCTCGCCGAAGAAGAGGAAGCGCGGCTCCCGGACGATCGGCAGCGACCGGCCGAGCGGCGCGACGAGGCGCGCGGAGTCGTCAGACGCCGCGACCACGACGGTGTCGACGGCTCCGGTGGTGCCGTCGCAAACGATGCGCCAGCCGCCGCCGTCGCGCGTGAGCTCGCGTACGAAGGCTCGCTCGACAGTCGCTCCGCGCCCCTTCGCGGCGGCGGCGAAGGCGGCGACGACCGCCTGCGGCCGGTCGAAGTAGCCGTCCTCCGCGCAGTGCGCGCCACCTGCGACCGCGTCGCCGCGCAGGCCCGGCACGAGCCGCTCGAGCGCCGCCGGCCCGAGCAGCTCCGAGGGGACGCCCGCCTCCCGTTGCACCTCGACGTTCGCGGCGAGCTGTGCGAGCGATTCCTCGCGGTCGGCGACGAAGACGTAGTCGCAACGGTCGAAGCGAGCGTCGATCTCGACGCCGAGCCGGTCGGCGAGCTCTCCGAAGTAGGCGCGCGACTCGCGCGCCATCAAGCAGTTCGCGACCGTGCCCCACTGCTGGCGGACCCCGCCCGGCTGGATGCTCGATGCACCCGCGCCGACGCCGGCCGCGTCGTACAGCGTCACCGGCCCGAGGCCGCGATCTAGGGCGTGGACGGCGATCGAGAGCCCGCTGATCCCCGCTCCGACGATGCCGACGCTCACGCGGCGACGATACTCGCGCGCGCAGCGGCCGCTCGAAACGGCGCAGGTACCATCGCACCCCATTGGCTGCCTCGACGACCGGGATCGCCGAACGCGCCGTCCGGCGCCGAGTGCCCCGGGCCGGAGGGCTCGCCTACTTCGTCATGCGCCGGTTGGTGGCGCTGGTGCTGCTCCTGCTCGGCATCACGCTCGTGGCCTTCGTGCTGACGGAGATCGTGCCGAGCAATGCGGCGGCGACCGCGCTCGGGGAGCAGGCGGCCGGCGATCCCGCCGCTGTCGCCGCGTTCAAGCACCACTACGGCCTCGACAAGCCGCTGCCGGCGCGCTACGCGATCTACCTCGCGCACGTCCTGCACGGCGATCTCGGCCAGTCGTCGCTGACGCACAACGCGGTCAGCCACGACCTCGGCCAGTTCATCCCCGCCACGGCCGAGCTCGCGCTCTACTCGATCCTGATCGCGTCGGTGATCGGAGTCGCGTTCGGCGTGCTCGCTGCGCTCCGGCGCAACAAGCCGACCGACCACACGCTGCGCGTGACGTCGCTGGCCGGGATCTCGATGCCGACGTTCTGGATCGCGCTGGTCGTGCTGTACGTCGGCTTCTATCGGCTCGGGTGGTTCCCCGGCGCCGAGCGGCTCAACCCCGGCACGGTCCCGCCGCCGTCGGTGACGGGCCTCTACACGGTCGACGCGCTGCTCGCCGGCAACGTCGGCCTCTTCGGCGAGGCGTTTCACCATCTCGTCCTCCCGGCGCTCGTGCTCGCCGCCTTCAACGTCAGCCTGCTGACGCGCTTCACGCGCTCGGCGGTGCTCGAGGTGATCGGCAACGACTACGTTCGCGCAGCGCGCGCTAAGGGCCTGCCGGAGCGCGTCGTCGTCGTGCGCTACGTGCTGCGGGCCGCGCTGCCCTCGGTCGTCACGGTGCTCGGCCTCGTCTTCGCGAACGTGCTCACCGGCGCGGTCCTGATCGAGCGGATCTTCTCCTGGCCGGGCGTCGGGCAGTATGCGTACCAGGCCGCCGTGAACCTCGACGTTCCGGCGATCGCGGGCGTGAGCCTGTTCGTCGCGTTCGTGTACGTGACGGTCAACTTCGTCGTCGACGTGCTCTACGGGATCATCGACCCGAGGATCCGGGTCACGTGACCGCCGTCGCGGTTCGCCTTCGTGTGCCGAGCGGTCGCGGCCTGCTCGCGGCGATCCGCCGGCAGCCGCTCGCGGCGATCGGCATCGTCGTCGCGCTCGCGTGGATCGTCGTCGCCGTGTTCGCGCCGCTGGTCGCGCCCGCCGATCCGCTGTCGCAGGCGTTCCCGCCGTCCCAGTCGCCGTCGCTGCACCATCTGTTCGGCACCGACGAGCTCGGCCGCGACGTCCTCAGCCGCGTGATCTACGGCTCGCGTGTGTCGATCCCGATCGCGCTCGTGCTCGTGGCGCTCGCCATGACGATCGGCGGCATCATCGGCGGTGTCGCCGGCTACTTCCGCGGCGTCACCGACGGCGTGATGATGAGGTCCGCCGACCTCGTTTTCGCCTTCCCGCCGATCATCCTCGCGATGGTCGTCGCGGCGGTGCTCGGCCGCGGGCTGCAGAACGCGGCGCTCGCGATCGTGATCGTCGCGTGGCCGTCGTACGCGCGCGTCGTGCGCGGGCTCGTGCTGTCCGTCGGCGAGTCCGAGTACGTGCAGTCGGCGCGGCTGCTCGGCGCGCCGGCGCGCCGCACGCTCTTCCGCGACGTCCTCCCGAACGTGGCGGGGCCGGTGCTCGTGCTCGCGACGCTCGATCTCGCGAACGCGATCCTGCTGCTCGCGGGGCTGTCGTTCCTCGGGCTCGGCGCGCAGCCGCCGCAGGCGGAGTGGGGGTCGATGGTCGCCGACGGGACGCAGTACTTCCAGTGGTGGTGGATGGGCACGTTCCCGGGGCTCGCGATCTTCACGGTCGTGCTCGCGTTCAACTTCCTCGGCGACAGCCTGCGCGACATCTTCGACCCACGGACGGCGTGGCGGAGCCAGGAGGAGCAGAAGGCATGAGCCTGCTCGAGGTCGACGGGCTGAGTGTGCGGCTCGCGACGCCGCGCGGCGCGGTCACCGTGGTGGACGGCGTCGACTATGCGGTGGAGGCCGGCGAGGTGTTCGGGATCGCCGGCGAGAGCGGCAGCGGCAAGACGATGTCGATGCTCGCACTGCTCGGGCTCCTGCCGGACGGTGCGGTCGTCGACGGGAGCGCGCGCTTCGAGGGGCGTGACCTGCTCCGCATCTCGCGCCGACAGCTGCGCGCGCTGTCGGGGAACGAGCTCGCGATGGTCTTCCAGGATCCGATGACGTCGCTGCACCCGATGCTGACCGTCGGGCGACAGCTCACCGAGCACGTGCAGCTGCACCTCGGCGTCTCGCGCCGCGGTGCCGAGGAGCGGGCCACCGAGATCCTCGCCGACGTGCGCATCCCCGACCCGGCCAGCGCGCTCCGCGCCTACCCGCACCAGTTCTCGGGCGGGATGCGCCAGCGGATCGCGATCGCGATCGCGCTCGCCTGCCACCCGCGCCTGCTGATCGCCGACGAGCCGACGACCGCGCTCGACGTCACCGTGCAGGCCGGGATCCTGCGGCTGCTCGACCGACTGCGGCGCGAGCACGAGCTCGCCGTGATCCTGATCACGCACGACCTCGGCGTGATGTCGTCGATCGCCGACCGCGTCTCCATCTTCTACGCCGGCCGCGTGGTCGAGTCGGGCCCGACCGCGCGCGTGATCCAGCGGCCGCGTCATCCGTACACGCGCTCACTGCTCGACGCGCTGCCGCATCCCGAGGCGTCGCAGGACAAGCCGCTCGTCGCGATCGGCGGGTCGCCGCCGAACCCCGGCGCGTTCCCGCCGGGCTGCACGTTCCACCCGCGCTGCTCCCACCTGCGCGAGAGCTGCCGGCACGAGGTGCCTGCGCTCGTCGACGTCGGCGATCGGCTGCTCGCCTGCCCCGTCGATCCCTTCGTGCGGTGAGCACGCTCGAGCTCAGCGACGTCGTCGTCGACTATGAGCGGCGCGGCGGCGATCGCGTGCGCGCGGTTGCGGGTGCAAGCCTCTCCGTCGACACGGGACAGATCGTCGGCCTGGTCGGCGAGTCGGGCTGCGGCAAGTCGACGCTCGCCCGCGCGGCCGTCGGGCTCGTGCCGCTCGCGGGCGGCACCGTGCGCTTTGAAAACCGAGACGTGACCCCGCTGACCCGGCGTGCGCGTCCGGCCGAGCTGGTGCGGCTGCAGCTCGTCTTCCAGAACCCGTACTCGTCGCTCAACCCACGGCGCAAGATCAGCGCGCAGATCGCCGACGGGCTGCCGGCGCCGTCGCCGGCGCGGGTCGCCGAGCTGTGCGAGCTCGTCGGACTGCCCGCGAGCGCGCAGGGCCGCTTTCCGCACGAGTTCTCGGGCGGCCAGCGCCAGCGCATCGCGATCGCGCGCGCGCTCGCCGCCGACCCCTCGGTGATCGTGCTCGACGAGCCGCTGGCGTCATTGGACGCCTCGGCTCAGGCGCAGCTCGCGAACCTGCTCGTCGAGCTGACCCGCGAGCTCGGCCTCGGCCTGCTCCTGATCTCGCACGACCTCGCGATCGTGCGCCACGTCGCCGACTCGGTCTCGGTCATGTACCTCGGGGTGATGGTCGAGACGGGCCCCACGCTGCCGGTCTGGAGCCTGCCGCTGCACCCCTACAGCGAGGCGCTGATCGGCGCCGTCCCGCACCCCGACGGCACAGGCTTCCTGCCCGAGTCGCTTCCCGGCGAGGTGCCGGATCCGGCCCGGCCCCCGACCGGCTGCCGGTTCCATCCTCGCTGCCCGTACGCCTTCGAGCGCTGTTCCACGGAGGATCCCGCTCTCGTCGAGATCACCGCGGGGCGGGCCGCCGCCTGCTGGCTCCAGCCCGCAGGATCCGAGCCGGCGCCCCCGGCCGAGCGGGCCGCCAACCGCGCCGAGCCTTCTGGCGTCACATATCGTCAAGAGCCCCCCACCGACTTACTGGAGGAGATGTGAGGAAGACTTTCGCCGGGCGCGTCGCCTGGTTCATACCGATCGCCGTGCTCGTCGCGCTTGCGTGCTCCGTCGCGGCCTACGGCGTCAACCATCACGCGGCGGCGTCTTCGACGCTCGTGATCGACAACTCGTTCACGATCAAGACGGCCGACCCGCAGCGGGCGTTCGACCCAACCGCGTCGATCGTCGACCGGGGGATCTACGACACCCTGTTCACGTACAAGGGCGGTGATCTGGCGCATCCGATCCCGCTGCTCGTGAAGTCGTGGACGGCGTCGAAGGACGCCAAGACCTACAACATCCAGCTCAAGCAGAACGTGCGCTTCGCGAACGGCGCGCCGCTCACGTCGGCGGACGTTGTCTTCTCGCTGCGGCGGCTGGTCAACCTGAAGGGCAACCCGGCCTTCCTGCTCGCGGGCGTGACCGCGAAGACCGCCGGGCGCTACGGGCTGGTGCTGTACTCGGCGACGCCGAACACGGCGCTGCCGGCGATCCTCGCCAACCCGTCGACGGGCATCCTGAACTCGAAGCTCGTGATCGCGCACGGCGGCACGGCCGGTGCGAGCGCTGCGAAGAGCGACAAGGCCGAGTCGTGGCTGAACTCGTCGGCGTCGCGCGGCGCGGGCAGCGGCCCGTACGTGCTCAGCTCGTTCTCGACGACGTCGCAGGTCACGCTGACGCCGAACACGAGCTACTGGGGCTCGAAGAAGCCGGCGTTCTCGAGCGTCGTCCTGCGCAACATGGTCGCGCCGACCCAGCTGATCAACATCCAGCGCGGGTCGCACGAGATCGCGATCGACCTGTCGTCGGATCAGGCGAAGACGCTGCAGGGGAAGAAGAACCTGAAGGTCTCGCTACAGCCCTCGACGTGGGTGTTCTGGCTGTTCGCGAACAACAACTCCCAGATCTCGTCGATCACGTCGAACAAGCAGTTCCAGCAAGCGGTGCGGTACGCCCTCGACTACAAGTCGATCCTGTCCGTCGCCGGGCCGGGCGCGATCCAGGCGCCCGGGATCATCCCGTCGATGTTCCTGGGCTCGCTTCCGCAGAGCGCGAAGGTGAACCAGGACCTCGCGAAGGCGAAGTCCGCCCTCAACGCGTCGGGTGCGGCCGGCCAGGAGGTCTCGCTCGAGTACCCGAGCGACCTGACGATCAACGGCGTGCCGTTCACGACGCTCGCACAGAAGGTGCAGGCGAACCTGAACGCCGCCGGCTTCAACATCACGCTCTCCGGGGCGCCGACCTCGACGTGGCTCACGAAGTACCGCGACGGGAAGATGGCGTTCGGCCTCTCGCTGTGGGGCCCGGACTTCCCGGATCCCGCCGACTACCTGACGTTCGCGCCGGGGCAGCTCGTCGGGCAGCGCGTGGGCTGGCCGTCCGGTTCGGACCCGTCGATCGAGAAGCTGGCCGCGAAGCTGCTCGTCACGACGGCACCGGCGACGCGGAAGAGCCTGTACCAGCAGTACCAGCGTGAGCTCAACCAGCGCGGGCCGTACTTCCCGCTGATCCAGCCCACGCAGGTGTTCGTGTCGACGACCGACCTGAAGAACGCGGTCTACAACGCGACCTACAGCGTCGACGTGACGCAGGTGTCGCCGAAGTAGCTAGTCGACTGCGACGAGGGCGGACGGGTAGCTGCCGAGCAGCCGCCCGCCGCCCTCCTCGCACACCACGATGTCCTCGATGCGCACCGAGAAGCGGCCGGGAACGATGATCGACGGCTCGTCGGTGAACGTCATACCGGGCTCGAGCGGTGTCTCGTCCTCGGCGGAGATGAACGGCCGCTCGTGGACGTCGAGGCCGATGCCATGGCCCATGCGATGGCGGAAGTGGTCGCCCAGGCCGGCCTCCTCGATCGGCCGGCGGCAGGCGGCGTTGACGTCGCGCGCGGTCGTGCCGGCGGAGGCGGCCGCGCGGCCCGCTTCCTGCGCCGCGAGCATCACCTCGTAGGCGTCGCGGTAGTCGTCGGGCGGCTCGCCGCAGTAGATGGTGCGCCCGAAGTCCGAGCAATAACCGTCGACCACGCCTCCGAAGTCGAACATCACGGCGGTGCCCTCGACGATGCCGTCGCGGGCGGTTCGCGTCGTCGAGTCGTAATCGTCGTCGCCGAGCCCGGTGAACATGTGCGTCGCGAACGAGGGGCAACGCGACCCCGCCGCGAGCAGCTCGTGCTCGACCGCCTCGACGAGCGCGAGCATCGACACGCCCGGAACGACGAGCGGCGTGACGCGCTCCATCGTCTGCTCGACGGTCGCGATCGCCCGCTCCATCGCGGCGAGCTCGTCCGTCCTCTTGACGCGGCGAAGCTCGTTGACGAGGCGCGAGCCGGTGCGGAGCCCCTCGAAGCCCGAGATCCGGCCGATGTTGAGTGCCGTCTCGGTCCAGACGCGGTCGCCGATCGCGATCGTCGAGCCCATGCCGCGCGCGACGTGCGCGAACGCGTCGAAGCCGTCGTCGGTCTCCGAGACCACGACGACCTCGCCGACGGGCTGCTCGCGCAGGTGGAACACCGCGAACATCCGCGGCAGCACGAAGACGGGATCGGCGCCGGGCCGGAAGAAGGCGCCCGTCACCCAGCCGTGCGCGTACGCGGCTTCGCCGAAGTTCGGGATGTCGCGCTCGACCCCGGTCAGGTACTCGAGATCGGCCGACGGCGCGAGGAACAGCGCGCCGATGCCCTCCGCTTCGAGTCGCTCCGAGAGGCGCCGCCTGCGCTCTGCGTAGTCGAACATCGCTCACACCCTAAGCCGGGGCAGCACCTCGGCGCAGAGCAGCTGGACGCCGCGGCGCTCGTCGAAGCCGTGCGGCGTGCCGAAGTCGACGCGCGCGGCTCCTGCGTCGAAGAGCGCCTCGGCCTGCTCCGCGACGTCGGCAGGCGTGCCGGAGAAGGCGAAGCGCGCGAGCAGGTCGTCGCCGAGGAGCGCGCCGGCGGCGTCGTGCTCGCCGGCGGCGACGCGTTCGGCGATGCGCGCGAGCAGCTCCGGGTCGAGCTCGATCGTCGGATCGAGCGCGCCGACGACGTCGACGTACATCGCCACCTCGCGCCGCGCGAGCGCGCGCGCCCGACCCCCGTCCTCGTCGACGACGGTGACCGCGCCGAAGACGATCCCGACCTCGTCGTTGCCGATCCGCTCCCGGAGGACGGGCGCGACGTCGGGGTTGGCGCTGCCGCCGACCTTGAGCTCACTTGCGGACCTGCCGGCGAACGCCGCGAGCCGTTCGGACCACGTGCCGACGAGCAGCGGCACGTGGGAGCGGATCGGCGCGGAGCGCAGTCCGTCCCGGGGACGCAGTTGGAACCGCTCGCCCTCGAAGCCGGAGCGGTCGCCCGCGAGCAGCCGGCGCACGACCTCCCACGCCTCGCGCACCGCGGCGGCGGGGTGCGAGCCGTCGACACGGAGCGTGTCGAGCCATGCGCCCGCGGCGAGGCCGAGGAACGCGCGCCCGTCCGACGCGCGGTCGAGCGCGGCCGTCTGCCCGGCGATCTCGACCGGGTGCAGCGTGAAGGGGTTGAGGCACGACGGCCCGATCCGCGCGCGCCTCGTCGCTGCCGCGATCTCGAGCAGCGCGGGCAGCGCCGGCTGGAACCAGAGGTCGTTGAAGACGGTCACCACGTCGAAGCCCGCGTCGTCGGCGACGCGCGCGAGGGCGGCGTACTCGCCGACTCCCTTGTCCGTCTGCAGCGCGAGACCGAGCTCGCGGCGGCTCACGTGAGCTCGTCCGTCGGCAGCAGCCGCCGGCCGATCCGCTCGATCCGCATGATCACTCGCTCGTCCGGGTCGGGGCACGCGACGAGCGAGTCGTGCTCGAGCCAGTCCGACTCCGGCAGCTGCCGCTGCTTCGCCGGCAGCAGCGGCAGGACGCTCGAGAGGGCGTACAGGCAGAAGTGCTTTCCGGGCGGGATGCGGACGCGGCTCGACTCGGTCACCTCGAAGTAGTCGCCCACCTGGAGGCCGCAGACCGAGCGCCCCTCGATGCGCTCGACGGTCACACGGAGGTCGTAGAGCGCCGTCTCCACGGGGTCGAATCTATCCCGGCGCGATCCGACCGGCTCCGTCTGCCGTAGACTTCAGGTGATGTCTGGCCAGGCTTGGGGACTGGTCTTCTTGATGTTGGTCATGAAGATCCCGATCGTGTACCTGATCGTGGTCGTGTGGTACGCGTGCAAGGAGCCCGAGCCCGGCGTCGATCCCGGCCAGTACTCGGTCTGGCGGCCGTGGCGCAAGCCCGAGGGGCCGCGCCCGCGCCGCGGCGGGCCGCACGGGTCGCGCGACAGTGCGCGCGTCCGCGCCGAGCGCCGGGATAGAGTCGCTCAGTGACGTCGACTCAGCGCGACCCGCGGCGACAGGTCGAGGCCGTCGCCGGCCTCCTCGCTGCGGCGGCGCTCTTTATCGGGTTCCTGGGCCTCGCCTACCGGCCGTTCCGGCTCGCGCCCGTGGCGGTCGTGCTCGCGCTGGTTGCGACGGTGATGAGCCGCGAGCACCAGCGGCTGATCGCGCTGGCGATGGCGGTGATCGGCGTGTGCTTCGTCGTCGGCGCCGCGCTGCAAGTGATCACCCGCCACCCCCTGTACTAGGGAGGACAACCAGGGCCCCACTGGTACAACAGTGGGGTGAGCACGCACGACGTCGACGGATTGAACGCCGGCTACGCGCACGCGCTGCTCGACGAGTACCTCGACAATCCCGACGCCGTGCCGCCTGCCTGGCGCGAGCTGTTCGAGCGGGGCGACTCCGAGCTCGTCGCGACGCACCCGGGCCTCGCGAGGCTGCTCGAGCGCCTGCCGCGCGAGCCGGCGCCGGAAGGCAACGGCGCTCCGGCTCCCGTCGAGGCGGCCGTCGCAGTCGAGGCGCCGCCCGCGAGAGAGCCCGAGCCGGAGCCTCGCATCGAGGCGCAGCCTGAGCCGGAGCCCGCGCCCGTCGTCGACGCGAAGCTTCTCGGCGGGATCGCCGCGGCGATGGCCCTCGTCAAGGCGCACCGCACGCACGGCCACCTCGGCGCGCGGCTCGACCCGCTCGGCTCGGAGCCGGTCGGCGACCCGTCGCTCGAGCCGCTCCGCCTCGAGCCGCGGCTGACGCCCGAGTTGCAGGAGCGCATCCCGGCGTCGGTGCTCCGCGTGCACGTGCCCGGCGACACGCTCGCCGACGTGCTGCCGAAGCTGGTCGAGACCTACTGCGGGACGATCGCGTACGAGCTCGAGCATCTCTCCGACCACGAGCAGCGCGTCTGGCTCCGCCAGGCGATCGAGTCCGGGAAGTACCGCCAGCCGCTCCCGGACGACGAGCGCCGCGCGCTCTTCCGCCGACTCTGTGAGGTCGAGGGCATGGAGCGCTTCCTCCGCAAGCGCTTCCTCGGCCAGAAGCAGTTCTCGGTCGAGGGACTCGACGCGATGATCCCGATGCTCGACGAGACGATCTCGCTCGCGGCGGCCGACGGCGCGCACGCGGTCGTGATGGGGATGGCGCACCGCGGCCGCCTGAACGTGCTCGCGCACACGATCGGCCTTCCGTACGAGCAGATCCTGCGCGAGTTTGAGGGCGAGCGGACGCTCGAGGCGGTCAGCGCCGACCCGGAGGGCGGCACCGGCGACGTGAAGTACCACCTCGGCGCGCACGGGCTGCGCACCACCTCGAACGGGATCATGGGCGTGCGGATCGTCTCCAACCCGAGCCATCTCGAGGCGGTCGACCCGGTCGTCGAAGGGCGGACGCGTGCCGAGCAGACCGACCGCTCGACGCCGCACGGCGCACACGATCCGTCGGTCGCGCTCGCGCTGCTCCTTCACGGCGACGCGGCGTTTGCCGGTCAGGGAGTGGTCGCGGAGACGCTGAACCTGCAGAGCCTCGTCGGCTACTCGACCGGCGGCACGCTCCACCTGATCACGAACAACCAGATCGGCTTCACGACCGACACGAGCGAGGGCCGGTCGACGCGGTACTCGTCCGACCTCGCGAAGGGCTTCGACATCCCGATCATCCACGTGAACGCCGACGACGCCGAGGCGGCGCTCGCGGCGGTGCGCCTCGCGATGGCGTACCGCAAGCGCTTCGGGGACGACGTCGTCATCGATCTCGTCGGCTACCGCCGGTTCGGGCACAACGAACAGGACGAGGCCGCCTACACGCAGCCGCTCATGGTCGAGCAGATCAACGGCCACAAGAGCGTGCGCGAGCTCTACCAGGAGCAACTCGTCGCGGCGCGCGTGCTGACCGAGGCCGAAGCCGAGGGGTACGTCGCCGAGGTCGAGGCCGAGCTCCGCGCGGCGCACGATCGCCTGAAGGCGTCGTTCGGCGACGGCATGAAGACCGAGCCGGAGGGTGTGATCCCGTTCGCGGTGGGCGCCGACCCGGAGACCGCCGTCCCGGCCGAGCGCCTGCGCAGCCTCACCGACGAGCTCCTGCGCGTGCCCGACAGCTTCACCGTCCACCCGAAGCTCGCGCGCCAGCTCGAGCGCCGGCGAACCGCGCTCGACGAGGGGACGATCGACTGGGGCCAGGCCGAATCGCTGGCGTTCGCGTCGCTGGTCGTCGAAGGGATCCCGATCCGGCTCACGGGCCAGGACACGCAGCGCGGCACGTTCGCGCAGCGGCATCTCGTGCTGCACGACGCGCGGACCGGCGAGACCTACACGCCGATGCAGAACCTGGGCGACGGCTCCGCGTCGTTCGAGGTCTTCAACTCGCCGCTCTCCGAGTACGCGTGCATGGGCTTCGAGTACGGCTACTCGGCCGCCGCGCCCGAGGCGCTGGTGCTGTGGGAGGCGCAGTACGGCGACTTCGCGAACGGCGCGCAGATCGTGATCGACCAGTTCGTCTCGTCGGGGCTGTCGAAGTGGCGTGAGACCTCACGCCTGACGCTTCTTCTGCCGCACGGCTACGAGGGGAACGGGCCCGAGCACTCGAGCGCGCGGCTCGAGCGC
This sequence comes from Gaiellaceae bacterium, assembly GCA_035473635.1. Lineage (GTDB taxonomy): Bacteria > Actinomycetota > Thermoleophilia > Gaiellales > Gaiellaceae > PALSA-600. The sequence goes on along the minus strand of DATIOD010000038.1, from coordinate 278,216 downwards.
TTCCTGCAGCTCGGGGCGCAGGAGAACCTGCGCATCGTCAACTGCACGACCTCCGGCCAGTACTTCCACCTGCTCCGCCGCCAGGCGCTGATCGCGACCGCTCGGCCGCTGGTCGTGATGACCCCGAAGGGCCTCCTGCGGCTGAAGGACGCATCCTCGACGCTCGACGAGCTCGCGCACGGTGGGTTCCAGCCCGTGATCGACGACGTCTCCGTCGACAAGCAGGCCGTCCGGCGGCTCGTGCTCTGCGCCGGGAAGATCTACTACGACCTCGTCGGTCACGAGGCGCGCGCGAACGCGGCCGGGGTCGCGGTCGCCCGCCTCGAGCAGCTGTACCCGTTCCCGACCGACGCGGCGCGCTCGCTGATCGGCTCCTACCCGTACCTGCGGGAGGTCGTCTGGGTACAGGAGGAACCGCAGAACATGGGCGCATGGCGCTCGATCCGTCACCGCCTCGAGGAGGCGGCGGCCGGCGTGCCGCTTCGCTACCTCGGCCGTCCGTGGCGCGCGAGCCCGTCGGAGGGGTACCCGACCGCGCACCTGATCGAGCAGGAGCGGATCGTGCACACCGCCCTGACCTAGAGCCTCGGAGGACTAGGGGCGGTTGCGCTTGCGGGCCTGCTGAACCGCCCAGGCCGACTTGGCGACGCGCACACCGTGCTTGCGCGCGAGCGCGGCCGCGAGCCTGCGCTGCGAGGGCGGCAGGCGCCTCCAGACGTCCCACGCGGTCAGCGCGAGGCTGACGGCTGCTGGTCCTTTGAAGCGGCGCGGCATGGCGGGCATTGTGCCCTGCGGGTCTTACCTCGTGCCTTGGGAGGCGTCAGAGCCCTGGTCCGGGTCGTCGCTGCTGCTACTCCCGTCGTTGCCGTTGTCGGTGCCCGAGGTCAGACGGCCGCCGTCGTTCAGGTCGCGGCCGACCGGCGGGTTGGTCGGATCGATGTAGTGGGCGGCGATCGGCCCGGTGAGCTGCTCCCGCGTCGGGTTCAGCGTGACGTAGACGATGCCCGGGTTGGTCACCGGGGCGGGGGGCGCCGGCGTGGTCGTGGGCGGAGGTGTCGTCGCCGGCGGCGGGGGGCTCGCCGGCTGGTCGGCCGGCCCGCTCGGGCCGGGCGCCGGTGCCGGCGCGGGCGCGGGTGCGGGCGCCGGTGCAGGCGTAGGTGCGGGCGCCGGTGCAGGCGTGGGCGCGGGTGCAGGCGTCGGCGTGGGGGCCGGTGTCGGGGTCGGCGCCGGAGTGGGAGCGGGCTTCGGTGCGGGCGCCGGGGCGACGTCGTCCGGCGGCTGGCGGGGGGTCGTGGGCGCCGGCGCGCTCGGGACCGGCGCCGCGGACGGTGCCGGGGCGGACGGGGCCGGGGCGGGCAGCGAGACGAAGTCGGGCCGCGGCGTACTGGGGGCGAGGCTGGGCAGGTGCACCCGCACCCGGAGGTGCGGCACGTGCGGCAGGGCGGGCAGGGCCGGCGTGATCTCGATCGCGCTCGGCGCGTGCAGGGAGCTCCGGGGGAGGGCCGGCAGGGCACCGGTCAGGACGTCGGGGGTCAGGACGTGCTTCGGGAGCACGAGCAGGCCGGCGGCGACGCTGACCGTCAGTCCGCCTGCGGCGACCTGCAACCACACACCTCTCATGCTTCCCCCTGCTTTTGCCGAAGAACTGTCCTGTACAGGGGGTATCGGCAACGACATTGCGCCGCTTGAGCGGAAAAATCGGCCTGGAGACGGGCCGCGTCGGCAGCTTTCGCTTCAAGCTGGTTGCCTGGTTCGCGCTGCTCGCCCTGCTGCCCCTGGCGGTGGCGTTCTACGGGTACGACGGCCTGGCCCAGCGCAGCGAGAGCCGCCGCGCGGACGCCTCGCTCGAGGCGGAGCTTCGGGTCGCGATCGACGGCTACGGGAGGCGGCTCGACGCCGCCGACACGGCCGCCCAGCGCCTCGCGGGCGAGCTGGACGTGCAGCGGGCGCTCCGGCACGGCGACCAGTCCGAGCTGGCCACGATCGTGGCTGCCCATCCGTCGACGATCCTCGTGGCGGGCGACGTGCATGCGGGCAGGGTGCCCGACCTCGCAGCCGTCCGGTCGATCGACGTGCTCGATCGCGGCCATCGGCTCGGAACCGTCGCGGTTGCCGTCCCGATCGACGACACCCTGCTCCGGGAGATCGGCGTGGGCCTCGACGGCAGCGATCGGCTCGTCGCGGTCGTCGACGGGCGAATCGTCGCCGGCGCGCCCGCCCAGCGCCTCCAGCTGCGGCCGGGCCGCTCCGGGCGGCTCGTGCTGGACGGCGTCGAGAGCCGCGCCCTCGCGACCTCGCCGCTCGTCGACCCCGCCGGGCTCCAGCTGGTCGCACTCACCCCACAGCGCGCAATCGACGTCGCCGCCCGCTCCGCGGAGATGCGGCTGGCGGCGGTCCTGCTCGGGTCGCTGCTCGTGTTCTCGCTCGTCATCTTCCTGCTCGGCCGTTCGGTCGTGACCACGCTCAGGCGGCTCGCCGACGCGGCCGACGGCATCGCCGACGGTCGGCTCGACGAGCGCGTGGAGGTGCGCGGGCACGACGAGTTCGCGCAGCTGGCCGGCGCGTTCAACCGCATGGCCTCCCAGCTCCAGCAGCAGCTGTCAGAGCTTCGCACCGAGCGCCGCCGCAGCCACGAGGCGACCGCCCGGCTCGGTCAGGCGCTCGGCGCGACCCACGATCCGACGCAGCTCCTGCAGGTCGTGGCCGAGACGGCTGTCGAGGCGACGGGCGCGTCGGGCGCGGTCGTCAGGACGAGGAGCGGCGAGGTGCTCGAGGCCGGTGAGCCGGGCACGCCCGAGGTGACGTTCCCGCTCCGCTTCGGCGCGTCGGACTTCGGCTCGCTCGTGCTCAGCGGCTCGAGGCTCGACGCCGACCAGATCGAGACCGCGCGGGCGCTCGCCGCGCAGGCCGCGGTCGCGCTCGAGAACGCCCGTCTGCACCGGCTCGTCGAGCGACAGGCGCTGGTCGACGGGCTCACCGGCCTCGCGAACCGGCGCAGCCTCGACGAGACCCTCCACACCGAGCTCGCCCGCGCCGGACGGCTCGGGCACGAGCTCTGCCTCGTCCTGGCCGACCTCGACCATTTCAAGCGGGTGAACGACCGCCACGGCCATCTCGCCGGAGACGACGTGTTGCGCGCATTCGCGGAGACGCTCGCCGAGACCGTGCGCGAGACCGACGTCGCCGGCCGGTGGGGCGGCGAGGAGTTCGCGCTCGTCCTCGTCGGGGTCGGCGTCTCCGGCGGCGTCGAGCTCGCCGAGCGCGCTCGTCGCGCGCTCGCCGCGCGGACGATCGAAACGGGCGCCGGGCCCCTGCGCGTGACGGCGAGCTTCGGCGTCGCCGCTTGCACCGGTGGAGCGTCGATCGAGGAGCTGACGGCTGCGGCGGACGAAGCCCTCTACGAGGCCAAGAACGGGGGCCGCGACCAGGTCGTGGGCGGCGCGAGTGTTGGTCCGGTCGTCTAGACTCCCGCGCCGGGAGAGAAACAGACGTACCAGCAGGAGGAATCAATGGCAGTCGAGACTCCGTCCCTGTTCACACAGGTGATCCAGGAGCACCTCGAGTTGAAGCGTCGCAACGCCGCGCTCGAGCACGAGATGCCGCTCGAGCGGTACATGAGCGACGATCCGTTCGAGAATCATCCGCTCTTCAAGACCGAAGAGCAGGCCCGCATCGAGGACACGATGGACGGCACGCAGACGATCGTCGAGCACGAGACGACCGTCGACTGGCCGACGATCGAGGACACCTTCACCGCGCCGCCCGTCGAGCCGTCGGAGGCGACGGTGGAGACGCCGGACCCGGTCGAGCAGACCGACGAATCGCTCTGGTCGCGCTCGCGCGACTTCGACTGGGGCGACTGAACCGCGAGGGGGAGCACCTGACGTGCTCCCCCGGTGACTTTTCAGCAGTAGCTGCTGCGAGGTGGTGCCGCGCCTGGGCTGAAGGCGACTGCTTTCGCGAGCAGCGGCCGCGTCGTCTGCGCGACGCCCGCGAGCGCGAGCAGGCCCTCTCCGCGGTCCCACAACGCGTGGGCGTGCCGCATGTGCGTCACGTACCCCGTCACGGGTTGGTCGAGGATGTTGGCGATCTGAGAGAGCCACTGCGCGTTCGCGAGTCGCGAGCACGTCGCTCCACGGAACTCGCGGCGCTCTTCCGCGCTCGTGCTCCAGACCACGACGAGGCGCGTCCCGTGGTGGATCGCCTCGGCGAGCCCGAGCAGGTGGTGGCTCGGCGAGCGGGAGCTGTACGCGTCGGGTTTCGTCGCGGGCGTTCCGCCGAGAACGGTTTGCATCTCGGCGCGCGTCTCGTGGTGGAGCGGGAGCGCATCGAAGCGAGCCGTCAGGTCGAGGTAGCTGTCGACGACGATCAGCGCGTCGGCGTGGATCTCCGGATGCGTCGCCACGAGCTCGGCGTTTGCGTAACCGGAGTACGACACACCGACCAAGACCAGCTTCGAGATCTTCACCCCTTCGGCGCGGAGCTTCGCCGGCAGCTTCGCAACGAGTGCGAGGTAACGCGGGTCGCCCCAGTCCTCGAGCCGCCCGGCGCGGCCGCCTGCGCCCTCGTAGCGGTTCGGTCCGTAGTCGGCGCAGGCGAGGGACGCATGCTCGTTCCGCGCGAGGGTCGCGAGCTGCTGGCAATAGATCGGCCCGCCGAGCGTGAAGAGGAGCATGTGGGGCGAGGAGTGCGCGCCCGGTGCGAGGTGCAGCTCGACCCGCATCAGCGACGTGGGTGTTGCGCCGTCAGCCGCGCCGACGCCGGCCAGCGCCACGACGATCGCGAAGAGCGCCGGCACGTGTCTGAGGGGCCTCGTCACGCGGGACGATCGTAGCGGCGTGTTCTGTCGCCGCCCGGCCGCGGGAGTACCTTCTGACCGTGACGGCAACCGGGGTGCCCGCACTGGCCGCGCCCTTCCGCGGGCTCTTGCCTTTCGGCGAGAGCGAGCTCGATGCGCTGCTCTTCTTCGGACGCGAGCACGAGACCGAGATCGCGGTTGCGAATCTGCTCGCGACGCGGCTCACGATCCTGTACGGGCCGAGCGGGGTCGGCAAGAGCTCGCTGCTGCACGCCGGTGTCGCGCGCCGGATCCGCGAGCTTGCCGGGCGACGCGCGCTCGGCCGCGGCCCGGACGGCGCCGTCGTCGTCTTCGCCTCGTGGACGGAGGAGCCCGTGTCGGCGCTCGCCGACGCGCTCGCCCAGGAGGTGACTGCGCTCGTGCGCCAGTCGGTCGCGCCACCGTCGCCCGACGCGCGGCTGGCCGATGTCGTCGAGCACTGGTCGACCGTGCTGGACGGCGACGTCTATCTGGTGCTCGACCAGCTCGAGGAGTACTTCGTCTATCACGACGAATCCGACGAGCCGGGACGGCTCGTCGACGAGTTGCCGGAGGTGATCCTGCGCCCCCGCCTGCGCGCAAACGTGATCCTCTCCCTCCGCGACGACGCCCTGTCGCGCCTCGACGTGTTCAAGGCGAGCATCCCCAATGTCTTCGCGAACTACCTGCGGCTCGACGCGCTCGACCACGCCGCCGCAACGGCGGCAATCGTCGGCCCGATTCGCCGCTGGAACGAGCTCGTTCCCGAGGAGCAGCGTGTCGACATCGAGCCGGCTCTCGTCGAGCGCGTGCTCGGGGAGGCGGCCGTCGCCGACGAGCCGGGCCGCGTTGAGCCGCCGTACCTCCAGCTCGTCATGGAGCGGCTGTGGAACGAGGAGCACGAGCAAGGCTCGCGCCTGTTGCGGGCGTCGACTCTCGAGGAGCTCGGCGGTGCCGGCGCAATCGTGCGCGAGCACCTCGACCGGGCACTGTCGGTGCTCGATCCAGGCCAGCAGGACGCCGCCTCGCGGATGTTCGAGCACCTGGTCACGCCGTCGGGGACGAAGGTGGCACATCGCGCCGCCGACCTCGCGCGCTTCGCACGGCTGCCGGAGGCAGAGGCCGGTTCCACGATCGCCGCGCTGCGGCGCGAGCGTATCCTCCGCCCCGTCGACGAGAGCAGCGAGACGGGGCCGCGGTACGAGATCTACCACGACGTTCTCGCGGCTGCGATCCTCGGCTGGTGCGGGCGCCGCGAGGTCGATGCGGAGCGCGCGCAGACGCGGCGCCGGCACAGGCGCCTCGTCGCACTCGCCATCGCGGCGCTCGTCGCCGTGCTCGTGATGGCCGCGATCACGGTCTTCGCGCTGTCGCAGCGCAGCGACGCGCGTTCGCGGGCGCGGTCGGCGCGTGCGCGCGCTCTTGCCGCATCTGCGTTCACCGAGCTCGACATCGACCCCGAGCTGTCGCTCGTGCTGGCGCGCCAGGCGGCGGGACTGAGCTCGACTCCCGAGGTCGAGGACGTGCTGCGCCGTTCGCTGATCGCATCGCGCGTCCGTGAGGTGTCGCGGCTCGGGGCGCCCGCTGTGGCCGCCGCGTTCACACCGGGCGGCCGGCATGCAGTCGCCGTCACCGATCGCGGACGGGTCTCGGTGCTCGATCCGTCGAGCGGCCGCGTGCTCCGGTCGTCGCACGTCGCGGGCCGCCGCCGGCTGCTCGATCCGACCGGCCGCTTCGCGCTCGGATACGGCATTGGCGGTCCGGCGCAGCTGCTCTCGGTCGCTGACGGGAAGACGAGGGCCCTGGGGACGGGGTCGTCGAGAGCCGCGTGGTTCTCTCCGCAAGGCGGGCTGGTGCTCACGTCCGACGGCCGCTCGAAGCTCCGGCTCTGGGACACGGCGACCGGACGGCTCAGGCGCACGTTCGCCGCGGGACACGTCGACACGGCGGCGATCTCGCCCGACGAGGCGACGGTGGCGTCCGCCGACGCCGGGCACGCGGTCGACGTTTTCGACATCTCGACGGGCCGTCGCGCACGGACGCTGCCTGAACCGAGCGTTCCGACCAAGCTCGTGTTCGGTCCCGGCAGCCGGCTGCTCGCCGTCGCGGGCAAGGACAAGACGGTTCGGCTCCAGAACGCGCACACCGGTGGGCTCCTGGCCAGGTATGCGGGGCACGTCGGGAACATCACCGACATCGCGTTCAGCCCGCGCGCAACGCTCGTCGCGACGACGAGCACCGACGGGACGGCGCGCATCTGGCACGTCGGCGGCGTGCTCGCGTCGATCCTGATCGGCCACAAGCTGTACGTCACGTCGGCGGCGTTCAGCTCGGACGGCGAGCGCGTCGTGACGACGAGCACCGACGGCACTGCGCGCGTTTGGAATGCCAACTCCGGCGATCCTGTCGCTGTGCTGGCCGGTCACGGCGAGCCCGTACAGTCTGCGGTGTTCAGCGCAGACGGGAACTCTGTCGTCACGGCCGGGCTCGACGGCTCGGCACGCTTCTGGAACGCGGTCGCTTTGCCGACGCTCGAGCCGGTCCGCAAGCTCGGTTACGCGGTCCCGGCGGCGCGCGCCGTCGGCGGCGGCATCGTGATCGCGCCTCCGCACGCTCCCGATATCGCGGTCCAGTGGAGTGGCATGCGGTTCGCGACCGCCGTCGGGCGCCGCGTCGTCGTCCGCGTTGTTCCGTCGCGGGCGGTCGTCGCAACGTTCAGGGTCGCTCCGCACCCGACCGGGATAGCTCTCGCGCCGGACGGTCGGACCGTTGCCGTCGCCGGGCGCGACGGCGCCGCGCGCCTCTATGCGCTCGACGGGCGGCTTCGCCGTGTCCTACACGGTGGACGAGCCTCGCTCACCAGGATCGCGTTCAGCCACGACGGGCGACTGCTGGCCGCAGGCTCGACCGACCGAACGGCAAAGCTCTGGGATCTGCAGACGGGCGCGACGAAGGTCCTGCGGGGGCACACGGCATCCGTCCTGTCCGCGCGGTTCAGCCCGAACGACCGGCTGCTCGTGACGGCCAGTCTCGACCACGACGCGCGGATCTGGGACGTCGCCACGGGTGGACGGGTCCGCGTCCTACGCCGTCACTTCGCCATCGTCTCGGACGCCGACTGGAGCAGCGACGGGCGCTGGGTGGTGACCGCGGGACCGGGAACCGCCGGGCTCTGGAACGCGCGCACCGGCGAGCTCGTCTTCTTCCTGCAGGGTCACGAAGGGAAGCTCACGAGCGCGTCGTTCGCGGGGACGTCGCAGACGATCGTCACGTCGGGCGTCGACGGGACGGTGCGGACGTACGACTGCCGGATCTGCACCGGGATCGGCGGGTTGACGAAACTCGCCGACCGGCGCCTTGCCGCCACGGGGCGGCGGTTGACGCCGGCCGAGCAGCAGTCGTTCACGCAGTAGAGGAGCCGTTTTCGGGCCGTTAGGGCCCCGTGAGTGAGCGGTTTCCGACGGCTTCGACGGTGGTCGCATGACCACCTTCACCACACATCTCAAGCGCAGGGGCCTGCGCGCGACCGTTGCGCCGCTCCTGCTCGCCGCGCTCTTCGCGACGGCGACCAGCGGCGTCCATTCGGGGGCCGCGCATGCATCCGCCACCGCCGCGGGACGCTCCTACGGCTGGCCGGTCGCTCCGTTCAACCGGCAGCATCCGATCCGCGGCGGCTTCGGCGATCCGCGGACGCTCTACTTCGAGCCGCCGACCCGGTCGACCCTGATGCACCCGACCGGCTCCTTCTCGTTCCATCAGGGCGTGGACATCTCGGCGCCCGACGGCACCGCCGTCTACCCGGTCGCCGACGGGACCGTGATGAGCCTGAACGCCGACCGCGTGTTCGTCTCGTCCGGGAACGGTGACCGCTTCGAGTACTGGCACATCGCACCGACCGTGAAGCTCGGGCAGCAGGTCACGATCGACCGCACCGTGCTCGGCCACATCATCCGCGGCTCCGGCCACGTGCACCTGACCGAGGTCGACCACGGCGTCGTCACCGACCCGCTGCTGCCGGGCCACCTCACGCCCTACCGTGACACGACGAAGCCCGAGGTGACGGCGATCGAGCTGCGCACGAGTGACGAGTCACCCGCGGCGATGGTCAACTTCGTCCGCGGCTCGGTCAGCATCGTCGCCGAGGCGTACGACACGCCGACCGTGCCGGTGCCCGGCGAGTGGGCCGACATGCCCATGACGCCGGCGCTGATCACGTGGCACCTCGAGACCTGGAACGGCAAGATCAAGATCTCCGAGCAGGTCGCCTGGGACACACGGCAGACGATCCCGTCGAACGCCTTCTTCTGGCGCTCCTACGCGAAGGGCACGTTCCAGAACATGTCGGTCTTCGGCCAGCACTACTCGTGGGGGCAGCCCGGCTGCTTCCGCTTCCGGCTCGGGACACTCAACACGCTGAAGCTCGCCGACAACGTGTACCGCCTCGTCGTGACCGCCGCCGACGTGCGCGGGAACCGCTCGAGCTCGTCGATCCGGTTCTCGGTGCACAACCACGCGGGCTGGGTCGGTGTCTGAAGCTCTCGCCGCCGGCGTGGCGGCCCGGATGGCGCTGCTGTTAGAGCGCGATTAGCCACCGACCCAAAGGTGCGGCCGTGAAGCCCGGCGGCCGCACCTTCATCCTGCTTGCACTCGCCTCCGCGCTGACTTCGTCCGGCGTGACGCCGCGCGTCGGGGATTCGTGCGACGGAGATTGCGCGAACGCCTCAGCTGGTGTCGCGACGCGCCCTCCCAACGGCCGGCGTCGGACTGAGCTCGAGTCGCGCCGTTAGCCGCGCGTGAGCCGCGCGTTGTCGGGCTGTTTGGGACCGGCCGGACGTTGCGGCCATGTCCAGTCAAACGCACGTCCAGCGGATCGGCCTGCGCCGGTCCACCGTCGCCGCCGCGATCATCGCCGCGGCGATCGGCCTTGCCGCGGCCTCGCAGGGCCCGGTCGACCAGGCGAGCCACCTTGCAGGCGCCGCGTCGAGTCACATGCCCGGCGGCGGTTGCAACGGCGGCTGTTGAGGCCCCAGAGAGGGGGAGCGCCGCGGCGCTCCCCCTCTAGGAAATGCGCGCGAGCAGCGCCTCGTTCTCCTTGAGGCGAAGAAGCTCGGCTCCCCTCGACCGTGCCGCGTTTGATTCGTGCGTGCGACCGGCAGCGTCGAGGACGTGGGCATACGCCAGGTGCGCCTTCGCCTGCTCGTTGACCTCGTCGGTTGCCTCGAGGATCGCGATCGCCTCCCGAGCGCGCGCTTCACCGTCGCTACCGCCCGCGATCGCATGTGCCCGCCGCCATGCGGCTTCTGTTCGAAGATCCCCGGGGACGACGAGCTCGGCGGCCCGGCGGGCGAGCGTGATCGCCTCCTCGGTCGAGCCGAGCTCTGCGTACAGCTCGGCGCGCCGCGCGGTGAGGGTCGCGAGCCAGGCGTCGTCGGCCCCCTCGAGGAACGCGGACGCATCCCGAATCGTCGTCTCGGCGAGACTCGAGTTCCCGGACAGCCATTCGACCTCGGCACGCGCCAGCGCCTCGTCGCGATGCTTCGCCCCGCTTTGGCCGAACTCGGCGTTGAGCGCGACGGCAGCATCGAGCTCGCTCGCCGCACCGCGAAAGTCTCCGCGCATCGCTCGCAAATGACCGAGCGAGAGCCTGATGCCGGCCTCGGACACCGGATCCGCGTCCTCCAGCAACTGCCCGCAGCGCTCGATCGCCTGCGTCGCCGGCAGGGGGCCGTCGCAGAAATCGTTCGCGAGCAGTGCCAGGCAGCCGGCGGGCGAGAATCCGCCTGCGAGCGCGTGATCGAGCGCTCTTCGAGCGGCCTCCTCGCTGCCCGCGTGCCAGAACTGGATCCGACCGCGCAGCGCAGCCAGGCAAAACCAGGCTCGCTCGAGCGAACGGTCGTCGCCGCCGGCCGCAAGCTCTTCCAGGACGCGCTCGACGAACACGAGCGCGTCGCCGACCGAATCGGCGCTGCGCAGAACACGCGGCCAGACGAGCTCGATCCGTGCGCGGAGCTCGGCCCGTCGCGCCCCGGTCCGCGCGGCGGTGTCGGCTACCTCGTCGAGCACCTGTTCGACGCGGCGGTAGTTACCGGTCGCCTTGAGCGCCGTTCCCAGCTCGCACCCGAGCTCGAGGCGCTCCGGGTCGTCGAGCGGGAGCAGGGACATGGCCCGAGGAAGCAGCTCGACTGTCGCAGGCACGGCCATCCGCTTCAGCGTCGCGAGCCCGGCCGTTCCGAGCCGGGTGGCAGCCTCGCGCGCGAGCAGCTCGTCGCCACGGCCGAGCTCCTTGCCGTAGCGAAACGCTTGCTCGAGGTGGAAGCCGACGACCTCGTCGCCGGCCGCCGCGTGGGGCTCGATCCAGCGTGCGACCCGCTCGTGGAGCTCGGCGCGCGCCACCTTCGGCACCGAGGCGTAGGCGGCGTCGCGGATCAGCGCGTGATGGAAGACGAACGCCTCCTCGCCGATGAGCGAGGAGGTCGTGGGCTCCACGAAGCGTCGCCGAACGAGCGCCGAGAGGCTGCTGGCGACGCTGACGCGGTCGCCGTCGGCAAGCTGCTCCACGGCGCCGCGCCAGAACTCGCGTCCGGCGACGGCCGCGTGTCCGATCAACGTCCGCTGCTCGGGCTCGAGCCGGTCGAGCCTGCTCGCGAGCAACATTTCGAGCGACGGCGGCAGCTCATCGCCCTCGTACGCGAGCAGCTGCTCGAGGAAGAGCGGATTACCCTCGCCGGCGCGAATGACGGCGTCGGCGCGCTCCGTCGAGAGGCCGGGCTCGCGCTCCCGGACGAGTGCCCGCGCCTCGACGGGCCCGAGTGGTTCCAGGGCAAACTCGTCCGGACGCCACCCGGCCCTCGTTTCGAGCAGCTCGGGGCGCGCGACGCAGAGAAGCAGCAGCGGCAAGTCACCGCTCCAGGCAGTGAGGTACTCGACGAGATCGAGCAACCCCGGCGCGCCCCAGTGGAGGTCCTCGAGCACGGCGACGACCGGTGCGCGGTCGGCGACCGATTCGAGCAAGAGCCGTGTGGCGCGGAAGACGTCCGGGTTCGGTGCGGTCGGGAGCTGCGCCGCGAGCAGCGGGACGAGCTCGTCGGGAACGCGCTCGCGTCCAACGACGTCGCTCGCGCCCCCGACGAGCTGCGCGAGCGCAAGGACGCGCGCCGCCTGGCCGTAGGCGACGCAGCGGCCGCTCAGCACGCTTGCGTCCGTATGTCGTGTGACGAACTCCCGCGCGAGCCGCGTCTTGCCGATGCCCGGATCGCCCGAGAGCACGACCCGCACGGGACAGCGTTGTTCGACGGCTCGGTCGAGCGCCGCGTCGAGCAGTTCGAGCTCACGTTCGCGCCCGACGAGCGGCGCGTCGAGCCGGCGTGCGACCGCGGGAGCGTCGGGATCGAGGCGCAGCAGGCGGAACGCAGAACCGGTCGCGTCGACCGGCACCATGTCTACGGCGCTGCCGACGAGCGCGAGGACCGCGTCACCAACCACGATCGCGCCGGGGGCGGCGAGCTCCTTGAGTCGCCGGCTGCGCCGGACGGCCGGGCCTGCCTGCGGCGGTGCGTCGCCTGCAGCGACGACGTCGCCGGCGGCCAGCCCGACGCGCGCGGGCACGTCGAGCGCTGCGAGCTCCTCGCGTAGCTCGACCGCCGCCCGCAGGGCGCGGAGCGCGTCATCCTCGTGCGCCGAGGGGATACCGAAGAACGCAAGCGCTTCGTCACCGGCGAGCTGCTGCACCGAGCCGCCGTGACGCTCGATCGCTGCCCGAACCGCTTCGAGCGCGGAGCTCAACTCGTGCTCGGCCGTCTCCGGATCGGTCTCGTCGCCCGCCTCCGGCTCGATGCAGAGCACGACGGCGGGGCGGCGCAGCTCGCGTGGCGCGGTCTCGACGCGGCTCGGGACGGACGGCTCGAGGGCGGGGTCGTCGCGGTGGATCATCCGCTCGAGCTCGCGCAGTTCGTCGCTGGGCTCCAGCCCGAGCTCGTCGATCAGCGCCAGGCGCGCGTCCTGGAACGCCTGCAGCGCCTCCGGCTTCCGATGCGCGCGGTAGAGCGCGAGCAGCTGTGCGCGCCGCAGTCGCTCGCGCAGCGGGTGACGGGCAACGAGCGCATCGAGCTCTGCGACGAGTTGTTCGTGGCGGCCGAGCTCGAGCTCCGCATCGATCCGCTCCTCGAGCCCGACGAGCCTGAGCTCCTCGAGCCGCGCGGCCTCGGCCTCGGCGAACGGCTCGAACGCGAGATCGGCGAGCGCGGCGCCGCGCCACATCGACAGCGCCTCCCGCAGCGCCGCCGCACGCTCCGCGGGCTCGAGTGTCCTCGAGGCGGCGAGCGCACGCTCGAAGCGGCGCGCGTCGATCTCGTCGTCGCGCGCATGCAGGACGTAGCCCGGTGCACGCCGCTCGATGGTCTCGGCTCCGAGCCCCTTGCGCAGCCTGGAGACGCAGTTGTGGAGGTTGGCGTTGACCGTCGCCGGCGGCCGCTCGCCCCAGACCTCGTCGATCAGCGTGTCGACCGAGACCGTCTGCCCGGCCCGGAGGAGCAGCACGGCGAGGACGCCACGCTGCTTCGGGCCGCCGAGTGCCACGGCGCGATCGCCTGCGCGCACATCGAGCGGACCGAGGAGCCGATAGTCCATGCGCCTGCGCGGCGAACGTACCACCGACGGGCGGCGGGTTCATCCATCTAGGATCGCCGCATGGCCGGAACGATCGTGGTGGGGTACGACGGACATGACGCCGCGCAGCGCGCGCTCGATCGGGCGATCGAGGAGGCGAGGTCCTCATCCTCGAAGCTCGTCGTCGTGGCGGTCGCCGAGATGCCGCTCGACCCCGAAGGGATGCAGAACTACGGCACGCTCGACGACAGCCCGTCGAGGTCGCTGCCGGTCGTCGCCCCGCCGGAGCTCGAGGCGACGCTCGGGAGGGCCCGCGAGCGGATCGAGGCCGCCGGCCTGACGGGCGACTACATCTGGGCGGCCGGCGAGCCGGCCGGCGAGATCCTCGGCGCCGCCAAGGAGCGCGGCGCCACGCTGATCGTGGTCGGCGAGCACCACCACGGGTTTTTCGGCCGCCTGCTCGGCCAGGACGTGACCGGCGAGGTACAGCGCGAGGCCGGTTGCGACGTGATCGCCGTTCCCTGAGGAGCGGCAGTTAGAGCGTTGTTAGGCGGCTCGGCGAGGCTCCGCACGCCTTGCTGCCAGCGACGAACCGAAGCGAGCAGCCGATCGCCGAGTTCACGCTCCGTCCGCGGACGCCGCGTGCAGGACAGACGATCGAGCTCTTCGACGCTTCCTCCGACCCGGACGGCGTCGGTGTGGCCTGGCGCGTGTGGGACTTCGGCGACGGGGGCACGGCTACGGGGGCGTCGCCGACCCATCGCTACGCGCAGGCAGGCGCGTACGTCATCACGCTGACGCTTGCCACCTTCGATGGACGCCTCGCGTCCTCGAAGCACGCTCTCGCCGTCCGGGAATCGGAGGTCGGCCGTTAGGAGTCGTACGAAGCCCCTGTTACAAGTAGTCCACATGCGCGATTACCGCGTCCTGGGGCCCCTCGAGGTCGAGGACGAAGGCCGCCTGCTCGAGCTGACGGGACAGCGGCAGCGCGCGCTCCTGATCCTCTTGCTCCTGCGCGCGAACGAGGTCGTCGCCACGGATCGGATCGTGGACGACCTCTGGGGCGGCTCCGCGCCCCGAACGGCCCCGGCCGCGTTGCACAACGCAATCGGCCAGCTCCGCCGTGTGCTCGGTGTCGATTGCCTCGTCACCCGCCCACCGGGCTACGTGCTCCACGTCGAGCGCGCGCAGGTCGACGCGCTCCGGTTCGAGGACGTCGTGCGCGGCGCCCGGGCGACGGAGCCGGCCGCGCGGGCCGCCGCGCTCCGGGATGCGCTTGCGCTCTGGCGCGGCGCCGCGCTCATCGACGTGGCCTACGAGTCGTTCGCCGCCACGGAGGCGAGCCGGTTCGAGGAGCTGCGGCTGGTTGCACGGGAAGAGCTGAACGACGTCGAGCTCGGGCTCGGCTCGCACGACGCACTCGTCCCGGAGCTGCAGGCGCTCGTCGAAGCGAACCCGCTGCGCGAGCGACTGTGGGGCCAGTTGATGCTGGCGCTCTACCGCGCAGGCCGCCAGGGCGACGCGTCGCAGGCCTACCAGGATGCGCGCCACACGCTGCTCGCCGAGCTCGGCATCGAGCCGGGACCGGCGTTGAAGCAGCTGCACGGCGCGATCATCCGACAGGAGATCGACGTGCCGACCGCGCACGGCGCCGTCCGCGGCTCCGCGGGTGCGGACGAGCTCGCCGACGTCGCCACCGCGATCCTGGCGGGCCGCGTCGTGCCGGTCCTGGGCGAGGACGCCGAGCTTGTCGTCGCACGACTTGCGGAACGCTTTCATTACCCGCGCAACGAGCCCCCGGAGCTTCCTCGTGTCTCCCAGTACGCGGCAGCGATGCGCGGCTACGGGCCGCTGTACGACGAGCTGCGGGACGTCGTTCGCGGCGACGGCGGCCCGGGCGCCGTCCACCGCTTCTTCGCCTCGCTGCCGCCGCTCCTCCGGGCGAACGGTGTCCCGCACCAGCTGCTCGTGACCACCTCGTACGGGCTCGCTCTCGAGCAGGCGTTCGCGGCAGCGGGCGAGGAGGTGGACGTCGTGTCGTACATCGCCTCGGGCCGCGACCGAGGCCGCTTCTGCCATCTGTCGCCGGACGGCGCGGCGCGGGTGATCGACGTCCCGAACACGTACGCGACCGAGCTCTCGCTCGAACGTCGGAGCGTGATCCTGAAGATTCGCGGACAGGTCGATCCGAGCGATGCGGGCGCGGACAGCTTTGTCGTCACCGAGGACGACTACATCGACTACCTGCTCCGCGCCGACGTCGCGGCCGCGGTGCCCGTCGGGCTCGCCGCGACGCTGCGCCGCAGCCACTTTCTCTTCCTCGGCTACACCGTTCGCGACTGGCACCTCCGCCTCGTCCTGGGCCGGATGTGGGGCGACGAGCCGGTTGCGTACCGGTCCTGGGCGGTGCACCCGAAGCCCGGCCCCGCCGAGCGGGAGCTCTGGCGTCGGCTCGACGTCGAGCTCGCGGAGACGCCGCTCGAGCTCTATGTCGAAGGTCTCGCCGGCGGGGTCGGGGTACCGGAGGGCTGGGCGGCTTGACGTTCACCTAGCGCGCCTGCCCGGGGCCAAACCGGGCCAGTACGCTTCGGCCGATGCCGCCGCTGAAGACATCGGCCGCGTACACGCCGACGGGCGACCAGCCCGACGCGATCGAGACCCTTGCCGCCGGGCTTCGCGCGGGCGAGCAGTACCAGACCCTCCTCGGCGCCACCGGCACGGGCAAGACGGCGACGATGGCCTGGATCATCGAGCAGGTCCAGAAGCCCGCGCTCGTGATCGCGCACAACAAGACGCTCGCGGCCCAGCTCTGCAACGAGTTCCGGGAGTTCTTCCCGTCGAACGCCGTCGAGTACTTCGTCTCGTACTACGACTACTACCAGCCCGAGGCGTACGTCCCGCAGGCCGATCTCTACATCGAGAAGGACTCCTCGCAGAACGACGACATTGCGCGACTGCGGCTCGCGGCCACGTCGGCGCTCTTCACACGGCGCGACGTGGTCGTGGTCGCCTCGGTCTCGTGCATCTACGGACTCGGCTCGCCGGAGGAGTGGCGCGACCGGCTGCTCTACCTCGAGCTCGGCACCGAGCACGACCGCGACGAGGTGCTGCGGAAGCTGATCGACTCGCAGTACGTCCGCAACGACGCGATCCTCGGGCGCGGCCGCTTCCGCGTGAAGGGCGATATCCTCGAGGTGCAGCCGGCGAACGTCGAGACCGCGTATCGCATCTCCTTCTTCGGTGACGAGGTCGAGCAGATCACGCACTTCGACCCGCTCACCGGCGAGGTGTACTCGAAGCTCGACAACCTCGCGATCTGGCCCGCGACCGAGTACGTGACGTCGAAGCCGACGGTCGAGCGCGCGGTGACCGAGATCCGCTCCGAGCTCGAGCAGCAGGTGGCGAAGTTCGAGCAGGAGGGCCGCATGCTCGAGGCGCACCGCATCCGGCAGCGCACCGAGTACGACCTCGAGCTGCTGCAGGAGCTCGGCTTCTGCTCCGGGATCGAGAACTACTCGCGCATCCTGGAAGGCCGTCCGGCGGGCTCGCACCCGTTCACGCTCCTCGACTACTTCCCGGACGACTTCGTGATCTTCGTCGACGAGTCGCACCAGACCGTGCCGCAGCTCGGTGGGATGTACGAGGGCGACCGCTCCCGCAAGCAGACGCTCGTCGACTACGGCTTCCGGCTTCCCTCGGCGCTCGACAACCGCCCGCTGCGGTTCGACGAGTTCCTGCAGAAGGTGCCGCAGATGGTGTTCGTGTCGGCGACGCCGGGCGCATGGGAGCTGCGTCAGAGCTCGCGCGTGGCCGAGCAGCTGATCCGCCCGACGTACCTCGTCGACCCCGAGGTCGAGCTGCGGCCGACGCGCAACCAGATCGACGACCTGCTCAACGAGATCCGGCGCCGCGAGGACGTGGGCGAGCGCGTGCTCGTCACGACGCTTACGAAGAAGATGTCGGAGGACCTGACCGACTACCTGCTCGAGGCCGGCGTCAAGGCGCGCTACCTGCACTCGGAGATCGACACGCTCGAGCGCATCCAGATCATCCGCGAGCTCCGCCTCGGCGAGTACGATGTGCTCGTCGGCGTCAACCTCCTGCGTGAGGGCCTCGACCTACCGGAGGTGTCGCTCGTCGCGATCCTCGACGCCGACAAGGAAGGCTTCCTGCGCGGCCGCACGGCGCTCGTGCAGACGATCGGACGCGCTGCGCGCCACGTCAACGGGCGCGTGCTGATGTACGCCGACAAGATGACCGAGGCGATCAAGGGCGCGCTCGACGAGACCAACCGCCGCCGCACCGTGCAGCTGCAGTACAACGAAGAGCACGGAACGAAGCCGATCTCGATCGTCAAGGGCGTCTCCGACATCGCGGAGTTCCTCGCCCTCGAGCAGCCGCATGTGCCGTCGTCCCGCCGCCGCCGCGGCGACAAGCTCGAGGGCATGTCGCGCGAAGAGCTCGAGAAGCTCGTGATCACGCTCGAGGAAGAGATGTTCCAGGCGGCGGAGGAGCTGCGGTTCGAGTACGCCGCGAAGCTGCGCGACGAGATCAAGGAGCTGCGCCGCGACCTGAACGCGGTCGTCGAAGCTGCATGACCGTCGGCCTCGTCCTCGCGATCCTCTTCTCGGGGCTCGTGACCGGGGCGCTCGCGCGGCTCGCGATTCCCGGGCCCGACCCGATGCCGATCTGGCTGACGATCGCGATCGGGCTGGCCGGCTCGATCGTCGGCGCCGTCATCGGCAAGGCGGTCTCGCACGACAACGAGGTCGTGATCTCGCTCCTCTCGTTCGTCGTCGCGATCGCGCTGGTCGCTTCGTACCGGCACTTCGTCCAGCGGCGGCCCGTATTCGGGCCTGGGGCGACGGCGTTCCCGCGCACGGGGCTCGGCGTCCAGCAGCAGCGGGAGCGCCTGAAGAAGCTCGGGCTCGACCCCGACCGGCTCAGGCCCGATCCCAAGCGGATCGAGCGCACCCGCCTCGAGGCCGCGCTGCAGGAGCTTCACCGCGCCGGCCTGATCGACGACGAGGAGCTCGCGGCGAAGCGCGCGCTCCTCGACCGCGAGTAGCGGTCGGAGACGAGCTCAGTCGAGCGACGCGCGGCCGCGGGAGAACGTCCGCACCGCTGTGAGGCGCCAGTCGCCGTCCCGCCAGAGGTAGCTGTCGGCGGCAATCGTGTGCTCGTCGACCCGGTAGGCAAGCGCACCGCGAGCCTCGCCGCGACGGTGCGGCCGCGGCTGCCCCAGGCCCGGCGCGGTCGCGAGCACGGAGCCGGCGACGTCACCGTCGATCACCTCGAACTCGTGGCGCTCGGCGACCGCGATCTGGTGCACGTGCCCCGAGACGACCAGCTCCGCGCCGGCTGCCTCGAGCTGTGAGAGCGCGGCGCCACGCCGCGCGAGCGGCTGTTTGCGCGTGCGCCACGGAGCGTTCACGAGCTGGTGGTGGAGCGCGACGAGGCGCAGCTTCGCGGGTGGGGCGGCGCGGAGCCGAGCCTCGGCTCTGGTGAGCTGCTCGGCCGAGAGGCCGCCCGACTGGTGCCGCCACGGCCGCACGGAATTGAGGCCGATCGCCACCACCGAGTCCGACTCGTGGGTGGGCTCCGTCGTCAGCCAGAGGCGCTCGAACTCCTCCCACGGCCGGGAGAACCGCGCCGGGATCGCGTGCGGGATGTCGTGGTTGCCGGGAACCGCGAGCAGGGCGACGTCGAGCGAGCGGAGGAGCTCCGCCGCGCGCTCGTGCTCCGCCGGCTGCCCGCGGTGCGTGAGGTCGCCGCTTGCCACGACGAGGTGGGGGGCCACGCGCTCCACGAGCGTGCGCAGCGCGGGCTCGAGAATCGGGTCGTCACGCGCCCCCACGTGCAGGTCGGAGACGTGCAGGATGCGTGTTACCACCGGCGAAGCAGGCTATACAGTGAGTGCGATGGCCGACGACCAGTCGGAGATCTTCGACGACCTGTATCTCGGGCTGCGGGCGGGCGGCGCGCTGCGCAAGCAGCGGCGCGGCGAGCCGCTGACCGAGGAGGAGCGCGAGGCGCTCGGCCGCTGGCAGCGGCTGTCGGCGTGGCGGAAGGCGGTCGCGATCGGCGGTTTCTCGGTCGGCACCTTCGGCCTCGGCTTCACCCTCGGCGGCCTCGTCTTCGGCCGCTGGCGCAAGGCCTGAACGCCACTGGGCCGCCATCCCCCGCAGGATCGAATCAGAGGCGTTTCGCGTGATCCAAGCTATTGAGGTCGTCCGCGGCGACATCACGACGCAGGACGTCGACGCGATCGTCAACGCGGCGAACTCGTCGCTCCTCGGCGGGGGCGGCGTCGACGGTGCGATCCACCGAGCCGGCGGCTCCGCGATCCTCGCCGCGTGCCGGACGCTCGGCGGCTGCGAGACGGGCGACGCGAAGGCGACCACGGCCGGTGATCTGCCGGCGCGCTGGGTCGTCCACACGGTCGGTCCCGTCTGGCACGGCGGCGAGGCGGGCGAGCCCGAGCTGCTCGCGTCGTGCCACCGGCGCTCGCTCGAGGTCGCGAGCGAGCTCGGTGCGCGCTCGGTCGCGTTCCCGGCGATCTCGTGCGGCCTCTACGGCTACCCGCCCGAGCTCGCCGCGCCGGTCGCGGTCGGCGCAGTGCGGGCGAGCGAGTTCGACTTCGAGTTCGTCCGCTTCGTGCTCTTCGGCGACGACGCCTACGAGGCGTTTGCGCGCGCCGCGGCGGGCTGACCGGCGCTGCGTGTCGAGAGCAGCACCGCTCCCACGAGACCGACGACCCCGGCCCCGCCGCCGGCGAGCCAGAGCGTGCCGGCGCCGCCGATCGCGGCCACGAGCACGCCGCCCGCCGCGAGTGCGATCAGCTCGGCCCCGTTGCGCAGTCCGTTGTACGCGGCGAACGCCTGCCCATGGCGCGAGGGCTCGACGCGCTGATGGATCAGCGTACGGAAGAGCGTGTTCTTCACGCCGTGGCCGGCGCCGCCGACCAGGTAGCAGGCGCACATGAAGGGAAACACCATCCAGAACGGGGCGAGGAACTTCGAGAAGCCCTGCACCGACGCGGCGAGCAGCGCGCCGACGGCCACTGCGTGTGCGGGAACGCGCGGCGCGACCAGCAAGGATGCCAGGATCATCGCCGCGGCCCACAGCGTGATCACGAGGCCGAGTGCGAGCGCAGACTTGTCGAGCTCGTCGATCGTGTAGACGAAGTCGGCCGGGATCGTCGCCGACATGAAGACGAGCGTGAGCGCGCCGGCGGTCGTCGCGATCGCGAGCGTGCGCTCGGCGAAGAGGATCGTGAGGCCGTCACGGGCACGGAAGCCTGCCGTCTCGGTGTGCGAGACCCGCCGGCGCACCGCGACCGAGCCGAGCGCGACGGCGATCAGTAGGAACGACGCCGAGTCGGCCAGCATTGCCCAGCGCGTACCGACACTCGCGGCGAGCGCGCCGCCGATGAGAGGTCCGAGCGCCAGGCCGAGGCTGCGCGCCGACTCGACGACGCCGTTCGCACGGCTCAGCGAGCGAGTCCCCGCGAGCAGCGGGACGAGCGCGAACTCGGCCGACTGGCCGAACGCGGCTCCGACCCCGAGCAGCGCGGTGAGCGCGAGGATCGCCGTCACGGAGCCCGTCATGAAGGCGAGCGCGGCGGCGACGACGCACTGGAAGAGCGCCGCCGCGATCGCGACACGGCGCGTCTCGAACCGGTCGACGACGAGTCCGGCGTGACCTGCCAACAGCACGATCGGCGACCAGAGCGCGATGAAGATCACCGAGACGCCGATTCCTTTCCAGAGCTCGTTCGTCTGCAGGGCGAGCGCCACTGCTGCGACGAAGTCGCCCATCGTCGAGACGGCGATCGCGCCGGCGACGACCCGCAGGTCGCGGGAGCGTGCCTCCATGCTCCCGAGTCTGGCCGCTAAGTCGGAAGCGTGCTAGACGAACGTACGTTCGGTAGATACAATGGCCGTCCCATGGCTGCCGACGAGCTCGTCGTCCACGGCGCCCGGGAGCACAACCTCAAGGACATCACGGTCCGGCTCCCGCGGAACGCCCTCATCTGCATCACCGGGCTCTCCGGCTCCGGGAAGTCGAGCCTTGCCTTCGACACGATCTACGCCGAGGGGCAGCGCCGGTACGTCGAGAGCCTGAGCGCGTACGCGCGCCAGTTCCTGCAGATGATGGAGAAGCCGGACGTCGACTCGATCGACGGCCTCAGCCCGGCGATCTCGATCGACCAGAAGACGACCTCGCGGAACCCTCGCTCGACGGTCGGCACGGTCACGGAGATCTACGACTACCTGCGGCTGCTCTACGCGCGCGTCGGCCGGCCGCACTGCCCGATCTGCGGACGCCCGATCGCAGGCCAGTCGATCGACTCGATCGTCGAGCAGATCCTGGCGTTGCCGCAGGGGACGCGATTCACGGTCAACGCGCCGGTCGTGCGTGACCGGAAGGGCGAGTACCGGGATCTGTTCGAGGAGCTGCGCAACGAGGGGTTCTCGCGCGTCAAGGTCGACGGCGAGCAGCACACGCTCGACGAGCCGCCGACGCTCGACAAGAAGTTCAAGCACACGATCGAGGTCGTCGTCGACCGGCTCGTGATGAAGGAGGACCTCCGCACGCGGCTCACGCAGTCGGTGGAGACCGCGGTCGCGCTCGCCGAAGGCCTCGTGGCGATCGACCTCGTGGATGCGGGTGAGACTCGAACGTTCAGCGAGAAGTTCGCCTGCCCGGAGCACGGCGTCTCGCTGCCGGAGCTGCAGCCACGCGTGTTCTCGTTCAACTCGCCGCACGGTGCGTGCCCGCGCTGCACGGGACTGGGCGCGCAGCAGGAGATCGACCCCGACCTGCTCGTCCCGGATCCGACCCTGTCGATCGACGACGGCGCACTCGTCCCGTGGGCGGTCGGCGGCTCGGGCTTCTACGAGGCGGTGATCCAGGCGATCGCCGATCGCTACGAGATCCCGACCGACGTCCCGTGGCAGGAGCTGACGACCGAACAGCAGGACTACTTCCTGAACGGCACCGACGGCGACAAGGTCTACGTGCAGTACCGAAACCGGATGGGCAGGCGGCGCTCGTACATGATCTCGTTCGAGGGCATCGTCGTCTCGCTCGGGCGCCGGTACCGGGAAACCGACTCGAGCTCGCAGCGCGAACGCATCGAGGAGTACATGTCGTTCCGCCCGTGCCCGGTCTGCAAGGGCGCTCGGCTGAAGCCCGAGGTGCTCGCCGTCACAGTCGGCGAGAAGAACATCCACGAGTTCACCCGGCAGTCGGTGTCGCGCGCGCTCGAGTTCCTCGACTCGCTCGAGCTGACGCAGACCGAGGAGTTGATCGGCCACCGGGTGGTGAAGGAGATCCGAGAGCGCCTCACGTTCCTCGACGACGTCGGCGTCGGGTACCTGCAGCTCGACCGCGCGTCGGCGACCCTCTCGGGCGGCGAGGCGCAGCGGCTCAGGCTCGCGACGCAGATCGGCAGCCAGCTCGTCGGCGTTCTCTACATCCTCGACGAGCCGTCGATCGGGCTGCACCAGCGCGACAACGACAAGCTGATCGGAACGCTCGAGCGGCTCCGCGACCTCGGCAACACGGTGATCGTGGTCGAGCACGACGAGCAGATGATGCGCAGCGCCGACTGGCTGGTCGACATGGGCCCCGGCGCGGGCGAGCACGGCGGCCACGTCGTCGCGGAGGGAACGGCGGCGAAGGTGCAGCGCAACAAGAAGTCGGTCACCGGTCAATTCCTCTCCGGGACGCGCGCGATCGAGGTGCCCGAGCGGCGCGAGACCGACAACGGCTGGCTCGTCGTGCGCGGCGCGGCCGAGCACAACCTGAAGTCGATCGACGTCGAGTTCCCGGTCGGCAAGTTCATCGCGGTCACCGGCGTGTCGGGGTCGGGAAAGTCCACCCTCGTGAACGAGATCGTCTACAAGGCGCTCGCGAATCGCCTCAACCGCCTGCGCGTGAAGCCCGGCCAGCACGACGACGTGGAGGGGATGGATGCGTTCGACAAGGTGATCGAGATCGACCAGCGTCCGATCGGGCGCACGCCGCGCTCGAACCCCGCGACGTACACCGACCTGTTCACGCACATCCGAGAGCTGTACTCGCTCACCCCGGACGCCAAGGTGCGCGGCTACAAGCCGGGCCGGTTCTCGTTCAACGTCAAGGGCGGACGCTGCGAGACGTGCAAGGGCGACGGCCAAATCAAGATCGAGATGCACTTCCTGCCGGACGTGTACGTGCCCTGCGAGACCTGCAAGGGCAAGCGCTACAACCGCGAGACGCTCGAGGTTCGCTTCAAGGGGAAGACGATCTCGGACGTGCTCGAGATGTCGGTGGAGGAGGCGCTCCGCTTCTTCGCCAAGATCCCGAAGATCCGGCGGCGTTTGCAGACGCTGCACGACGTCGGGCTCGACTACATGACGCTCGGCCAGCCGGCGACGACGCTGTCGGGCGGCGAGGCGCAGCGCGTGAAGCTCGCCGCCGAGCTGTCGAAGGTCGCGACCGGCAAGACGCTCTACATCCTCGACGAGCCGACGACCGGCCTGCACTTCGCCGACATCGAGAAGCTCCTCGACGTGCTGCAGCGGCTCGCCGACAGCGGCAACACCGTGCTCGTGATCGAGCACAACCTCGACGTGATCAAGCAGGCGGACTGGATCGTCGACCTCGGCCCGCAGGGCGGCGAGGCCGGCGGCGAGGTGATTGCGGTAGGCACGCCCGAGGAGGTCGCGCAGGTCGCCGAGTCGTACACCGGCCAGTTCCTGCGGTCGCTGCTCGAGCGCAATGCCGTCGCGGCATGAACTGGCACAGCAAGCGGATGGTGCTGATCCTGCTCGGCGTGACCTGCGCCGTCGTCTTCGTGGCGGGAATGGCGGCCGCGTACCACAACCGGCACCACACGATCTGCCGTGACGGAAGGGCGCCCGTCGCGCAGCGCGGCGGCCTGCTCGGTCAGACCGAGTACCGCTGCCACGACGGCCAGGTCGTGACGCTCAGCTCGTGAGCGCGCGCGGCTAGGCTCAGCTTCGTGGCGGCGACTGCCCCCGTGCGGAGAAAGACGAGCAGCGGAACGCGCGACTGGTGGCTGCGCGTGTTCCTCCTGTTCCAGCACCCGCGCGCGGTCTTCGCCGCGCTCCGCGACGACAGCAACGAGGCGGCGGGCGATCGCGCCGAGCCGGTGCTCGCGATCGTGCTGCTCGCCGGGATCGCGCTCGTGCTCTCGACCGGCGCGGCCGGCCAGTTGATGGACAACCAGGAGTACGACGGCCTGCTCGTCGCCGTGTGGGCGTTCATCGCCGGCGGGATGTACGCGGTGTTCGGCTACTTCGCGTTCGGGGCGCTGCTGCACGGCGTCCTGAAGGCGTTCCGCTCGCAGGGGAGCTACCGCCGCACGCGGCACCTGGTTGCGTTCGCCGCTGCGCCGATCGCGCTGTCGCTCGTCCTCTGGCCGTTCCGGCTCGCGCTCTACGGCAACGACGTGTTCCGGACCGGCGGATCCGATGCCGGCACGGGATCCATGGTGTTCGAGCTGCTCGAGCTCGTCTTCGTCGCCTGGACGGTCGTCCTGCTCGTGATCGGCATCCGCGCCGTCCACGGCTGGACGTGGCTCCGCGCCGGAGCGGCGGTCGCGGTCGCGCTCGGCGTCCCGGTGCTGATCGGCCTCGCCGTCGGCGTCACCTAGGTCTACGCGCGCAGAGCCGCTTCGAACGCCGCCAGTTCGTCGGCGGTGATGCGGTACGTGTGCTCGTCCTCCGGGAACGCGCCGGAACGGACGTCGGCCGCATAGCGGGCGACGGCGTCGCCGATCGTCTCCGACAGGTCGGCGTAGCGCTTGACGAAGCGGGGCGTCGGTCCTTCGTACATGCCGAGCATGTCGTGCCAGACGAGGACCTGGCCGTCGGTCCCGGCGCCCGCGCCGATCCCGATCGTCGGCACCTCGAGCGCCTTGGTCACCCGTGTGGCCACCGCCGCCGGCACCGCTTCGAGCACCACTGCGAACGCGCCCGCTTCCTGCAGCGCGAGCGCGTCTTCGAGCAGGCGCTTCGCGGCGTCGGCGGTCCGGCCCTGCGCCTTGAACCCGCCGAGCTTCGTCGCCGACTGTGGCGTCAGGCCGACGTGGCCCATCACGCCGATGTTCGAGTCCGCGATCGCGCGAACGCGCGAGAGCATGCGCCCGGCGCCCTCGAGCTTGACGACATCCGCGCCGCCCTCCTTCACCATGCGGATCGCGCTTGCAACCGCCTGCTCGTCGGACACCTCGTAGGTGCCGAACGGCAGGTCGCCGACGACGAGCGGCCGGTGTGCGGCGCGCGTCACCGCGCGCGTCAGGAAGATCATCTCGTCGAGCGTCACGGGCAGCGTCGAGGAGTGGCCGAGCATCACCATCGCCGCCGTGTCGCCGACGAGGATCAGCTCGACGCCCGCGTCGTCCGCGATGCGCGCGGCCGGCGCGTCGTACGCCGTGATCATCACGATCCGGTCGCCGCGGCGCTTCATCTCCGCGAGCTCCGGCAGCGGGAGCTTGCCGGGCGCGGGCGTCGCCGCCCCTGGTGTGCGTGGCCGTGTGCTCATGCGGGCTCTCCTTCCAGTCGAACGTTGTCGATCAGCCGCGTGCCGCCGATGCGGGCGGCGACGGCGAGGGTCGGGCCGTCGAGGTCGGCAACCGTCAGGTACTCGGGCTCGATCCCGGCCCGCGTGAGCACGTCGCGAGCGGTCGCGACGTCGTGCGTCGCGAGCGCTCGGGGGATCGCGGCGGCGAGCCGGCGCTCGTCGGCGGTCAGCCGGGCGTTGCGCGACGAGAGCGCGAGACCGTCCGGATCGCGGACCGTCTCGACCTCCCGAATCTCGAGCTCCAGGTCGAAGTCGCGGACGAGCTGCTTCAGCACCGCGATCTGCTGCGCGTCCTTCCGCCCGAACCAGGCGATCTGGGGGCGGACGACATTGAACAGCTTCAGGCAGATCGTCGCCACGCCGCGAAAGTGCCCGGGTCTCGACGACTCCTCGAGTCCGGCGGCTGCGCCGCCCGGCTCCACCCAGGTGGCGAAGCCCGGCGGGTACATCTCGTCGGCGGTCGGGGCGAAGAGCACGTCGACGCCCGCGGCCTCGGCGACCGCCGCGTCTGCCGACAGGTCGCGCGGGTAGGCGTCGAGGTCGGCGCCCTGCGTGAACTGCGGCCCGTTGACGAAGAGGCTCGCGACGAGCAGGTCGCAGTCCGGGCGCGCTGCGCGAAAGAGCGCCTCGTGCCCCGCGTGCAGGCCGCCCATCGTCGGCACCAGGCCGACGGTCTCTTCGCCGCCGGGCCGTGCGGCGCGCATCTCGACGATGCGGTGCACGATCCTCATGGGCGCGTCGCCTCCGCGAGCGCGGCGTAGAGGGGCTCGAGCTCCGGTTCTTCGGTCCG
Source organism: Gaiellaceae bacterium (assembly GCA_035473635.1). Lineage (GTDB taxonomy): Bacteria > Actinomycetota > Thermoleophilia > Gaiellales > Gaiellaceae > PALSA-600. Next base: position 251,409 of record DATIOD010000038.1, on the reverse strand, counting down.
GATCGCCGACAGGTGGCGCTCGACCGTTGCCCGGTCGCCGCGGGCGATCGGGCCGGTCAGCTCGAAGCCGTTCTCGATCGTCCGCTCCATCAGCGGGACGAGCGCCTCGGGCGGCGCGTCGGCGTCGAGGAACAGCTGCGACGCGGCGCGGTGGAGCGTCACCAGGAAGTTCGACGCCATCGCCGCGCCGGCGTGGTAGAGCGCCCGGCGATCGTCGGCCAGCACGAACGGCCGCAACCCGAGCGCGTCCGCGAGCTCGTGCGCGTGCGCGAGCGCCTCGGCGGTCTCGCCCGTCACTGCCGCCCAGGCGCCGTCGAGCTGCTCCGGCCCGCGCTTGCGCGTGAGCGTCTGCAGTGGGTGCACCGAGAATCGGTCGACGTGCGGCGCGAGCTCGGCGAGGGGCGTCGCGCCGGAGACGTGCGCGACCCACGGGCCGACCGGGATCGACCGTGCGACCTCCGCGATCGCCCGGTCGGGCACGCAGAGGAGGCGCAGGTCGCCGTCGTCGGCCACGCGGAGCCCGCGCTCGCGCAGTCGCGCGGCGATCGCCGAGCCGGCGCGTCCCGCGCCGATGACGGTGATGCTCTCGAACATCTGGGCTCCAGCTCCTCGCGGATGCCGGGACGGCCGAAGCCTACCTGGGTCGGCCCACGCCGTGCCGTCCGGGGTGACCGTGAAGATGCCGGTGCTAGGGTTTCCACGGTGCCGATCTACGAGTACGTCTGCATGAGCTGCGAGTGCCACTTCGAGGAACTGGTGGGCATGTCGGATCCCGATCCCGCGTGCCCCGAATGCGGCAAGGCCAAGGTGGCGAAGCAGTTCTCGACGTCGTTCGCGGCGCACGGCACGGCCGGACAGCCCAGCTTCGGCGGCGGCTGTTGCGGCGGCAGTTGTGGCTGCTGCTGACCTCTCGCTGATCGCCTACGGCGACGTCGTTGCCGGCTGCGAGCGCTGCGCGCTTGCCGCCTCGCGCACGCAGGTCGTGTTCGGCTCGGGGTCGCCCGACGCCGACCTGATGTTCGTCGGCGAGGCCCCCGGCTTCCACGAGGACAAGCAGGGCGTCCCCTTCGTCGGCGCCGACGGCCAGCTGCTCTCGAAGCTGCTGGGTGGCATCGGCCTGGCGCGCGAGGACGTCTACATCTGCAACGTCCTGAAATGCCGGCCTCCCGGGAACCGCGACCCGCAGCCGGAGGAGATCGAGGCCTGCGAGGCCCACCTGTTCCGGCAGATCGAGCTGATCCAGCCGAAGGTCGTGGCGACGCTCGGCAACTTCGCGACGAAGCTGCTCTCGGGAAAGCCGGCCGGGATCACGCGGGTGCACGGGCAGGAGCAGGAGGTGGTGCTGGGCGGACGCTCCGTGCTCCTCTTTCCGCTCTTCCACCCGGCAGCGGCGCTCTACACGCCGCGGACGCTGGACGTGCTGCAGGCCGACTTCGCGCGCCTCCCCGACCTGCTCGGCCGGCCGTCGGAGCCGCCGCCCGAGCCTGAGCCCGTCGTCGAGCCGGCCGCCGCCCAGCCGGTTCAGCTCGGTCTGTTCTAGCTCCGGCGAGGCACCATTCCCCTGTGGAGACGGTGACGAGCTCGCCCGAGGAGACGGCGGCGCTGGCCGCCGGCCTGGCCGCACGCCTCCAGCCGGGCGACGTCGTCGCGGTCTCGGGTGAGCTCGGCGCGGGCAAGACGACGTTCGTGCGCGGCGCCGCCAGGGCGCTCGGCGTCACCGAGGCCGTCGCGAGCCCGACGTTCACGCTGGGCCACCGCTATGCCGCCGAGCCGCCCGTCTCGCACCTCGACCTGTATCGGCTCGCCGGCCTCTCCCCGGAGGAGTGGGGCGACCTCGAGCCCTACTTCGACGGCGCCGTCGTCTTCGTGGAGTGGCCGGAGCACGCGGACGGCTGGCTCCCCGAGCCGCGGGCGGTCGTGACCCTCGACCACGTCGACGCCTCGCATCGCCGCGTCACGATCGACGAGCCATGAGCCGTAGGCTGGACGGAGGCTCACAGGAGCGGAGGTGCCGGCTCTGCCGGCGCCGGGAGCGGGCATGAGCGTGCTCGCGTTCGACACCGCAACGTCGTTCGGCGCGGTCTGCGCCGTCTCGCCCGGCGGCGAGAGCGTGGCGACGGCACGCGCCGGCGACGTACTGCGGCTGGTCGACGAGCTCGTCGACGACCCCTCCGGGCTCACCGGGATCGTCGTCGGCCGCGGCCCGGGAAGCTTCACGAGCATCCGCATCGGGCTCGCGGTTGCGCGCTCGCTGGCGTTCGCGCTCGACCTCCCCGTGGCCGGGGTCTCCACGCTGGAGGCGTTCGCCGGCGGTGTGCCAGTCCTCGACGCCCGCCGCGGCGAGGTGTTCGCGCCTGGGCCGAGCGTCTGCGCGCCGGACGAGCTCGACGTCGACGGGCTCCGGCTCGTCGGCGACGGCGCGATCCGCTACCGCGGCATCTTCGAGGCGCGCGGAGCGCGTGTACCGCCCGACGACGACCCCGCGCACCGCCCCGATCCGCAGCTGCTCGCGGGTCGCGCCGGGACGTTCGGGCCCGCCGAGCTCGTCGAGCCGCTCTACGTGCGAGAGCCGGACGCAAGGCCGTCGGCATGACGGCCGTGATGGTCGACATCCGCCGGCTCGACCTCGCCGACCTCGACGCGATCGAGGCGATCGAGCAGCGCGCGTACTCGACCCCGTGGTCGAGGGCGATGTTCGCGTCCGAGCTGGCGAAGCCGACGTCGATTTGCCTCGGCGCGTTCGAGGGCACCGAGCTCGTGGGGTACATCGTCAACTCCCGCTACGTCGACGCGTGGCACGTGATGAACGTCGCCGTCCATCCCGACCGGCAGCGGCGCGGGATCGCATCGCGGCTGCTCGAGCGTCTCTTCTCGCTGACGCGCGACGACGAGCGGCGCGGCTACACGCTCGAGGTGCGCGTCTCGAACGAGGGCGCGATCCGGCTGTACGAGGGCCTCGGCTTCGAGTCGCGCGGGATCCGTCGCGGCTACTACACCGACAACCGCGAAGACGCCCTGATCATGTGGCGGGACGCGCGAGTGTGATCCTCGGTCTCGAGACATCGTGCGACGAGACCGCCGCCGCGCTCGTCACCAGCGACGGAGAGATCCTCGCGAACGTCGTCGCGTCCCAGGCCGATCTGCACGCCCGCTTCGGCGGCGTCGTCCCCGAGATCGCGAGCCGTCGCCATCTCGAGCTCGTCGTCCCCGTCGTCTCTTCCGCGCTCGCGGAGGCAGGCGCCGGCCTGTCGGACGTCGAAGCGGTCGCCGTGACGACACGGCCCGGGCTGATCGGCGCGCTGCTCGTCGGCGTCTCCGCCGCGAAGGCGCTCGCCTGGGCGCGCCGCCTCCCGCTCGTGCCGGTCAACCACCTGCACGGCCACGTCGCCTCGCTGTACCTGCGGCCGCTCGAGCTCGAGCCGCCCTTCACGTGCCTGCTCGCGAGCGGCGGCCACACCTTGCTGCTCGAGGTGACCGACCGCTCCGGCTACCGGGTGCTCGGGACGACGCTCGACGACGCGGCCGGCGAGGCGTTCGACAAGGGCGCACGGCTGCTCGGGCTCGGCTACCCGGGCGGCGCCGAGCTCGATGCGCTCGCGCAGGAAGGCGACCCGGAGGCGCATCGGTTCCCGGTCGCGAGGCTCGACGGGCTCGACTTCTCGTTCTCCGGCGTCAAGACGGCGCTCCTCTACGCGGTGCGCGGCCTCACGGGCGACGAGCTCGCGGCGCGGCGTGCTGATCTCGCAGCCGGCTACCAGCGCGCCATCGTGACGGCGCTCGTCGAGCGGATCCGCGCGACCCGGGCGGAGCGGATCGCCGTCGTCGGCGGCGTCGCCGCGAACAGCGAGCTGCGCGCCGCGCTGCCGGATGCGGCGCTGGCGCCGCTCCCGCTCTGCACCGACAACGCGGCGATGATCGCGTCGGCAGCACGCTTCACACAAACCGTCCCCTACCCCGACTACCTTTCCCTCGATGCGCAGGCATCCGCGTAGCGTCGCGCCCGTGCTCGCGGCCGCCGTTGCCGTCGCCGCCACGATCGCGCTGGCCGTCACCGTGTCCGCGCGCGGCCGCAGCGAGGCTGCGGCGACGTCGGACGCGAGCTGGCGCGGGCTGGTCGGCGCGCCGCGCGGGGTCACGCCGTCGAGCCAGCGGATGATCGTCGTCCTGCGGACGCCCTCCGTCGCCGAGCGGCTGGCGAAGGCGCACTACGCCACCGAGAGCCAGGAGCGAGCGTGGAGCACGCAGGCGGTCGCCGCGCAGAAGGAGGCGCTGCTCTCGCTCGCCGCGCACGGCTTGCAGGTCCGCCCCGACTACAGCTACACACGCGTGCTCGACGGCTTCTCCGCTGCGCTCGACCCGCGTGCGGTGCCGCTGCTCGAGAACGATCCCGAGGTGCGCGGCGTCTACCCGGTGCGGGCCGCGTTCCCGGCCTCCACCTCCGAGGACGTGCTCTCCTCGAAGGCGTTCGCCAGCGAGAGCGGGCACTGGCCGGAGGCGGAGCTGCCCGGCTACGACGGCCGCGGCGTCACGATCGCGCTGCTCGACACGGGCGTGGACCTGAACCAGCCGTACCTACGCGGTCGACTGCTGCCGGGGTTCGACGTCGTCGACGGCGGCGAGGACGCCGTCGCGCGCGCGAACCCGCGCGACAAGAACGCGGTCGAGCGGCACGGCACCGAGATGGCGGGGATCCTCGCCGGCAGCGACGGCCCCGGTGGGCTGCACGGCGTCGCCCCGGAGGCGACGATCCTCCCGATCCGCGTGGCCGGGTGGCAGCCTGCGAGCTCCGGGCGGCAGCTCGTGTTCAGCCGCAGCGACCAGCTGATCGCGGGGCTCGAGCGCGCGGTCGACCCGAACGGCGACGGTGACTGCCACGACGCGGTGCGCGTCGCGCTGCTCGGCGTCGCCGAGCCGTACGCAGCGTTCACCGACGGACCGGAGGCCAACGCGGTCTCGGGTGCGCTCACGCTCAACACGATGGTGGTCGCCCCGGGTGGGAACGACGGCGTCGCCGGCCCGGGTTTCGGCTCGGTTGCCGGCCCGTCGGCTGCGACCGGCGCGCTCGCCGTTGGGGCCACGGACACGCGCACGGAGCTGCCGCAGTCGCGTGTCGTGCTGCGCCGCGGCCTCGACGTCATCTTCGATCGCAACGTGCCGGTGCTCGGGGCGACCGGCTCGTCGCGGTCGCTGACACTCAACCTCGCGCCGGCCGAGGTGCACGGCCTGGTCGACGCGTTCGACCGCCGTGGGTTCTCACGGGTCGCGGGGCGCGTGATCGTGGCGCCCGCCGGCGACAACCCCGAGGCGCAGGCGGCGACCGCCGCGCGAGCCGGAGCGGGGGCGCTCGTGCTGTACGGCGACGCGCTGCCGGCGGGATCGCTGCGCGTCGGCGCCCAGGAGACGCTTCCGGTCGTGGTCGTGCCGACGGCCCCGGCGCTCGAGCTGCTCGCGGCGCAACGCGCAGGGCTCGACGTCGGTGTTGCGATCGGGCCCGCTCGCAACGACGCGAACTCGGTTCGCGGGTACGTCGCCGACTTCTCCTCGCGCGGGCTCGCCTTCGACGGCAGCGTGAAGCCGAACGTGGCGGCTCCCGGCGTTGCGATCGCTACGTCCGAGCCCGGCACGGCGGCCGACGGCACGGCCGTCTACGGCACGGTGAACGGGACGAGCGCGGCCGCCGCGACCGTCGCGGGAGGCGCGGCCTTGCTTGCGGAGATGCGGCCGGCGCTCGACGGGCCCTCGCTCCAGAGCCTGCTCGTCGGCTACGCGCAGGTCGGCGGAGCGTCCCCGATGGAGGCGGGAGCCGGCACGTTCCGGCTGGGCGCGTCGGCGGTGGGGGAGGTGGCGGCGCAGCCCGCGTCGCTGGGGTTCGGGATCTGGGAAGGGCCGCATTGGCACGCGACGCGGACGGTCGTCGTGCGGAACGTCTCGACTCGGCGGCTGCAGCTCTCGATCAGCGTCGTCTCGACGGCCGAGTCAGAGGCGCTCGGGTTCAAGGTCACTCCCGACCGGCTCGTGCTCGGGATCGGCAAAGCGGCCCGCGTCGAGGTGCGGGTGGTGGCGCCGGCTGCGCCCGGCCCCGACACGGTGACCGGCGTGCTCCGGATCGCTCCCGCCGCGAGCGAGGTGCTCCGCGTGCCGTGGGCGCTCGGCTTCGAGCGGCCCGCGGCCAACCTGATCGGCGGCGTGTCGCTGAGCGCGAGGTCGTTCAAGCAGTCGGACACGAAGCCCGCCGTGCTCACCGTCCGGGCCGGGGACCTGCTCCGGAAGGGTGGGACGGTGCAGGTGCAGCCGGTCTCCCGGCTCGACGTCCTGCTCTACACGGCGGGCGGCCGCTACGTCGGGCTGCTCGCCCGGCTGCGCGATCTCTTGCCCGGCACGTACAGCTTCGGCATCACCGGCCGCGGACCGACGAGCGCGCCGCTCGCGCCCGGCGCGTACGAGCTGCGCCTCGCCGCGTGGCCGACGCTGCCGAACGACGCCAAGCCGAGCCGGGCGAAGGTGCGCTTCCGCGTCGTCTGACGGCGGTCCCGCGTGCGCGTCGCCGTCTACCACGCCGCCGGCTGCCATCTCTGTGAGCGCGCACGCGAGCTCGTCGCGCGCGTCCACGACGAGCTCGGCTTCGAGCTCGTTGAGATCGACATCACCGGCGACGCGGAGCTCGAAGCGCGCTACCGCGAGTGGCTCCCGGTTGTCGAGATCGACGGCCGGCGCACGTTCGTCTACTACGTCGACGAGGCGGCGTTCCGGCGCAAGCTTTCCTAGCCGCCGACGAACGCGTACTGCTGCGCACGCGAGCGGCGCGCCGCCTCGATGTCGAATGCGACGAACCCGTGCACCGCGTCCGGCACGATGCTGAGCGTCGCCTCGTTGCCGGCCGCGCGCCAGCGCGCCTCCATGAACAGCGTGTCGTCGAGCAGCGGGTCGAGCGTGCCGCACGTGAAGAGCGCCGGGGGCAGGTCGCGGAGGTCGGCGTAGAGCGGCGAGACGTCGGGATCGCGTCGCTCCGCGTCAGAGAGTGACGGCACGTAGTTCTCGACGAACCAGCTCATCGTCGTGTCCGAGAGCACGAGCTCCCTGCCGCCCCAGAGGAAGCGGCTCGGCGTCCCGGTGAGGTCGAACGGCCCGAACGAGAGATTCGCTGCGGCGAACGCCGAGCGCACGTCGACTCCCTGGCGATCGCGCAGGCGCACGAGCGTGACGACCGCGAGGTGCGCGCCAGCCGACTCGCCGCCGAGCGCGAGCCGCCCGGAGAAGCGGTCGAGGAACCAGAGCGCCGCGTCCTCGCAGTCGTCGGGCGCGGCCGGGTACGGGTGCTCCGGCGCGAGCCGGTAGTCGACGCTCGCCATCGTCAGGCCGGTCGCGTCGGCGGCGGCCTTCAGCGACGGGTCCTGGAGGTCGGCGGCGCCGATCGTCCAGCCACCGCCGTGGAAGTGCAGGTACGCCCCGCGCGACTCGCCCTCGGGCTCGACGAGGCGCACCGGGATCTCGCCGTCACGGCCCGGGATCCGCTCCCACCACGCATCGGGCAGGTAGACGGGCGGCGGGAAGACGCCGCAGCTCTCCCGCCGCGTCCGCCGCGTCTCCTCCGGCGCCACGGTGTGGAGCGGCGGCAGCGTGGCGACCAGCTGCTCGAGACCCTGGTTGAACGCCCGGGTCTCCGCGAGCACCTCGTCGTCGCGCACAGCCCCGCTACGACGCGACGCGCTGGAAGCGCTCGGCCGAGCGGGCGCGGCGGCGGGCTGCCTCGACCTCGCGGTCGCGCGGCTGCGCCGTCGTCACGAGCTCGAAGAGCAGGTGCTCGGTTGCGTGCGCAACCTCGTCGATCGCGCGGTGGTATGCGGCCTCGTTCGCCTTCGACGGCTTCTGCATCCCGCTCACCTTGCGGACGTACTGCTCGGCGGCTGCGCGGATCTCGTCGGCCGTCGTGGGCGGCTCGAAGTTGTAGAGCGTGCGGATATTGCGACACATATGGCCAGTCTACGTGCGGAGTTCACACAACCTGCGGAACATCGATCCGCATTCGGCACAATGCGCGGCGATGTTGCAAGCGGCACCCAACGGCGGCACCACGCCCGACCGCCTCACGGTCGGGGTTGCGGCCCGGCTTTCCCGGTATCTGCAGGTCCTCACCCAGGCCCGGAAGATGGGGAAGGACCGCATCTCCTCGCAGGAGATCGCCGACTACACGAACATCAACGCCACGCAGATCAGGCGCGACCTCTCGAACTTCGGCAAGTTCGGGAAGCGCGGGGTCGGCTACTCGATCGACTCCCTGCTGTCCGAGATTCGCAAGATCCTCCGCACGCAGGGGCAGCACAACATCGCCCTCGTCGGCGCCGGCCGCCTCGGCCAGGCGATTGCGAGCTCGCCGATCTTCGCGGAGCACGGGATCAACATCGCGGCGGTCTTCGACACCGATCCCTCGAAGTTCGGCCGGGCGCTCGGGCCCGCGCCGGTCGAGGACGAGGGTCGCCTGAAAGACGTCGTTCGCGAGAAGAACATCGTCGTGGGCGTCCTTGCCGTGCCGGCGATCGCAGCGCAGAAGGTCGCCGACGACCTCGTCGACGCCGGCGTCCGGATCATCTTCAACTACTCGGAAGCGCTGCTCGACGTCCCGGGCGACGTCACCGTGCACACGTCGAACCCCGCGGTCGACCTGCTGCACGCCCTGTACTTCCACCTCACGTAGCGTCCGCCGCGTGCGGATCCTGCTCTGGCACGGGTACCTGCTCGGCGGGACCGGGTCGAACGTCTACACGCGCGCGCTCGCGCGTGAGTGGAGCCGCGCCGGGCACGACGTGACGGTCGTCTGCCAGGAGCGCCACCCGGAGCGCTACGACCTCGGCGGCGCCCCGGTCGTCGTGCCGGAGCTGCCCGGCGGACTCCTGCCGACGTTCGTGCTCGACCGGTACGAGGGTCTCGAGCCGCGGCTGCTGCAGGACGTCGCGCGCTCCGAGCGCGACGCGTACGTCGCGGCGAACGCGGCCGCGCTCCGCGCGCTCATGCCGGCCGACCTCGTGTTCGCGAACCACGTGCTGCTCGGCGCGCCGGTCGGCGAGGCGAGCGGCGCGCCGTTCCGCGTCAAGGCGCACGGCTCCGAGCTCGAGTACTCGATGCGCGGCCGTCCGGAGCTCGAGTGGTGGGGCCGCGAGACGCTCGCCGCCGCCGACGCGACGTACGTCGGTTCCGAGCACATCCGGCGTGTGCTCGACGAGGTCGTCGGCCACGTCGAGCCGGTCGTCACCGTCCCGCCCGGCGTGGACGTCGACGAGTTCAGGCTGCAGGACCGGGACGCGGCGCTCGCCGACCTGCTGCGCGAGGCGCGCGCAGACCCGCCGAACCCGGGCAACGCCGAGGAGCGGCTGCCCGACGAGGGCAACGCGGAGCGGCTCGCGTCGTTCCTGGCCGGCGACGAGCCGACGGTCGTGTACTTCGGGAAGCTCATCGAGCAGAAGGGAGTGCAGATCCTGCTCGAGGCGATGCGTCAAGTCGACGCGCGGCTCGTCGTCGTCGGCTTCGGGCCGTACCGCCCCGTGCTCGAGGCCGCCGCGCCCGAGCGCACGCTCTTCACCGGCCCTCTCGAGCACCGCCACCTCGTGAACCTGTTGCCGCTCGCCGACGCGACCGTCGTCCCTTCCGTGTTCCCCGAGGCGTTCGGCATGGTCGCGGCCGAAGCGGCAGCGGCCGGCTCGCCGCCGCTCGTCGCCAGGCACTCCGGGCTCGCCGAGGTCGCGGCCGGGCTCGAGGAGCGCTATCCCGAGCACCTGCGCTCGCTCGCCTCGTTCGAGACAGGAGACGCCGACGATCTCGCCCGCAAGCTGAACGCGCTGATCGCCCTCCCCGACGCCGACCGCGCATCGCTTCGACAGGCAGCGCGCGCCGCGGTCGTCGAGCGCTGGTCGTGGGCGAGCGTCGCGGCCCGCCTGCTGGAGCCTCTCGCCATCTAGAGTTCGCGCGGCGATGGGCGAGGAACAGCGCGTCTCCTGGCAGGAGCTGCTGCAGACGGCGCACGCCGCGTTCGACAGCGGCACCGACCTGACCGTCGCGGTCGAGGAGGAGTTCGCGCTGCTCGACCCCGAGACGCTGGAGCTGACGAACCGTTTCGAGGAGCTGCACGCCGTCGCGACCCAGATCCCCGAGCTCGCCTCGCACGTCGTGGGGGAGCTGATCGCCTCGGAGATCGAGGTGCGCACGGGACGCAGCGAGACGTTCGCTCAGGCGGCCGCGGCGATGGAGGAGCGCCGCGCGCAGCTGCGCGCGGCGGCCCGCGAGCTCCCGGTCGCGCTCGGCGCGACCGGCACCCATCCGTGGAGCCGCTGGCAGGACCAGCGGATCATCGACACGCCGCACTACCGCCGCAACGACCAGCTCCTGCGCTACGTGGTGTGGCGAAACAACAGCTTCGGCCTGCACGTGCACGTCGGGATCGCGGGCGCCGACCGCGCGATCGCGGTGCATGACGCGCTTCGGAACTTCCTGCCGGAGCTGCTCGCGCTGTCGGCCAGCTCGCCGCTTGTCGAGGGCGTCAACTCCGGTCTGCACTCGGCGCGCACCGAGATCTTCACGCGCATGTTCCCGCGCTGCGGCGTGCCCGACGCGTACGGCAGCTGGCGCGGCTTCGAGGACTACGTCGCGTTCCTCTACCGCACCGGGTCGATGACCGAGCACACGCAGCTCTGGTGGAGCGTTCGCCCGCACCTCGCCTATCCGACGATCGAGATCCGGATCTGCGACGCGCAGCCCGACCTCGCGGAGTCGCGGGCCGTGGCCGCGCTCTGCTACGCGCTCACCGCGCGGTGCGCGCGCGCCGTCGACGAGGGAGAGGCGCTGCCGGACCTGCCGCACCGCTTGATCGAGGAGAACCTCTGGCGCGCGATCCGCTACGGCCTGTCAGGTGAGCTGCTCGACTTCGAGCGCGGCGAGGCGATCCCCGCGCGCGCCCGGATCGAGCAGCTGATCGAGTGGACGCTGCCCGTCGCGGAGGAGATCGGAGCCGCGCCGTTCCTCGCCGTCCCGTCGCAGACGTCCGCCGAGCGTCAGATCGAGCAGTTCGAGGAGGGCGCGTCGCTCGTCGAGATCTACGCCGAGCAGGTGCGCGCCGGGGAGCCGGTTGAAGGCTGACGGCCCGCAGGAGGACTTCGCCGAGCAGCTCGCCGCGCTCGACCTGGGCCTCCTGCTCGCATCCTCCGCGTCGACGATCGCGAGTCTCGCCTACACGAAGCTCGACCGCGGCGACCTCGACCAGGCGAAGCTCGGGATCGACGCGATCGCCGCGCTCGTGCCGCTTCTGGAGGGCGACGCGAAGCGGGATCTCGGCGCCGCGCTCGCCAACCTGCAAGTCGCCTACGCAAGCCGGATTCAGGGCGGCGGGGGCGAGCCGGCAGGGCCTGGAACGCCGGGCTCCGACCCGACTATGTGATACATAACTGCCCGCGCCGAAGCCCTTCGGCGCTTGACTTTGTGAGGGAGCGAAGACACCGATGGATTGGTTCATGCATCACCCTGTGCTCCTCGGCCTGGTCGGCGGAGGCGTCGCCGTGGCGTACGGGATGTATCTGACTGCGTGGCTGATGCGTCAGCCGGCCGGGAACGAGCGGATGCGCGAGATCGCGTCGGCCGTCCAGGAGGGCGCCGCGGCCTACCTGAAGAAGCAGTACACGACGATCGCGATCGTCGCGATCGTGCCGTTCATCCTGCTCGGCGTCTACGACAAGCTGGGCTGGGGGACGGCCTTCGGCTTCCTCATCGGCGCAACGCTCTCGGCCGCGGCCGGTTTCATCGGCATGAACGTCGCGGTGCGCTCGAACGTCCGCACCGCGGAGGCGGCGCGGCACGGCCTCAAGCCGGCGCTCGAGGTCGCCTTCCGCGCCGGCTCGGTCACCGGCCTGCTCGTCGTCGGGCTGGGCCTGCTCGGTGTGACGGGCTACTACTGGTTCCTCACCGCTGCGCTCGGCAACTCGCCGACCTCCGCCATCGACGATCTGATCGGCCTCGCGTTCGGCGGCTCCCTCATCTCAGTGTTCGCGCGGCTCGGAGGCGGGATCTTCACCAAGGCGGCCGACGTCGGCGCCGACCTCGTCGGGAAAATCGAGGCGGGCATCCCGGAGGACGATCCGCGCAACGCGGCGGTGATCGCGGACAACGTCGGCGACAACGTCGGCGACTGCGCCGGCATGGCGGCCGACCTGTTCGAGACGTACGCCGTCACGGCGGTCGCCGTGATGCTCCTCGGGACGGCGTTCCCCGACGCCAAGCTCTACCTGTACCCGCTCGCGATCGGAGGCGTCTCCGCGATCGCGTCGGTGATCGGGACGTTCTTCGCGCGCCTCGGGCACGGCCCGAACGCGGTGATCAACGCGCTCTACAAGGCGGTGCTCGTTGCGACCGTGCTCTCCGCGGTCGGGTTCATCCCGATCACGATCGCCTTCGACAACGGCAAGTACGGCTTCACCGACCTCTACGTCTCCGCGATCGTCGGCCTGGTCGTCACCTTCCTGCTGGTCGCGATCACCGAGTACTACACGGGCACGCGCTGGAACCCGGTGAAGATGATCGCGCGCGCCTCGCAGACCGGGCACGCCACGAACATCATCGAGGGGCTCGCGGTCGGCATGCAGGCGACGGCGGCACCGGTGATCGTGATCGTGGCGGGGATCCTCGTCGCGCACCACTTCGCGGGCCTGTTCGGCATCGGCGTCGCGGTGATGGCGCAGCTGTCGATGACCGGCCTGATCGTCGCGCTCGACGCCTACGGCCCCGTCACCGACAACGCCGGCGGTATCGCCGAGATGGCCGACCTGCCGGAGGGCGTCAGGGCGATCACGGACCCGCTCGACGCCGTCGGCAACACGACGAAGGCGGTCACCAAGGGCTACGCGATCGGCTCGGCGGCGCTCGCCGCGCTCGTCCTGTTCGACTCGTACACCACGGGGCTCACCGACCAGGGCCTGCCGACGATCTTCACGCTCTCCGACGCCTGGGTCATTGCCGGCCTGTTCATCGGCGGTCTGATGCCGTTTCTCTTCGCGTCGCTCGCGATGCAGGCGGTCGGACGGGTCGGCGGCGAGGTCGTCCAGGAAGTGCGCCGCCAGTTCCGCGAGCACCCGGGGATCATGGAGGGCACTGAGCGTCCCGACTACAGCCGTGCCGTCAGCATCGTCACGGGCTCGGCGATCAAGTCGATGCTCGCGCCGGCGCTGATCCCGATCGCGATCCCGATCGTCGTCGGTCTGATCAGCGTGCGCATGCTCGGCGGGTTGTTGATCGGCACGATCGTCACCGGCCTGTTCCTCGCCATCGCGATGACGTCGGGCGGCGGCGCCTGGGACAACGCGAAGAAGTCGATCGAGGACGGCGCCTACGGCGGCAAGGGCTCCGAGGCGCACGCGGCGGCCGTCACGGGCGACACCGTCGGCGACCCGTACAAGGACACGGCCGGTCCCGCGATCAACCCGATGATCAAGATCGCCAACATCGTCGCGATCCTGATCATCCCGCTCCTCGTCTCGGTCCACGGTTAGGCGGTCGATGCGCCGCGCGACGGTCTCGCGACCGTCGCGCGGCGCTACCGTCTCCGGTATGTGGAAGCGCTTCGTCGTGCCGCTCGCCGGGACGCTGGCGGCGCTAGCCGTCGCGACCGGCCTGATCTACGCGCTGCGGCCGGTGGCGCCGATCCTCAGCCTCGGTGTGGTCTATACGCCGGCGGTCCTCGTCGTCGCGGTCCTCTTCGGGATGGGCTACGCGATCTTCGCCTCGATCGCGGCGATGATCGCGTTCAACTTCCTGTTCCTCCCGCCGGTCCACACGCTCACGCTCGCCGACGGCCGGAACTGGACCGCGCTCGCCGTGTACCTCGTCACCGGGGTGGTCGCGAGCGAGCTGGCGACACGCGCACGCAGGCGCGCCGCCGAGGCCGAGCAGCGTGAGCGGGAGGCGGCGCTGCTTGCCGACGCGGCGGCCGAGCTCCTCCATCGCGACGCAGCGGTCGACGAGATCCGCGCACGGGCTGCCGCCGTTCTCCAGCCGGCCGACGAGCGGGCGCGCGAACGGTTCGACGCGGCGCTCGCCGCGCTGCTCGACCTCGCTGCAGAACGCGAGCGCTTCGAGGACGCGGCACGCGCGGCGGAGGCGCTGCGGCGTTCGGACGCCGTGAAGACCGCGATCATCCAGTCGGTCTCGCACGACTTCCGGACGCCGCTCGCGACGATGGCCGCCGCGCTCGGCGGCCTGGAGAGCGGCGAGGTCGAGCTCTCGAGCGCCGAGCGCGCCGAGCTGCTCGAGGCCCTCGGCGACGAGCTTGCCCGGCTGACGCGCCTCGTCGAGAACCTGCTCGACCTCTCGCGCATCCAGGCCGGCGCCGCGCTGCCGCACCGGGAGCTGTGGGACGTCGGCGAGCTGGTGCTGCTCGCCCTCGACGAGGCGGGGCACGACGGCGTGACGATGTCCGTCGCGGACGACCTTCCTCCGGCCAGCGTCGACGCCGTCCACGTCCAGCGGATCCTCGTGAACCTGATCGACAACGCCCGGAAGTTCTCGCCCGACGGCCCGTCGGTAACGGTCTCCGCGCAGCGGGAGGACGGCGGGATCGTCGTCGAGGTCGCAGATCGCGGCGTCGGGATCCGTCCGGAAGAAGCGGAAGCGCTCGTTGAGCCGTTCGAGCGCGGAGAGGCGGTGGTGAGGGGAGCCGGGCTCGGGCTGGCGATCGCGCGCGGGTTCGCGGTCGCGAACGGCGGGTCGCTCACGCTCGTCCCGCGCGGCGGGGGCGGGACGATCGCGCGCGTCGTGCTGCCGGCGGAGTCGCTCGCCCCCGAGCCAGCCCGATCGTGAAGCCCCGCGTGCTCGTCGTTGACGACGAACCGCAGTTCCTGCGGGCGCTCGCGACGAACCTGCGCGGCGCGGGCTACGACGTCCAGACGGCGACCACTGCGGACGAGGCGCATGCGGCTGCAGGGCTGCAACCCCCCGACGCGGTCATTCTCGACCTCGTCCTGCCCGACGGCACGGGCACCGAAGTGGCCCGCGAGCTGCGCACCTGGACGGAGGTGCCGATCATCGTGGTCTCGGCGATCGGGGACGAGGACGAGAAGATCGCCGCGCTGGACGCGGGCGCGGACGACTACGTAACGAAGCCGTTCGCGATCGGCGAGCTGCTCGCGCGCCTGCGGGCCGCGTTGCGGCGAGCGACGGCGGGAACCGATCCGGTCGTCGTCTTCGGGGACGTGCGCATCGACCTGGAGAAGCAGCTCGTCGAGGTCCACGGCAGCCCGGTGCACATGACGCCACACGAGTTCGGGATCCTTCGCCTGCTCGCCCAGAACCCGGGAAAGCTGCTCACGCATCGCACGATCCTGCGCGAGGTGTGGGGCCCGGCGTACGGCGACGAGTCGAACTACCTGCACGTCTACATGTCGCAGCTCCGGCGCAAGCTCGAGCCCGACCCCGCCGCGCCGCGTCACCTGCTGACGGAGCCCGGCGCCGGCTACCGGCTCGTGTCTTGAGACTCCTCTAAGGGCTCCCGCCCTAATCCCAAGACGGCGCTGAGCCGGCCCGTCCTACCGTGGCCTCATGGTCTCGGTGCGTGTCCTTCAGCCGTTTCGGGAGGTTCAGAAACGGCGCGCGCTCCAGGCCGAGCGGCGCACGGCCGACGGGGAGCTGATCGCCTCGGTGCTCCCGTCGCCGAGGCTCGCGTGGCGTGTCCGGGAGCTGACGTGCCCGGAGCACCGCCTGGACGTCTCGCGCAGCATCACGAGCGCCGTCCACGAAGCCGACGGAAACCGCCTGCCCGGCGCCTCTCCGCTGAACCGGGCGGCGGTGCGGTCGGCGCGAGCGCAGCTGCTCGCGCTTGCGAGCAGGCTGTCCGATCTCGAGACACCGGTGCTCCCACGCGGGGTCCTGCTGGCCGAGCAGCTCGTGGTCGACTCGCACAGCCCGCTGTACGACCGCGCGCGGGCGGACCGCGCCCGGCGAGAGGCCGAGCGGGCGTTGACCGCGCTCGAGCGGCGCGCGACCACGTGACAGTCCAGCAGTCCCGTCCGCGTCTGCGGCGCTACGTCGTCGGCCGCCGCATGGCCTCCGACCAGATGAACGAGACGCTGCTCCCGAAGTGGCTGGCGCTGCCGATCTTCGCGTCCGATCCGCTCTCTTCGGTCGCCTACGCGACCGAGGCAGCGCTGGTCGTGCTCGTGGGCGCGTCGCTCGGCGCAGCCCACCTCGTGTTCCCGATCTCGATCGGCATCGCCGTCTTGCTCGCGATCGTCGTCGCCTCGTACCGGCAGACCGTGCTCGTCTACGAGTCGTCGGGCGGCGCCTACGTCGTCGCGAAGGAGAACCTCGGCAAGGTCCCGAGCCTCGTCGCCGCCGCGGCCCTGCTGACCGACTACATCCTGACGGTCGCCGTCTCCGTCGCGGCCGGCGTGCTCGCGCTCACGTCGGCGGTCCCGAGCCTGCGCGGGCACGAGCTCGGGCTGTCGCTCGCGTTTGTCGCGCTGATCACGATCGCGAACCTCCGCGGCGTGAAGGAGGCCGGCATCCTCTTCGCGCTACCGACGTACGGCTTCGTGGTGTCGATTCTGCTCCTCGTCGGCACCGGCGTCACCCGCTGCGCCGTCTCCGGCTGCCCGCAGGCGGTCGTGCCGCATCCGATGGTCGCGGGCGCCGGCGCAGTGACCGCGTTCGTCGTGCTGCGCGCGTTCGCCTCCGGGTCGACGGCCCTCACCGGCGTCGAGGCGATTGCGAACGGCGTCAACGCGTTCCGGCTGCCACACGGACGGAACGCGGCGGCGACGCTGGTGATCCTCGGGACGATCGCGATCGCCATGTTCCTCGGCGTGTCGTGGCTCGCAGTGCACATGCACGCCCTGCCCAGCGAATCCGGGACGCCGTCGGTGCTGTCGCAGCTCGCGCGCGGCGTCTTCCCGGCCGGCTCGTGGTCCGGCTTCATGTACTGGATCGTCCAGGTGCTGACGCTCGCCGTGCTGGTGCTCGCGGCGAACACGTCGTTCCAGGGCTTCCCGCGGCTCGCGGCGCTGCTCGCGCGCGACCGCTTCTTCGCGCGGCAGTTCACGAACCTCGGCGATCGCCTCGTCTTCTCGAACGGGATCATCGTGCTCGCCGCGGTCGCCTCCGCGCTGCTGATCGTCTACAACGCGAGCGTCGACTCGCTGATCCACCTGTACGTGATCGGCGTGTTCACTGCGTTCACCCTGTCGCAGGCCGGAATGGTGCGCTACTGGCTCCGGACGCACGATCCCGGCTGGCGTTATCGGGTGACCCTGAACGGCGTCGGCGCATCCGCAACGGGCCTCGTGACGTTGATCGTGGTCTGGACGAAGTTCGCCGAGGGCGCCTGGCTCGTGATCGTCGCGATCCCGCTCTTCGTGCTCGGCTTCGTCGGGATCAACCGCCACTACCGGCGCTTCGCGCGCCGGCTCGACGCGGGCGTCGGCGCGATCCGCGCCGCTGGTGCGCCGACGAATCGCGTAATGCTCTGGGTCGAGTCGCTCGACACCGCTGCGGAGGGCGGTCTCTGGTACGCGAAGCAGATCGCCGGCGGCGCGCGCGTGCGGGCGCTGCTCGCACCCGGGCGCCACACCGATCCTGCGATCCGCCCCCGCTGGTTCGACTTCGCTCCCGAGGGCCCGAAGCTCGAGAAGCTGACGGTCGACGAAGGGCGGACGCAAGCGATCCTCGAGGAGGTCTGGAAGCTCCCCCGTGGCGAGTCCGACTTCGTCACGCTGATCGTCCCGGAGCAGTTCCGCGGCCGCTCGCTCGTGTCGGCGACCACCCGGACGTCGTTCAGGCTGAAGATGCGGCTGCTCTCCGAGCCGGGCACCGTCGTCGCCGACGTCCCCGTCGTCTCCGACCGCCGCGGGCCGGAAGGGCTGACGCCAAGCCGTCTGGTCGTGCGCGTGCTGCTCTCCGACATGCACGCGGCGTCGCTGCGCGCGGTGAACTACGCGGAGTCGCTCGGGATCGAGGACACACGCGCGGTCTCCTTCGCGTTCGGGCACGAGGACGCCGACCGGCTGCGGGAGCGCTGGCTTGAGGCCGGGATGGCGATGCCGCTCGACCTCAGCGAGGCGCCCTACCGGGACGTCGGTGACCCGTTGCTCGAGTACGTGCGCGAGCTGACGGCCGACCCGGAGACGGTCGTCAACGTGGTGATGCCGGAGGTGGTCGTGCGCGGCTGGTCGCGGCTCCTCCACAACCAGCGTGCCCTCTACGTGAAGCGGCTGCTCCTGTTCGAGCCGCACGTGATCCTCTCGAGCGTGCCGTACCAGCTGTTCCGCTGAGCGCCGGTGCCTGGCACCTCGGTGCCAGGCACCTCGGTGCCAGGCACCGGTTCGGGAACCGACCACCCGAGTAGCATCCGGCCGTGCCCAGGCGGCGTCGGCAGAGCCACGGCCTCGAACGGGTGCTCGGCGCTCCGGCGCTCTTCTCGACCGCGTACGGCAACGTCGGCTCGTCGATCTACTACGCGCTCGGCCTGACCGCGGGGATCGCGCTCGGCCTCACGCCGATCGTCTTCATCGTCAGCGGGCTGATCTTCGCCGCGACCGCCGCCACCTATGCGGAAGGCACCGTTCGCTACCCGGAGGCAGGCGGCTCCTCGAGCTTCGCGCGGCACGCCTTCAACGAGCTCGTGTCGTTCGGTGCGGCCTGGGCGCAGATGCTCAACTACGTGATCACCGTCGCGATCTCGGTGATCTTCGTGCCGCACTACCTCTCGATCTTCTGGGAGCCGCTGCGGACGAACCCGTGGGACATCATCGTCGGGATCACGCTCACCTGGGTGCTCGTCGGCATCAACGTGATCGGGATCAAGGAAGCGGCCGGGTTGAACGTCTTCCTCGCCGTGATCGACTTCGCGACGCAGCTCCTGCTCGTCGCCATCGGCTTCATCCTCATCTTCAGCCCGCGCGTGCTGCTCGACAACGTGCACCTCGGCGTGGCGCCGACCTGGAGCGCCTTCCTGCTCGCGATCCCGGTCGCGATGATCGCCTACACGGGCATCGAGACGGTGTCGAACCTCGCCGAGGAGGCGCGCGACCCGGTCCGCTCGATCCCCAAGGCGATCTCGTGGGTCGCGATCGCCGTCTTCGCGATCTACTTCACGCTGCCGTTCATCGCGCTGTCGGCGATGCCGGTTGTGCACGAGGGCGGGAAGTACGTGACGCAGCTCGGCCAGTCGCCGCCACACGGGTTCAAGAACGACCCGGTGCTCGGGCTGGTCGAGAACCTCGGGCTGCACGGCTTCACCCTGTCCGCGGCCAAGGTGTACGTGGGCATCCTCGCGGCGACGATCCTCTTCATCGCGACGAACGCCGGCGTGATCGGCGCATCACGCATCACCTACGCGATGTCGAGCCACCGGCAGCTGCCGGAGGTGTTCCGCCGACTCCATCCGAAGCTGAAGACGCCGTGGCTCGCGCTGCTCGTCTTCGGCGCGATCGGGCCGACGATCTTCCTGCTCTCGGGGAAGGTGGACTTCCTCGGCCGCATGTACGCGTTCGGTGCGATGCTGTCGTTCACGATTGCGCACGCGTCGATCATCGCGCTGCGCGTGAAGGACCGAGAGGGGGAGAGCGAGTGGCGGGCACGGCCGAACCTGAAGATCGGCGGCATCTCCTGGCCGGTGTTCGCGATCCTCGGCGGCCTCGGCACCGGCATCGCCTGGCTGGTCGTGGTGATCCAGGACCCGGCGACGCGATACGCCGGGTTCGCGTGGCTCGCGGTCGGCTTCGTCTTCTACCCGCTCTACCGCTGGCGGGCGGGGCTGCCGCTGACGGTCACGGCCCGCGCGCCGGTGCCGCTCGGGCCGGCGCTCGCGCTCGAGTACCGCTCGATCCTCGTGCCGATCGTCAGCGGCCCCGAGTCGCACGACGCGGCCGAGGTTGCGGCCCGGCTCGCCACCGAGCGCGCCGGCCGCATCGTGCTCCTGCGGGTGATCGTGGTGCCGCTCGAGCTGCCGCTCGACGCCGACCTGACTGCCGAGTTGGCGGAGGCCGACCGGATGCTGGACGACGCCAGGGCAATCGCCGCGCCGTACGGGGTGCGCATCGTCGAGCGCGTCGTGCGCGCTCGCCACGCAGGGCGGGCGATCGTCGAGGAGGCCGAGCGCCGCGTGTCGGAGATCATTGTCCTCGGCGCGCCCCGCGGCCGCCACCGCGCGATCTTCGGGCACACGGTCGACTACGTGCTCAAGCACGCGCCCTGCCGGGTGATGGTCGCCGCCGGCAGAAGGGCGGCATAGAGGCTCCCGTGTACCGCGGTGCGACCGAGCTGCTCGCGTGGCTGATGATCGCGCTCGGCGCATCGATGCTGCTGTTCACGCTGTCCCACGGCGGCGGGGTCGGCGTGCTGCTCGGCGCGCTCTTCGTCGCGGCGGGCGCGGGCCGGCTCTACCTGCTCCGGAAGAGGGCCCGTTAGTGGCGCGGAAGCTGCCGGGGTTTCGGCGAGAGCTCGATGCGCGCGCGCTGTTCTCGGTCGCGTACGGCGAGGTCGCCTCCTCCATCTACTTCGCCCTGGGCGTGATCGCCGCGTATGCGCTCGGGTTCACGCCGCTCGTGCTGCTCGGGGTCGGCGCGCTCTTCCTCGTCGTCTCGCTGTCGTACGCGGAGGGGACCGCGGCGCTGCCGGAGACGGGCGGGGCGGCCACGTTCGTGCGCCGCGCGTTCAACGACTTCGCCGGCTTCGTCACCGGCTGGGCGCTCTTCCTCGACTACGTGATCGTGATCGCGCTCTCGGCGCTCTTCCTGCCGCACTACGCCGCGGGGGCGTTCCAGGTGCACGCGCTCGACCGCAACCCGTGGGACGTGATCGTCGCAGTGCTCGTGATCGTTGTCGTCGCGGTCGTGCGGCTCGTGCGGCGCCCATCGCTGTACGGCGTCGGCATCGTGATCCCGGCGCTCGACCTCTTGACGCAACTGCTCCTCGTCGTCCTCGGATTCGTCCTGATCGTTTCGCCGCACTCGCTCACGGAGGGCACATCGCTCGGCACGCATCCCTCGTGGCACTCGATCGCGTTCGCGATTCCGCTCGCGATGCTCGCGTTCACCGGGCTCGAGACGGTCGCCAACCTCGCCGAGGAAGCGCGCAGGCCGAGCGTCGACATCCCGCGTTCCGTCTTCGGCGGCCTCGCCACGGTGATCACGCTCTACGTCGCGATCGCGGTCGTCGCGGTCTCGGCGTTCCCCGGGCCGAAGTCCGAGCTCGGAACCACCTGGGTGCACGCGCCGCTGCTCGGCGTCGCCGACAGCATCAGGGCCGAGCTGCCGACGTTCCTCGGTGACGCGCTGCGCTTCTACGTCGGCATCACGGGCGCGCTGATCCTGCTGGCCGCCGTCGTCACCTCGATCTCCGGCTTCTCCCGCCTGGCGTACTCGCTCGGCGAGCACGGACAGCTACCGAGCTCGTTCGGGCGGCTGAGCCGCCGGGCGCACGTCTCGCCGATCGCGATCGTCTCGGTCGCGGTCGTCGCGTCGGCGTTCGTGATCGGGACGTCGTTCGCGCGGAACGACGTGACGAGTCTCGCCAGCCTCTTCTCGTTCGGCGTGCTGCTCGCCTTCACCGCGGCGCAGCTCGCGGTGATCAAGCTGCGCGTCGACGAGCCTGACCTGCCGCGTCCGTATCGCGCGCCATTCGGCATCCACATCGGGCGTGCCGAGATCCCGCTTCCGGCGATCGTCGGCTCGATCGCGACGTTCGTGGTCTGGATCATCGCGCTCGCGACGCACCCCGCCGCCCGGTACGCCGGTCCGCTCTGGCTGGCGGTCGGGATCGCGGTGTTCGTGACCGTGCGCGTGTCCCGTGGCGAGGGCCTCCTCGAGCGCGTCCGCGCACCCGACGAGCTGCCGCTCGTCCACGCGCTCGAGGTTCACCGGATCCTCGTCCCGATGAAGCTGGGGATCATCGGCGAGGAGATGCTCGCGACCGCAATCAAGCTGGCCTCCGACCACGGGGCGGCGGTCGAGGCGCTGCACGTGATCCGCGTCCCGCTGGAGCAGGCGCTCGACGAGCCGCTCGCGGAGGATCAGGACCGTGCCGACGAGGCGCTGTCCGAGGCCAAGGCGCTCGGGCTGGACTACGGGGTGACCGTTGACGGGGCGACCGTGCGCGCACGGGCGATCGGCTCGGCGATCGTCGAGCGCGCCCACGAGGTGGATGCCGACCTGATCGTCCTCGGCTCCGCTCCGCGCTGGCGGCGGCAGTCGCGGTTCTTCTCCCCGACCGTCGACTACGTCCTCCGGAACGCCCCGTGCGAGGTGCTGATCGTCGCGTTCCCTCAGTCGGTGATGGACGAGGAGCTGGCCGCGTCGACCTGAGCCGCGGCTGTACCCTCCCCGATCGTGAAGGCACTGGTGATCGGTTGCGGCCGGGTCGGCTCCGCCGTCTCGCTCCAGCTCTCGGCGTCTGGCTGGGACGTCACCGTCCTCGACGAGAACGAGGACTCGCTCGCCCGACTCGGCGACAACTGGACGGGCGGGTTCGTCATCGGGCACGGCATGGACATGAAGGTGCTCCGGCAGGCCGGCATCGAGGACTCCGACGCCGTCGTCGTGACGACAGACGGCGACAACACGAACATCGTGATCGCCCAGGCGGCCCAGAAGCACTTCGGCGTTCCGACCGTCGTCGCGCGCCTGCTCGATCCCGCGCGCGCCCAGTTCTACGCGGAGCGGGGCCTGCGCATCGTCTGCCCGACCTCGGCGGCGATCGAGACGCTGGTCGAGGCCGTGCGCGCCACCGAGGTCGTGACCACGTGAGGGAGCCCGCATGTACGTGCTGATCGCCGGCGGCGGCAAGGTCGGTTCGAACGTGATGCGGACGCTGCTCCGCGCCGGCCACGAGGTGACGCTGATCGAGCAGCGGCCGTCGCGGTTCGACCGCCTCGAGGTCGAGTTCGAGCACCAGGTCGTGCGCGGCGACGCGACGGAGCTGTTCGTGCTCGAGCGCGCCGGCATCAAGCGCCCGCCCGACCTCCTGGTCGCGGCGACCGGCGACGACGAGGACAACATCGTCATCTGCCAGCTCGCGCGCGAGCGCTACGGCGTCGCGAAGGTGATCGCGCGCATCAACGACCCGCGCAACCAGCCGTACTTCGACCTGCTCGGGATCTCGCCGACCGTCTCGGCGACCGGAGCGATCATGGCGCTCGTCGAGCACGAGGTCCCCGAGCACGGATTGATCCAGCTGATCGAGCTGCGCCAGGAGAACCTCGAGATCGTCGAGGTGACGATCAACCGCGGCGCCGCCTGCGAGGGCAAGCGGATCCGCGCGGTGAAGCTGCCGGAGGGCGCGCGGTTGATCTCGGTCGTACGCGACGGCAAGGCCGAGGTGCCCGATTCCGAGACCCAGCTCGAGGCGGGCGACCAGGTGCTCGCGATCCTCGAGCCGGGCAAGGAGGACGAGCTGCGCCGCGTCCTCCTGCGCAGTTCCTGAGCGTTTCCGCCGCTTAACGGCGAATCGTCGGGGAGGGCGGCTACCGTGGAGCCGTGCGTCGCCCGGCGACCCCGACTCTGCTCGCCTGGCTGGCCGCCGGTGCGGGCCTGCTCTCGATCGTCTCGGCGCTGACGCCGGAGATGGCCGACCGCGTCGACCTCGTGCAGAGCGTGCTCCCGCCGGGGGTGCCCTCAGCGGCGCGCACGCTGCTGCTCGCGCTCGGCGCCGGGATGATGTGGCTCGCACGTGGACTGGCGCGGCGCAAGCGCCGTGCGTGGGAGCTCGCCGCCGTGCTCGTCGCCGCCTCGGCCGCCGCCCATCTCGTGCGCGGGCTCGACGTCGAGGAGGCGGCGGTGCACCTCGCGCTGCTCGTCGCGCTCTTCCGCACGCGCCGCCAGTTCGTCGCGCCCGGCGACCCCACGACGGTTCGGCCGCTCGTCCAGGTCGCGACCGCGCTGGGCGTCGTCACGGGCCTGCTGCTGGCCGAGCTCTACCTGACCGACGACACGTCGCTGCGCATCGAGCGCGGCCTGGCGCTGGTCGTCGGCGCGCTGGCGTTCCGGGCGCTCTGGCTCTGGCTCCGCCCGCCGGGGGCGGCGCCCTGCACGCAGGACGCGCGGGAGCGTGCCGCCGAGGTCGTCCACGAGCGCGGGGAGGACAGCCTCGCCTACTTCGCGCTGCGGCGCGACAAGGCCTACGTGTTCTCGCCGAGCGGTCGCTCGTTCCTCGCCTATCGCGTCATCGGCGGCACCGCGCTGATCGCGGGCGACCCGATCGGCGACCCAGGCGAGCGGCGCGAGCTGGTCGCCGAGTTCGTGCGCGTCGCGCGCGCCAAGGCGTGGCGGGTCGCCGTCGCGGGCGCCGGTGGCGAGGCGCTCGAGGACTACGCGGCGCTCGGCTTCAAGTCGCTCTACCTCGGCGACGAAGCGGTCATCCGTCCGTCCGAGTTCTCGCTCGACGGACGGGCGATCCGGAAGGTCCGGCAGTCCGTGTCGCGCCTCGAGAAGAACGGCTACGCCGTGCGCGTGCTCTCCGCGGCCGACGCCGACGACTCGCTTCGCCGCGAGCTCGAATCCGTCTCCCGTGAGTGGCGCGGGAGCTGGCCCGAGCGCGGCTTCACGATGGCGATGGACGCGCTCTTCGCGTACCCCGACACCGTGCTCGCCGTCGCCGTCGGCCCCGGCGGGACGATCGGCGGCTTCTTGCAGCTCGTGCCGTCTCCGGCGAGCGACGGCTACTCGCTCGCGTCGATGCGGCGCCGCCGCGACACGCCCAACGGGCTGATGGAGTACCTGATCACGGAGACGATCGCGTGGGCCCGCGCCCACGCCGTCGCCGAGCTCTCGCTCAACTTCGCGGTCTTCGCCGACTTCCTCCACGCCGACGAGTCGGCGCCGCGGCCGGTGCGGCTCGCGCGCTTCGTGCTCCTCAAGGCCGACCGGCTCTTCCAGATCGAGCGTCTGCACAGCTTCAACCGCAAGTTCTTCCCGCACTGGCGGCGGCGCTACTTCTGCTTCGAGCGCTGGGGCGACCTGCCGCTCGCCGGCCTCGCCTACCTGCACGCCGAGTCCCTGCTCACCCCGCCCGGCCCCTGGGTCTCGTCCTCGGATCTCGCCGCCCGGTGAGGGTGGCGGTGGCCCTCGCGGCCCTGGCGGCCGCGGCGGTGGCGCACGCCGGCTCGAGCGGCACCGACTGGGCCCGGTTCGGCTTCGACACGGCGCGGCACGACGTGGGCAGCGCGGGCCCGTTGACCGCCGCCAACGTCGGCAGCCTCAGGCGCCAGCAGATCCGGCTCGACGGCACCGTCGACTCGTCGGCGATCTACCTGCACGACGTGACCGTGCACGGCGCGAGCCACGACGTGCTCTTCGTGACGACCACGTACGGGCGCACCGAGGCGATCGACGCCGCGAACGGCAAGGTGCTGTGGCGCTTCACGCCGGCGAGCTACGCGTCCCTCGCCGGATCGGCGCAGATCACGAACGCGACGCCGGCCGCCTCGACCGATCGCAGCGCCGTCTACGCCGCGGCGCCCGACGGGAAGATCCGCAAGCTGCGCGTGTCCGACGGCAAGGTGCTCTGGACGGCGTCGGTGACGCGCGACTCGACGCACGAGAAGCTGACGTCGTCGCTCAACGTCTCGCGCGGCCTCGTGCTCGTCACCACCGGCGGTTACATCGGCGACGCTCCTCCGTACCAGGGGCACGTCGTCACGCTCTCGGAGCGCACGGGTGCGATCCGGCACGTGTGGAACTCGCTGTGCTCCGACCGTCACGCGTTGATCACGCCGAGCACGTGCAGCTCGAGCGACTCCGCGATCTGGTCGCGCAACGGCACGGCTGTCGATCCGGCGACCGGCAATCTCGTCGTGGCGACCGGGAACGCGCCGTGGAACGGGAGCACCGACTGGGGCGACAGCGTGCTCGTCCTGTCGCCCGACGCCTCGAAGCTGCTCCGGCACTGGACGCCGAGCGACCAGCAGCACCTGAACGAGACCGACCTCGACCTCGGCTCGACGAGCCCCGCCCTGCTCTCGGGTGGGTACGCGGTGCAGGGCGGAAAGGACGCGCTGCTCCGTCTGCTGCAGTTGCGAACCTTGCCCGGCGTGAACAAGAAACTGGGTGGCGAGCTCCAGACGGTCCCGACTCCCGGCGGCGTGGCGCTGTTCAGCGAGCCGGCGGTCTGGCGGGGCACCTGGGTCTTCGTCGCCGACGAGGCCGGGACGGAGGCCTGGCGGCTCGACGGCGACCGCCTCCACTCCGTCTGGTCGAACCGGAACGGCGGCACGTCGCCCGTCGTGGCGGGGAACCTCCTGTTCACGGCGACGTCCGGCGCGATGCACGTCTACCTCGCTGCGAGCGGCAAGGAGGTCGCTTCGCTGCCGTTCGGCGAGGCGCACTGGCAGAGCCCGATCGTCGCGGACGGCCGCGTCGTCGTGGCCGAAGGCAACGCCAACGACCACGCGACGAGCGGCGTGCTGGACATCTACCGGCGGTGACGCGCGGGCTGACGATCTTCGCGGCGCTGTTGGCAGCGCTTCCCGGCGCGGCCGGGGCGCGGTCGGGTGCGCTGCACCTCGTGCGCGTCGCGCAGGTGCAGGCGCCGGTCTACGCGACGTGGGCGCCCGGTGAGCCGGGCCGTCTCTACATCGTCGAGCAGGCCGGCCGGATCGTCGTGCTCGAGAACGGCCGGCTGCAGGCGACGCCGTTCCTCGACATCCGTTCGCAGGTGGCGAGCGGCGGTGAGCGCGGGCTGCTGTCGGTTGCCTTCGACCCTGCGTACCCGACGGACCACCGCTTCTACGTCGACTACACCGACACGAACGGCGACACGCGCGTCGTGCGCTATCGCTCCGACGGTACGCGGGCGATCCCGTCGTCGGCGACGCAGCTTCTCTTCGTCAAGGACTTCGCGTCGAATCACAACGGCGGCCAGCTGCAGTTCGGGCCCGACGGGCGGCTCTACTGGGGCAACGGGGACGGCGGCGGAGGCGGCGATCCCGAGCACAACGGGCAGTCGCTCGCGCGGCCGTTCGCGAAGATCATGCGCCTGAACGTGAACGCGACCTCGCCGCGCTGGCAGCTCGTCGCCTACGGGCTGCGCAACCCGTGGCGGTTCTCCTTCGACCGCGCCAGCGGCGATCTCTACATCGGTGACGTCGGCCAGGACCAGTTCGAGGAGATCGACTACCTGAAGCGTGGCACCCAGACGATCGCCAACTTCGGCTGGAACCACTTCGAGGCAACCCATGTGTACGACGCCACGACTGCCCTGCTCACGCGCGGGCGCTACGTCGCGCCCGTCGCCGAGTACCCGCACTCGGACGGCTGTTCGGTCTCGGGCGGCTACGTCTATCGCGGCAAGCGTGTGCCCGCGGCGGCCGGCCGGTACTTCTACGGCGATTACTGCTCCGGCACCGTGTGGAGCCTGCGTATCGTCGGCGGGAAGGCGACGTCGCTCCGCCGCGAGCCCTTCTCGCTCCGGGGGCTCTCGTCGTTCGGGGAGGACACGGCCGGCGAGCTCTACCTGATGTCGGTGGACTCGGGCGGCGTCTACCGGCTCGCGGCCTAGCCGGCGCGGCGGCGCCGCACCTGCGGGCCCTGCTGGCCGAGCGCCGCGTACGCGAGCGCCTGCAGCGACTCGTTGAGGTTCCGGAGCTCGTGCGCGATCATGGTCAGCTCCTCGCGCCGCTCGTCGCGCGCGTTCAGACGGGTGAGCTCCTCGGCGATCCGGTCGAGCCGCCCGAGCAGCGCCTCGAGCTGGCGGTCGGTGACCTCGCTGCGCTCCATGCGGCCAGTCTACGGGCTCGTGCACCGTGCTAGATTCGGCGCCACCAAGGGCGAGCGGTGAGGGAACCCGGTGCGAGTCCGGGACGGTCCCGCCGCTGTGAGGGGAGATGCCCTCCACCACGACGCCACTGGGCGCGAGCCCGGGAAGGCGGTGGAGGGGGAGCCCCGAGTCAGAAGACCTGCCGGTCGCCCTCCATTCACCCGACCCCCTCGTGGAAGGAGGATTCGTGGCCAGGCTCGTGACTCTGCTCGTCGCGGTTGCGCTCGTCTTGCCTGCGACCGCGCTCTCGGCGACCGTCAAGGTTCGCGTCGAGGGCAAGACCAAGAACCTGTTCGCCCCGACGGAGATGACCGTCACCGCCCAGAACGCGCTCGACGCTCTCGAGCAGGCGTCGATTCTCGGCGAGCTCTACTACCACGTCACCGTCACCGGATTCGGTCCCTACGTCGATCAGGTCGGTCGCTACGGCGGCTCCGGCTCGAGCGGCTGGGTGTTCAAGGTCGACGACGTGTCGCCGCCGGTCGGCGCCGACCAGGTCGTGCTGAAGGACGGGGACCGCGTGCTCTGGTACTACGCCGACTTCGGTCCGACCGGCGGTCCGCTGACGCTCCGCCTGACCGCCGCGGCCGGGGGCTGCTACGTCGCCCAGGGGCTCGACGACAACGGGAAGCAGACTGCCGTCTCGAACCTCGTGCTGCACATCGGCTCGAGCAAGACGATGGCGGCCCAGGCCGGCCAGAAGGCGTGCCCCGGGCCGCACAAGGGGCTGCTCGTGCGCGCCACCGCCGACGGCGCAGTCCAGTCGAACGCGCTCAAGTGAGAGGCGCCGCCCTCCTGCTGCTCGCGCTCGCGCTCGCCGGCTGCGGCGGTGGGCGCGAGCACGGGAAGGCGACGCTCTGGGTGACGCGCGACCGGGGCGCGCAGGTCCTCTACGCCGGTAGCGTCCCGGCGGGGCTCACCGCGATGCAGGCGCTCGAGCGCCGGATGAAGGTGAGCACCCGCTACGGCGGACGGTTCGTCGAGTCGATCGACGGCATCAGCGGCTCCGCCTCCGCGCAGCGCGACTGGCTGTACTTCGTCAACGGCGTCGAGGCGGGGCGGGGCGCCGCCGAGGTTCGGCTGCGGCCCGGGGACGTCGAGTGGTGGGACTACCGCTCGTGGCGAGGCGCGGGCATCAGCGTGCCGGTCGTCGTCGGCGCCTTCCCCGAGCCGTTCAGGCACGGCTTCGACTGGGTCTCACCCGGCGCGCGTGTGGTCGGCTCGGGGGCGGTCGCCCGCAAGCTGCAGGCGCTCGTCGGCCGCGGCCCGAACGTGATCGAGATCGACCCCGCCGCTGCGCCCGGGAGCGCGCACGCGGCGCGCAGCGGGTCCGTCGTCAGGCTCGTGCTCGGGACGCGCGCCGCCGCCCGGCTCGCGGCAGATCCGAGCGCGCTCCGCTACCGCTACGAGGTGGCTTCGTGAGCCCGGCACCGGCGTCCGCGCTGCTCGCCGCGACGGTCGTCGCGGCGCTGCTCGCGACGCACATTCTCTCGGTCGCGGTGATCGCAGCGGTGCTGCTCGTGCTCGCATTGCAGGCGCCCGCGGCGCGGCGCTGGCCGTACCTCGTCGGCACACTCGTGAGCGCTGCGCTGGTGGTCGTCGTCACGCCGTTCGTCGAGACGATCGGCTCGCATCCGCTCTGGGTCGGCCCGACCGTGCCGGTGCTGGGCCAGCTCGACGTGACGCGCGAGGAGCTTCGCAACGGGCTCTTCCAGGGTCTGCGCCTCGCCGCGGTCGGGCTCGCGTTCGCCGTCTATGCGCTCCGCGTCGACCACGACCGGTTGCTCGCGGCCGCCGGCTGGGCGCGGCGCTCGACACTCGCGGCCGCGCTGGCGACACGCCTCGTGCCGCTGCTCGAGCGCGATGCCCGCGACCTTCGCGTCGCGCTCCGCGGCCGGAACGTCGAGCTCGGCGGCGCGCGGCTGCTCTCGCCGCTGCTCGCCGGCTCGCTGGAACGCGGGCTCGACCTCGCCGAGGCGATGGAGGCGCGCGGCTACGGACGCAGCGGGCATACGCGCGCACCGCGGCCGGCGTGGCGCGCGATCGACCGCCTCGCGCTCGTCGCCGCGGTGGTGCTCGTCGTGGTGGGGGCCGTGTGGCTGTAGCAGTCGTCGAGCAGCTGACGTTCACCTACGCGCCGGGTCGCCCGCCCGCGCTCGACGATCTGTCGCTCGAGCTCGCGGAGGGGGCGCACGTCGTCGTGCTCGGGCCGTCCGGCTCCGGCAAATCGACGTTGCTGCGCGCGCTCGCGGGGCTCGTACCGCATCTCCACGGTGGCGTGTTCTCGGGTCGCGTCGTCGTCGGAGGCGTCGACACCCGCGAGGCGCGCCCGGCCGAGCTCGCCGGCACCGTGGCGTCGGTCTTCCAGGACCCCGAGGACCAGATCGTCATGTCGCGGGTCGTGAACGAGGTTGCGTTCGGGCTCGAGAACGTCGGCACCGAGCCGTCCGAGATCTGGCCGCGGGTCGAAGAGGCGCTCACGCTCGTCGGCGCAGAGCATCTCGCCGACCGTTCCGTGCACGAGCTGTCGGGCGGAGAGCTTCAACGCGTCTCGCTCGCGGCGGCCGTGGCGCTGCGGCCGCGGCTGCTCCTGCTCGACGAGCCGACCTCGCAGCTCGATCCCGAGGGGGCCGAGGCCTTTCTCGACGCTGTGCGGCGGCTCGACTGCGCCGTGCTGCTGTCGGAGCAGCGCCCCGCGCGGCCGCTCGAGCGGGCCGACCGCGTGCTGTTTCTCGAGCAGGGTCGCGTGGTGCTGGACGCGCCGCGCGAGGAGGCGGTCGCCTGGCTGCGCTCGAACCGTCCGCTCTATCTCCCGCACACGCCGGAGCTCGCCTGCCGCCTGGCGGGGATCCGCTTTTCGTACGGCGACCGGCTCGTCCTCGCCGGCGCGTCGCTCGACGTGCGGCGCGGCGAGGTGGTCGGGCTGACGGGGCCGAACGGCGTCGGCAAGACGACGCTTGCGAAGATCGCCGCCGGCCTGCTGGCGGCCGACGAGGGCGAGGTGCAGCACGCGCCCGCCGCGTACCTCTCCCAGGATCCTGGCCGCCACCTCGTCACCGAACGGGTGCTGGACGAGGTCGCGCTCGGCTCTGACGTCGCGCGTGCACGGAGCGCGCTCGCGCAGGTCGGTCTGGCCGGGAGCGAAGACCGCCACCCGCGCGACCTCTCGTCGGGCGAGCGGGAGCGTCTCGTGCTGGCCGCGGTGCTCGCGACCGACCCGGGGTTGCTCGTGCTGGACGAGCCGACGCGCGGCGTCGACCCCGAGCGCAAGTCGGAGCTCGCACGCCTGCTGCGCGCCGAGGCGCCGTCACGAGGCACGCTCGTCGTCACGCACGACCTGCCGTGGGTCGCCGAGGTCGCCGACCGCATCGTCTCGCTCGACGTCAGGGAGCCTGTCCGTGCGTAGGCTCATGGTGGTCGCGGTCGTGCTCTTCGCCGCTGCACTCGTCGTCGACGACGGCGCCCTTGCCACCCTGCTCGGCGCGGGGGCTCTCGTCGCCGCGGGAATCGCCTGGTTCGAATCGGGTCAGGACTCGACGCGCGAGCTCGCGGTCGTCGCGACGCTCGCTGCTGCGGCGGCCGCCGGGCGTGTGCTGTTCGCGGCCGTGCCGGGCGTGCAGCCGGTCACGGTGATCGCCGTCGTCGCCGGGGCGACGCTGGGCGCGCGGGCCGGCGCGGCGACGGGTGCGCTCGCCGCGTTCGCCTCGAACTTCTTCCTCGGCCAGGGCGTGTGGACGCCGCAGCAGATGCTCGGGTGGGGGCTGTGCGGCGTCGCGGGCGCGGTGCTCTCGCCGATGCTCAAGAGCCGCTGGTCGCTCGCCGCCGTCACGGCGGCGCTCGGGTTCGCCTTCAGCGTCAGCATGGACCTGTGGCTGTGGTGGGGCTTCTTCCCGCACACGCTGCCCTCGCTCGTGACGGTGCTCGCGCGGGGCTTCTGGTTCGACGTCGCGCATGCAGCAGGCAACGTGGTGATCGCACTCGTCGCGGGGCCGGAGCTCCGGCGGCTGCTCGAGCGCTACCGCGTGCGGCTGCACACCGAGGTCGTGTGGGCGTAGCCGCCGTCGTCGCTGCGGTCGCGCTCGCCGTCTCGCCGGGGCAGTTCCTCCAGGCAAACGCGTCGAACGGCGCGTTCTCGGAGCCCGGCGGCACGGCCGATCCGGCCCTCACCGCGTGGGCCGTGCTCGGGCTGCGCTCGGCGCGTCTCGATGCGCCGGGGTCGCTCGCGTACCTGCAGGCGCACGAGTCGTCGCTCGCGTCGGTCACAGACGTCGCGCTCGTCGCGCTCGCGGAGCAGGCGCTTGGCGTGACGCCGACGGCGCTCCTCGCTCGGCTCGAGGCGGCGCGACGGCCGAGCGGCCAGATCGGCGAGACGATGAACTCGACGATGTGGGCGGTGCTCGCGCTGGGGCGGTCGTCCGCGGCGACGACGCGCTTTGTCCTCGTGCGCCAGGCGCGGAGCGGCGGCTTCTCATGGGCGGTCGGCGGCCAGCCGGACTCGAACGACACGGCGGCCGCGCTCGAGATGCTGCGCGTGGCACGCGTCACGGGGCGTCCGGTCGCGAGAGCGGTCGCGTTCCTGCTCGGCTTCCAGCGTCCGAACGGCGGTTTCGAGCTCACGCGCGGGCGCGGCGCCGACGCCCAGTCGACCGCGTGGGCGATCCAGGGGCTCGTCGCGGCCGGCCGCAAGCCGCCGCGCTCCGCGTTCGCCTACCTCGCGGGCCTGAAGCGCCCCGACGGCAGCTACCGCTACTCGGCCGCGTACGCCACGACGCCGGTGTGGGTGACCGCTCAGGTGCTCGCGGCACTCGCGAAGCAGCCGTTCCCGCTTGCTCGCTGACCACCCGGGTTTCGGCTCAGGAGGCGCGATACTCGGCCGCATGCAGGCGACGCTGCTCACGATCGGCAACGAGCTCGTCTCCGGCGACGTCCCGAACACGAACGCTGCGTGGCTCGCGCGGCGGCTCGAGCTGCTCGGCGTCCGCGTGATCCTGAGCGCCTCCGTGCCGGACGAGCTCGACCGCATCGTCGACTTCGTCCGTCGCGAGCGGCCCCGCGCCGATCACCTGATCGTCACCGGCGGCCTCGGCGGGACACCCGACGACATCACGCGCGAGGCGATCGCCGCTGCGTTCGGCGTCGGTCAGCTCGTCCAGGCCGAGCTGGCGGCCGACCTCCGGGCGCGCTTCCGCGGCGATCCCGAGTACGCGGCCCGCTGGGCGGCGCTGCCTGAGGGCGCCCGCCCGCTCGAGAACCCGCTCGGCGGCGCCCCGGGCTTCCGGCTCGCGAACGTCTGGGTGCTTCCCGGCCTGCCGAGCGAGATGGAAGCGATGTTCGACCGCTACGCGGACGAGCTCCGGGCGGGCGGCCCGATCGGCGTCTCGCGGCGAACCTACGCGACCCGCGAGTCGGCGATCGCGTCCGCGCTCGTGACCGCCACGACCCGCTGGCCGACGGTGAGCGTCGGCTCGTATCCGACCTTCGGGGCCGACGGCCCCCGGGTCGAGATCGTGCTCAAGTCGGCCGACCCGGACGCGCTCGCAGCGGCCAAGGGCTGGCTCGAGGCGGAGCTCGACCGCCTCACGTGAAGCTAACGTGGCCGGGATGCCGGTCGCGCAGCCAGAGACCTACCTCGCCGACCTGAACCCCGCCCAGCGGCAGGCCGTGCTGACCACGGAAGGGCCGCTGCTCGTGATCGCCGGGGCAGGCTCGGGCAAGACCCGCGTGCTCACCCACCGGGTGGCCCACCTGCTCGCCGCCGTCGGTGCGAAGCCGAACGAGATCCTCGCGATCACCTTCACGAACAAGGCGGCGCAGGAGATGAAGGAGCGCGTGGGGCGCGCGCTCGGCCCGGTCGCACGCGCAATCTGGATCATGACCTTCCACGCAGCGTGCGGCCGCATTCTGCGTCGCGAGGCCGAACGCCTCGGCTACCGATCGAACTTCACGATCTACGACTCAGCCGACCAGGTGCGACTCGTCAAGGCGTGCCTCGAGGAGCTCGAGCGCGACCCGAAGCGCTTCGTGCCGCGCGGCGTCCACTCGCAGATCTCGAACGCGAAGAACCAGCTGATCTCGCCCGACGAGTACACCTCGCGCGTCGCGAGCTTCTACGACCAGACCGTCGCGGACGTCTACCAGCTCTACCAGCGCCGCCTGTTCGCCTCGAACGCGGTCGACTTCGACGACCTGCTCATGCTCACCGTCGATGTGCTGCAGCGGTTCCCCGAGGCGCAAGAGCGCTGGGCGAAGGCGTTCCGCTACGTGCTCGTCGACGAGTACCAGGACACGAACCACGCGCAGTACGTCCTGCTCAAGCTGCTCTGCCAGGTGCACCAAAACCTCATGGCCGTTGGGGATCCGGACCAGAGTGTCTACGGGTTCAGAGGCGCCGACATCCGGAACATCCTCGAGTTCGAGCGCGACTTCCCGAGCACACGCGTGATCGCGCTCGAGCAGAACTATCGCTCGACGAACACAATCCTTTCCGCCGCCAACGCGGTCATCTCGAACAACCGCGAGCGCAAGGAGAAGAACCTGTGGTCGGAGCTCGGCGAGGGAGAGCTCGTCCACGTCGTCGAGACCGAGGACGAGCATGCCGAGGCGCGCTTCGTCGCCGCCGAGATCGCCGCGCTGATCGGCGGCGGCTACAGCGCGGCGGAGATCGCCGTCGTCTACCGGACGAACGCGCAGAGCCGCGTGCTCGAGGACGTGCTCGTGCGTCAGGGCATCGACTACCAGGTGATCGGCGGCCCGCGCTTCTACGAGCGCGCAGAGATCAAGGACGCCGTCGCCTACTTGCAGGTGCTCGACAACCCGTACGACGCGGTCTCCCTGCTGCGCATCGCGAACCGGCCGAGGCGCGGGATCGGGGACACGTCGCTCGCGCGACTGCAGGGGTACGCCGACGGTCTCGGCATCTCGCTCTGGGAGGCGACGGCGCATCCCGAGGAGGCGGGCCTCGCGCCCGCGTCGACACGCGCGGTCAGGGGCTTTCGCAATGCGATGGAGTCCCTGCTCGCGACGGCGAGCGACTCGA
Organism: Gaiellaceae bacterium; assembly: GCA_035473635.1. GTDB lineage: Bacteria > Actinomycetota > Thermoleophilia > Gaiellales > Gaiellaceae > PALSA-600. The sequence goes on along the minus strand of DATIOD010000038.1, from coordinate 216,602 downwards.
CGGTCGCCGGGCTCGTCGAGGCGGTGCTCGAGCGGACCGGCTACCTCGATGCGCTCGAGGCGGAGCGGACGATCGAAGCGCGCGGGCGGATCGAGAACCTCGAGGAGCTCGTCGGCGTCGCGCGCGAGTACGACGGCGCGGCGCAGGAGCCGTCGCTGTCGGGGTTCCTCCAGGAGATCTCGTTGTATTCCGACCAGGACGCGCTGCGCGGCGAGGAGGACGAGGCGGCCGGCCAGGTCACGCTCCTGACGCTGCACAACGCGAAGGGGCTCGAGTTCCGCGCCGTGTTCATGCTCGGGCTCGAGGAAGGGATCTTCCCGCACGTCCGCTCGCTCGAGGAGAACTCGCTGGAGGAGGAGCGGCGCCTCTGCTACGTGGGCATGACGCGCGCCAAGGAGCGGCTGACGCTGACGCACGCGATGCGCCGCAACCTGTTCGGGCGCAGCGAGGCGAATCTGCCCTCGCGATTCCTCGACGAGCTGCCGGGGCTCGGTGTCGAGCGCGAGCGGCTGCGGCCGGCGTCGTGGTCGGACTACGGGCGGGTCGAGCAGCACGAGTTCGTCCCGCGGCAGGACCTGCCGGACATCTCGACGGGCGACGCCGTCCGACACGCGTCGCTCGGGAGCGGGATCGTCCTGCAGATCGAGGCGGGTGGCGTCGTAACGGTGCGCTTCGAGGACGGCAGCGAGCGCCGCCTGATGCTCGACTACGCGCCGCTGGAGAAGATCGGTTGACGACGGTCGAGGTGCGCCCGTGCTCCTCGCTCGAGGAGCTGCGGGAGGCACTCGCCCCGATCAACCACTACTTCGGCACGGACGCGACGCTCGAGAACGCGGAGCGGTTCGCGCACTGGATCGAGCTCGAGCGCATGGTCGCTGCGCGCATCGACGGCGAGATCGTCGGCGGTGCGGGATCGATGACCTTCGACGTCTCCGTGCCGGGCGGCGCGACCGTCCCGACCGCGGGCGTCACCGTCGTCGGCGTCTTGCCGTCGCACCGCCGGCGCGGCGTGCTCAACGCGATGATGCAGACGCTGCTCGACGACGCGCGGCAGCGGGGCGACGCGATCGCGGCCCTCTGGGCATCCGAAGGGACGATTTACGGCCGGTACGGCTTCGGGCCGGCGGCGCGCATCGGCGAGCTCACGCTCGCGCGCGAGCGGACGGCGTTCGCCGAGCCGTTCGCGCCGCGCGGCGAGTTTCGCCTGATCGACGCGGACGAAGCCGCCGTCGCCTTTCCGCCGCTGTACGAGCAGGTGCGCGCGCAGCGGCCCGGGCTGATCTCGCGAGACGAGGCGTGGTGGCGAACGCGCCGGCTTGCCGACGATCCGGCGCGCCGGCAGGGCGGCCCGCTCACGTATGCCCTGCTCACGCTCGACGGCGCACCAGCCGCTTACGCGCTCTACCGCGTGACCCAGGACTGGCGTGCCGGGGCGAGCAAGGGAACGGTGCGGATCGTCGAGGCGATGGCGCCGACTCCCGCGGCCGCGCGCGAGCTCTGGCGGTGGCTACTCGACTTCGACTGGACGTCGCAGTTCGTCGCGGGGATGCTGCCGCTCGACCATCCGCTCTTCCAGCTCCTCGCGGAACCGAGGCGGATGGCCTTCACCGTCAGCGAGGCCATCTGTGTCCGCCTCGTCGACGTGCACGCCGCGCTCGCCGCGCGCACGTACTCGGGCGACGGCGAGGTCGTGCTCGACGTGAGCGACGAGGCCGCGCCGTGGAACACCGGCAGGTACCGCCTCGGCGCCGGCGGTGTCGAGCACACCGATGCGGACGTCGACATCTCACTCGGCGTCGCCGCGCTCGGCTCCGTGTACCTCGGCGGCTTCGGCTTCGCCGACCTTGCGCGCGGCCTGCGACTGGACGAGCTGCGGCCGGGCGCGGTCGACCGCGCGGACGCGCTCTTCCGCACCTCGGCCGAGCCGTGGTGCGCCGAGATCTTTTAGGTAGGAGCGTCTAGCGAGGCTTGGTCTTGAACTGGGCCGCCGCTGCGTGCCCGCCGCTCGAGACGACGATCGTCGCCGAGACGAGCTCGCTGCCCGAGACCCGCCACGTGCACGCGGCCACGCCTTCGTGGAACGAGTGCGACACGACCGGCAGCGCGTGCCCGCCCGCGACCCCGTGGCAGCCGACCGTCGCGTGTGCGAGCGGCCGGAGCGACGGCGCGCCGAACGCGCCGACCTTCGCGACCAGGCGGCCGCCCGTCTTCGGGCGGTGCGGCGCCAGGCGCAGGTCCCTCAGCACGATCGCCTGCGTCGCGCTCCCCGACCCTCCACCCGACGACGTTGAGCCGCTGTCGTTCGCGGTTCCGAAGTCCTGCGCCCAGAGCGTGATCCCGCCGTTCGCGACCGCAGCGCCCGAGCCCGTGACGGTGTACGACGGGTTCTCGATGTTCGCCTTGTGCCCCGGCGAGCCGAGCCAGCCGGCGACGACGCTGACGGCGGTGGGATACCCCTCGGCGATGTTCTCGCCCCAGCCGGCGTCGTAGCCGCAGGCGGCGAGGCGCTCGCCGACCGAGCGCGCGACCGGCGGCGCCGGATCGTCGTGCGCCATGTAGCGGTAGGTCGCCATGTGGCGCGCCTTCCAGACCGCCGAGCGCGTGAGCGAGGGGGAGACGGCGAGCGTGCGCAGGCCCATCGACGCGCGATGCGCGTTCACGAGCTTGATCACCTGGTTCGCGAGATCGGTGCGCGCGGCGCTCCACGACGCTCCGGGCACGCAGTCGCCGGCGAGCGTCGTCGCAGGGGCGGGCGACGGGGCCGTCCCGAGCGCAGTTGCGGCGACGGCGGCAAGGGCGGCGAGTGACGTCGGGCGAAGCAGGGGCGGCACGAGCGAAGCGGGCACCGTAGACGATCAGTCGGCAGGAACGCGCCGGTTCTTGAGCAGATCGTTACATGAGCCCATGACGTTCGTCATGCGCGATCGATGACGCTCGCCTCTGGCGCAGCGCCGAAGCCCGTCGGCACCATGAATTCATGATCGAACTCCAACACCACGCAGTGGAACTTCGCGGGATCGAGAAGTCGTTCCGGTCTCCCGCGGGGCCGGTGCACGCGGTTCGCGGCATCGACGTCGCGATCGCTCCCGGTGAGGTCGTGGCGCTGCTCGGCCCGAACGGCGCGGGCAAGTCGACGACTGTCGACGTGCTGCTCGGCCTGACGAAGGCCGACGACGGCACCGCGACACTCTTCGGGCGGCCGCCCGCCGAGGCGGTGCGGGCCGGCCAGGTCGGCGCGATGCTGCAGACGGGCGCGCTGCTCCGCGATCTCTCGGTGCGCGAGCTCGTCACCGTCGTCGCGTCGCTCTACCCGGAGCCGCTGGACGTCGACGAGGTGCTCGAGCTCGTCGGCATCACCGGACTGGGAGGGCGGCGGACCCAGAAGCTCTCCGGCGGCGAGACCCAGCGCGTTCGCTTCGCGCTGGCGCTCGTGACGAATCCCGAGCTGCTCGTGCTCGACGAGCCCACCGCCGCGATGGACGTCGAGGGCCGCCACGCCTTCTGGGCGACGATGCGCGCGTTCGCCGCGCAGGGCAAGACGGTGCTCTTCGCGACCCACTACCTCGAGGAGGCCGATGCCTACGCCGACCGCGCCGTGCTGCTCGCGCGCGGCCGCGTCGTGGTCGACGGGCCGACGACCGAGATCAAGGCGCTCGTCGGGCTGCGGACGATTCGCGCGACGCTGCCGGGCGCTGACCTGGACGTGCTGTCGCACCTGCCCGGCGTGTCGGCCGCCGAGAGCCGAGGCGAGGCGATCGTGCTCCGCTGCGTCGACTCTGACGCCACGATCCGGGCGCTGCTCGAACGCTTTCCGCGCGCCCGCGACATCGAGATCTCCGGCGCCGGCTTCGAGGAGGCCTTCCTCGAGCTGACGCGCGACCACGATCGGCAGGAGGAGGCAGCCTGATGACCTCGACCACCTACGTCCGCTACGAGCTCGTGCGCGTGCTCCGGAACAGACGGTTCTTCCTGTTCTCGCTCGGATTCCCGCTCGTCCTCTACTTCCTCGTCGCCGGGCCGAACCGCGACGTGCACGACCTCGGCGGGTCCGGTGTCTCCGCCCCGCTGTACTTCATGATCGGGCTCACGGCGTTCGGAGCGATGAACTCCGTGATCGCCGGCGGCGCACGCATCGCGTTCGACCGCAGCGTCGGCTGGACGCGGCAGCTGCGGCTGACGCCGCTCTCGCCGAGGAGCTACCTCGTCACGAAGATCCTCACGGCGTACCTGACCGCGCTGATCACAGTCGTCGTGCTGGCCGCGGCCGGCGCCTCGCTGGGCGTGCACCTGTCGGCGTCCGTGTGGGCCGAGACGATCGCGCTGCTCCTGATCGGGTTGCTGCCGTTCGCCGCGCTCGGGATCCTCTTCGGCCATCTCCTGACCGTCGACTCGCTCGGCCCGGCGGTCGGCGGCACCACGGCGCTGCTCGCGTTCCTGGGCGGCGTGTGGTTCCCGATCCAGTCCGGCTTCATGCACACCGTGGCCCAGGCGCTTCCCTCGTACTGGCTCGTCCAGGCGAGCCGCGTCGCGACCGGCGGCCACGCGTGGGGCGTCCGCGGCTGGGCGATCACCGTAGCCTGGACGATCGTCCTCGGCGCCGCCGCGGCGTGGGCCTATCGCCGCGACACCGAGCGGGCATAGACCCGATCCGGCACGATCACGACATGGCGAGCCTTCTCGACGACCTGCCGGTGAACGACTTCTGGCGCGTCCCGCACGTGCGGGCGCGCCTGGGCGTCCTGCTCGGCCTGCTCTTCCTGATCGGCCCGGTGTCGGACCTCCTCGACGAGCCGTTCGCCGCGTGGCATCTCGCGGCGCTGCTCGCCGGGACCGCGCTTTTCGTCGGCGGCTACCTCGTACTCCTGCCGCCGGCGCCGGCGCTCGCCCGGCACGGCGACCGCGCGATTCTGCTCGTGCTGGCGACGCTGCCGGTGATCGCGATCGCGCTGCTCCTGGGCGGTGCGCCGAGCTCGTACGTCGCGCTGTTCGTGTACTTCGTCGCGGCCGTCGGAATGCTGCTCCCGATCCGCCCGGCGCTGGCGATCATCGGCGCGACTGCGCTCGGGATCGCGATCGTCGGAGCGGTGCTCGGCGTGAGCCGGGACGCGCTTGCGGCCACCGTGCTCACCGTCGTCTCGATCGGCCTGCTGATGGCCGCCTTCGGACGGGTCGCCCGCGCGAACCGCGAGCTGAAGGCGACCCGCGAGGAGCTCGCGCGCCTCGCGGTCACCGAGGAGCGGCTGCGGATCGCGCGCGACCTGCACGACCTGCTCGGCCACAGCCTGTCCGTGATCGCGCTGAAGAGCGAGCTCGCGCGGAGGCTCGTCGAGCGCGACCCCGATCGCGCGGTCGCCGAGATCGACGACATCCAGTCCGTCACGCGCGAGGCTCTCGCCGACGTCAGGCAAACCGTGCAGGGCTATCGCCGACCGTCGCTGGCCGACGAGCTCGACGGCGCGCGGACGGCGCTCGCAGCGGCGGGCATCGACTGCGAGCTGCGCGACGGCCACGTCGAGCTGCCCGAGGACGTCGAGGCCGTGCTCGCCTGGGCGGTTCGCGAGGGTGCGACGAACGTGATCCGCCACAGCGGCGCGCAGCACTGTGCGATCCGCCTCCAGGCCGAGGGCGACCGGGCCGAGCTCGAGATCGACGACGACGGGCGCGCGGCGCCCGCAGGCACGCCGGGCATCGGCCTGCGCGGGCTCAGGGAGCGCGCGCAGCGCGTGCGGGGGGAAGTCGAGGCCGGCGTCCGCCCAGACGGCGGCTTCCGGCTGCGGCTCACCGTTCCGCTTGCGCGGCCATGATCCGCGTCCTGATCGCGGAGGATCAGGCGATGGTGCGCGGAGCGCTTGCGAGCCTGCTCGCGCTGGAGGACGACATCGAGGTCGTCGCCGAGGTGGAGCGGGGGGACGAGGCGGTCGAGGCGGCGCGGCGCGAGCGGCCCGATGTCGCGCTGCTCGACATCGAGATGCCCGGGCTCGACGGGATTGCCGCCGCCGGCGCGATCGCACGCGAGCTGCCCGAGACGCGGTCGTTGATCCTGACGACGTTCGGCCGCCCGGGCTTCCTGCGGCGTGCGCTCGCCGCCGGTGCGAGCGGGTTCCTGCTCAAGGACGCGCCGGCCGCGGAGCTCGCCGCGGCGATCCGTACCGTCGCGGCCGGCGGCACGGCCGTCGACTCGACGCTGGCGGCCGCGGCGATCAGGGAGGGCGACAGCCCGTTGACGCCGCGCGAGCTCGAGGTGCTTGTCGCCGCGTCGAACAACCACACCGCCGCCGAGATCGCCTCCGCGCTCTTCCTCTCGGAGGGCACGGTGCGCAACTACCTGAGCACGGCGATGCGGAAGCTCGGCGCACGGAACCGGCGCGAGGCGGTCGACATCGCCGAGCAGAAGGGCTGGCTCTAGCTCGCTCGAGAGCTCTTCGGCTTTCTACCGAGTGCAGACCGCAGCCGTCCCGATGCGGCCCCCGCTCCTGTGGGGAGACGATGGCGGCGAACCGATACGAAGGAGGTCTGCCATGAGCGTTCGCGTTGCGATCAACGGCTTCGGACGAACCGGCCGTGCGATGTTCCGGGCCGCCCACGAGCGCGACGTCGATCTCGAGTGGGTCGCGATCAACGACGTCGCCGACACGGCGATGCTCGCCCAGCTCCTGCGTCACGACACGGTGTACGGTCCGTTTCCCGGGACGGTCGAGGCGGTCGAGGGCGCGCTGGTCGTGGACGGTCGGCGCATCGAGGCGCCGTGCGTCGCCGATCCTGCTGCGCTCCCCTGGGACGAGCTCGGCGTCGACGTGGTGGTCGAGTCGACCGGGCGCTTTCGCGCCCGCGCCGACGCGGCGCGGCATCTCGCCGCGGGAGCGAGGAAGGTGATCGTCTCGGCGCCGGCCAAGGATCCGGACGTCACGGTCGCGCTGGGCGTCAACTTCGATCAGGTGTACGACCCCGAGCGCCACCACATCGTCTCGAACGCGTCGTGCACGACGAACTGCCTCGCGCCTGTCGCCAAGGTGCTCCACGACGCGCTCGGCATCCGTCATGGGCTGATGACGACCGTGCACGCCTACACGGGCGACCAGCAGCTACTCGATGCGCCGCACAAGGACTTCCGGCGGGCGCGCGCCGCTGCGTGCAACCTCGTGCCGACGACGACCGGCGCGGCGAAGGCGCTCGGGCTGGTCGTTCCGCCCCTCGAAGGGCGACTGCACGGCTACGCCGTGCGCGTGCCGGTGCCGACGGGATCGCTCGTCGATCTGACGCTCGAGGTCGACCGGCCGACGAGCGTCGAGGAGGTGAACGCGATCGTGCGCGGCCGGGCGGACACCGGCGAGCTCGCAGGGATCCTCGCCTACAGCGAGGAGCCGCTCGTCTCGTCGGACATCGTCAGGTCGCCCTACTCGTCGATCTTCGACTCTGGCCTGACGGCGGTCGTCGACGGCACCCAGGTGAAGGTCGTGGCGTGGTACGACAACGAGTGGGGTTACTCGAACCGGCTCGTCGAGCTCGCGCAGCGGGTGCTCGTCCCGGCGGCGGTGCCGATGAGCTAATCGTGCAGCAGGCCGAGCTGCGTCGCGCGCTCGATCGCCGCGCTTCGGCTCGAGACGCCGAGCTTGCGATACACCGAGATCGCCTGGGTCTTCACGGTGTTGCGCGAGACGAAGAACTGGGCGCCGATCTCGCGGAACGACAGGTGCGTCGCGAGCAGCGGAAGCAGGCGCAGCTCGGCCCCGGTCAGCCTGCCGGGACGGACGCCGGTCTCGTCGGTCGAGACGTGACGCGAGACGACGGCGACCTCGTCGCCGAGCACGCCGAGATCGGGATGCCGGCGCAGGACCTCGCGCGCGGCGCCCACCGCGCTCCTCGCGCGGTCGAGGTCACGGAGCGTCAGGCGGGCGCGGCCGAGCTCGATGCTCGTCTGTACGGCGAGCCAGGGCAGCGCGGCTGCCGTGTGCCTCGTCTCCGCGGTGGTGAGCTCCGCGTGCGCCTCGTCCCAGCGACCGCACCGCAGGAGCGCCCGGGCGCAGAGCGCGAGCTCGAGCGCGCCCTCGCCGATCCTCGCGGCGGTCGGGCCGACCTGGCGAGCCTCGAGTGCAAGCAGCTGCGCGCGCGTGTGCTCGTCCAGGTTCATTGCGATCAACGCACGCTGCGCGATCACTGCGGCCAGCGCAGTTGCGGCACCCCGCTCGACGGCCAGCTCGCCTGCCTCCTGCAGGGTCGCGTCGGCCGCTTCCAGATCGCCGCCGAGTGCTTCTGCGACACCGCGCAGCGCGAGTGCCATTGGCCGCCAGTGGCTGGTCTCCGGCAGGCCCGTGACCGCAAGGTGCGCGTCCTCCGTCATCTGCCGAACGCCGTCACGGCAGAGGGCTGCCCGCACGAGCGCGAGCCAGGGCCGCGCCGAGGCGCTGCCGTCGCGCATCGGCCCCGTATCGGCCGACTGCTCGGCGAGCTCGAGATGGTGCACCGCTTCCGCGTCGCGACCGCGGAGGAGATGCACCCATGCGCTGAGGATCGCGATCGCCGGGTACCGCCGCAGTTGCGGCTCGTCGAAGCACGCGAGCCACGACTCGGCGTCGTCGATGCCCCCGCGGTCGCACGCCGGCAGGACGAGCTCCGACACGAGCTCCGCCGCCCGCTCCAGCTCCCCGGCGGCGATCCAGTGCGCCACGGCCGTCGGCCGCTCGTCGTGCTCGACGAACCAGCTCGCGGCGCGAACGTGCAGGGCCTGCACGTGTCCGGGATCGTGCACCTCCAGCTCGTGGCGCAGCAGATCGCGGAAGAGCCGGTGGAACCGGTACGACTCGCGGCGCCGGTCGAGCGGCACCAGGAAGAAGCTCGCCGCCTCGAGCTCCTCGAGCTCGCGCGCCGATCCTGTGCGGTCGAGGACGGCGTCGCAGAGCGGTCCCGACAGCCGGTCGAGGATCGAGGTGCGCCTGAGGAACTCCAGGCGGTCCTCGGGGATCGTGGTCAGGTACTCCGTCCGCAGATAGTCGGCGACGGAACGGTCGTCGCCCGCGAACGGCACTCCACCTCCGAAGTTGCCGTCGTCCTGCAGCGCGACCGCCGCCAGGTACAGCCCCGCCGCCCACCCCTCGGTGCGTTCGAGCAGCTCGGTCAGCTGGTCGGCCGGCGGATCGACCCCGGTCGAACGCAGCAGGCGCTCGGCCTCGCGCCGGTTCAGCGCAAGCAGCTCCGGTCCGACCTCGAAGAGACGCCCGTCCGCGCGCAGAGTCGGGATCGGCAGCTCGGGCTGCGTGCGTCCGGACAACGCGAGCGTCGCCTCCGGCGGCAGGCCGGCTGCGAGGCTCGCGACGACCTCGAGCGACTCGCGCGACTCGATCCGCGACACGTCGTCCAGGACGAGGATCGGCGGCTCCGGGCACGACGCGAGCGCATCCCCCAGCCGCGGCACGAGCTTCGTCCAGACGGAGCGTCCCGGCCGTGACACCGCCTCGAGCAGCCGAGGCTCGAGCGGAGCGATCTGGTCGAGCGCTGCGGCGAGATAGCGGAGCAGCGTGAGCGGGTCGTTGTCCCGCTCGTCGACCGTCACCCATGCGCACGGGCGGGCGTCGCGCTCCACCCACTGCGCGAGCAGGGTCGTCTTGCCGTACCCGGCCGGGGCGACGACGGTTGCGACGGGGAGCTCGCGGGCCGCGCGGAGCCGGTTGACGAGCGCGGCGCGCGGCACGCTCCCCGGCCTCGGGACGGGGACGCGCAGCTTCCCGGGCGCCACGTCGAGCTGCGCCCCGCGGATCGGCAGAACGCTCATGGGCGCCTACGAGTATCCGGGTCCGGCGGCCGCAGGCTCAAGCGTGCGTCCATCACGCTTGAGAGGTGGAAATACCACTCGTACCCGTCGGTCAGCATCCTGGTGGTGGGTCGCCGCTGTCGAGCTAGTCGGACACGATACGTTCTCGCGCGTGACGTTTCACGGCCAACCGGACTTCATCCTCTTCGGACGATGCACGTGCTGAGCCCGGGCGGTCGAATCGGCTGATGGACGCCTCGCTGCTCGGCTCGCTCGAGCTGACCTCCGGCTGGGGCGTCGTCCTGTCGATCTTCGTGCTCGGCGGGCTCTTCATCCTCTGGCTCTGGTCGGTCTTCCTGCTCGTCACCGACTCGATCTCCTGGTTTGCGAAGATCATCTGGTTCGTGCTGCTCGTCTGTCTCGCGCCGCTCGCGATCCCGGTGTACCTGATCCTCCACCACCGCCGGACGGCACGGGCCTGACCGACGGCCCAGGCGCGATGGGCGACGCAGCCGCAGTTGACCCGCACGGATCGAGCGGACCGGCGCGGGCCGGGCTCGTTCTCACCTCGCTGATCCTCGTCGCCGCCGTTGCGAACCTCAACCTTGCGGTCGCGAACGTCGCGCTGCCGTCGATCGGCAAGGCGTTCGACTCGTCGCAGACCGCGCTCGACCTGATCGCCGTCGGGTACTCGCTCGGCCTCGCCGCCTCCGTGCTGTACCTCGGCGCCGTTGGCGACCGCTACGGCCGCAAGCTGCTGCTCCTGCTCGGGGTCGGGCTCTCGGTGCCGGCGTGCCTGCTCGCCGCGTACGCATGGTCGGACTGGGTGCTCTTCGTCGCGCGGCTGATCGGCGGGCTGTCGGCCGGGATGGCGTATCCGACCACGCTCGCGCTGATCACCGCACTCTGGAGCGGCCCCGGGCGCACGAAGTCGATCGCGCTGTGGTCCGGCATCGGCGGTGCGATCGCCTCGCTCGGCCCGCTCGCGTCCGGAGCGCTCCTCGAGCACTTCTGGTGGGGATCCGTCTTCCTGATGACGCTGCCGCTCGCCGCCGTCGCGTTCGTGGCGGCCTGGTTGTACGTCCCGAGCCACGTCAACGAGGCGACCGAGCCGGTCGACAACCTCGGCGGGATTCTCTCGGTGGTGCTGGTCGGTGCCCTGATCCTCGCGATCAACTTCGCGCCGGTTCCGAACCGCGGCGCGCTCACCGCCGGCCTTGCACTCGTTGCGCTCGCGGCGCTCGTCGCGTTCTTCCTGCGACAGCGGCACGCCGCGAATCCCCTCTACGACCTCCACGTCGCAGCCCGGCCGACGTTCTGGGTGGCCGCGTGCGCCGGCATCATCGTCTTCGGCTCGCTGATGGGCGCGATGTTCATCGGCCAGCAGTTCCTGCAGAACGTGCTCGGCTACTCGACGCTGCAGGCCGGGGCCGCGATCTTGCCGGCGGCGCTCGCGATGGTCGCAGTCGCCCCGCGCTCCGCAAAGCTCGTCGACAAGCACGGGGCCAGGTTCACGCTCCTGCTCGGCTATGTCTTCTGCCTGCTCGGCTTCCTCACCATGCTCCTGCTCTGGAAGGAGAACATCTCCTACTGGAAGGTCGGGCTCGGGTACGTGTTCCTGGGCATCGGCGTCGGGTTCGCCGGGACGCCCGCCTCGCGATCGCTCACGAGCTCGGTGCCGGTCTCGCGGGCCGGAATGGCGTCCGGCACGGCCGACCTCCAGCGCGATCTCGGCGGCGCCGTGATGCAGTCGATCTTCGGTGCGTTGCTGACGGCCGGCTACGCGACCGCTGCGTCGGCCGCGGTCGCCTCGGCGCCCAACCAGCACATCACGTCGAGTGTCGAGAACCAGCTCACGAAGTCGTTCGCCGGTGCGGAGCAGATCGCCGCGCAGCACCCGCAGTACGCGAGCCAGATCACGGCCGCGGCGAAGGCGTCGTTCCTCCACGGCGACCAGTGGGCGTACACCGCCGGGGTCGTCGCGGTCCTGCTCGGCGCGGCGGTCGTCTTCCTCTTCTTCCCGCGCAAGCAGCACGAGGACGAGCTCCTCGCGTCCTACCACGCCGAGGACAGCGGCCGGCGCGAGGCGTCCGCGCCGGCGCTCCCGCCGGCGGCGCATCCCGCCTGACGACCTAGCGGCCTGTCAGGCGACGACGTGGCTGACCGGGATGTCGGCGCGCGCCTGGAGCGTCTCCAGCACTCCTTCGGCGAGCCATGCCGGCGTCGCTCCGGGCTCGGTGACGACGACGATCGCCTCGGCCGGGTACTCGCGCAGCCCGTCCGCCGCGGCCTGCACCGGATCGGCGGCGCCGACGCGGCCGTGCGCGTCGATCCCGACCGCCTCCAGCGCTGCAAGCGTGGACTCGAGCTCCGCGGCGGCCCTGTCGTATACCGCCTGGTCGCCCGTCAGCCAGTCCAGGCGCGACGAGAGCGCGGGCGCGATCACGAACGCCTCGGCGTGCCGGCCCGCCGCCTCGCGGGCCAACTGCTCGCGGATCGCCGCCGCCGCGCTGCCTCCGTCTGCGAGCACGAGCAGCCGATAGGTGCCGTCCTTCGGCGCGCGCGGCCGCTGCGAGCCGGACGGGAACCGAGGGCGGCCACGCCGTAGCAGCAGCGCGAAGACGAGCACGGCGATCGCGACGTTCGCGAGAACGAAGACGATCCACGAGAGCGCAGTCTCCGCCGTCAACGCCCAGTAGAGGAGCCCCGCGTACACGACCGCAACGACGACCATCGGGATCGCGAGCAGCTCGGGTGAGCGCGCGCCGCGCACGGCCCGAATCTAGTGAGCCGGGCGGCCGCCTGTTTCATCCCGACGGGACGATGCGAGGCCGGGGGCCACCGTCGGACGATGGCGCCTCGGTGACGTGGAGCATCCGTTTTCGCGTGCGCGAATGGCTGCGGGGGAGTCTCTGGGTCGTACCGATCGCGGGCGGAGTCGCCGGCCTCGTCGTCAGCGAGCTGAGCGTGATCGTCGACCGCCACGTTTCGCTTCCCTCGACGTTCACCTACTCGACCGCCACCGCCGCGGCGCTGCTCTCGACGGTCGTCGGCGCGATGATCGCGCTGACCGGGTTCGTCGTGACGATCAGCGTGCTCGTCGTGCAGATGGCGACGGGCACATTCTCGGCGCGCTACATGCGGCTCTGGTACCGCGACCCGGTGCTGAAGGCGGTTTCTCGCCTGGTTGATCGGGACGCTGACGTTCGCGTACTCGCTCCTGCGGCGAAACGGCTCCGGGACGGTGCCGGGCGTCGGCGTGACCCTGGCCGGGATCTTCGTGTCGTTCGGGCTCGTGCTCTTCCTGGTCTTCCTCGACCGGTTCGTGCACCGGCTGCGCCCGGTTGCGGTCGCGTCGGTGGTCGCGCGGGCGGGTCGGAGAACCGCGCGCGCGCCGGCGGGCGACGTCACCGACGCGACGCTCGCCGCGATCCCGTCACAGCCCGCAGCCACCGTTCGCGCGCCGCGCGCCGGAGCGATCCAGGCATACGATCGGCCCGGCCCGCTCCGGTACGCCGAACGACGGGACGCCGTGCTCGTGCTGCCGCATGCGGTCGGGGACTACGTCTCGGCGGGAGACCGGCTGATCGAGGTGCACGCCGCCGGCGCGTCCGAGTGGCCCGAACGCGAGGTGCTCGGGATGATCGCGCTCGGTCTCGAGCGCACGATCGAGCAGGACGTCGCGTTTGCGCTTCGCGTGATGGTCGACATCGCGAACAAGGCGCTCTCGGCCGCCGTGAACGACCCGACGACGGCCGTCCAGGTGCTGAACCAGCTCGGCGACACGCTGCTCCACCTCGGGCAGACGCCCAACCTGACGGGGGTCCACTCGTCGAGCGACGGCACCGGCCGCCTCAGGGTGGTGATGCCGGCGCACCGCTTCGAGGATCTGCTGTCGCTCGGCGTGACCGAGATCCGCATCTACGGCGCGACGTCGATCCAGGTGATGCGCCGCCTGCGCGCGCTGCTCGAGGATCTGCGCGAGACGGTGCTCGAGCCCTACGCCGCCGCCGTCGACGCGGAGCTCGCCCGCCTCGACGCGACCGTCGACGCGAGGTGGGGCGGCGGCGTCGACGGCGACCTCGCGGAGATCGCCGACCCGCAAGGCATCGGCGGCGCTCCGAGCCTCCGCGCGGGTCTGCGCGCCGCGCGCTCGGCCGACGCGTAGCTACGTCAGGCCGAGCGCGTTGCAGGGCGGCGGCTCCGTCTGCCGCAGGATCAGCGCCTCCTTGTCGAGCAGCGCCACCGTCCGCTCCATCGCGACCGGCCGGACCCCGCCCGCTCCGCGATGAAAGGGCGTGTTCAGGAAGCCGATCAGCAGGAGCATCGCCGTGATCACCGCCGCGACCGTCCCGATCTGGATCGCCTGGACGAGCGCCGGCTCGCCGCTGTCCGCGAAGAAGAGCATGAAGACGAAGATCAGGCTGCCGGACAGGAAGAGCACGGCCCAGAGGGGCCACGGGATCACGCCCTCGGCGCCGTGGATGCGGTCGGTCCGTGCCTGCTCGCGGTCGGAGGTCTGGTCGAGCCACTTCGAGTAGGCGGCTTGCTCGGACGCGGTCTTCGGATCGGTTGCCTGCAACGTGCGAAACAGCGGCAGCGCCCACGCGTTGAACTCGTCGCCCTCGTCGCCGTTCTCCATCGTCGGCCACTCGACGCCGACGACGTACCGCGCGTAGCACCTGAGCTCACCCGAAAGCCGCGTGCGCACGGCGGGCGGCAGCAGCTGCGCGGTCTCGTTCTGCTGCGCGACGATCATCGCCTCGTTCTCGGCGCCGGCACGCGACTGGTCGAAGCTCTCGAACGCGAGAAAGACGACGAACCCGAGCAGCACCGAGAACCCGGCGGCGAGCACCCCGAACACCCCGGCGGCGCGATCCCCGTCGTGGAAGAACCCGCCTTCCGGCGCGCGGCGGCGGATCACGAGGAGCACGGTGACCGCCGCCGCCGTTACGCCGGCGACGATCAGCCCGGCCCAGACGATGTTCACGCGGCCAGCACGACGACGTCGTCCATGCGCTCGAGTCCCTCGGGGCGGTGCGTGATCAACAGCACCGACGCGTCGCCCGCGGCGTCGAGCACGTCGTCGATCAGCGCGGCCGCGGTCGGAGGATCGAGGTGCGCGGTCGGCTCGTCGAGCACGAGCACCGGCGCATCTGCGAGCAGCGCGCGGGCGACGATCAGCCGTTGGCGCTGCCCGCCGGAGAGCTCGCGCCCCTGCTCGCCGACGAAGGTGCCGAGGCCCTCGGGCAGTGCGGCGACCCAGTCCCAGATGCGGGCGCGGCGGAGCGCGGCCTCCAGTTCGCCGTCGGTCGCACCGGGACGTGAGATGAGGAGGTTCTCGCGGATCGAGGTCGAGAACAGGTGCGAGTCCTGCCCGGCCAGCGCGATCAGGCGTCGCACGTCGTCCTGCCTGTAGTCGCGCGCGTCGCGTCCGGCGATCACGATGCGGCCCGACTCGGGATCGAGGAAGCGGAGCAGCAGGTTCGTCACCGTCGTCTTGCCCACGCCGCTCGGCCCGACGAGCGCCACCCGCCGGCCGGGCTCGAGCCGCACCGACACGTCGTCGAGCGCCGGACGCCCGCGGGTCGCATGGCGGGCAGTGACGTGCTCGAGCTCGACGGTCACCGGGCCGCGCGGGAGAGCGGCCGGGTCGGCCGGGTCGGCGACGGCGGGCTCGCGGTCGGTCAGCTCCAGGATGCGGCGCCCTGCGCCGAGGCTTGCCTGCAGGTCGCGTGCGGCCTGGGCGAGCGGCTGGACGGCCTCGAACGACGCGAGCGCGAGCAGCGCGAGCGCGGCGATCAGCGTGCGGCCGATGCGCCCGTCGGCGTGCGCGGCGACCGCGAGTGCGAGCACGCCGGCGACCGTCGCGCCGGTGACCGCGAGCCGCAGGCCGTCGGCGGTGCCGTCCGCGAGCGCCGCACGGCGCGCGAGCCGGGCGAGCCGGCGGTCGGCGTCGCGGACGCGCGCGAGCCGTTGGCGGTCGGCGCCGTAGACGACGAGCTCGGGCGCGCCGGCGATCAGCTCGACGAGCTCGGCCGAGAGCTCGCCGCGCGACGCTGCCTCGAGCCGTGCGGCGCGCCGGCCGAGGGAGCCGGCCGCCACGGGTACGGCGATTCCGGCGGCCAGCAGGCCCGCGCCGAGAACGAGCGCGGCCCCGGGCAGGATCGCCGCGCTCGCGGCGACCGCGACCGCACCCGCGCCGAGCGCGGTGAGCACGGGGATCGTCCCGCGCAGCTGGATGTTCTGCAGTGCGTCGACGTCGGCGACGAAGCGCGACAGGAGGTCGCCGCGCCGATAACAGTCGAGCTGCGTCGGGGCCAGCGGCTCGATGCGCCGGAAGACACGCAGGCGGACCCGGCGGAGGACGCGGAAGGCGACGTCGTGCGAGGCGAGCCGCTCGAAGTACCGGGCGAGCGGCCTGGCGAGCCCGAAGAAGCGGACGCCGACGATCGCGACGCTGAGCGAGACGATTGCCGGGCGCTCGGCGGCGCGCGAGATCAAGTAGCCGGCGGTCGCCATCAGGCCGATCCCGCAGCAGATCGTGAACGCTCCGAGCCCGGCAGCGAGCGCGAGGCGTCCGCGCGGCGCCCGCGTCAGTGCGAGCACGCGCCCGGTCATGCGGCCGCCCGGGCGCGTCGCTCGATCGCCTTGCCGGCCGACAGCCAGACCGTTCTGTCGGCGAGCGCCGCGAGCGCTGGTCGGTGGGCGATCAGCAGGATCGTCGCGTGCCCGCGCAGCTGGTCGATCGCGTGCGCCACGAGCTCCGCGCTCTCTGGGTCGAGGTCCGCGGTCGGCTCGTCGAGCACGATCAGCGCCGCATCGCGAACGAGCGCGCGGGCGAGCGCGATGCGGCGCCGTTCCCCGGCGGACAGGATGCGTCCGCCGTCGCCCACGAGCGTGTCGTAGCCGTCCTCGAGCCGGCACACGAACCCATCCGCTCCGGAGCGTACGGCTGCTGCCCGCACCTCGGCGTCGGTCGCGTCCGGCCGCCCGAGGCGAATGTTCTCGGCGATCGTGCCGCGGAAGATCGTCGGCTGCTGCGGGACCCATGCGAGCAGCGAGCGCCAGTCCTCGAGCCGGCAGTCCGCGAGGTCGATCCCGTCGAGCTCGAGCGAGCCCGAGGTCGGCTGCGCGAGGCCGAGGACGAGCGAGGCGAGCGTGCTCTTCCCGGCACCGCTCTCTCCGACCACGGCGAGGGTCTCGCGTGGCGAGATCGTCAACTCGAGCCCGTCGAGCACGGCACCCTCCCGGGCCGGATATGTAAACGAGACGCCGCGGAACCGTAGAGCCGCGTGGGCGGGGTTCGGCGCCGTGCGTGTCCGCGGAGGCGCGGGCTCCCCGGCGTCGTCGAGCAGCGCGAGCATGCGTTCCGCGACAGCCAGGCCGTCGGCGCTCGTGTGGAAGCTGGCGCCCAGCTGGCGCAGCGGCAGGTAGAGCTCGGGCGCGAGCATCAGCACCACCAGCCCCGCCTGCAGCCCGAGGCCGCCGTCGTCGAGGCGCACGCCGACGGTGACGGCGACGAGAGCGACGCCCATCGTCGCCGCGAGCTCCAGCACCGAGCCGGAGAGGAACCCGATGCGCAGCGTTCCCATCGTCGTCTTCCGGTAGCGCTCGCTCGTCTCCGCGATCGCCTGCTCCTGCGCGTGGCTCCGGTTGAACGCGCGCAGCGTCGGCAGCCCGCGCACCACGTCGAGGTAGTGCGTCGAGAGGAGTCTCAGCGCCTGCCAGCGCTCGCGCGTCCGCTCTTCGGTGTAGCGGCCGATCAGCCACATGAAGACCGGGACGAGCGGCAGGGTCGCGAGCATGACGAGCGCCGAGGTGACGTCGATCGTCGCGACCCAGACGAGGATCGCGACCGGGGCGATGCAGGCGAGCACGAGCTGGGGGAGATAGCGGCCGAAGTACGCGGCAAGCGGGTCGACGCCGGTCACGCTCGCCGCGGCCACCTCTGCCGTCTCGACGCCGTCGAGCGCCGACGGAGCGCTCCGCAGCCGATCGGCCGCGAGCGACAGCCGCAGCTCGGAGAGCACGGCGGTCGATGCGTGCCGTCCCGCCAGCTCGAAAGCCCACGCCAGCACGGCGCGTCCGGCGAACGCGAGCGCGAAGACGGCCAGCGCCACGCCGACCCCGGAGAGCGACGAGCCCGCGAACGCCCTCGCGACGACGGTGCCGAACGCCGTCGCCTGAACCAGCACGAGCAGCGTTGCGGCGAGCCCTACGACGACGTCGACCGCGAGCAGGACGCGGACCGCGCGAGCCCGGCGGACGAGGCGCGGGTCGAGCGAGCGCACGACTAGCTCTGGGCCGCCGGCTCGCCCTCGAGGCGTTGCCGGAACACATGGTAGGTCCACCCTTGGTAGACGAGGATGAGCGGCGTCGTGATCAGCGCGACGACGGTCATCACGGCCAGCGTGTAGTGGGCCGACGATGCGCTCTGAACGGTGAGGCTGTTCGAGAACTCCGGGCTCGACACCATCACGCGTGGATAGAGGCTCGTGAACAGGGTTGCCACGATCAAGACCGCGCCGAGGCCCGTCATCACGAACGCCCAGCCGTTCCGACCGCCGATGACGCAGATCACGGCCAGTGCTGCGGCCGCGATCGCGAGTGTCGCCGGCAGCACCGGCGGGAAGACGTCCTTGTCGTTGCGTTCGACCGCGACGACGACCGTCCAGATGGCGAAGACTGCTGCGACGCCGGCGGCCGGTAGGGCGAGCCGCCGTGCGGTGAGCCGTGCTCGCTCGTACAGGTCGCCCGACGTGCGGAGTGTCAGGAAGACGGCCCCGTGGAACGCGAAGAAGAGGACGAACGCGATGCCGGCGACCACGGTGTACGGATGGAACAAATCCCAGAACGTCCCGGTGAAGTCGCCGTTCGAGTCGAGCGGCATCCCGAAGAGCAAGCTCGAGAGCCCGATGCCCCAGACCAGCGACGCACCGAAGCTCCCGAGCGCGTTCGCGCCGAGCCAGACGGCGCGCCAGCGCGGGCTCTCGCTCTTCTCGCGCCACTCGAACGAGACGACGCGGATGATCAGGAAGAACAGGATGAGCAGCAACGCGAGGTAGAAACCCGAGAACATCGACCCGTACCACGCGGGGAAGGCAGCGAAGGTGGCGCCGCCGGCGACGACGAGCCAGACCTCGTTGCCGTCCCAGACGGGCCCGATGGACTCGAACATCGTCGAGCGCTCGGCTTCGTTCCTCGGCAGGAACGGCAGCAGCATGCCCACGCCGAAGTCGAAGCCCTCCAGCAAGAAGTAGCCGGCCCAGAAGAAGGCGACGATGATGAACCAGAGCTCCGGAAGGCTCATCAGAAGCCCGGCGCGGGTTGGACGGAAGGAGCCTCTCCTGCGGGTGCGTCTTGATCGATCCGCGCGTAGCGGCGCATGAGCACGAAGTCGACGACGCCGAGGAGGAGATAGAGGCTGATGAAGAAGCCCAGGCTGATCCCGAGCCAGGTCGTGCTGACGCTCGGTGAGTTCGCCTTGCTCGTGAGCAGCAGGCCCTGCACGATCCAGGGTTGGCGCCCCATCTCGGTGAGGATCCAGCCGGCAGTCGCGGCGATGTAGGGCAACGCGATCGAGAGGAGCGCTATCCAGAGATACCAGCGCGCTCGCTCGAGTTTCTTCCGCCGGTACAGCCAGGCGCCGAGAGCGGCGACGAGGAACATCAGCACGCCGGCGAATGCCATCACGCGCATCGACCAGTAGATCACCCGGACGTTCGGCATGTAGTTGGTGCCGCGGCCGTACTTGCGCTGCTCCTGCTGCTGGAGATCGTTGAGACCCTGCACCTGTCCGCTGAACGACCCGGTGGCCATGTAGGAGAGGAGCCGCGGGATCTGGATCGAGAAGCTCGGCGTCGGATCGCTCTTCGTGAAGCCGCCGATCTGGAAGAGGGAGAAGCTGCACGGCTGGCACGTGTTCCACTGGGCCTCCGAGGCGGCGATCTTCATGCTCTGGGCGCTCGTGACCGCCTCCCCGAAGCGGTTGCCGACCACCAGCTGCAGCAGCGTCACGGGTACGGCGACGATCAACGCCAGCTTTGCCGCCTTCCGGAACAGGTCGACCTCGCGGTCGCGCAGGAAGTGCCAGCAGCAGATCCCCAGCATCACCATCGACCCGAAGATCAGGCCGGCGAGCATCGTGTGCACGAACGCGCGCAGCGCGAATCCATTCGACAGCAGCGCCCAGACGCTCGTCAGCTGCGCCTCGCCGTTGACGATCTTGTACCCGACCGGGTGCTGCATCCACGAGTTCGCGACGAGGATGAAGTACCCGGACATCCAGCTGGCGACTACCACGATCCAGATCGTCGCGAGGTGGAGGCGCGGTGAAAGCCGATCCCAGCCGAAGATCCAGAGCCCGAGGAAGGTCGACTCGAGCATGAACGCGGCGAGGCCCTCGATCGCGAGCGGCGCCCCGAAGACGTTGCCGACGAACCGCGAGTAGACGGACCAGTTCATCCCGAACTCGAACTCCTGCACAAGTCCGGTCGCGACGGCGATCGCGATATTGATCAGCAACAGTGTTCCGAAGAACCGTGTCAGACGAAGCCACGCCTCGTCCCCGGTTCGGTACCACAGCGTCTGCATGATCGCGACGAGCGGGCCGAGCCCGAGCGTCAGCGGAACGAACAGGAAGTGGTAGATCGACGTCGTCGCGAACTGGCCCCGGGCGAGGTCGACGGTGGACACGGCAAGCAGGCTCATCTCAACCGGCGCCCCACGTCTCGAGGGCGTCCGAGACGTCGTAGCCGAGCGCGAGGCCGAGCTTCGGCGCCGCGGCGACGACGCGGGTGACCCCGACCGCGGGCAGGGACGCGATCAGCACGCCCACGATCTCGTCGTCCGACGCGTCGTAGCTGCGCGCCCAGTCGATCGCCTCGAGGTAGGAGGGCGGCGCGGCGTCGCTCGCGACGAGCGCGGCGACCTGCACGAGCGCATGCGTCTTCGCGTCGAGCTGGGAGGCGGACAGGTTCGCGGCATGGTCGGTGAGCAGGCTGTCGACGTACGAGTGGTCTCGGATCGAGAGCCTGCAGAGAATCCCCTCGTGGTGTTCCACGGCTGCTCCCCGAGGGGACCGCAGCGCCGCATGAGACGCATCATCCCGTTGGGGTGAACTCGGCCGCACCCGCGGGCGGCTAGCCTCGGAGGCATGAGCGTCGAGCAGGAACGGGTGGAGCGCTTCGGGCGTCTCGAGAACGGATTGCGCCAGGCGGGCGACTGGTATCACTGGGGCCCGTACCTCTCGGAGCGCCAGTGGGGGACCGTCCGCGAGGACTACAGCGCGGACGGCACCGCGTGGGAGTACCTGCCGCACGACCACGCGCGCTCGCGGGCGTACCGCTGGGGCGAGGACGGCCTCGCCGGCTTCTCCGACATCGAGCAGCGCCTGTGCCTCGCGCTCGCGCTCTGGAACGGGCGCGACCCGATCCTCAAGGAGCGCATCTACGGCCTCACCGGCAACCAGGGCAACCACGGCGAGGACGCCAAGGAGTACTGGTGGTATCTCGACGCGCTTCCGAGCCACGCGTGGAACCGGTGGCGCTACCACTATCCACAGCAGGCATTCCCGTACGCCGACCTCGAGGCGGAGAACGCGCGCCGCGGCAAGCTCGACCCCGAGTACGAACTGCTCGACACCGGCGCGTTCGACGACGACCGCTACTGGATCGTCGAGGTCGACTATGCGAAGGGCGATCCGCACGACCTGCTGATGACGATCCGCGTGACGAACGCGGGGCCCGACACCGAGACGATCCACGTGCTGCCGACCGCGTGGTACCGCAACACCTGGGCGTGGGACGTGGACGCCGACAAGCCTCAGCTCCGGTCGGGCGGCGCCTCGCGCGTCGTCACCGAGCATCCGTTCCTCGGCCGGCTCGAGCTCGTCGCCGAGGGCACGCCCACGGTGCTCTTCTGCGACAACGAGACGAACGCCGAGCGGCTCTACGGCAGCCCGGCGATGAGCGCGACGCCCAAGGACGGGATCGGCGACCACGTCGTCGGCGGGGCCGACACGGTCGCCGCGGCGGCCGGCACGAAGACCGCCTTCTGGTACCGCTTCGACGTCGCGCCCGGCCAGACCGCGACCGTCAGGTTGCGGGTGCGGCCCGCCGACCGCGGCGGCGACCCGTGGGCCGACTTCGACCCCGTCGCGCGCGAGCGGCTTGAGGAAGCCGACGAGTTCTACGACGAGCTGACGCCCGCCGCCGCGTCGCACGACGAGGCGCTCGTGCTCCGCCAGTCGCTCGCCGGGATGCTGTGGAGCAAGCAGCTCTACTACTACGAGGTGGCGCGCTGGCTCGACGGCGACCCGACGCAGCCCACGCCCCCGGCGTCGCGGCTCGGCGGTCGCAACGCGCGCTGGCGCACGTTCGACGCCTTCGACATCATGTCGATGCCGGACAAGTGGGAGTACCCGTGGTTCGCCGCCTGGGATCTCGCCTTCCATTGCATCGCGCTCGCCCGCGTCGACCCTGCGTTCGCGAAGTACCAGCTCACGTTGCTCTGCCGCGAGTGGTTCCAGCACCCGAACGGGGCGCTCGCCGCGTACGAATGGTCGTTCGACGACGTCAACCCGCCGGTGCAGGCGTGGGCCGCGATCGAGGTGTTCGCAATCGACGGCGGGCGCGACGTCGACTTCCTGAACCGGATCTTCGACAAGCTGCTCGTCAACTTCACGTGGTGGGTGAACCGCGAGGACCGCGACGGCTCGAACGTGTTCGAGGGCGGCTTCCTCGGGCTCGACAACATCGGGCCGATCGACCGCTCGCACCTGCCCGCGGGGCAGTTGCTCGAGCAGTCGGACGGCACCGGCTGGATGGGCTTCTACGCGCTGACGATGGCCGCGATCGCGTCGATCCTCGTCCGCCGCGGCCGTCCCGCTACCGACCTCGTGCTGAAGTTCCTGGAGCACTTCGCGCTGATCACGTCCGCCTTCGAGACGCAGGGGCTCTGGGACGAGGCCGACGGCTTCTTCTACGACCAGCTGAAGCTCGCCGACGGCCGATCCTTCCCGGTGAAGGTGCGGTCGATCGTCGGCGTGCTGCCGCTGCTCGGCGTCGCGGCGATCGACGAGGAGATCGTCGACCGCGCGGAGACCCTGCACAAGAACGCAGCCTCGCTCCTCAGCGGCGCGCATCCGATCAGCGGCGAGGCGGGAGAGCGGAGGATGCTGCTCGGCGTCGTCTCGGTCAGCCGTGTCCTGCGCCTCTTCTCCAGCCTGTTCGACGAGTCGGAGTTCCTCGCGCCGTACGGGCTGCGCGCGATCTCGCGCCGGCATGCCGATCACCCGTTCACGCTCGACGTCGACGGCACCTCGGCGCGCGTCGACTACGAGCCGGCCGAGTCGACGACCGGGATGTTCGGGGGCAACTCGAACTGGCGCGGCCCGATCTGGATGCCGGTCAACTTCCTGATCGTCGAGGCGCTCGGCCGGTACGCGCGCTTCTTCGGCGACGACCTCAAGGTCGAGTACCCCACCGGCTCGGGCAACCGGGCGACGCTCGACGAGATCGCCGGCGACCTTCGCGAGCGCCTGATCTCGCTGTTCCTCGTCGGCGAGGACGGCCGGCGGCCGTGCTTCGGGTGGGTCGACCGCCTGCAGACAGACCCGGCGTGGAAGGACAACGTGCTCATCAACGAGTACTTCCACGGCGACAACGGAGCGGGGCTCGGGGCGAGCCACCAGACGGGCTGGACGGGCCTCGTCGCCGAGCTGATTCTGCGCGCGCGAGGCGAGCGGGTTCCGACGCTGGGCGAGCTGATGGCCGCTCCGTCCGTCACGCACCGGTGACGATCGCGTTCGGCCCCGAAGCGTGCGGGACGCTCGAGGAGTCGGCGCAGCGGGAGTGGCTCGTCGCCGACGGAGTCGGCGGCTACGCGATGGGAACGGTGTCCGGGCTGCGCACGCGCCGCTACCACGGCCTGCTCGCCGTCGCGGTCGACGGGCCTGCAAACCGCATGCTCGGGCTGGCCGCTCTCGACGCCGCGATCGTCTCGGGAGACGCCCGCTTCCGCCTGGCGACGGACGAGTGGGGGAACGGCACCGTCGACCCGCGCGGCCACGAGCTGCTCGTGTCGTTCGAGCTCAGGGACGGTGTGCCGCGCTGGCGCTGGCAGATCGGCGGCACCGTGCTCGAACGCGAGATCGCGATGACGCACGGCGCACCGGTCGTCGCCGTCGTCCACCGGCTCGTCAGCGCCGACCGTCCCGTGCGTCTCGAGCTGACGCCGCTCTGCACGTGGCGCAGCGTGCACGGGGAGCGACGGGGGAACGGCGCGCCGCGGGTCGAGCAGACCGCCGACGGATTCGTCTTCGAAGGCGCCTATCGGGTCAGGGGCGACGGCTTCAGCGTCGGCGGGAGCTGGTATCGCGACGTGCGCGCGCGCGAGGAGGAGGCGCGTGGGCTCAACGCGACCGAGGACCTGTGGGGCGCGGGCACGTTTGCAGCCGAGCTCGACCCGGGCGACATCCATGAGGTGACCGCAGCCGCGACCTCGGCCGGCGGCCTCCCCGATCGCGCGACCGCGATCGTCGCAACCGCCCGGCGTCGCGCCGGCGACCTCGTGCGGCAGGCCGGCGCCGCAGACGAGACGACGGGGCAGCTCGTTCTCGCCGCCGACCAGTTCGCGATCACGACCGGCGGACGGCCGACCGCCGTCGCGGGCTACCCGTGGTTCGGCGAATGGTCACGCGACCTGATGACGTCGTACGAGGGCCTCTACCTGACAACCCGGCGGTACGACGAGGGGCGCGAGGTGCTGCGCACCTCGGCCACCACGGTGTCGGAGGGCATGCTCGCCAACACGGCCGACACCGGTTTCCTCGAGTACAACACCGTCGACGGCACGCTCTGGTTCGTCCATGCCGTCGGACGGCACGTCGAGGTCACCGGCGACGACGACCTGGGCGCGGAGCTCGCGCCGACGCTCGAGGAGATCGTGCGGCGGCACGTCGACGGGACGCGCTACGGGATCCGCGTCGACGCCGCCGACGGGTTGCTGACGCAGGGTGCCGACGGTCTCGCGCTGACGTGGATGGACGCCCGCGTCGACGGTGTCCCGGTGACGCAGCGCGCGGGGAAGCCCGTCGAGGTGAACGCGCTCTGGCTGCGCGCGCTCGACGTCGTGCCCGGGTTCGAGTCGCTGCGCGACACCGCCGCCTCGTCGTTCGCGCGGCGGTTCGACCGCGCCGACGGCGCCGGCCTCTTCGACGTGGTCGACGGCCCGCAGGGAGACGACGCCGCAGTCCGCCCGAACCAGCTGCTCGCCGTGTCGCTGCCCAACGGGCCGCTCGGCCCGCAGACGGCGCGGGCCGTCGTCGAGACGTGCCGGCGGTCGCTGCTGACGCCGCTCGGGCTGCGCTCTCTCGCACCCGACGATCCGCGCTACCGCCCGTATCACCGCGGTGCGCCCGCCGACCGCGACGGCGCCTACCACGAGGGCACGGTGTGGCCTTGGCTGATCGGCCCGTACGTCGACGCGGCGCGGGCCGCCGGCCTCCCGCTCGACGGCGTGCTCGACGGGCTCGACGCGCACCTCGCCGACTGGGGCCTCGGCTCGGTCTCGGAGACCGCCGACGGGGCGCCTCCGCACCTCGCGACAGGCTGCCCGTTCCAGGCGTGGTCGGTGGCCGAATTGCTGCGCGTTCGCACGGCCCCCTAGTTAGTCGGGCGCTCGGCTGCCATCATGGACGTCGGACACGTCGTTCGTCGATTGAGGCGGAGCACGCATGAAGCTCGCACCGTTCCTCCTCGCATCGCTCACTGCGCTCGTGGGGCTGTCGGCCCCCGCGCCCGCCGCTGCCGCCGCACAGCCGGGCCGGGTCACTGTCATCGGCGACTCCGTGCTGACGGCCGTGCAGTGGAACGCGCAGCCGCGGGCGATCCTGCAGCGCGGGTTCCCGGTCGACCTCGATATCGCCGTCTGCCGGCGCCTGACCGGGGCCAGCTGCCCGTTCGAGGGTGAGACCCCGGAGAACCTCGTCGACACCGTCCAGTCGCTCGGCGACCAGATCGGGGCGACGGTCGTCGTGGAGGTCGGCTACAACGACCCGGAGGCGGGGTTCGCCGACGCCGTCGAGGCCTCGGTCCAGGCGCTGCTCGACGCAGGCGTCCAGCGGATCCTCTGGGTCAACTACCACGACTTCGTACCGCGGTACGCGCGCATGAACGACGTGCTCGACCGCGTCGCGCAGGGGTACCCGCAGGTCACCGTCGTCGACTGGCAACGAGACTCGTTCGTCCGCTACTCGTGGTTCCAGAGCGACGGGATCCATCTGGTGTACGACGGCGCCGTCGCGCTCGCGACGCTCATCCACAACGCGCTCGTGGCCGCGATCGAGCCGCTCCGCGTCGTTGCGCCGGCGCGACACATGACCGTCGTGCAGGTCGGGTCCAGGTTCAGCACCCGGCTGGTGGTGGGCGGGGGCGAAGGGCCCTATCGCTGGCGGGTCACGAGCGGGCCGCTCGCCCGCGGGCTGCACCTGCTCGGAGACGGCGTGCTCACGGGTACTCCGCTGAAGCCGGGCAGGTTCACGATCGAGCTGCTCGTCTCGGACTCGACCGGCGAATCCGTGCCGCTCCGCGTCACGCTGATGGTCGAGCCGCGCTGACCTAGCGCCGCGTCGTGTTGCGCGACGCGATCCGGCGGGTCGTCGTGTGCCCGACGGTGAGCACGACGGTGAGGTGCGCGATGGAGCCACGGGCGTCCGTCACGTCGATCGGCAGCACGAACCTTCCCGCGTGCGTCGGGGTGCCGCTCAGCGTCCCGTTCGCGAGCAGGTGAAGCCTCGCGCTCCGGAGCGCCCGGCCTCTCGTGTGGAAGCGCAGCGGCGCGGTTCCGCCGGATACGTGCAGATGACGATCGACGTGGACGCCGACGTGCCCGCGGATCGCCTGGCGGCGGGCGACGACGAGCGCAGGGTCGGGCGGCGGCGGGTTCAGGATGTCGGCGATCGCCTGGCGGATGAACGTCGCGATCGCGACACCGCCGCTCGGCATCAGGTGGATGAAGTCGTTCTGGTACCACTCGGGATGCGCCGCCGAGTAGCTGTTCCAGTCGAGGATGCGAAGCTCGGGATGGCGCCGGGCGGCCGCTGCGAGCACGGCGTTCTTCGCGGCGAACTCCGGGCGCACCTCGTGCAGGTTTGTCCAGAGGACGTGCTGCACGCCGTGGTCGCGGAGCGTGTCGAGGGTGAGCTCGACGTCGCCGGCGAAGTTGCCCGGCAGGTCGTTGTATCCGTCGACGATCACGACGGTCGGCCCGAGCTGGTACTGCCAGCTCGAGATGACGCTCAGCGTCGTCGGCACGTACGAGCCCTCGAACTCGGCGCTCTGGCCGTTGAGGCGGCGGCCGACGCCGGCGTCGATCTCCAGGTCGAGCCCGTTCGAGAGGTCGGCCAGCGCGACGCCGTCCTTGTTCCAGGTGACCGAGGTCAGGATCGAGTCGGAGATCACCGAGACCCGCGGGAGCGAGTCGGCGGCCGAGCCCGCCGGGAACAGGGACGGCAGCGCCAGCGCGGCGGTCAGGAACGTGGCAGTGACGAGGCGGCGTGGGGCGATCATCGCGGGCGGGCACCCTGCGGGGCGGGCGTTCAGGGTTGCTTCGGCGCCGCGAGCGCGAGCCCCGATGACCCGATCGAGGGACGGGACGGCCGCGCGGCGACGGCGCAGGGTAGCGGGTTAGCCCAGGGGTGGCGCGGGCACTACGGTCACGGTCGACCCGGCGGGGCCGAGCAGCTCATCGACCTCGAATTCGCTCGAGTCGAGGTGCCGGACGTCGCCGCCGAGCGCGTCGAGGAATGCGTCGGGCGGGTCGACGAAGTTGACCGCCGGCGTGCCGAAGTGCATCGCGACGACGAGCCGGGGGGCGAGCGCACGCACGACCGCCGCAGCCTCCTCGCCTCCAATCGTCGGGCCGGAGCCCACGGGCAGGAAGAGAACGTCGAGCTCGCCGATCGCCTCCTGCTGCTCGGGACGGAGCGCCGCCTGGCCGAAGTCGCCGAAGTGGCAGAGGCGAAGACCATCCAGCTCGAAGCGGAAGATCGTGTTCGGGCCGCCCCGTGTGCCGGCGACCGCGTCGTGCTCGGATGCGATCGCGACGATCTCGCCGATCGGAGAGTCGAACGTGCCCGCGGTCGAGCGGATCGTGTGTGGCGACCCACCGACCACCTCGGCCGCGCTGTGGTCGCCGTGCTCGTGCGTGATCAGCAGGACGTCGGCCTCGAGGCCCTCGATCGGCGGGTAGTCGAACTGCAGGCCGCGCGCCGCGAGGTTCTCCATCGGCCCGAACGGGTCGATCGCAACGCGCTTCGAGCCGCTGACGAGAAACGACGACTGCCCGTACCAGCGGATCTTCACGGCGCGATTCTACGAGGTCGTCACGTGCGCGCCGTCGGAAGCGTGCACGACGAACGCCCGCGCATCGCCGGCGTAGCCCGCGACGACCGCCGCCGCGACGGCGTCGGCAGTGCCCGTGTCGGCGAGTGCGAGGATCGAGCCGCCGAAGCCTGCGCCGACGAGCCGCGCGCCGTATGCGCCGGCACGCTCGGCCAGGTTCACGAGCTCGTCCAGCTCGGGTGTCGACACCTCGTAGTCGTCGCGCAGGCTCGCGTGGCTCGCCGAGATCAACGTCCCGGCCGTGGCGAGGTCGCCGGCGCTCACCGCGTCGGCGAATGCGGTCACGCGCATGTTCTCGCTGACGACGTGCCGGAGGCGGCGGCGGAGCGGCTCCTCGAGCGAGTCGACCGCAGCGGCGTCGACCTCCGTCGAGCGCTCGACGCCGAGGACGGCGAGCGCGCGCTCGAGCTCGCTTCTGCGTACGGCATACCCCGAGGTCTCGAGCGCGCGGGCGACACCCGAGTCGACGACGACGAGCGCCGCGTCGGGCGGCAGCACGACGCGGCGATGCTCGACGGTGGCGCAGTCGAGCACGATCGCCGTGCCCTCCCGGCCGAGCACGCACGCGGCCTGGTCGAGGATCCCGCACGGGACGCCGACCGCGCGCTGCTCGGCGCGTCGGCAGGCCTGCGCGAGCGCGAGCGGTTCGAGCTCGAGCTCGGCGACCGCGCAGAGCGCGAGCGCGATCCCCACCTCGAGTGCCGCCGACGAGGAGAGGCCGACGGCCGCCGGTAGGTCCGATTCGATCGCCGCCACGAGCCCCACCGGCCGGCGCCCGAGCGCGTCGAGCTCGCGCGCGACGGCCTGCCCGTACCGCACCCAGCCCTCGGCCCGCGGCCCCGACCCGTCGGCCGCGAAGGGGTCCGCCGCTCCGTAGAGCGCCGAGCGGAGCGCGACTCCGTCGGCAACCGATTCCACCGTGACTCGAACGCCGAGCTCGATCGCCGCCGGCATCGCGAGGCCGCCGCTGTAGTCGGTGTGCTCGCCGATCAGGTTGATGCGCCCCGGGGCCCAGGCGGTGAGCGGGGGGCGCATGGCCGCATCCTCTACGATCGCGCCGTGCCGGCCGGGGACGTCCATTCGGCGTTTCGCCGGGCCGCGGCCGACGACGGCATCGTCCTCACGGAGACGGCGTTCGACTGGCTCTGCGAGCAGGGCCACGTCGGGCTCGAGCGCGTCGCCAGGGCGAGGCTGGACCCGTCGCTCGTGCAGCCGGTGCGGGCCGCGCTCGGGACGCTGGCAGCGATCTTCGCGCGCCTCGGCGGCGATCTCACCGTGCTGCACGCGGCGCGCGAGAATCTGCTGCTCCCCGTCGAGTCGTTCCACGCGCCGACGGGGACGCTGGTCGAGGTCGACGAGGCGCCGCACTTCACGAGCTTCCGGCTCGCGTCGCTCGAGCTCTACCCGGCGGACGCGGAGCTCGGGTTCGACCGCGAGGCGTACGCGGAGCTCTGCCGTGAGTTGTGCGGACGAACCGACGATGTCGCGCGCGGGCTCGCCGCGAAAGGCTTCGGCTTCGGCGGCGTGCAGCGGGAACGCGCGTACCACGATGCGCTGCGCGATCTCGCCGCCCCCGCGATGGGCCATCCGCCCGTCGTTCGCATTGCGGCGCTCGACGGTGACGGTGCCGCCGCCTACCGGCGGCACCGCGGGTCGCTCCTCGTGACGCTCGGTTATTCGGGCGCGGGCGCGGGGACCGACGCCGAGGCCGATGCGCCGGCCGACTCCCAGTAGTCGTTCAGCGAGCCCTGGACCTTCACGAACCAGAGGATCGCCGTCACGATCAGGAAGCCGAACGGGAACAGCCAGAGGCCGGTCCAGCCGGTGACCGGCGGCTTGCGGCCGTCCTTCGCGTACATCTTCCCGATCTCGGAGGGGATGACGAACGCGCTGACCGGGTTCAGCAGGATCCAGATCACGAGCCCGACCACGCCGCCGAGGCCCTCGCCCGTCCGCTGGCGCATCTCCTCCTGCGTCTTGTACGCCCAGTACCAGCCGTACAGGCCGAACGTGACGATGAACAAGAGGATCCCGAACCCGACCCCGCGGGGCCGGCCGAGCGGGCCGGTGTTGCCGGCCGTGGCGGAAATGGTGCTCATGTGCTCCTCCGAGCTTGGGCTTCGCCGCGTGCTGCGGCCTGACGTTGGGCGACCTCGTAGCCGTCGACCACCGAGACGTTCACGGTTCCGCAGCGTCCGCAGCGGATTCGAACCTTCTTCGTCATCTGGACGACGTTCATCGACACGGCGAGCACGTTGCCGCACTCGACGCAGACGTAGTCGTCGGGCCCGTTCCCCTGGAAGACCGGCCGCTCCGGATCGTGCTGCACCGCGGTCCCGCCGTCGAACGGCACCTCGCCGTTGCGAACCTGCCGCATCGCGATCGTCGCCATCAAGGGGCTCAGAGCGAGCCGACTTTGCCGGCGAAGTCGGTGATCAGCGCGTCGAGCACGCCGACAACGACCCCTTCGCCCATCGACGCCGCCTTGCCGGTGATCTGCGCGTTCGTCTTGATCGTCCCCCCGCCGTCGACGAGGTCGAACGTAACGGTGGCGTTCGCGTAGCCGGAACCGCCCTCTTCCTTCGACTTGACCTGCATCACCGCGTGGTGCGCCGCGGCGTCCTGCTCGACCACGTCGAGCGTGCCGGCGAACGTCATCGACATCGCGCCCATCTTGATGAAGATCTGCGCACGGACCGACTCGGGGCCCGTGCGCTCGAGCACGCTCCCTCCCTCGACACACGGAATGAGCTTGTCGAGGTCGAGGATCGCCGTGAAGCTCTCGTCGATCGGCTTCGCGGTGGCGAACGAGTGCTCGAGCTCGACGGCCATTGCCGGGAGAGCGTAGACGATTAGGCTCCGCGCATTCCGATCGCTGCGGGCACCTACAAGCTCGGGCCCGAGAACGCCACGCTCTCGGTGCGGACGGGCCGAGGCGGAGCCGCGGCGAAGGCGGGCCACGACCTGCTTCTGCACGTCACCGCGTGGGAGGCGACGCTCGACGTGGGCGACGGCTCGACGCCGTCGAGCCTCACGCTGGATGCCGACGCCGCCTCGCTGCGGGTGCTGCAGGGCACCGGGGGCATGCAGCCGCTCGGCGACGACGACAAGGCGAGCATCGAGCAGACGATCGACGACGAGATCCTGATGAAGGCGGAGATCAGCTTTCGGTCGACCTCGGTCGAACCCGCGGCCGACGGCGGCGGCCTGCACGTGCAGGGCGAGCTCACGCTCGCCGGCGAAACGAGACCGCTCGCCTTCGACGTGCTCGTCGGCGAGAACGGCCGGCTGAGCGGGAAGGCGGTCGTCAAGCAGACCGACTGGGGGATGAAGCCCTACTCGGCGCTGTTCGGTGCGCTCAAGGTTGCCGACGAGGTGGAGGTCGAGGTCGACGCGTCCGAGGAGCGTGCGACGACCGAGTCGGTCGAGGCGGCGCCCGTAGCGCGCGGGCCGATCCTCGATCCCGGGGTCTCGAGCTTCCTGTGGGCGCTGCTCTTCTTCCTCTACCTGCTGCTCGGCATGGCCGCGATCGGGATCGCCACCGGCATGGCGTTCATCCTGGCCGCGCTCGCAGGCTGCGTCGTCTTTCTGTTCGTCCGCACGCACGGCATCGGCCGGCGAGGCGACGAGGAGGATTAGTCGCGGTAGACGGTCTGCGCGTCGAGCCCGCCCTCGACGCCCGGCGGCAGCGGCCCCGTGCTGTGCGCGTAGAGCGCGATCTCCTCGATCGTCTTCACGCGCGTCGGGTCGGCGGGATCGCCGCCGATCCACGCGCCGTTCGACCACTCGAGCGTATCCGGCGCCGCATCGAGCGCCATCCCCGCGAGGAGTTGCGCCTTCGCGCGGATCTTGCCGGACGCGCTGACGACCGCCGCGGCGGTGCCCTCCGAGGGCGCGGTGTTGAAGCCGTGGCCCTGGCCGAAGCGGTTCGTGTCGGCCGGGACGACCTTCACGTCGAGCGGCGGTACGCCGAGCTCCTTCGCGACGAGCTCCGCGTAGCGCGGCTCGTTGCCGTCGGCGTCCGTGGTCAGGCTGAGCACCATCTTCCCGGTCGGGTGCACGCGCAGAAACACCGCGCGGTAAGCCTCGTCAGCCATCGCTCTCGTCTCCTTCCGGTGGGTGGCCCTCGCTGCGCGAAAGTCTCTGACGCTCCTGATGGGCGGTCAAGGCGTTGTGCTCGTCGAGGTCGCAGAACGACGGCTGCGGCCCGCCGAGTGAGTGCGGCGGCACGGCCGGCCGGTCGCAGCCGGGGTAGATGCACCGCTTCACGACGTTCTCGCTCACTCGGTCACCCACCCGGGCGTGGTCTTGCCGCGTTTCGGGGAGTGGCCGCTCGGCATGGCGACCGAGCTGCCGGCGACCGGTGTCGCGCTCGGCCACGGCTCGGCGTCGTCGTGCGCAGCCGGCGCGGCGGCGGTCGGCCTCGTCCACGCCTCGGCGCCGACCGCCGCGACGACCTCGCCGAGCGCCTCGAAGCTGTGCCCGGAGACGAGTGCGTCGCAGTAGGGCAGCGCGGCTGCCATGCCGCCCGACCTCGCGGCGAACTCGTCGGCGCCGGCCCGCGGGTTGACCCAGACGATCCGGTACGCGAGCCGCGACAGACGCTCCATCTGCCGCGCGACGAGCAGCGGGTCGCCGCGCTCCCAGCCGTCGGAGAGGATCACCACCACGGCGCCGCGGGCCATCCCGCGGCGTCCGTGCCGGTCGTTGAACTCGCGCAGCGCCTCGCCGATGCGCGTGCCGCTCGACCAGTCGGGCGCGGCGGCGGCGGCGCGCTGGAACGCGCGCTCGGGGTTGCGCGCGGCGAGCGCCCGCGTGACGCGCGTCAACCGCGTCGCGAAGACGAACGCCTCGGCGCCCGAGCCGGGACGAGCCGCCGAGGTCAGGAACTGCAGGTAGGCGCGCGCGTAGGGCTCCATCGAGCCGGAGATGTCGCAGAGGAGCACGAGCCGGCGCGGCGAGACGCGGCGGCGCCGCCGTGCGAGCGACACCGGGTCGCCGGCGGTTCGGAGCCCAAGCCTCAGTGTCCGCCGCAGGTCGACGCGATCGCCGCGCCGCCGCCGCTCGTACCGCCGCGTGCGGCGGTGTGGCGTCGCGAGCCGGAGCTGCGACATCAGCTCGAAGAGCCGAGCGAGCTCAGTCGGGTGCAGCGCATCGAAGCTCTTCCGTCGCAGCAGCTCCTCGTCGCTCGCACGCGCGACCGGCAGCTCGAGCTCGGTCTCGGCGTCGCCGTCTTCCTCCCCGAGCGCGGGCGCCGGGAGCCCGGAGGCCGCGTCCGAATGCAACGCGGCGTGAGCGGCGCGCGGCCGGTCGTCGGCCGGGGCGGAGCGCCCCGGCGGCTCCTCGGGCACGAACTCCTCGCGAGTCGCGCGCGATCCGAAGACCGACGCGAACACTGCGTCGAACGCCGCGACCTGCGACGGGTCCGAGACATAGACGGCGCGCGCAGTCCAGTACAGCTGCCTGCGTCCGACCGGCCGGACCAGCGTGAGCGCCCTCGTGAACTCGATCGCCCGACCGGGCGTGACCGGGACCCCCACATCGTGCAGACGCCGGGAGAGCGCGCCGGCGAGCGGAGCCAGGTCGAGCTCGATCGTCTCGACGCCGAAGCTCTCAGTCACCGGCGCTCACGAGCTGCTCGAGGCCGCCCGCGCGGATCGCCTCCTGGTCCTCGCTGTACTTCAGCACCGATCCGAGCGTGCGCTCGGCGGCGTCGGCGTCGAGGCGCTCGATCCCGAGCACTTGCAGGGCGGCGAGCCAGTCGATTGCCTCCGCGATTCCAGGCGGCTTCTGCACGTCGCTCTCGCGCATCCGCGAGACGGCGTTCGCGACCTGGACGGCCAGCGACTCGGACACGCCCTTGACCCGGCGACGCACGATCTCGACCTCGCGCTGCGGTGTCGGGTAGGGGATCCAGTGGTAGAGGCAGCGCCGCTTGACGGCGTCGTGCAGGTCGCGCGTCCGGTTCGACGTCAGCACGATGACCGGCGGGTGAGTCGCGCGGATCGTGCCGATCTCCGGGATCGTCACGCTTGCGTCCGCGAGCAGCTCGAGCAGGAACGCCTCGAAGTCGTCGTCGGCGCGGTCGACCTCGTCGACGAGCAGCACGGCAGGGCGGGGGCCCGGGTGCTCGAGCGCGCGCAGCAGCGGCCGGCGGATCAGGTAGTCAGGCCCGAACAGCTCCTCCTCGTGCAGCGCCGAGCCGCTCGACTCGGCGAGCCGGATCGAGAGCAGCTGCCGTGGGTAATTCCACTCGTACAGCGCCTCGGCCGCATCGATCCCGTCGTAGCACTGCAGACGGTGAAGCGGAGTGTCGAGTACCGCCGCGAGCGACTTCGCGGCCTCGGTCTTGCCGACGCCGGCCTCGCCTTCGAGCAGCAGCGGCTGGGGCAGCCGAAGGCTCAGGAAGAGCGATGTCGCGAGCCCCTCGTCGACGAGGTAGTCGACCTCGGCGAGCCGCCGCGCGAGCGTCGGGATGTCGGGCGCCAGCCGGCGAAGCTCGTCGGCCGCCTCCCCCGCGGGCAGGGGCTCCGTCATGCGGCCCTGTGCTGCGCCTCGAACTTCGACTTGCAGCCGTCGCAGCAGAAGTACACGGTCTTCCCTTCGTGCTCGAGGGAGGGCGTGCCCGGGACGGCGGCGACGGTCATCCCGCAGATCGGGTCGACCGCGAGCGTCGCCGTCGGCGCGGCGACCGAGATCTGTGTGTTGCCGGGCGCGGCCGCACGCTTGCCGCGGCGGGCCGCGACCACCGATGCCAGGATCGACAGCGCGATCTCGGCGGAGGTTCGCGACCCGATGTCGAGGCCGGCCGGCACGTCGATCCGCTCGAGCTCGGTCTCGGTCACGCCGTCCCGCCGGAGCTCGGCGAGCACGCCCGCGCCGCGCTTGTGGCTCGCGACGAGCCCGACGTAGGGGACGCCGACCTCGAGGCCCCGCCGGAGCGTGTGCAGCTCGTCGCGGCCGTGCGCCGCGACCACGAGAGCGAGATCGCCGGCCGCCGGCTCGGGCGCGCCGTTCGAGACGGGGAGGACGGTCAGGTCGAGCTCGGCGCCGAGCGAGACGAGCGCGGCGGCGATCGGCGTCTCGCCGACGACGAGCACCCGCGGCGACGGGAGCACGGGCTCGAGGAAGATCTCGATCGCGCCCCCGGACAGGCACGGGTTCTGCGCCGTCACGGCCCCGTCCTCGACCGCGATCTCGCGGCCGGTGCCGGGGTCCTCGCCGACGGGCCCGTCGGGAACGATTCGCAAGAGCACCGCCTCCTCCGATTCGATTGCCTTCAACGCGTACACGCTCACGCTCTGCTGCGCGCAGACGCCGCCGACGAAACCCTCGATCGTCCCGTCGGCGAGCACGAGCGCCACGTCGCCGGCGCGCACGCTCGTCGGCCGCTGCGCGCGGACCACCGTTGCGGTCACGAATGCCGTGCCCTCTGCGGCGAGCTCCGCGGCCCGCCGCGACACGGCGGCGCTCATCATTGCGGTGGCTCTGCGCGCCCTTGCATCGCCGCCCAGACCCGAGCCGGGGTGCAGGGCATGTCGATGTGGTCGACGCCGTGCGTCACGTGCAATGCGTCGATGACGGCGTTGACGATCGCCGGCGGCGAGCCGACGTTCGGCGACTCGCCCACGCCCTTCGCGCCGAGCGGGTGGTGCGGGCACGGCGTGACCGTCTCGCCCAGCTCGAAGTCCGGGCACTCGAGCGCCGTCGGGATCAGGTAGTCCATGAACGACGAGTTGAGGCAGTTGCCCTCGTCGTCGAAGGTGATCACCTCCATCAGCGCGATCCCGACGCCCTCCGCGAGGCCGCCGTGGATCTGGCCCTCGACGACCATCGGGTTGATGCGGACGCCGCAGTCGTCGACGGCGATGAAGCGCCGCACCTTCACCTCGGCCGTGTCGGGGTCGATGTCGACGACCGCGATGTAGGCGCCGTAGGGATAGGTGAGGTTCGGCGGGTCGTAGATCACCTGCGCGTCGAGGCCGCCCTCCATGCCCTCGGGCAGCTCGCCGCCGCTGTACGCGCGCTCGGCGATCTCCTCGATCAGTACGCCCTTCGCCGGGTCGCCCTTCACGTACCAGCGGCCCTTCTCCCACGCCAGGTCCTCGGGGCGCGCCTCGAGCATCGTCGAGGCGATCAACCGCGCCTTATCGCGCACCTTGCGCGAGACGATCGCGACCGCGCCGCCCGAGACGGGTGTCGAGCGGCTGCCGTACGTGCCGAGGCCGTAGGGCGAGCGGTCGGTGTCGCCGTGGCGCACCTCGACGTCCTCGGGCGGGATCCCGAGCTCCTCGGCGACGATCTGCGCGAACGTTGTCTCGTGCCCCTGGCCCTGCGTCTGCGCGCTGATCGAGACCACGGCCTTCCCCGACGGGTGGATGCGCAGGTCGGCGCCGTCGTTCATCGCGAGCCCGAGGATGTCCATGTGCTTGCGCGGCCCGGCGCCGACGCCTTCGGTGAAGAAGGAGACGCCGATGCCCATCAGCTCGCCGCGCGCCCGCTTCTCCGCCTGCTCGCGCCGCAGCTCCTCGTAGCCGGCGATGTCCATGGCGACGCGCATCGTCTCCGCGTAATTGCCGGAGTCGTACGTCCAGCCGGTGGTCGTCTCGTAGGGGAACTGCTCCGGTGCGATGAAGCTGCGCATGCGCAGCTCGATCGGATCGGCTTTCATCTCGAGCGCAAGCGCGTCGACCATGCGCTCGACGAGGTAGACGGCCTCGGTGATGCGGAACGAGCAGCGGTAGGCGACGCCTCCGGGCGCCTTGTTCGTGTACACGGCCTTGACCTGGACGTGCGACGCCTGCAGGTCGTACGACCCGCAGACGATGTGGAAGAACCCGGCCGGGAACTTCGTCGGCTGCGCGGTCGAGTCGAACGCGCCGTGGTCGGCGATCACGTCCACGCGGAGCCCGGTGATCTTCCCGTCCTTCGAGCACATCTCCGCGTGCATCACGTAGTCGCGAGCGAACCCGGTCGACACCAGGTTCTCGGTGCGGTTCTCGACCCACTTGACCGGGACGCCGGCCACGATCGAGCCGGCGATCGCGCACACGTACCCGGGGTAGACCGGCACCTTGTTGCCGAACCCGCCGCCGATGTCCTGGCAGCGGATGCGGATCATGTGCTCGGCGAGCCCGGCCACGTGCGCGTACACCGTCCGGTGCGCGTGCGGCGCCTGGTTGCCGTTGTAGATGTCGAGCTGGCCGGTCTCCGGGTTGAAGTCGGCGATCATCCCGCACGTCTCAAGCGGAGCCGGGTGGCAGCGCGGGTAGATGATGTCGCGCGTCACCACCGTGTCGGCCTCTGCGAACGCGCGGTCGGTGGCCTCCTGGTCGCCGGCCTCCCAGAGTGGGCTCGCCAGGTTGTCGCGCTGGCCTGCCTTGTCGTCGCGGATCAGCGGCGCGTCGGGGTCGAGTGCCTTCCGCGCGTTGACCACGGCAGGAAGCGGCTCGTACTCGACGTCGATCAGCGAGAGCGCGTCGTTCGCGGAGTACTCGTCGGTCGCGATCACGAACGCGACCTCCTGACCCTGGAAGCGAACCTTGTCGCCCGCGAGCACCGCCTGGGTGTCGTACGAGATCGTCGGCATCCACGCAAGCCCGAGCGTCTCGAGATCCTTCGCCGTGATCACGGCGGCCACGTTCGGGTGCGCAAGCGCGCGCGAGGTGTCGATCGAGACGATGCGGGCGTGCGCGAACGGGCTGCGCAGCATCGCGCCGTGCACCATCCCGGGCAGGCGGATGTCGTCGAGATAGGTCCCCTTGCCGCGGATGAAGCGCGCGTCCTCCTTGCGCTTCAGCCGGCCGAAGCCGATCGGCCGCTCGTGGTCGCGGCTCGGCAGGTTCACCTCGACCGTGTCCCTGACACCGGTACTCATGCGCTCACCCCCTGTTTCGCAGCGGCCTCGTGGTCGGCGGCCCAGCGGATCGCCGCGACGATGTTCTTGTAGCCCGTGCAGCGGCAGATGCCGCCCGAGATCGCGGTCCGGATCTCCGCCTCGGTCGGATCCGGGTTCTCGTCGAGCAGCCCGCGCGCCGTCATCATCATCCCGGGCGTGCAGAAACCGCACTGCAGGGCATGGAGCTCGTGGAAGCCCTGCTGCACCGGATCGAGATCGCCGTCCCGTTCGAGCGACTCGACGGTGCGGATCTCGTGGCCCTCGGCCATCGCTGCCAGCATGGTGCAGGACTTGACCGGGCTGCCGTCGAGCAGGACGACGCACGCGCCGCAGTTCGACGTGTCGCAGCCCCAGTGCGTGCCCGTCAGGCCGGGCGTGTCGCGGATGAAGTGGACGAGCAGCAGCCGCGGCTCGATCTCGCGCGAGACCGTCTCGCCGTTGATGTCGATCGTGACGTTCATGCGACCCCCTGGTCCTGAGCCCGGGCGCTTGCGCGTGCGAGCGCGCGGGCGGTGAGCACGCCGGCGAGGTGGCGCTTGTAGTCGACCGGCCCCCGGCCGTCGGCGGTCGGCGAGCAATCTGCCGACGCGAGCTCGCCGGCTTCCGCGAAGAGCTCCTGCGTCGGGGCCTTGCCGCGCAGCAGCTCCTCCGCGCGCGTCAGGTGGATCGTGGTCAGGCCGACTGCGCTGAGCGCGATTCCCGCTTGCGCGATCGCGCCGCCCTCGAGCCAGACGGCCGCCGACGTCGCGGCGATCGCCCAGTCGCCGGCGCGTCGCTCGACCTTCTCGTGCGCGCTGCCGCAGCCGGCGCGAACCGGGATCCGGATCTCGGTGAGCAGCTCGGCGTCGCCGACGGCGGTCGTGTAGGGGCCGACGTGGAAGTCCTCCATGCTCACGATTCGCTCCCCGGTCGCTCCCCGGATCACCACACTCGCCTTCAGCGCGCTGCAGACGGCCGACAGGTCCTCGCTGGCGTCGGCCTGACACAGCGAGCCGCCGATCGTGCCGCGGTTGCGGACGACGGGGTCGGCGATCACCGTCTCCGCGTCGCGGAAGATCGGGAAGCGGCGCGCGAGCAGCTCGGACTTCTCGAGGTCGACGTGCCGTGTCAGCGCGCCGATCCGGATCTCGCTGCCGTCCTCGCGGATGTATTGCAGCTCCTTCAGGTCGTTGATGTCGACCAGGTGCGTCGGGTTGGCGAGGCGCAGCTTCATCATCGGCAGCAGGCTGTGGCCGCCGGCGATCACACGGGCTCCGGCGCCACCGCGCTGCAGCGACGCGATCACCCCCTCGACGCTCGTCGCGCGCTCGTAGTCGAATGCCGCAGGGGTCTGCACCTGGCTCCTTTCTTCTATGCGCCGGTCGGGAGCTGCTTGCGTGGCTTGCCGATGTCCTCGCGCTGCTCGTACTGCACCGGCGAGTCGGTGCCGATCACCGGCGAGCGCGGCATCGTCTCGGGCGCGCTCTGCCGTTGCTCGGGGTAGAGGAGGCGCGCGGCGAGGCTGCCGTTCTCCGTGTCACGCAGCGCGGGGCCGTTGGGGCTCGCGCCGGCGATCGGCGCTTCGCGGCCGAGGCGCGCGAGCGTGAGCGTTCCTTGCGTGTAGACCTCGCCGATTCGCGGCGCCGTCAGCCCCGTCGACTCGGGGAAGTTCCGGAAGCCGGCTGCGCCGGCCCCGGGGTAGAGGCTCTCGACGAGCCCGACCGCGTCGACCAGGCCGGCCTTCTTGACGAGCAGGCCTTCGAGCAGGTCGACGCCGGCGTCGAGCTGCTCGTTGATCGCGGTCACGATCCCGTTCACGGGCGCGCTCTTCTCGACGATTCCGCTCACGTCGCCGATCACGTCGTCGAGTCCCTTCGTGATCTTCCGCAGCGCGACGATCGTCGACAGGAGGTAGTAGACGAGCGCGAGCACGATCAGGACGACGGCGATCACCATGACAACTCCGGCTGCGGGCACGCGCTCTCCTTACTCCGCGTCGTCCAGGATTACGTCGAGCGAGCCGCCGTAGTTTGCGACGCCCGCGACCGTCTGGGTGACCTGCTCCTGCGTCCTCACGAGCAGCGCGGCGGAATCGAGGTCCTTCGAGCCCGCGGCCGCGACCGTCGCGATCTGGTTCACGCTCGGGACGATGCTCTGCGCCGCCCTCAGCACACCGTTCAGCAGGTAGACGACGACCGGCAGCAGCACGACGAGCAGGATCACGTCGCCGATCCACCAGAGTGTCATCGCGGCCTCCGATCGGCGACCACCGCGGCCTTCTGCCCGATGCCGGGCAGCGCGCCGAGGATGATGTCGAACTGCTCGTTGATCGCGGTGACCGCGCCCTCGAGCGGGCGCAGGTGCTCGGCCTCGACGCCCTCGAGCGCGCCGCAGAGCGCAGCCAGGTTGGCGGAGATCGACCGAAGCCGCGTGCGCACGACGATCAGCGCCGCGGCGAGCACGACCACGACGACGCCCGCCAGGATCACGCTCAACAGGACGAGGAGGTGCGTCTCGCTCATGCCGCGTCCCCGTAGCCGTCGGTGAGCGCGTTCATGTAGCCGTCCTGGATCACGGCCTCGGTGACGATCTGACGCAGCACCGGCGCGGTCGCGGTCAGCTGCGGGATGTTCGCGGTGTTCGCGCCGACCTTGCCGGCGATCTCGAGCAGGTTGCCGACCGAGCGGTCGATGCTGACGATGTACTGGATCAGCATCGCGAGCAGCACGGCGACGACGAGCGCGGCGACGAGCCCGATCGCGAGCGCCGTCCACCAGTAGCCGTGCCCTGACATCGCGAGGATCACTTCCCGACCGCCGCCTTCCTGAGCGCGCGCGCCGAGTGCAGGATCCGGGTGCCCGAGTCGTTGATGCGCGCGATCCCGCCGAGCTCGGCGGTCTGCTGCCGGACGAGCTCGACGGCCTGCTCGGCTGTCTTCGCCTGGGCCGCGATCCGCTTCGCGAGCACGACGATCGTGATCACGATCGCCGCCGCCACGGCGATCACGACGATGCCCAGCACGAGGCCGATCTGCCAGGCGGTGGAAGACGCCGTCAGCAAAGGGGTCCCTTCTGCACCTGTTGCGTGAGGGGTGCCGCCGCCCGCGCCTTCAGGTGCCAGGGCTCGAGCGGCGCAAGGATACTGCGCGCCCTCGTTTCGTGTCCAGACCGATCAGACCGGCGCGACGAGCCAGCCGAGCCGCTCGGTCAGGAGCTCCGGGTCGCCGAGGTGGCCGAGCCCGTCCTCGGCGACGACCTCGGCGTTCGGGACGTTGCGGCCGAGCCACTCGCCGTGCCGCGCCGGCACGAGCACGTCGGTGACGCCGTAGACGACGCGCGTCGGGACGCGGATCTCCGAGACGTCGAAGCCCCACGGTGCGGCGAAGCAGAGGTCGTCGTCGACCCAGCCGTAGACGCCGGCCCGCAGCGCCTCCGCGATGTCCTCCCGGATGATGTCGCGCCGTTCCGGGCGGGCGAGCTCGGCGCGATCGGCCGCCGAGAGCCCCCAGTCGTCGCCGAGGATGTTCGACGGGTCCGCCGCGACGCGCTCGCGCAGCGCCGCCGCCTCCCGCTCGAGCTCCGGAACGAGCACTTCCTCCCCCTCGAGTGCCCAGCCGAACTCCTTGATGTTGAGCGGGTCCATGCCCTCGAACCAGTCGAAGTCGGCGATGTCGTAGGGCGCCGGCGAGACCTCGCAGGCGGCGCGCGTCACGCGGTCGGGGAGACGCGCGGCGACGGCGAGCGAATGCGGGCCGCCGCCCGACGCGCCGGTCACCGCGAACCGCTCGATCCCGAGCGCGTCGGCGATCGCCGCGACGTCGCCCACGCAGTCGACGACGCGACGCCCGGCACGGCGGTCGGACTGCCCGTACCCGGGTCGGTCGTAGGTGATCACGCGCGTGCCGGCCTCGACGTACTTCCCGGTGTCGTAGTGGCGCGCGAGGCGGGAGTTCGGTGTCCCGTGCAGCGCGAACACCGGGAAGCCGGCCGGGTCGCCCCACTCGGCGAACGTCAGCCGTCGTCCGTCCGATGCACGCGCACGCTGCGTGATGCCGCCGCCAGGCACGCGGGCACCCTACACTCGGTCTTGAGACGAGACGAGGAGGAGCGCCGTGGGAGAGACCGTCAAGTTCGTCCTCGACGAGAGCCGGCTGCCAGAAGCCTGGTACAACCTCGCGGCCGACCTGCCGTCGCCTCCGCCCCCGCCGCTGCACCCGGGGACCGGCCAACCCATCGGGCCTGACGACCTCGCGCCGATCTTCCCGATGCAGATCATCCTGCAGGAGGTCTCGACCGAGCAGCGGATCGCGATTCCCGAGGAGATCAGGGACGTGTACCGGCAGTGGCGCCCGACGCCGCTCTTCCGCGCGCGGCGGCTCGAGGCGGCGCTCGAGACGCCGGCGAAGATCTACTACAAGTACGAGGGCCTCTCGCCGAGCGGGAGCCACAAGCCGAACACCGCCGTCGCGCAGGCCTTCTACAACAAGCAGGAAGGCGTGCAGCGGCTCACGACCGAGACCGGCGCCGGCCAGTGGGGCTCGGCGCTCGCCTTCGCCGGCGCGCTCTTCGGGCTCGAGGTCGACGTGTTCATGGTGAAGGTGAGCTACGAGCAGAAGCCGTACCGCCGTGCGCTGATGGAGTCGTTCGGCGCGCGTTGCGTCCCGAGCCCGTCCGACTCCACCGAGAGCGGGCGCGCGATCCTTGCGGAGCACCCTGATTCGACCGGCAGCCTCGGCATCGCGATCTCGGAAGCGGTCGAGGTCGCCGCGCAGCGTGACGACACGAAGTACTCGCTCGGCTCGGTGTTGAACCACGTGCTGATGCACCAGACCGTGATCGGCGAGGAGGCTCTCGAGCAACTCGAGCTCGCCGGTGACTATCCGGACGTGCTGATCGGCTGCACGGGCGGCGGCAGCAACTTCTCCGGGCTCACCTTCCCGTTCATCGGTCGGAAGCTCCGCGGCGGGCCGGACGTCCGCGTGATCGCAGTCGAGCCGGCGGCGTGCCCGACTCTGACGCGCGGAACGTACGCGTACGACTTCGGCGACACCGGCCACCTGACGCCGCTCGTGAAGATGCACACGCTCGGCTCGATCTTCGTGCCGCCGGGCTTCCACGCCGGCGGCCTTCGCTATCACGGGATGGCGCCGATGGTCAGCCATCTGCACGAGCTGGGCCTGATCGAGGCGCGGGCCTACGCGCAGACGGAGGTGTTCGCAGCCGGCGTCGAGTTCGCACGCGCCGAGGGCATCCTGCCCGCGCCCGAGGCGAACCACGCCGTGAAGGCGACGATCGACGAGGCGGTGCGCTGCCGCGAGGAGGGCGCAGCGGAGACGATCGTGTTCAACCTCTGCGGGCACGGGCACTTCGACATGCAGGCGTACATCGACTACTTCGCCGGGAACCTGCGGGACGGGCTGTACGACGAGAACGAGCTCGCGATGGCGCTCGCGGCCCTGCCGCCGGTGCCGGCGTAGAAA
Organism: Gaiellaceae bacterium; assembly: GCA_035473635.1. Lineage (GTDB taxonomy): Bacteria > Actinomycetota > Thermoleophilia > Gaiellales > Gaiellaceae > PALSA-600. The sequence goes on along the minus strand of DATIOD010000038.1, from coordinate 173,094 downwards.
AGGAGGAACGTGATGGCGACGAAGGCCGATTTCACCGAGGCGGAGTGGGAGGCGATGGAGAAGGGCGTCACCGGCGCAGGCGCGCTCGTCGCCGTCGCCGACCGCGGGTTCTTCGACACCTTCAAGGAGGCGAACGCGCTCGCGAAGCACCTCGCCGCCGCCCACGAGCACAACGAGAGCGAGCTGGTGCGCGAGCTCGCGGGCGCGCACGCGAAGCCGTTCGGGCTGACCTCATCGCCGGAGGAGGTGGAGCAGGGGACCGTCGACAACCTGAAGACGGCGGTCGCAGCGCTCGAGGCGAAGGCGCCGGGCGACGTGGACGCCTACCGCAAGCTCGTCCTCGACCTCTCCGAGTCGGTCGCGGAGGCGGCGAAGGGCGTCGCGCCCGACGAGTCGAAGGCGCTCGACACGATCCGCGGCGCGCTCGGCGTCTCGTAGAGCACCAGTAAAGCGAGCTTGACAGCGGCTCCCTGTCAAGGTACCTTGTCAGTCAAGCAAACTTGACTACGAGGGAACCGGGAGTGAAGAACCACGTACGCGAGCTGCGGAGCGAGCGCGGGTTGTCGCAGGGGGAGCTGGCGGCGGCAATGAGCGTGTCCCGCCAGACGATCAACTCGATCGAGCAGGGGCGGTACCTGCCGTCGCTGCCGCTCGCGCTCGCGCTCGCACGGTTCTTCCGCACACCGGTGGAGGAGATGTTCGATGCAGATGACTAGGTCGAAGTGGTTCCTGCCGCTGTTCTCGGTTGCCCTCGGCGTCGTCGTGATGGCGGCCCAGTGGATCGGCGGCGACCCGACCGGAGGCGTCGTGTCGCTCCTGATCCTGGCTGCGTTCGGGGCGGTGTTCCTCGTCGGCGGGAGGAGCGAGACGATTCGCGGCCTCCGTGGCGACGGGCGCGACGAGCGGTTCAGGCAGATCGACATCCACGCGACAGCGATCACCGGGCTGGTGATCATTACGGCGATCATCATCGGCTTCCTCGTCGAGATCGCCCGTGGCCAGGACGGCTCGCCGTACTCGTGGCTCGGCGCGGTCGGTGGGGTCGCCTACCTGCTCGCCGTCGTCGTACTGCGGCTCCGGGGTTAAAAGAAGAGCCCGTGCCCGAACGGGTAGAGGGGCGCCTCCGAGTCGTACGGAACGTCCGGTAGCTGCCGCAGCACGGCCTCGGCGGACGACGGCACCTCGAACGGCAGCCTGCCGCTCGGCGCGAAGCGCCCGAAGACGAGATCGAGCACGGCGGCGTCGGATGCGCCGAAGCTCGCGACGAGCGCGGCTGCGCCGCCTGCGATCTCCGTGAGGATCGCGGGCCGGTCGAGGAAGACGTCGACGACGGTCGGCACCTGTGCCGCGACGGCGAGGATCCGCTCCCGCTCCGCGGCGGGAAACTCGAGGCTGCCCTGGTGGAACATGCTCTCGAGGAAGCCCTCGCGGGGCTCGTACGGGGCGGCGACCCGGAGCACGGCGAGATCGGCGCCCGCAGGCGAGTCGACGACGTCGCCGTAACCCGCGGCGGTCGCGGGGTCGACGCCCTCGATGTAGAGGCGCGGCCGCGAGGACACCGGGAGGACGCCGTCGTTCTCGAGCAGCACGAGCGAGCGGCGCTGCGCGTCCTCGCCCGCGCGCCGGAAGTCGCCGCGCCCCGCGATCTCCACCGCCGCCGCCTCGTCGACGTACGGGTCGTCGAAGAGGCCGAGCCGGAACTTCACGCGCAGCAGCCGCCGCACCGACGCGTCGAGCCGCTCCTCCGAGATACGCCCCGCGCGCACGAGCTCGACGAGCAACGCGGGCTCGTTCTCGCCGCCGAGCTGGTCGCAGCCCGCGTCGACGATCTTCGCCAGCCGGTCGGCGTGCGACAGCTCCTCGACGCCCCAGCACTTCGCGGGGAAGACCCAGTCGCCGAGGTCGGCGTCCGAGACGAGCCCCCAGTCGGTGCAGACGACGCCGTCGTAGCCGAACCGCTCGCGCAAGAGCCCGGTGATCACCTGGCGGTTGAAGCCGAAGCCGACTTCCTCGAGCTCGGTTCCGACGGGTCGCCCGTAGTACGGCATGATCGCCGCGGTCCCGGCGGCGAACGCGGCCTCGAAGGGCCGCAGGTGGTACTCGAAGTTGCCTCCCGGATAGACCTGGTCCTTGCCGGTCGCGAAGTGCGGGTCCTCACCGTCGGCCTGCGGCCCGCCGCCCGGGAAGTGCTTGGTCATGCACGCGACGCTCGTCGGGCCGAGCTCCTCGCCCTGGAAGCCCCGGATGTACGCGCCGAGCATGCGAGACGAGAGCTCGGCGTCCTCGCCGAAGGTGCCCGAGCTGCGCGCCCAGCGCGGCTCGGTGCAGAGGTCGGCGGTCGGATGCAGCGCCGACCGGATCCCGAGCGCGACGTACTCCTGCCGTGCGATGTCGCCGAACGCGCGCACCAGCTCCTCGTCGCCGGCCGCGGCGAGCCCGATCGGCTCCGGCCACGACGAGAGCGCGCCCGACGACATGCTGGTCGCGGGGTTGTCGCTGAACCCGTGTCGCGGATCGCTCGAGATCGTCACGGGGATGCCGAGGCGCGTCTCCTCCGCGAGCCGCTGCAAGCGGTTGTGCCAGGCGGCGGTCTCGCGCGGGCCGGGCGCCCAGTAGATGTTGAAGTGGTTGATATGCCGCTCGCGCACGAGCTCGGGTGTCGGCACGGGCGAGAACGGCGCCGGCTCCTCGAGCAGCTCGCCGCCGGGGCCGATGCCGATCGGCGCGTGGTACATCAGCCCGGCCTTCTCCTCGAGCGTCAGCTGCGCCATCAGGTCCTCGACGCGCTCGTCGAGCGGCCGGCGCGGATCCTCGTAGGCGTCGAGTCTCCCGTTCCCGTTCAGGTCGCGGTGCTCCATGTGACGTCGATCCTACGACCGGTGCCTGGCACCTTGGTGCCTGGCACCGTCTTTCGTAGTCTTGCGCGAGCGACGATGAAGACGAGTCTCGGCATCTGGGCGTTCGGTGCGATGGCGACGCGGTTCAATCCCGGCGGCTACAAGCCCGAGCTCGCCGGCACGAGCACGGCCGAGCGCGTGCGGACGGCGGTCGCGGGGCTCGGCGAGCTGATGGACGACTACGAGTTCCACTACCCGCAGGAGCTCTCGCGCGACAACCTCGAGGAGGTGCAGCAGGCGCTCGACGGCCACGGGATCTACTGCATCGCGAGCGGCCTCCACCTCGACCCGCGCTTCGGGAAGGGCGCCCTCAGCTCACCCGACGACGCCGTGCGCGAGGAGGCGCTGCGTCAGACGCGCGACGCGATCGACCTGGCGGCCGACGTCGGCGCGCAGATGATCATCTGGCCCGGGATCGAGGGCTACAACTACCCCTTCCAGACCCCGTACGCGGACAGCTGGGCGCGGTTCACCGACGGGGTCGGCCAGGCCGCGCAGCATGCCGCCGGCCGCGGCGTGACGGTGTTCCTCGAGCACAAGAACTCCGAGCCGGCGATGAAGATCTTCATGCGCAACATCGGCATGACGCTGCACGTGATCCACAAGCTGCGCGCCCAGGGCCTCGACAACGTCAAGGTCAACATGGACTGGCAGCATCTGATCATGAATGGCGAGAGCCTCGCCGAGTACGCGGCGCTGCTCGCCGCCGAAGGCCTGCTCGGCCACCAGCATGCGAACTCCGGTTGGGGCACGTTCGACGACGACAACATGGTCGGCGCGACGGCGTTCATGGAGACGCTCGAGCTGGCGATCGAGCTGCGGCGGGCCGGCTACGGCGAGAACGGCGAGCGGCTCGGCTTCGACCTCTACCCGTACACGGAGGACGCCGTCGGCGCCGTCGAGCGCTCGGTGCTGCAGTGGCGGTTCATCGACGGCGTCGCCGGTCGCATCGACGAGGCGGAGCTCCGCAAGGCACAGCAGGCGAAGGACGCAGTGCGCGCCTACGAGCTCGTCTACGCCGCGCTTGGCGCCTGACGCGGCACTCGTCGGCATCGACGTCGGCACGTCCGGCGTCAAGGGGATCGCGATCTCCACGCGCGGCGAGGTGCTCGCCGCCGCCGAGGAGAGCTACCCGCTCTCGACCCCGAAGCCCGGCTGGTCGGAGCAGGACCCCGAGAACTGGTGGCGTGCGGCGCAGGCGTGCCTGGCGCAGCTGCCCGCCGGGCCGATCGGCTTCTCCGGGCAAATGCACGGGCTCGTCTGCCTCGACGGGCACGGCGACGTCGTCCGCCCGGCGATCCTCTGGAACGACCAGCGAACCGCTGCGGAGTGCGCCGAGATCGAGTCGCGCATCGGGCTCGAGCGCCTGATCGAGCTGACGGGCAACCGCGCGCTGACGGGGTTCACCGCGCCGAAGCTGCTCTGGCTGCGGCGCCACGAGCCCGACGCGTACGCGCGGACCGCGCACGTGCTCCTGCCCAAGGACTACGTGCGCTTCCGACTCACCGGCGAGCGCGCGATCGACGCCGCCGACGCCTCCGGCACGCTGCTCTTCGACGTCGCCGCGCGCGCGTGGTCGCAGGAGGTCTGCGACGCGCTCGAGATCCCGCGCGGGTGGCTGCCCGACGCGCACGAGTCGACCGAGGTCGCGGGCGCGGGCGACCAGGCGGCCGCGGCGCTCGGCGTCGGCGTCGCCGCGCCGGGTGCGGTCTCGGTGGTGCTCGGCACGTCGGGCGTCGTGTTCGCAGTGCTGCCGTCCTACGCGCCCGACCCCGAGGCGCGCGTGCACGTCTTCTGCCACGCCGTCCCCGGCACGTGGCACGCGATGGGCGTGATGCTGAGCGCCGCGGGCTCGGCGGCGTGGTTCCGCCACGCGCTGCACGCCGACTACGCCGTCCTCGACGACGAGGCGTCCGCGTGGCAGCCCGGCGCCGAGGGGCTGCTCTTCGCGCCGTACCTCGCGGGCGAGCGAACGCCGTACCCCGATCCCGACGTGCGCGGCGCGTTCACCGGTCTGTCGCTCCGCCACGACCGCGGCGCGATGTGGCGGGCCGTGCTCGAGGGCGTCGCCTACGGCCTGCGCGACTCGCTCGAGCTGCTGCGCGCGCTCGGTGTCGAGCCGACGGCCGCGCGTGTCTCCGGCGGCGGCGCGCGCAGCCCGCTCTGGCTCTCGATCGTGGCGGCGGTCCTGAACCTGCCGCTCGAGCTGACCGAGTACGAGGAGGGATCGGCGTTCGGCGCTGCGCTGCTCGCGGGCGTCCGCGCCGGCGCGTTCGCCGACGCGGCCGAGGCGGTCGAGCGCTGCGTCCGCGTCCGGGCGCCTGTCGACCCCGATCCGCGCTGGCGCGACGCGTACGCCGAGGGCTACGGGCGATTCCGCTCGCTCTACCCGGCGCTGCGACCGTTCTATGGGTCGACGTAGACCGTGACGACCTCGGTGTAGAACTCGACCGCCGCGCGCCCCTGCTCGTGCGGGCCGAAGCCGCTCGACTTGATCCCGCCGAACGGCACGTGCACGTCGGCGCCCGCCGTCTGCGAGTTGACGTGGATCAATCCGGCCTGCGCCTCGCGCTGGAAGCGCGTGGCGGTGGCGAGGCTCGATGTGAAGATCGCGGTCGAGAGCCCGAAGGGGACGGCGTTCGCGCGCGCGAGCGCGTCGTCGAGGTCGCCGAACCGGTAGAGCGTGGTCACCGGCCCGAACACCTCCTCGCAGGAGAGGAACGCGTCGTCCTCGACGCCCTCGAACACGGTCGGCGGGAGCAGGTACCCGTCGTCGTCCGCGCGCTCGCCGCCCGCGATCACCGTGCCGCCCTCGTCGCGGCCGCGGCGGATCGCACCCACGACCTCGTCGAACTGCGATTCGTTGACAATCGGTCCGACCTCGACGTCCGGGTCGAGTGGGTCGCCGACGCGTCCGCGTTCGACGCGCGCGAGCAGCTGCGCGCGAAACTCGTCGTAGACGCCGTCCTGCACGAGGATCCTGCGTGTCGCCGTGCACTTCTGGCCGGCCGACCAGAACGCGCCGGCGTACGCGGCCTCGACCGCGCGCGGGAGATCGGCGTCGTCCATCACGATCAGCGGGTTCTGTCCGCCGAGCTCGAGCTGCACGCGCTTGCCGGCCTTCGTCGCCTCGTCGCGCACCCAGTGTCCGGTCGCGACCGAGCCGGTGAACGAGATCGCGCGGACGCGCGCGTCGTGAACGAGCGCGGCGCCGACCGTCGAGCCGCGCCCGGTGAGCACGTTCAGGACGCCGGCGGGCAGCTCCGCCTCCGCGAACGCCTCGGCGACGTGCAGCCCGGTGAGCGGCGCCTCGTAGGCGAGCTTGAGCACGACGGCGTTGCCGTAGATCAGCGCGGGCGCGAGCTTCCAGACCGGGATCGCGATCGGGAAGTTCCACGGCGTGATCAGGGCGACCACGCCGACCGGCCTGCGATAGGTCGAGACCTGCGCGCCGGTCGCAGCCTGCTCGAAGTGCTCGCCGACCGGCCTGAACGCCTCGCTCGCGGCGAAGCGCAGGATCTGCGCGGCGCGCCCGGTCTCGAGCCGCGCCTCTCGTAGCGGCTTGCCCATCTCGGTCGACATGTCGCGCGCGATCTCCTCGACGCGGGCCTCGAGCGAGGCGGCGGCTGCGACGAGGTACGCGCCGCGGCGTGCGATCGGGAGCGCGGCCCACGCTTCGAACGCCGCGGCCGCGGCGCCGACCGCGTCGGCGGCGTCGGCCTCGGTCGAGGCCGAGAACTCGCCGACGGCCTCGGCCGGCCGCATCGGGTTCTGCTTCGTGTAGGTCGCGCCCGACGACGACGGGCGCCATTCGCCGCCCACGTAGTTGCGCCCGTCCGGGCGCGCAGGAGCCTCGATCACGTCACTCACCTCTCAGTCGTCCGCCACTGTGTTGACGAGTGTGCCGATGCCGTCGATCGTGACCGAAACCTCGTGCCCGGGCGCGAGCGTGTAGTCGTCGGGCGGCACGAGGCCGGTGCCGGTCAGCAGAACGGAGCCCGCCGGAAGCGGGTTGTCGCGCACGAGCCACTCGACGAGCTCGGGGATCCGCCGCTTCATCTTCGCCGTCGACGTCTCGCCGGCGAAGAGCTCGCGGCCGTGGTCGGCGATCCGCAACCGGATCGTCCAGGGTGCGTCCCAGTCGTCGGGCACCGCGAGCGCAGGCCCGATGGCGCACGAACCGGCGTAGGTCTTGGCCTGCGGGATGTAGAGCGGGTTCGCCCCCTCGACATCGCGGCTCGACACGTCGTTCGCGACCGTGACGGCCACCGGCTTGCCGGCGGCACCGAGGACGAGGCCGAGCTCAGGCTCGGGGACCGTCCACTTCGAGTCGCTGCGGACCCGGATCGCTCCGCCGGGGCCGACCGTCCGGCGCATGCCCGCGTCCTTCAAGAAGAGCTCGGGCCGCTCCGCTTCGTAGACGAGCGAATACAGGTCGCGGGCGCCCGTCCGTGCTTCCTCGAGGCGTGCGTCGAGGCTTCGCTCGTAGGTGACCCCGGCGCCCCAGATCTCGGGGGCGTGAACCGGCGGCAGCAGCTCGTGAGCATCGAGCTCGACGAGGTCGCCGTCCGGGCCCGTCGCGAGCGCAGCCAGCGGGTCGTCGTGCTCGTAGAGCTGCGCCCGGTCGTCGCCGACGAGGCGCGCGGCTCGTGCCACGCCGTCGACACGCAGCCGGACGACGCGGATCACGACGCTGCCCACGCGGTTCCCATCGGTCATTTCTATACGGAAGCGGATAGGGTCGAGCGATGAAGGCCGTTGTGATCGAGCGGCCGCACGAGGTCGCATTCGTCGAGGTCGAGACGCCGTCGCCGGGGCCCGGAGAGGTGCTCGTCCGCAGTCACGTCGCGGGCGTCTGCCGCACCGACCTGGAGATCCTGAACGGCGGCTTCGCCGATCCGCGCTGGGTCACCTTCCCGCTCGTGCCGGGGCACGAGTGGAGCGGCACCATCGCCGACGTCGGCCCAGGAGTCGCCGGCCTCGAGCCCGGCACGCGCGTCGTGTGCGAGGGGATGGTGCCGTGCAACCGCTGCCGCAGGTGTAAGGCCGGGCACACGAACTTCTGCGAGAATTACGACCAGGTCGGCTTCTCGCGCGGCGGCGGGTACGGCGAGTACGTCGTGGTGCCGCAGCACGTCGTGCACCGCCTGCCGGACACCGTGTCGTTCGACGCGGCCGTGCTCGTCGAGCCGGCGTCGTGCGTCTTCCGCGGGCTCGAGCGCGGCCGTCCGCGGCCCGGCGAGACGGTCGGCGTGATCGGAATCGGCACGCTCGGCTCGCTTGCCCTCACGCTCGCGCGACTGCATGCGCCCGGCGCGCTCGTCGCCTACGGCATCCGTGACGACGAGCTTCGCTTCGCGGAGAGTGTGGGCGCCACTGCGATCGTGCACGTCGGCGAGGTCGACGCCGTCGCGGAGACGACGCGCATTGCCGGCGACGGGCTCGACCTCGTCCTCGAGACGGCGGGCGCGCCTGCTGCGGTCGAGCTCGCGACCCGGCTCGTGCGCCCCGGCGGCCGCGTCGTCCTGCTCGGGATCGCGGGGGAAGGCAGCAAGGTCGAGCTGCCCACCGACCGGATCACCGTCGGCGACATGGACGTGATCGGAAGCTTCTCGTACACGACCGCGGCGTGGAGCGATGTGGTCGACCTGCTCACGCGCGGCGTCGTCGACTTCGAGCCGCTCGTGACGCACCGCTTCCCGGCCGCCCGTTTCGACGAGGCGTTCGCGCTGATGGACGCGCGCGAAGGGGTCGTCGCGAAGGTGCTCCTCGAGCACACGTAGACGTACTATCGGGCGGCGAGCGAGGCGGCGGTCGTCTCGATCAGGCCGAGCGTCGCGGCCTCGGCTGCGTCGGCGTCGCCCTCGCGGATTCCCTCGAGCACCGCCTCGTGCAGCGGCAGCGTCTCCTCTGCGATTCCCTGCGTACGCGTGAACGTCGCGCGGAACACGCCGCGCAGCGTGGAGCCGAGGTGCGTCAGCAGCTCGTTGTGGCAGCCCTCGAGGATCAGCTCGTGGAAGCGAATGTCGGCCTCGATGTACGCCGCCTGGTCGTTTCCGACGGCCTTCACCATCCGCGCGTACGCCGCCTCGAGCTCCGCGACCTCGTCGTCGCTCGCGCGGGTCGCCGCCAGCGCGGCGACGGCGGGCTCGATCAGGCGGCGCGTCTCGAACACGGCCATGTAGAAGTCGTCGCCGGGGTCGGCCTCGAGCCGCCAGGCGAGCACGTCCGGGTCGAGCATGTGCCAGTACCGGCGCTCGCGGACGTGCGTGCCCGTCTTCGGCCGCGAGACGATCAGCCCCTTCGCGGCCAGCACCTTGACCGCCTCGCGGACGACCGTGCGGCTGACGTCCTGCTCGTCGAACTCGCCGGCGAGCGAATCGCCCGGGCGCAGCTCGCCCCGCAGGATCCGCACCCCGATGTCGTGCACCAATTCCCCGTGCAGACCGCGGCGAGGATAGGTGCGGTCTTTCATCATACGATAGGGAGATTACTAGACACCCGTCGGAACAGGTGTTACGTTCGCGCGGACCCAGAGGTCGCTTGACTCGAACCAAGGAGGGTTGCGTGGATTCCGACCACCAGCACGACGAAGACAGCGCCGCGCCGGATCCGGAGGAGCAACACGAGCTCGTGATGGACCGTCGCAGCGTCCTGAAGCGCGTCGGGCTCGGCGCCGCCGCGCTCTCGGTGCCTGCAGCCGTCATGGCGAGCCCCGCGATGGGGGCCGTCACGAACGCGCTCGCGGCGGACAGCTTCATCAAGTCGCACCCGAAGTGGAAGTTCGTGTTCGTCAACCACGTGACGACGAACCCCTTCTTCGTGCCGACGATCTACGGGGCGCAGGACGCGTGCTCGTTGCTCGGGTGCGCCTATCAGTGGACCGGCTCGACGACGGCCGACGTCAGCCAGATGGTCAACGCGTTCAACTCGGCGATCTCGGCCAAGGCGTCGGGTATCTCGTGCTGTCTCGTCGACCTGAAGGCGTTCAACGCGCCGACGGCGAACGCGATCGGCAAGGGCATCCCGGTGCTCGCCTACAACGCGGACGTGCCGGCCGGCAACCCGAACGAGCGTCTGGCGTACATCGGCCAGGATCTGTACGCGTCGGGCTACGCGATGGGCCAGCGCATCGTCAATCTGGTCAAGGAAGGGGACGTCGCCCTCTTCATCGCCACCCCGGGGCAGCTGAACATCCAGCCGCGCATCGACGGTGCGACCGCCGCCATCAAGAAGTTCGGCGCCGGCAAGATCAAGACCAGCGCGATCGCGACGGGCTCACAGCTCAACGACGAGATCGCGAAGATCGATGCGTACTACCTCGGGCACAAGAATGTGAAGGGGATGTTCGCCGTCGACGCCGGCTCGACGCAGGCGGTCGGCCAGACGGTCGCGAAGTACGGCCTGCGCAAGAAGGGCGTGAAGGCGGGTGGCTACGACCTGACGCCGACCACGCTCAAGTACATCCAGGCCAACCAGCTGGACTTCACGATCGACCAGCAGCCGTACCTGCAGGGCTTCCTGCCGGTGCTGCAGCTCTTCTTCTACCGGTACTCGTCGGGCCTCGTGGCGCCGTCCAACACGAACACCGGCATCCTGTTCGTCACCAAGTCGAACGTGGGGCCGTACATCTCGTCGAAGACGCGGTACGAGGGCTCGAGCAGCGCCCAGAAGTACCCGATCTCGTAGGACGTGAGCGAGGCCGCGACAGCAGAACGGCCTCCGGAAGCACCGCAACGCGTCGGCTTCGGCCGGCGCGTTGCCGGTGCGGTCGTCCGTCGGCGCGAGGCGAGCATCCTCCTCGTGCTCCTCGTCCTCGTCGTCTACTTCTCGCTGCGCACTAGTGCGTTCTTCGGCCGGGAGAACGCTCAGGTGATCGCCGAGTTCTCGGCGCCGATCGCGATCATTGCCGCCGGCGAGGTGATGCTCCTGATCTGCGGGGAAATCGACCTTTCCGTCGGCAACGTCTACGCGTTCTCGACCTGGATCTTCTACTTCGCCGCCACGAGCTGGGGCTTTCCGATCTGGCTGGCCGTGATCGCCGGGCTGATCTCCGGATCGATCGTCGGGCTCACGAACGGGCTGATCACCGTGTTCCTGCACGTGCCGTCCTTCATAACGACCCTGGGCATGATCTTCCTGCTGAACGGGCTCACGCTCCGGATCTCGGGGGCGTTCCCCGTCGAGACGCCGGGCGGGCACACGTTCTTCCGCATCTTCGGCGGCGCGCCGTATGCCACCTCGTACTGGGCGGTTGGCGTGATCATCGTGATGGCGATCCTGCTCAGCCGGACGCGCTGGGGGCTTCGCACGCTCGCGACCGGCGGCAACCTGATCGGGGCGAGCGAGAGCGGCGTGAACGTGAACCGCATCAAGATCGGCAACTTCATTCTCTGCAGCACGCTCGGCGCGCTCGCCGGCATCCTCGAGGGCACGCGGCTCACGTCGATCCAGCCGCTCCAGGGCGGCACGTCGATCATGTTCTACGCCGTCGCCGCGGCAGTGATCGGCGGGACGTCGCTGTTCGGCGGGTCGGGCACGATCATCGGCGCCGCGCTCGGCGTGCTCGTGCTCGCCGTGCTGAACCTCGGCTTCACGCTGCAGGGCGTCAACGCCTACACGTTCGATCTCGTCCTCGGGATCGCGATCATCGTCTCGATGGCCTTCAACATCAGCCTCGAGCGGCTCCGCCAATCGGGCGTGCTCGGGAGATCGACGTGAGCGAGCCGGCGACCACCGTCGCGCCGGACGCCGCGCCCGACGCGATCCGCGTCGAGAACATCCGCAAACGCTTCGGCGTCGTGACGGCGCTCGAGGACGTCTCGCTCCGCCTCGGGAACGGCGAGGTGCTCGGTCTGATCGGCGACAACGGTGCGGGCAAGTCGACCCTGATCAAGATCCTGACGGGCTTCCACCGGCCCGATGCGGGCCGCATCTTCGTCCACGGAGAAGAGGTGCAGCTCAGGTCGGTGACGCACGCGCGCTCGCTGGGCATCGACACCGTCTTCCAGGACCTCGCACTCGTGCCGGGCCTGTCCGTGTACCACAACATGTTCCTGAACCGCGAGCTGACGCACGGCATCGGCCCGCTCCGCTTCCTCAACAACCGCGCGATGCGGAACCGCTCCCGGCAATACCTCGACGACATCGGCGTGCGCATCGCGTCGATGGACGCCGAGGTCGCGCGGATGTCGGGCGGCCAGCGCCAGGCGATCGCGATCGCGCGGTCGACGCATTCGGCCGCGAACATCATCCTGCTCGACGAGCCGCTCGCCGCGATGGGTGCGCGCGAGGGAGCGCTGATCATCGAGTTGATCACCGAGCTGAAGGAGCGCGGCGACGTCTCGATCATCGTGATCGCGCACAACTACGTGCACGTGTTCGAGATGTGCGACCGCGTGAACCTGCTCCGCAACGGCCGGATCACGCTCGACAAGCCGACGAGCGAGACCTCGGTCCAGGAGCTGACATCGATCGTCGCCGCCGAGTACCGCGTCCCGCGGGCCTCGGCCTCCTAGCCTGAGATCGCGACTGCCGCGCGCACGAACGCGCCAAGCTCGTTCGGGAACTCGGGATACGGGCCGAAGCGCTCGTCGAGGGCTCGCGTGAGCGGCCACAGCTCCGTCGTCCCCGCGGCGAGTTCCTCGCGCACCGCGGCCTCGACCTCGTTCGTGAAGGCGAGCGAGCGGTCGAGGAAGTCGCGCGCCGCCGGGCCGTCGAGCACCGGGTAGTGGGCGGTGAGCAGGAGGTCGGGCTCGAGCGCGCGCAGGCGCCGGATCGTCTCGCGATAGGCGGTCAGGTCGTAGACGCGGGGCGGGATCAGAAGCGATCCGTCACGCCCGTAGATGCCGCGCTCGAGGACCGCGTCGATGACGATCGCGGCGCGGCTGCGCGGGTCCCAGATCCCGAGATGCCCGAATGTGTGGCCGGGGAGGTGCAGCACCTCGACGCGCCAGGCTTCGCCGAGCCGGATCGTCTCGCCGCCGCGAAGGCCCGTGTCGACCGGTGCGTCGCCGCCGCACGAGGCGCGTAGCTCCGCTCGGCCCGCCTCGTCGGGCTCGTCGAAGCCGTAGGCCTCGTGCCACAGGTAGTTCTCGGCGACGAGCGCGTCGTTCGACTCGACCCAGCGCCGGTCGAGCTCGTGGCACGCGAAGCGCGCGCGGGGATGAAGGTCGCGAAGCGCGCGGTTCCCGCCCACGTGGTCGTTGTCGGCGTGGCTCGTCAGCACGTCGTCGATCGCCTCGAGGCCGAGCCCGACCGACTCGAGGTATGGGCGGAGGACACCCGCCGGCGTGTCGCTCATGCCGGTGTCGAAGAGCACCGTGCGCGCCTCGCCGGCGAGCACGTACTGGGCCATGAAGCGGGCGCCGAGCGGCGATTCGATGCGGTGGATCCCCGGCGCGACCTCCACTCCAAAGATCATATGATAGGGCTGAATACGGCAGCCGCTCGGGCGCCCGGGAACCGTAAGGAGCGAGATGGCGACGATGCGAAACGGGGCGAGCTTCGAACGGCGGAACGGCGCCAGGCGGAGCGAGGAGTGGTTCGAGCGGAGCGACCTCGACGGGTTCCTGCACCGGTCCTGGCTCAAGTCGACCGGCGTCACCGACGAGACGTTTCGCGGCCGGCCCGTGATCGGCATCTGCAACTCCTGGTCGGAGCTCGTCAACTGCAACATCCACCTGCGCGGGCTGGCCGAGTCGGTCAAGCGCGGCGTGCTGCAGGCGGGCGGCTTCCCGCTCGAGTTCCCGGTGATGTCGCTCGGCGAGTCGCTGATGAAGCCGACGACGATGCTCTACCGCAACCTGATGGCGATGGACGTCGAGGAGTCGATTCGCTCGTACCCGCTCGACGGCGTCGTGCTGCTCACCGGCTGCGACAAGACGAATCCCGCGGCGATCTTGGGTGCGGCGAGCGCGAACATCCCGTCGATCGTCGTCACCGGCGGCCCGATGCTGAACGGCCACTGGCGCGGCCGCGAGCTCGGCTCGTGCAGCGACTGCTGGCACTACCACGAAGAGCTCCGCGCCGGGCGCATCACGCAGGAGGAGTTCGTCGAGGTCGAGAACGCGCTCTCGCGCTCGAACGGCCACTGCATGACGATGGGCACGGCGTCGACGATGGCGTGCGTTACCGAGGCGCTCGGGCTGACACTGCCGGGCGGCGCCGCGATCCCGGCCGTCGACTCCCGCCGCCGGCAGATCGCCGAGTCGGCCGGGCGGCAGATCGTCGACCTGGTCGAGAGCGACCTCAAGCCGTCCGACATCCTCACCGCGGCGGCGTTCGAGAACGCGATCCGGGCGCTGCACGCGATCTCCGGCTCGACGAACGCGATCCTGCACTTGATCGCGTACGCGGGCCGCGTGGGCGTCGACCTGCCGCTCCAGTTGTTCGACGACCTCTGCGCGACCACGCCGTGGCTCGTCGACCTGAAGCCCGCCGGCCGCTTCCTGATGGAGGACTTCTACTACGCCGGCGGCCTGCCGGCCGTGCTCGTGCAGATCGGCGACCTGCTCAACCTCGACGCGATCACCGTGACGGGAAAGACGATCGGCGAGAACATCGAGGGCGCCACGATCGTCAACCCCGACGTGATCAGGACCGCCGACGATCCGCTCGACCGGGGCGGCGCGCTGGTCGTCCTCACCGGAAGCCTCTGCCCGGACGGTGCCGTGATGAAGATCAGCGCTGCCGAGCCGGCGCTCCTGCAGCACGAGGGACGCGCGGTCGTCTTCGACGACATCCACGACATGGCGGCGCGGGTGGACGACCCCGACCTCGAGTGCGACCCGTCGAGCGTGCTCGTGCTGAAGAACGCAGGGCCGGTCGGTGGGCCCGGGATGCCGGAGTGGGGGCACCTGCCGATCCCGGCGAAGCTCCTCAAGCAGGGCGTCACCGATCTCGTGCGCATCTCCGACGCGCGCATGAGCGGCACCTCGTACGGCGCCGTCGTCCTCCATGTCGCGCCCGAGTCGGCGATCGGCGGCCCGCTGGCGCTCGTCGAGAACGGCGACCTGATCCGGCTCGACGTGGAGGGGCGCACGCTCGACCTCGCCGTCGACGAGGCCGAGTTGGAGGCGCGTCGTGCTGCCTGGGAGCCGCGCACGCCGGCCGACGACCGCGGCTACCGCAAGCTGCACGCCGAGCACGTGCTGCAGGCGAACCACGGCTGCGACCTCGACTTCCTGCGCGGACGGTCGCCCGTGGTCACGAACGCCGTCACGTACCTGTGAGAGCGCTCGTCACCGGCGCGCACGGCAAGGTCGGGCGCGTGCTGACGCGGCGGTTCGCGGAGGCGGGCTACGACGTGCGCGCGAGCGACCTGACGCGGCCCGTCTGGGACCGCATCGACCCGGGCGAGCCGGAGGACTACTGGCAGGCCGATCTCACCGACGCCGGCTCCGCCTACGCCCTCGCACGTGACTGCGACGTCGTCGTGCACACGGCGGCGATCCCGCAGCCGATCCACAACCCAGCGCACGTCGTGTTCGGCAACAACCTGATGAGCACGTTCAACATCCTCGAGGCGGCGATCGTCGGCGGGGCGCGCCGCTTCGTCAACTTCTCGAGCGAGACGGTTCCGGGCTTCATCTTCGCGTACCGCGGCTTCAAGCCGGACTACCTGCCGATCGACGAGGAGCACCCGGTGCGGCCGCAGGATCCCTACGCGACGGCGAAGTGGTTCGGCGAGCTGCTGTGCGACCGCGCGGTCGAGCGCTCGGACATCCGCTGCTCGTCGATCCGCCCGAGCTGGGTGCAGGACGAGGCAAGCTATCCGCGCAACCTCGGCCCGATCGTGCGCGACCCCTCGGTGCTGATCGAGAACTACTGCTCGTACGTCGACGTCCACGACCTGTGCGACGCGGTGGTGCTCGCGATCGAAACCGACCTGCCCGGCCACGAGGTCTTCTACATCGCCTCACCGGACACGATCGGCGGCCATCCGCTCGCCGAGACGGTGCGCACGCACTACGACGGGGAGGCGATCGAGATCAGGCCGCTCGAGCGCGAGGACGCCTCGGGCATCTCGATCGCGAAGGCCGAGCGGCTGCTCGGCTTCGCGCCGACCCGCTCGTGGCGCGACTACCTGGACAGCGAGGGCCGCCCGCTCGCATGAGGACGCGTCCGCTCGGCACCGCAGGCCCGGAGCTCACGACCGTCGGCTTCGGCTCGTGGGCCGTGGGAGGACCGTGGAAGTTCGGGTGGGGGCAGGTCGACGACGACGAGTCGGTCGCCGCGATCCGCCACGCCCTCGAGCGCGGCGTCAACTGGATCGACACCGCCGCGGTCTATGGGCTCGGGCACTCCGAGGAAGTCGTCGGTAGGGCGGTCGAGCCGTTCCGCGTCGGCGAGGACGTTCTTCTGTTCACGAAGTGCGGTCGGCGCTGGCCGAGCCCGGACGCGATCGAGAACGACCTGCGGCCCGCGTCGATCCGCGAGGAGTGCGAGGACAGCCTGCGCCGCCTCGGCGTCGAGCGGATCGACCTCTTCCAGTTCCACTGGCCCGACTGGTCGACCGGGACGGCGCTCGAGGAATCGTGGGGGACGATGGCGGAGCTCGTCACCGAGGGCAAGGTGCGCTGGGCGGGCGTGTGCAACTTCGACGTCGAGCAGCTCGACCGCTGCGAGGCGATCCGCCACGTCGACTCCGTGCAGCCGCCGCTCTCGCTGCTCGCGCGCGGCGCGCGCTCGACGGTGCTGCCGTGGGCGGCCGAGCACGGAACGGGGGTGATCGTCTACTCGCCGATGGGTTCGGGGCTGTTGACGGGCGCGTTCGATCACGAGCGAATCGCACGGCTCGACCCCGACGACTGGCGGCGCCACTCCCCGCTCTTCTCCGATCCGCTGCTCGCCCGCAACCTCGAGCTCGTCGAGCGCCTGAGCCCGCTCGCCGAGCGGCTCGGGGCGACGCTGCCCGCACTCGCGGTCGCCTGGACGCTCGCTCAGCCGGGCGTCACGGGCGCGATCGTCGGCGCGCGCCTGCCGCGGCACGTCGACGGCTGGCTGCCCGGCGCCGATCTCGAGCTCGGCGAGGGCGAGCTGCGCGAGATCGACGAGCTCACTGCGGCGACCGGCGCCGGCTCGGACGAGCCGCCGAGCCCGCCGCCCCACATGCGTCTCGCGAGGAGCGAGCGGGCGTGAACGTCCGCGACTTCCTCAGCTCCACCGGTCTGCCACCGGACGACCTGCACGGGCTGCCCGACTCGCCGAAGCGCTTCCCCGACGGGGCGCAGTACCGCGTCGAGATCCCGTCGACGGAGGGGCCACGCTGCCTCGAGGCGGTGCTCGACCAGGCGGCGAAGCTCGACGTGCGCGTGCACCGGATCTCGCAGGGCTCGGGCGTCTTCATGCAGACCGACGCCGAGCTCGACGAGATGGCCCGCCTTGCGTCGCAGGCGAAGGTCGAGGTCTCGCTGTTCGCGAGGCCGGGCGCGGCGTGGGGCCTGTCGGCGACCGCGCGGGCGCACGCGGGGTTCGCCGCGGCAGCGCGCGGCCAGGAGCAGCTCGTCGCGAACCTCGAGGACTGCGTGCGCGCCGCGGAGCACGGCTTCCGCTCGGTTCTGATCGCGGACGTCGGTGTGCTCGCCACGTTCGGCGAGGCGCGCGAGGCCGGCCTCCTCCCGGCCGACATGCAGGCGAAGATCTCGGTGATGCTGCCCGCCGCGAACGCGGCGACGGCGCGCGTCTTCGAGCGTCTCGGCGCCTCGACGATCAACCTGCCCACCGACCTGACGCTCCCGCAGATCGCGGCGATCCGCGCGGTTGTCGAGCTGCCGCTCGACGTGTACGTCGAGGCGCCCGACAACGTCGGCGGGTTCATCCGCCACCACGAGCTCCCGGAGCTGATCCGCGTCGCTGCCCCGGTGTACGTGAAGTTCGGGTTGCGCAACGCGCCCGACGTCTATCCGGCCGGCTCGCACCTCGAGGCGACGACGATCGCGCTCTCCCGCGAGCGCGTGCGGCGCGCACGGCTCGGGCTCGAGCTGCTCGCGCGCTCGGGTTACGAGGCTTCGACCTCGGAGCTCGGCGCCGCCGGGCTCGCGGTCCCGCTCGTCACCTAGCCGAGCTCGAGCGTCATGCCCTCGCGGGCGAGCAGCGGGGGCTCCCGGTCGTCGGCGGTCAGCGCACGCGCGCGCTGCTCCAGCTCTTCGAGCACGCGGTCGGAGTGCTCGGGCTCGTGGTGGAACAGCACGAGCCGCCGCGCTCCGACCGCACGACAGAACGCGACCGCGTCGGCGACGCTCGAGTGCCCCCAGCCGATCTTCGTGTCGTACTCCTCCTCGCTGAACTGCGAGTCGTGGAGCACGAGGTCGGCGGCGTGCGCGAGCCCGCCGGCGGAGATCCAGTCCGGCGACCGTCCGTCGATGCCGGCCAGCGCCGGCTCGTGATCCGGCAGGTAGGCCAGGGTCGCGCCGTCGCTCTCGACGCGGAAGCCGAGCGTCGGCCCGGGGTGGAGCACGAGGTCGGCCGTGAGCGTGATGCCACCGGAGCGCCACGGCTCGCCCGGCAGGTCGTGGAAGGTCACGCGCGCGGGGACGTCGCGGAAGTCGAGCGGGAAGAGTGGCGGCGAGAAGGCGCGGTGAATGCGGTCGCGCAGGCTCGACACGGGAGACCGCGGCCCCCAGATCTCGATCGTCACCCGCTCGTCCCAGAGCGGCGCGAAGAAGCGCAGGCCTTCGAGGTGGTCGAGGTGAAGGTGCGTCAGGAACAGGTGGATGCGCCGGGTGCCGCGCGCGACGAGGTCGAGGCCGAGCGCGCGGATGCCGGTGCCGGCGTCGAGGACGATCGCCATGCCGTCGTCGACCGCGACCTCGATGCAAGAGGTGTTCCCGCCGTACTTCGCGGTGTGCGAGCCGGGCGCCGGAACCGACCCGCGACAACCCCAGATCTTCAGGTGCACGACAGCCTCCTGGTGATCTAGCGCCGCCAGAAGACGACGACGACGCCGACGAACTCCTCGGTGTGGGCGAAGAGCGGGAACGCGGTGACGTCGATCTCCCGCTCGACGCCGTCGGCGCTCGTCACGACGTACGACAGGTGCGCCGGCCTCTGCTCGTCGAGCGCGATTCGTGCCGGCCGTTGCTCGCGTGGCAGCGGCTCCGCGGCGGCGGTTCTCGGCTCGAAGTCCGCACTCCAGTCGTCGAACGGCGTCTCGCCCGTCTCTCCGAACCGTCTGCCGACCACGTCCTCGGCTGCCTCGTTGTAGAAGACGAGATAGCCGCGTGCATCGGCCAGGAGCGCCGGTGTGGAGAGGTTCGAGACGAACGCGCGCGCCAGGATCAGGACGAGCTGCTTCTGCCGCTCCGTGGCCACCGGCCGACCCTACCGTCCGGCTCTCGTTCGGTCAGCGATGGACGAGGCGGTGACAGGGATCCGCGGCTCGCGCTGCGGCTCTACACTGGAGCGCAGTGGACAGGAGACTCGAGCGGGCGATCCTCGCCGGTGGCTGCTTCTGGGGGATGCAGGACCTCATCCGAAGGCGGCCCGGCGTCGTGTCCACGCGCGTGGGTTACACAGGCGGCGACGTCCCGAACGCGACGTATCGCAATCACGGCACGCATGCCGAGGCGATCGAGATCGAGTTCGACCCCACGCAGACGACCTACCGTGACGTGCTCGAGTTCTTCTTCCAGATCCACGACCCGACCACGCTGAATCGTCAGGGCAACGACATCGGCATGAGCTACCGCTCGGCGATCTTCTATCTCGACGACGATCAGCGCCGGGTCGCCGAGGAGACCATCGCGGACGTCGAGGCGTCCGGCCTGTGGCCCGGCTCGGTCGTGACCGAGCTCGCGCCTGCCGGCCCGTTCTGGGAAGCGGAGCCGGAGCACCAGGACTACCTCGAGCGTTATCCGAACGGGTACACGTGCCACTTCCCGAGGCCCGGCTGGGTGCTGCCCCGTCGCGCCGAGTCGGTCAGCGCCCGCTGAAGCGAATCATCGTCGCAGCGCTTCTCGCTGCTGCTGCCTTCGCGGTAGTCGTGCCCGCGGGCGCCGGCAACGACCCGACGGTTCGGCAGATGGTCGGCCAGTTGATGCTCGTCCGCATGCAAGGGCAGACGCCGACGCCGTCGTTCCTCGCGCGCATCCGCCGAGGCGAGATCGGCGGCGTCGTGCTCTTCAGCGACAACTTCGATGCACGCGGCCCCTCGAGCATCGTCTCGGAGCTGCAGGCTGCGGCCACGTCGGGCCATCAGCCGCCCTTGTTGATCGCAGTCGACCAGGAGGGTGGGATCGTGAAGCGCCTGCCGGGCGCCCCCTCGCTCGCTCCACCCGCGATGAGCACCGCGAGCAGCGCAGACGAACAGGGCCTCGACACCGCGCGCAATCTGAGGAGGTTCGGGATCAACCTCGACCTGGCTCCGGTGCTCGACGTCGGCCGAGGGGGCTTCATCACACCGCGAACGTTCGGCTCCTCGCCGAGGGCCGTTGCGACCCGCGGGCCGGCGTTCGCCGTCGGCCTCGCCCGCGGTCACGTGCTCGCGACCGCGAAGCATTTCCCCGGGCTCGGCTACGCGACGCTCAACACCGACTCCACGGTCGTCAAGGTCACTGCGACGGAGGAGCAGATCCGCGGTGACTGGCTGCCGTTCGCGACGGCGATCAGGAAGCGGATCCCGGTGATCATGATGTCCACCGCGATCTATCCGGCGCTCGGTTCAACCCGGCCCGCTGCACTCTCACCCAACATCGTCGGCGACCTCCGACGGCTCGGCTTCACCGGCGTCATCGCCACCGACGCTCTCAAGACGCCGGCGGTCACCGGCCTCATGTCCACCACCCGGGCTGCAGTCGAAGCCGTCGAGGCCGGCGACGACCTCGTGCTCGCAGCCGGTCCAAGCAGTAACCGCCAGAACACGGACGGCGTCTCGATCCCGGCCTTCAACGCGCTGGTGGCGGCGGCGAACGACGGGAGCCTCCCTCGATCGACTCTCAGCGCGGCCTACGCCCGCGTACTGGAGCTCAAGCGAGCGCCGTAGGTCGTCCGCAGCCGCCGCTTGAATCTGCAGGAACACTCCCAAGCAAAAGGAGACGCAAAGTGGCTCTGACTCAGACGCAGCTGGCCGCTGCCGTTGCCGATCGCGCCGGCCTAAGCCGCGCGCAGGCGAAGACCGCGATCGAGGCACTCGAAGAGGTCGTGCTCGACGAGATCGGGAACGCGGAGAAGGTGAAGATCGGCAATCTCGTGCAGTTGACCGTTCGGGTGAAGCCCCCGACGAAGGCGCGCGAAGGCCGTAACCCGTCCACCGGGGAAGTGATCACGATCGCGCCGAAGCCGGCGTCGGTCGATGTGCGCGCGCGTGTGCTCGCAAAGACGAAGTCGGCGCTGCCGTCCCTGCAGAAGGCCAAGCGCCGCCTCGCCGCGTAAGGACGACGGTCGGGGCTTCGGGGGCGTTCGGCCCGCGAAGCCCCGATCGGCTCCGAATCCCGTGTTTACTGCGGTGATTCGCCTGGTTTGCCGCTCTTCGCCCGGGGGATAAACGCTCCGCAAACAGCGGAGCAGACGGGAGAAGACTTTGACACTCGCCATCGCAGGCACCGGCTACGGCCTGATCGGAATCCTCGTGATCATCCTGATCGTCGTGATGATCTTCTACTTCGTCCGGCGCGCGTAGAGCCGTCGGTCTTTTCACCGCAGTGCCCGCCGAAAAGTCGCACGGGTAGCGGGCCGGCAAGTGAAGCGTTGGCGGCTGCTCATTCACCTCCGGGCGAGCCTTTGGTTCGTGCCGGTTCTGTGCGTGCTCGCGG
Organism: Gaiellaceae bacterium; assembly: GCA_035473635.1. Taxonomy (GTDB): domain Bacteria; phylum Actinomycetota; class Thermoleophilia; order Gaiellales; family Gaiellaceae; genus PALSA-600. The sequence goes on along the minus strand of DATIOD010000038.1, from coordinate 151,445 downwards.
GTGCGGCGATCTCGTTCGTGACGATCGCGCTCGACCGCGCTTTCGCGTACAAGGCGGTTCCCGGCCTGGCCGGCGGACCGGATGCCGCAACCGCGATTCTCTCAACCGTCGCTGCCTCGATGGTGAGCCTGACGGCGCTCGTGTTGACGATCACGATGGTCGTCGTTCAGCTCGCGATGGGCCAGTTTTCGCCGCGAATCGTGCAGCGGATCCTGCGGGACAAGCCAAGCCAACTCGCGATCGGTCTGTTCGTCGCGACGTTCGTGCACGCGATCCTCGCCCTGCGAGAGGTGACGAACAACGGGGACGGCACCGGCCACGTTCCCGGCATCGCGATCCTGGCCTCGTTCGTGCTCGTTCTCGCCAGCATCGCGGTCCTCGTCATCTACGTCCAGCACATCGGCCAAGCTCTGCGCGTCTCTGCGCTGATCGAGCTCGTCGGCAAGGACACCCGCGGACTGCTCGATCGCGTGTACCCGGACAAGGGCCGCGCCTTCGTCGAGGAGCCCGGTGAACCGCCAGTCGTGCGATCCGTCAAATCAGGCGTCGTCACCGCGATCGGCGCGAAGGAGCTCGTCGAGGAAGCGCAGCGCGCCGATTGCGAACTGCAGCTCGTTCCCATGCTCGGGGAATTCGTCCCGGCGGAGGCGCCGCTCTTCCGGGTGCTTGGAAACAATGCGGGCCTCGATGAGGCTCGGTTGCGCCGCGCCCTCATCATGAAGCTGGAGCCGACGCTCGACGAGGATGTGTCCTATGGCATTCGCCTGCTCGTCGATATCGCAGAGCGCTCGCTTGCCGATTCCCCGTTCCAGGACCCAACGACGGCCGTGCAGGCAATCGACCGCCTACACGACATCCTGAGACAGCTCGTGCGCAGGCCGTTTCCCGACGGCCGCCACCGCGACGACGCCGGCAAGGTCAGGCTCACCGTGCATTCGCCTAGCTGGGACGCGTATGTCATCCTCGCCACCGAAGAGCTCCGCTTGGCCGGAGCCGGATCACCACAGGTCGCTCGCAAGCTGACGGCCGTGCTCACGGATCTCAGGTCGATTGCCCCACCCGAGCGCGTGGATGTGATCGACCGGCAGCTCAGGCGACTCGCGACGGCCGCCGAGACGGCGTTGGAAGACGAGCGCGACGTTGTGTTCGCGCTGACCGCCGACAGCAAGGGAATCGGCGCAAGCGTCTGAGGATCAGCTCGCACGAGGTTGAGGGTGCGCCGCGGCCTATCCTGGTCGGGGTGCTTCGGCGTCTCTTCTGGGTGGTGGCGGGCTGTGTCCTGGTCGCGGCGGGGCTGATCGCAGCGGCCACGTATTTCTTCTCCGGCGTGAGCCTCGCCGCCGACAAGACCGCGCTTGCGAGGGTCGGTCTCGAGCCGCTCGCCGGGTCGCTCGAGAGCGTCCGGGCGTCAGCGCCCGACGGAACATCGATCCCGCTTGCCGTCCGTGGCGGTGTCCTGACGCCCACGAAGCGCCTCGCGCCTGGCGAGCAGGTGACCGTCGCAGTCCTCGTCCGACGGCCCGGTTGGGCGAGTTGGGCACTCGGATCGGAGCGCCGCGAGCGCCTCACGATCCGGACGCCGGTCGCGCACGTCGAGCAGCGTTGGCTCACGGTGGAGAGGGGTCACCGCCCGGTCGTGCGCTTCGACATCCCGGTGAGCACCGTGTCGGTCGGGCGAAGTTCCTCCGCCGTTCACTCGGCGGCAATCCCGATCCCGTCGACTGCCGTCGGCGGGTCGACGACGGTCGCCGCCGCGCCACGCCCGTGGGAGCAGCTCGGTGCACGCGTCCGCGTGACCTGGTTTCCGAAGACCCGTCGACCGGCCGTTCTCGTCAGCCCGACCCCGCTGACGAGGATGAATCCGCTGGGGCCGCTGCGCCTCACGTTCTCGCAACCGGTCGCGTCGCTGCTGCACGACCGCTACCCGTCGTTCACCCCCGCCCTCCCCGGCCGCTGGGTCCCGGAGGACGACCACACGCTGGTCTACCGGCCGTCGGGCTACGGCGCACGGCTCAACAGCGAGCAGACACTGCGGCTCCCCCTTGCCGTGACGGTCGTCGGCGGGAGCCCGGCGGCCCGCAGCCTGTCGTGGCGCGTGGCGCCGGCGTCGTTCGTCCGCCTGCAGCAGTTGCTCGCGCAGGAGGGCTACCTCCCGCTCGCGTGGTCGCCTACGGGCACCGACGTTTCGCGCACACCGAGGGCCGAGCTCGCGGCGGCAACGGCTCCGCCGCCTGGACGCTTCGAGTGGCAGTACCCGAACACGCCGAACGAGCTCATGTCGCTCTGGCGGACCGGGGAGCCCAACGAGATCACGCGCGGTGCCGTGATGACGTTCGAGCACGACCACGGTCTCGCCGTCGACGGCATCGCGGGCTCCCAGGTCTGGCGCGCAGCGATCGAGGACGCAGTTCGTGGACGGCGCAAGCCCGGCGGCTACAGCTACGTCTTCGTCCATCGAAACGTGCCGCAGCTGATGACGCTGTGGCACAACGGCCAGGTCGTTCTGACCTCTCCCGGGAACACCGGTGTTCCTGCAGCGCCGACGCAGGTCGGCACGTGGCCGGTCTTCGAGCACATCCCCGTCGGGCGCATGAGCGGTACGAACCCCGACGGCTCTCACTACGACGACCCAGGGATCCGCTGGATCAGCTACTTCCACGGAGGCGAGGCTCTGCATGCATTCAACCGCGCCTCGTTCGGGACACCGCAGAGCCTCGGCTGCGTCGAGCTCCCGCTGGCCGCCGCCGCCCAGGTCTGGCCGTACACCCCGATCGGGACGCTCGTCACCATCGAGGACTGAGCCGAGGCCGGCCGACGGCTACGTCATTCGGTCGCCGGCGTGCTGCCCGACTGAAACCAGGCGAACACCAAGCATCCCAACCCCAGAAGCAACGCGGCGATCCCGTGCTTGATGTGGTGATGGCTCGAGCCTGCCGTTTGCCCCGGGAAGAAGCTCGGCAAGGAGCTCGCGGGCTCGGCGATATACACGACGCCGACTGTGATCAGCGCGAGCCCGAGGATCACTCCGACGGCCGCGAGAACAAGCCTGTTATCCACTCGCGCCACGATAGGGCCGCCTCGCGACTGAGTTCTGAAACGAATCTGAACGCTGCTACGCGGCGGGGAGGGAGACGACGAACGTCGCGCCGCGCCCATTGCCCTCATAGGTGACTTCGCCTGAGGCGGCGTGCGCAAGACGGCGGGCGAGAGCAAGGCCGAGTCCGGCTCCTTGGGTTCCCTGGGAGGCGGTACCTCGAATGCCGGGCTCGAAGATCGCCTCGACCTCGCTTGGGTGAAGCCCCGCGCCGTCGTCCGAGACGACATAGCGCACCCGGTTCCCTCGCGTCTCGAGCGCGACCTGCACTTCCGTTCGTGCGTAGCGGCAGGCGTTGTCGACCACTGGTTGCAGGACGCGCTCGGCGATGTCGCCGTCGACGCCGAGCCTGATCGGGGTCGAGGGATGATGTGTGAGGAGCGAGATCTGGCGAGCTTCCGCGATCCCACTGCTGGCCGTGGCAGTTTGTTCGAGGATCTCGAGCGCATCTGCGGTCCCGCGGGTTGGAGCGGCTTCTTGCTGGGCGACCGCAACCAGTGTCTCGACGATGCGCGTCATGTGCTGAGCGTTCCTGAGTGTTGCGTCGAGTGCGTCGCGGTAGTCCGACGAGCTTCGCTCGCGGCGGAGCGCGATCTCCGCTTCGACGATGACTTTCGACAACGGGGTGCGAAGCTCATGAGAGAGCTCGGCGGAGAAGCGGCGCTCGTGACGCAGGCTTGCTCCGAGCCTGTCCAGAAGTCCGTTCAGCGTGCTGCCGAGCCGAGTCAGTTCGTCGTATGGCTCGTCGGGGACCTCGAAACGTCGCTCGAGATCGTTCTCGCTCCAGGCAGCGGCTTGTTCGGTCATGGCGGCGACTGGTCGAAGGGCCGCCTTGAGCAGCCACCAGGCTGCGACCGCGACGATCGCGAGGAGCAACGCGGCGAACGCAAGTGAGCCGACGACCGCGGCCCGCCGCGTCTCCTCGTACGGCGCATTCGAGACTCCAGCGACGATTGTCCCGACCCGAACCCCAGCCTCATCGAGCAGCGGGGCGGCATAGAGCTGTTCGTCGGTCTCGTGAACGTTGATGAATCGAGCAGGGCCGCCGACGAGTCGGGACACGGCGGCAACGGTGGCTGCCTCCGCGACGGGCCGCTCGATCGGCTTACGCCCGTCGAAGATCCAGATCCGGCTATCGGCTGACGAGTCGACTCCGTCCCGCCCGGAAATCGCGATGGCGCCGTCCTTGACCGTCAACAGGGATCGCTCCGATTGCACCCGTTGCCGCAACAGCGTGTCGATGTTGTTCGAGGTCGTGTGCGCCAGCAGGAGATCGAACCCGAGCGTTGCCGCGGCAAGACCGAGCGTCACCGAGACAAGCACGGCGACCAGCAGACGAGCTCGGACGCTGCGGAGCGGGCGGCCCTTCCTCATTCGAGGCTATAGCCGATGCCGTGAGCCGTCGTGATCTGTGGGCTGCCGGCGTCGTCCCGTCCGAGCTTCCGTCGCAGGCGTGCGACGTATGCGTCGAGCGTGTTCTCTCGCACGAGCGCACCGTGCGGCCAGGCGGCTTGCACGAGCTCGCGCCGTCTGACTGCCTCCCCTGGAGTGGCTGCGAGGCGGGCCAGCAGCCGAAACTCCGTTGGCGTTAGTGGGATCCGCTTACCGTGAGTCACGACCGCATGCGCGACGGGGTCAAGCCGGAACGAGCCCAGTTCGACTGCGACGTCGGTGCCGGCTCGTCGCAGCAGTGCATGAAGTCGTGCGATGAGCTCGGCGAAAGCGAACGGTTTGGTCACGTAGTCGTCGCCGCCTGCGTTGAAGCCGGAGACGCGATCGGTTAGCGCGTCCCGCGCGCTCAGGAACAGGATCGGCGCGGTCAAACCTTGAGCCCGAACCGCCTGGCACACGTCTCGACCGTCAGCGTCGGGGAGCCCGATGTCGACGATCAGCACGTTCGGCGCTTCTCGCTCGACTGACTCGAGCAGCTCTCGGCCAGTGGAGACGCCGACTGTCGAGAAGCCTTCCTCGGTAAGCCCGCGAATCAGCACCGCGCGCAGCTCCGGATCGTCCTCTACGACCATCACCTTTGCCGCAAGCATTGGCCGAGGGTAGCCGGATGCGGGCCGGCGAGGACATCCCGGCCAGGTGTCCAGTCAGGAGGTATTCAGGAGCCCGCGGCTACTTCTGGGGGACATGAGCACCGCCTCGCGTGAGGCGCCTTGATCACCTCACTGGTTTCGACGGCTCACGCTGCGTGGCGAAGTCTCGCAGGCGTCTCCGTTGGTCTCCTCGTTGCTGCCGTTGTGCTGCATTTCGCGAAGCTGGTCTCCGAGGCGCGCTCGTGGCATGGGATCGTCGGACATGCACATCACCCGGAACGGGTCGGCTTCCGGATCACCTGCGGCGCGTTCGTGAGCGCGATCGGCGCCAATGCGCTGCTTCCGGCGCGCGTCGGTGAAGCGCTTCGAGTCGGTCTGATCCGCCGCCGTGTTCCCAACTCGAGCGCGGTCACCTTGGCAGCAACGATCGTGCTGGAAACCGGGGTGGAGGTCGTGTTCGGTGTAGTCGTGATCGCGGCAGCCGCCGGCGGAGTGCGTCTCGGCAACTCGACGTCTCCGGCACACACGGTCACCGGCCTCGCTTCGCATCCGATCACAATCGCCGCCGCGGCGGCTGTTCTCGTGACTGCGAGTGGGCTCGCTGTTCGGTTTCGAGCGCACACCAGGGCGCTACTCGGACGAATGGCGGCTGGTTTCGCGATCCTGCGCGCGCCTCGTGCATTCGGAACGCAGGTTCTGTCGTGGAAGCTCGTTGCCTGGACGTTTCGCTTCGCAACTGTTTACGCCTTTCTGCTCGCGTTCCACATCCCGGCGACGCTGTGGACCGCCGTCGCTGTCGTTGCCGCCCAAAACATCGCTGCCTCGATTCCGCTTCTGCCCGGAAACGTCGGCACACAGCAGGCTGCGATCGCCGTTGCGCTCTCCGGCGTTGCCACCTCCGGATCAGTGCTCGGCTTCGGGATAGGTATGCAGGCAGCGACCGCGATATTCGACATAGCGGCGGGCGCGGTGGCCCTCTGTCTTATCGTTGGGGGCCGCGACGCGTTCACGCTGCTTCGGCACCTTCACCTGCGCGTGCGGCAACCAGTCGACCTCCACGCGTAGTCGCTCGACCTCTCGACCGACGCGCCCCGGCTAGGCCTTGCGTCGCCGGCGCACCCCCAGAACGGCCACTGCGACCACCAGGATCGCCACGATCAGCGCCGAAGCGTAGTCGAAGGAGTGGTTCACATTCTCGTAGTTGTCGCCAACCGCCCAGCCGATCGCCGCGAAGACCAGGCACCAGATCACGCTTCCGAGCGACGTGAGAGCGGTGTACGGAGCGAACGGCATTCGCTCGACGCCCGCTGGGATCGAAACGAACGAGCGGACGACCGGCGTAAGCCGGCCGATGAACACCGCCCACGCGCCGTACCGAGCAAACCAGGCGTCCGCGCGCTCGAGGTTGTCGCGTCGGAGGTGGAGGAGACGACCGTGCTCTTCGACGAACGACCGCCCGAGCGACTTGCCGACCGCCCAACCGATGATCGCGCCGACCAGGTAACCAGACGCTCCAGCGACGACGACCGCCACGAACGCCGCCGATTGGGACTGGACCTCCGTTCCGAAGATGGTGACGTGCTGGCCGGCAAAGGCCCCCGCCGCGAGCGCGCCCGCGTAGACCATCACCAGTTCGCTCCCCGCCGGAAAGACCGCATCGATCATCATCAACACGAAGACGGCGTAGAGCCCGCGGTCGCCGACGAACTGGGTGATCGCACCTGAGATCGAGGCCAGAAGCACGGCCGCCCAGTGTCACGGGCGCTACCTGAACCAAAGCTGAACGGCTCGCCCTCGGATGGCGGACCGCAGTCTGCTGTTCAGACGTCGTTCAGGTCGCAGCGGCCATCATCCGCGGCTTCTCCATGACCGACTCCACCGCAGCCCAGCAACTCGCCCCGTCACGTCATGCGACGCCCTCCTTCGGGCGCCAGATGCTGAACAAGGTCCCGGAAGTCACCGTCTACTTCTGGGTCATCAAGGTCCTCTGTACGACAGTCGGCGAGACCGCATCCGACTACCTCTCCGACAACGTCGGCCTCGGCCTCACCAAGACCACCTACATAACCGCTGCGCTGCTCGTAGTGACGCTCGTCTTCCAGTTCCGGCTGCGTCGCTACGTCGCCGGGATCTATTGGGCCGGGATCGTGCTGATCAGCATCGTCGGCACCCAGATCACCGACAACCTGACCGACAATCACGGCGTCTCGCTCGTCATCAGCACCACGGTCTTCTCGATCCTGCTGGCGATCACGTTCGCTGTCTGGTTCACGCTCGAGCGAACACTCTCGATCCACACGATCTACACGACCCGCCGCGAGGGCTTCTACTGGCTCGCCGTTCTGTTCACGTTTGCTCTCGGCACGGCAGCGGGTGACCTGATCGCCGAGAAGCTCAACGTCGGCTACGCCTGGACGTTGGTGATCTTTGTCGTCGCCATCACGATCGTCGCCGCGCTCCACTACGGCCTGGACATGAACGCGGTGCTGTCGTTCTGGCTCGCATACATCCTCACCCGGCCGCTAGGGGCATCGACGGGAGACCTGCTCTCCCAGCCGCGAGTTGACGGCGGCCTGGGGCTCGGCACAACAGTGACCAGCCTGATCTTTCTCTCCGCGATCGTGGTGGTTGTGGTCTTTCTGAGCATCACGAAGCGGGACGTCACCACGACCCCGGCTATCCCGGGGGACGATCAAGCGAGAGTGCTGGTGGTGGCGAATCGAGCTGCGACGACCCCTCAGCTTCTCGACGCGATCCGCACCAGAGCCACCCTTCGTCCGGCGCACTTCTACCTGCTCGTTCCAAGCCCGGCGGCGCACGCCGAGATCACCGATGCCGAACATGCCCGCGCCCGCGCCGACGCGGAGCACACCCTCGCGCTCGCGCTGCCGCTGATCGACGAGGCCGCCGGCACCACCGCGGACGGCACGGTCTCCAGCCGGCACGACGCGATGGACGCGATCGAAGAAGCCCTGCATGAAGGCGACTTCGACGAGATCATCCTGGCAACCCTGCCGCACAGTATTTCCGGATGGCTCCACATCGACCTTCCCAGCCGCGTCGCGCACCTTGGGCTTCCCGTCACGACGGTGACCGCGAAGACCCGGCCCGACGACCGCACGCTCAAAGACGCGAGCTCGCTCTCCCGCGTCGGGTAACACGGACGTTTGCACTACTACGCGCGACGTAGTAGTGTAGCGCGTGTGAACGATCCGCGCCTCCTGATCCTCACGAGCCTTTCGTCCGGGCCGAAGCACGGCCACGCGCTCTTGCTCGACATCGAGGCGTTCGCCGGCGTGCGTCTCGGGCCCGGCACCCTGTACGGCGCGATTACACGCCTTGAAGAGCGGGGCCTGATCGAGCCGATCGCTGCGGAGGAGCGGAAGCGGCCCTATCGCCTCACCGCGGCAGGGACACGCGAGCTCAACGACTCCCTGGCCGGGCTGAGTCGAATCATCGAGACCGGCACGGCGCGACTGGCGGGGGTGACGGCGTGAAACTGCTCCTCCAGATCTACCCACGACGCTGGCGCGACCGCTACGGCGACGAGCTCGCAGCGTTACTCGAAGACGAGCCGCTCACTTGGCGAGTGCGGGCGAACGTCCTTCTGGCCGGTCTGCAGGAACGCCTGCGAAGTGGCGGGCCGCCTCGTGTTCTCTGGGCGTGGACGCTGTTTGTGGTTGGCGGCATCGCGTTCCAGAAGACGTCCGAACACTGGCAAGCCGTCGTGCCCACCGGAGACCGCGGCGTACCGACTGCCGCATTCGACGCCGTTCAAGTCGCGGCAGTAGTCGGAAGCGCGGCGGTCCTTACGGGCATCGCCCTCGCGCTCCCTAGCTTCTGGCGTGATCTGGGACACGGCGGCTGGGCCGCGCTCCGCCGGCCAGTCTTTCTCGCGCTCGCAACCACCACGATCAGCTTGTCAGCCCTGGCGTTCTTCGCCCTTTGGCACAGCTTTGCGACGGCGGCGGTGGCGGTGTTCTTGGCCTCTGCGCTCCTGTCACTGTTCGCTTGGACACATGCCGCCGTCGTCGCTGCGGAACGCCTCGCCGTCGCCCAAGCCCGTGCATGTGCCTACCTCGCGGCCGCGGTCGGCGCAACCATGATCGTGATGCTCGCCGCGGCCGCGATCTGGTTCGGATCGGTGATGGCGCATGCCTCGTCGTTCGTCGGCGCCGGGCAACTCGCAGTCGTCGTCGTCTTCATGGTGACGGGAACACTGCTCGCCCTGCCCGGCGCAATCAGGTCGCTGCGCGTCTAGGCGCTGGCCGCGCCGGCCGCGCCTCCTTCATTCACGCCACGTTCAGGTTTGCCGCCCTAGCCTGCCGGAGTGCAGCTGTTCCAGCGTGCGCTCGCACTCGTGTTGCTCGTCTCGGTCGCAGCGGCGTGCGGCACAAGCGGTAAACGCGCCGAACAGTCGCCGCCCACTACGACCACGACGACCAGCGCGAGCAGGAGTCTTCGGATCCCCTCCCACCGGCCTCCGCAACCCGTGTCCGTGGTCCAGCATCGGGTTGGCTCGCTGCCCGCACCGGTTCAAGACGCAACGTCGGCGCCCTGGAAGGGCGGGGTGATCCTCGCCGGCGGCCTTACGGCCGCCGATGTGTCCACGGGCGCGGTTGAGCTTGTCAGGGCAGACGGCGTCGTGACGCCGCTGCCGCAGGAGCTGCACGACTCCACCGCCGCCGCGCTCGGTAAGGCTGTTTATCTCTTTGGCGGCGGCAACGGTATTGCGCAGCTCGACGCGATCGTCCGGATCGCGCCGGGAAGCCACGTAACGGTGGGCCGGTTACCGGCGCCGAGCTCCGACCAGGCAGGCGCTGCAGTCGGACAGGCGGAATACATCGTCGGCGGCTACACCGGAACCCGCTGGCTCGACACGATCGTCCGCTGGCAACCCGGCCACCCGAGCGTGGTCGTCGGTCACCTGCCGACACCGCTCCGGTACGCGGCCGTGGCCGCCGTCGACGGCAAGGTCGTGATCGCAGGCGGCTCGAAACCGGACGGAACCGCGAGTGCACGTGTGCTTTCCTTCGACCCGGTCACGCGCCACGTGAGCAGCGTCGGGCTGCTGCCCGCGCCGACCACCCATGCGGCGGCCGCTGGACTCGGTCGCTTCGTCTATGTCATCGGCGGCCGCGGCGCGCTCGTCGGGACGCCGACAGCTGCCGTCGAGGCGGTCGACCCAGCTCACCACAAGGTCGTGCCGGCCGGAACCCTGGACGCCCCCCTGTCGGACCTCGCCGCGGTCGGGCTTCCTGGTCGCATCCTGCTTGCCGGCGGTCGCGGGGCACACGGCACCGTCTCAACGATCTCCTCGCTCGTGCCGACAAGGACACGAACGATGGCCGCTCCGAAGTCGTTGCGTCCCGACAATGTCTACGCCGCGGACACCCCGACCAACCTCACCGGGCCGGCACGTCACGCACTACCGCGCGTCTACGTTCCGAACTCGCAGTCGAACACGGTCAGCGTCATCGATCCAGCGACGTACAAGGTCGTCGAACGATTCTCTGTCGGCACGCTCCCCCAACACGTCGTACCCGCCTACAACCTCGCTCACCTCTACGTCACAAACGACGTCGGCAACACGCTCACCGAGATCGACCCCGAGACGGCAAAGCCGGTCCGCACCTATCCGGTCGATGACCCGTACAACATGTACTTCACCCCGGACGGGCAGTACGCGATCGTCGTCGCCGAACGCAACCAGCGACTGGACTTCCGCAACTCACACACGTTCGCGCTCGTCCACTCGGTCGCAACACCCTGTCGCGGTGTCGATCACATGGACTTCACCGCCGACGGGTCGAAGGCGCTCGTCAGCTGCGAGTTCTCCGGGCAGATGCTCGTCCTGGACGTCAACCACCAGCGCGTCGTCAAGACCTTCCCACTCGATCACGGACGCGGGATGCCGCAGGACGTCAAACTCTCCCCCGACGGCCGTTTGTTTTACGTGGCCGACATGAACGCGAACGGCGTCTGGACCGTGAACGCCCATACGTTCCGGCTCGCCGGCTTCATCCATACCGGCGGAGGCGCACACGGTCTCTACCCAAGTCGCGACGACCGCTACCTCTACGTCTCGAACCGGCAAGCCGGGTCGGTGTCCGTGGTCGACTTCGCGACCCGCAAAGTGGCAGAGACGTGGCGAATCCCCGGCGGTTCGCCCGACATGGGCGGCGTCTCAGCGGACGGGAACGTGCTCTGGCTGTCCGGCCGCTACAACAGCGAGGTCTACGCAATTTCGACGCGCGACGGCAAGCTGCTTGCACGCATTCCGGTCGGCGCCGGACCGCACGGCCTGTGCGTCTGGCCGCAACCAGGACGCTACTCGCTCGGACACACCGGCATCCTGCGCTGAGGGTGCCGACCGGCTGCGAAGCTGGCGGACGTGCACGTTCTGGAGCGGACGCAGACGGTGCCCGTCTCGCTCGCCGAGGCGTTTCGGTTCTTCGCCGATCCCTGGAACCTCGAGGCGATCACGCCGCCCTGGCTGCACTTCCGGATCGTCGCGGCGCCCGCCGAGCTCGCGACCGGCGCGCTGATCTCGTACCGGCTCCGTCTGCTGCACGTCCCCGTGCGCTGGCTCACGGAGATCGTCCACTGGCAGCCGCCGCGCACGTTCACAGACGCGCAGCGACGAGGCCCCTATCGGCTGTGGGAGCACACGCACCGCCTCAACGCGCGCCGCGACGGAACGGAGATCTACGACCACGTGATCTACTGCCTTCCTGCCGAACCGCTTGCATCGCTGTTGCGGCCGTTGACGGTCGAGCGCTGGCTCGACGGGATCTTCGACTACCGAGCACGCCGCATCGCAGAGCTTCTGCGTTGACGGCCGCGATCCGTCTACCGTCTCCGGGATCACGCGCGACCCCAAAGACCAGTTGGGCGACGACGTCGTGCCAGCCGCGAACCTCGTGCTCGAGCGCCGCCGTGTCGTCGCTGCGGCTCCGGATGAGCTCTGGCCATGGCTCGTCCAGCTCGGCAAGAAACGCGCGGGCTGGTATCTGCCGCGCGGGCTCGAGCGTCTGCTCCCGGCGGGTGGGCGAGCCACGTGGGCGATCGAGCCGGCGTGGCAGAGTCTCGCCCCTGGAGACCGGATTCCCGACTATGGCGGCCGCGACGACTATCTCGAGGTGGTCGTGCTCGAGGCGCCGAAGGCGATCGTGTACCGCACCGAGCGCCGCGGCACCGTTTTCTCCTGGACGCTCGCGCTGCAACCGCTCGGCCCGGCGCATACCCTGGTCTCGCTCCGGTTCCGCGGCCGGCTGCGCTCGACGGGCTGGCGCCGCGCGGCGCTTGTGCGTGCGGGCGAGCTCTTCGATCGACTCACCGCGGAGCTGATGCTGTCCGGCCTCCAGGAGCGAATCGGCGCGGCGGCGGTGCCGGCGAGCTGGTCGCGCTCGAGCCCGAGCAGCGACGCCGAACGGCTGAGCTGCATCTATCTCGACGATCACATCGCGCTCCTCGTCGTCGGCGAGCACCTCGTGCGACGGACGTTGCGACGGGCCGACCACCCCGAGCTGCTGGCGGCGCTCGAACAGGCGCTGTCGGAGCTGCGCGACGACCGCGGCGCCGCTGTCGCGCTGCTCGCCGGGCTCGGCCGTCGGCCCGGCCTGCTCAAGTCGCGCTTCGCGTGGGTCGCCGAGCGAGCCGGGCGGCTGAAGCTGAACGGGAGGCTGGTGAGCGCCTCGCCGCTCTCGCGTGTCGTCGAGCTCGAGGGCATCGAGGGCCTGCTAGGCGCGTCGTGGACGCTCTGGCGCACGCTCGAGCGCACCGGACCTGAGGCGTTTCGCGAGGAGGCGGCTCGGCGCGCGCGGCGTGCCGAAGGGCGCGTGCTGGAGCTGGAGGCATTTCGTCTCGCAGCGGGCGACTTGGCGTTCGGCCCGGGCGCGAGATGACAACGGGCGGCTGACCGGCACGCCGGCGCCGGCGCGGAATACGGCCTCATCGGGCGTACGGCCTCATTCTCGCGACGCTCCTGCTCCCGGAGTCGGCCGCTGCCGACCCGGACGATGAATGACGCTCGAGCGCGCCACACCAAGAGGGCCGGATGACGGTATTCTCGTTGTTCGCTCCGCAACTATTGGGAGGACAGAACCGTTGGGGCGGTTAGCTCAGTTGGGAGAGCACCAGCTCGACAAGCTGGGGGTCACTGGTTCGAGCCCAGTACCGCCCACCTCGAAAAGCCCCGGTAACACGGGGCTTTCGTTTTCCGGGAGGTCAAGCGCCGCCTCTTCGACCGGATGACACGTTTGGGTCATGCGCGGGTGGCCGGCCTTGTCCGATCATTGAAGGCGTGCCGAAGGCCGTGTCGATACTCGGCGGGAAGCGGGTCTTGCTCGTTACCGCTGCCGCCGCCACTGCGTTGCTCACTCTGGTGGGCGCTGCGCTCGCGGAGAACTACCAGTACCGATTCACGAAGGCAGACGAGGCGCTCGCGGCCCGAATCGTTCAGCGAGCCGCCGCCAAGGGCTGGACGGGTGGAGCGGTGAAGCCCGATCTCACTCCCGACCCGGTGCGTTGTACCGGCTTCTACGCGCCCCGTCAGTCCGACCTCGTCGTCACCGGGGACAAGGAGACCGACTACACCTACAAGACGGGCCAGGAAATCGACACCTACGCGGTCGTCTTCCAGTCGGCCGCGATGGTGGAAAGCGACTGGCGGCGCGGCTCCGACAAGGCGGCGTTCTTCCGATGCCTCCGCGCCAAGTGGCCGTCGCTCCTCGCTCCAGGAACGAAGATCGTATCGTTGTCGCAGCTCACGCTGCCGCGCCTTGGTACGCACTCGTTTGCCTTTCGCCTCGTCTTCGAGAACAAGGGTTCGCAGGTCGCGATCGACTCGGTGAACATCACCCGCGGTCGGATCGAGGCCGAGATCGACCAGATCGCGGAACATCCCACTGCGAAGGCCCTCACCGACATGCAGGCCGGGGATCGACTGCTCGCGAGCGACCTCGGCGCGAAGCTCCGCGCCCTCGCCTGAGGATCCGCCCGTGGTGGGCGGCGGCGAACGCCATGCTTGCCCGCCACGAACCCCCGCGTGACCTGGCGGTGTACGCGGGTCTGACGCTCGCGAGGTGGCCGTGGACAAGCTGCGAACCGCGGGGTTCGGGACGTAGGCATGGCGGACTAGGGCGCACGCAGCGCGGCCTACCGCACCACGAGACCTAGCCGAAGCGCTGTTCGACGGCCTGGCGCGTTCGCCTCAACGCTTCCGCGACCTGCGACCAGGTCGCGCCCTGGGCACGAGCCTCGTGGACGGCGGCCCGCTCAACATGCTGCAGGACCTCTTGCATATCAGTGAGCGAGTCGAGGATCACAAGCGGCTCGTTGCTCGACCGGACGCGGAACATCGCTCTGCGGTAGCGATTCAAGACTTCCTCAGGAATACGCTCGATCAGCCACGGGTGAGCAAAGTCGTCCGACGCGGCCGGGCTCATGAGCCGATGCTACAACAGCGCATCTGACTTGACGAACGCCGTTCGGTTCTCCTTTTGTCTATGCGCAAGACATATTGACAATCTGTGTCAATCCCTCTAGCTTCAGCGGCAGCGGGGCGTGTGTTCAGGGAGGGCCAGGCCGCCCTCTCTTATCGCAAACCAACCGCGAATTGGTTAGTGCCTTGTTAGGCCCGACAACTTCGATTCGCTCAACTCGCAACTGAAAGGGAGACGATGCAGAGAAGGATGATCGCGGCCGTCCCGGCCAGGGGAAGGGTGCCGAACTGGAGGCGCAGCTGCTCGATGTGTCGGTTGATTCGCCTGTCGCCGTTGGCGTTGGCGCTCATCGTCGGCGTGGTGGTCGCGGCGGTGTTCGGTGGTTCGGCGCGGGCTGCCTTTCCGGGAGCGAACGGAAGGATCGTGTTGGTCAGTAATCGCGATGCTGGGAACCAGGACATCTATTCGATGAATCCGGATGGGTCTGTGCGCTTGAACCTGACGCGCCATCCTGCTGACTATCGGCGGCCGAGCTGGTCGCCTGATGGGCGCTCGATTGTCTTTTCGAGTGATCGCAATGGGGACGGCCAACAGATCTACTCGATGAACGCCGATGGGAGCGGTCTGGCTCAGCTGACCTCGGGTTCGGGGCCGAACGTGCAGGCGAGGTTCACTTCGTCAGGGCAGATCGTTTTCACGCATGGGAGCTTCCCGAGCCGGCATCTCTACCTCATGAACGCCAACGGCACAGGGGTTCGTGACGTGACGCCTGGCCCACTGGATTCCGCCTGGCCTGCTCCAGCCCCCTCAGGACCTCAGGTGGCCTTCGCGCAGTACAGCCCAGCGACTGGTCAACGGCTCGCGATCTTGCATCTGAACTCCGGCCAGATCAAACCGGTCACCAACCCTGACCCGGCAACGCAGGCGGATGCGCTTCCCGACTGGTCACCGACCGGCAACGACATCGTGTTCTGGCGCTCGGGAGACACCGACTCCGACATCTACGTCGTCCACAAGAACGGCACCGGCCTGCACGACCTGACGAACACTCCGACCCGTCCGGAGACCTCGCCCGCGTTCTCGGCGGACGGAACGCAGATCGTCTTCTCGGCCTGCACGGATCCCAACACCGAAAGCCAGCGATGCACCGTCTACACCATGCACACGGACGGGACGGGCGAGACCGAAATCTCAACGCCGAAGGCGCCTTACGTCGACACGTTCACCGGCGACGTACTCGACCCGTTCTGGACGCTCGAGGGAGACGGCACGAACGTCACCGCCGCCCAGACGAATGGAGAACTGGAGTTCACCCTGCCGCCGAACACGGGTCCCAGTGGCCCTAACAACTGGGTGAATCTTGGCGCGTTCATGGCCTGCCGGTTCACGGGTGATTTCGACATCCAGGTCGACTACCAGCTGGTGTCCGGGCCGCTTCCGCCGTCGATCCTCCAGTTCTTCAACACGGTCGAGTTCACCGGAGGCTCCTTCACCGGCACTCACGGCATGTTCGTCTTCAACCCAGGGTTCGGCGACCCCGGCTTCTCCACCAACTTCCCGGGCGCCCACTCCTTCCAGCCGGATACGTCGCTCAACGGCACCATGCGGATGGTCCGAACAACCACTGCCGGAATCAGCACGATCACCGCGTACAGGAAGGTCGGCAACAACTGGGCCGCACTACAAACAGGCGACCCATACGTCTCCGACGAGATAGCCGCCAATCTAAGCGTGTTCACCAACACGTTCCCGTTCCCGAACACCACCGTCAAGCTCGCCTACGACAACTTCCGCATCAACACCGGCGCGATCAACTGCCCAAGCTGGTGGACAGACAGCTGGCCCGACTGGCAGGCCACAGGGTAGAGACGACGCAAGAGACGGCAATCGTGGCGGGGCGCGCACGAAGAATGGCGCCCCGCCTTCTGCGCTGAGAACAGGTAGCGGCCCTTGGCCGAACGAGCGCCAGTATTTGGGGCCGCACCTGGGACATTTATTGCAGCCGCCCTCCACTGAGGAGGGACTCGATCGGCTCGCGGCACCGACTCCGGTCGGCGCGGCTAGCTCGGGGTCAAGGCCACTATCTCGCGGCCCACCATGGAGAGGTCGCCGGGTCCTCCGCCGTCATCTCGATGAGTACCTACAGCGACAGACAGTTGACGCGGTCCGAGGGGGTGCCCGCATCGAGGTTTAAACACGTGTGATTCCCGAAATATATGTCGTGAACGGTCAGTCCGGAAAGATTGCAGTGTCCAAGCAGGTCCAGTCCGCAGTCTCGCGCGGGGTGTTCCCCGGAGTCGCGAGGTCGGAAGCGAATTCATGACAACAACAAGGGGAGGCACCACATGGGTATCGGAGTCAGTCTCATTTTGATTGCGGCTGGGGCAATCCTCACGTGGGCGGTCGATGCCACCGTGTCTGGTCTCAGCATTCACACCGTCGGCGTGATTCTGTTGGTCGTCGGGAGCGTCGGCCTGCTGCTGTCCTTGGTCTTCTGGTCGAGCTGGGGCGGCTTTGGACGTCCGGCGGACGGCAGCCGGCGGCGGACGACCGTGATCGAAGATCGTCCGTAGGTAGCAGACGGCGCGCGCGGAAGGCCCGGCTCGTCCGGGCCTTCCGCGTCTTCGGCGATGTCTACGTCGACCTCGGACTCCAACCACTTCGGTGAGCGACTCGCTCCGTTGACGAGGCGCCTCAGCTCCTTGCGACGCGCGGTCGCCCGTGTCTACGCGACGGTCGAAGACAAGCCGCTTTTCGTCGTGCTGCTCGCGGCAGGCGCGACGGTTGGCGTTGCGATCGCGCTGGCGGCGCAAGCTGGCTGGCCCCGCGTGCTCCGCGTTGCCCGAGCCGAGCACTCCTGGGGGTGGCTCGTGGTCTGCGCGATCGGCGAGATCGTCGCCTACGGCGGCTACATGCTCACTGTGCGCGATATGGCGCGGGTCGACGACGGCAGTGATATCGACCTTCCGACCTCCGCACAGACCGTCGTCGCCGGGTTCGGTGTGTTCGCGGCTACGCGCTCCTCCGGCGGGTTCGCCGTCGACTACTGGGCCTTCCGGAAGAGCGGCGCCAGCCGCCGCGAAGCCGTCCGTCGCGTGCTCGGGCTCGGTCTGCTCGAGTACGTCACCCTTTCGGTCGCGGCCTTGCTTGCGTCGTTGCTCCTGATGTTTGGACTGGACGGGCACTTCGGCCTCGGCGGCACGCTTCCCGGCCTCATCATCGTCCCGGCCGCCTTCCTCGGCTACTGGCTGACGTCGCCCGGACGGGCGCATCGGCTCGCCCATCCGCGGCGCGACGCCGGAACCGTCCGGAAGAAGTTCGCAGACTGGGTCGGTGCGGCAGTGTTCGTGCGGCAGCTCCTGGTAAGCCCTGCCGAGCACGGAGCCGGCGTTGTCGGCAACGCGCTCTACTGGGCAGGCGACATCGTCTGCCTCTGGGCGGCGCTCCAGCTCGTGAACGTCTCGATCTCGGCGTCGCTGCTCGTCCTTGCCTATTCGGGCGGTTACGTACTGACCAGACGAGCGCTCCCCGTCGGCGGCGCCGGCGTGGTCGAGTGCGCGCTGACCTGGGCGCTCATCGGCGTCGGCGTCGCCTTCGCACCGGCACTCAACGCCGTGCTCGTCTACCGGCTCTTCAATTTTTGGCTCCCGATCGTTCCGGCGTTGGCGCTGATGCCCGCTGTTCGGGACTTGCGCCAGCGGTTCGAGCGCGCGGAGCAGGCCGCCTAGGTGAAGCTCAGTCGATGCGTCGGATCTCGTGGGTTGCCGTCATTGTCGCCCGCGCGACTCACACGAGCGCCCGTCGCGCCGCCTCGTCGAACGGCGTGAGCTCGAGCGGTATCAGTTTCCGGATCCGCTCTTCGCGCGCGATCGTCGGATTGCGCAGTCCTTCGACCAGCGGCCGCGCGACGGAGAGGTCGGACAGGCCGAGACCCACCAGCGTGTCGATGCCCGAGCCCTTCTCCGCGTAGACGTCGACGTTCGGGAAGTGCGCAGGATTGGTGAACTGCACAAAGCCGATGTAGTGGTCCGCGAGCTCGAGTGCGGTCGGGAGGTGGGCACGCAAGCGTCCTCTTGCTCGACAAGCGCGGACCGGCGAGTTGCGGAAAGATCGTGGAAAGAACACGCGGCGAACAGCAGCGTCTTACGACGAACGAGGGGCCCCGTCATCGGCTTCGTTGAGCCGGTGAGCTCGTCGTGACCATCGGCGGCCAATTGCGGAGCGCGATCGACAAGCTGGGGGTCACTGGTTCGAGCCCAGTACCGCCCACCCCGAAAACCCGCGCTCGAATCCCGTATGGCCTTTCTTGGCACACCTGGGTTCGCGGGTTTGGCTCAAACCTGTGTGCCAGGTGCGCCAACCGTCACGGGATTCTGCATGGCGACATGACGGCACCGCTCTCCACCCTTCGTGTCGACGCGGCCCACCACGAGACCACACCCCAGCCGACAACGAACGCGATTAGATGCTCGGTCGTGAGGATCGACGGATCGGGGTGAAGCCACCACGCGACTCCGGCGAGCGCACAGACGCCCGCAGTGACCGAGGCGCGGGCTCGAGCATCGGCTCCAGCGCGGCCCCACGCAGTCGCCGCGATGGCGCCAACCCATGCGCCTTGCATCGCCGAGACGCCGAAATCCTGCCTGGCCAATGCGCTCGTGAACGCATCAGGATCCGTCAGGCGTGACGCTCCGATGATCGCGTATATGGCGAGCGTCGAACCGATGTGACCCGCTACTGCCACGACCCAGAAGACCCTGGTGCCGCAAATCCTCAGAGTGGCGAAGCCGAGTAGGCCAAAGGTGACAAGACCCACATACACCGGGCGGTCGACCACCAACGCACTGGCCGGCAGAAGCCAGACGTCGCCGGCTGCGATCTTCGCCGCGGTCGCGGCAAAGATGGCAAGAGAAAGGTCGTGGGCGCGGATCACGAGCGTCAATGCAGTCACGACGCCCACGAACAAGGTCGCACTCGCCCAGCCGACCGCTGACGTCTGGCCTATCGGGGCTCTGTCCGCCGCCCGCGATTTCCTCTGGGATCGTCTTGCTGGCGGCTTGAGCCGGTCAGGAAGGGTCTTCGCCACGCGACGACCCCACCAAAGCGGCGAGAGAGAGCGCGACTTCGCCCCGTCAGCCCGTGCGGCGCCCAGCATGTCCTGATCACGACCTAAGCAACCGAGGCACGAGTAGGAAGAACTCGAGGGCCGCGAGCAGCCAGAGGACTCGCACAAAGCGGGGCAGAGTCACGAACCACCTCGACACTCGTCTCGTCACGTACTTACCGGCGAATGTAGCCGAGGTCTCTGAAAACTCTCTGAACACTTGAATCCGCGCCGGCGCACCGTGGATGGCGTGAGCGCAGCGACACCGATCGTCCTGACTGCTTCGGTCCGGGCCTCGGTTCGACCCTGCCTCGGCCAGGTGCGATAGGGGCTAAAGTTCGCGCCGGATGACCGCCGTGGTCCGACTGCGTCGGCAGGCGCGTCGTGGAGGCTGGTTTCGTTCGGCCCTCCGTCTGATCGCAGTGATCGCTCTTGTAGGTCTGTCGGCTGGCTGTGGGGGATCACCGTCAAGTTCGACTTCGTCAACGTCGTCCTCCTCGACCGGAATGCCAACGACCTCGCACACGTGGTCGATCGTCGCGCTCGGTGACTCGGTTCCAAGCGGCTACCGCTGCAACTGCACGCCGTACCCGCAGCTCTCCGCCGCAGGCCTGACGTCGACGACCGGCCAGACAGTGACCGCTACCAATGAGGCGGTAGCGGGTTACACGACCACGAACGTGCTGAAGCAGCTCAACTCCGACAGCTCCGTGATCGACCAGGTGCAGAACGCCGACGCGGTCGAGATCAACGTGGGTGCGAACGACGTTCCCTACAACACGAACTCCTGCGGCACGGCGGTCGATTGTTATGCGCCGCTCATCGCTCCGGCCCAGAAGAACCTCGCAGCGATCATTAGCCGCGTTGACGACCTAACCGCCGGGCACAAGGTCCTCGTCGTGGTCCTCGACTACTGGAGCATCTGGCTCGGCGGCACGTACGCGCGTGACAAGGGTCAGGCCTACGTAAGCGCCGCGCGCCTGCTGACCGCCCAGGTGGACGCGGCGATCAAATCGACGGCAAGCCAGACCGGCTCGGTTTACATCAGCGAGCGCCGCGCGTTCAAGGGGCCGAGCTTCGGCTACATCGAATCGCGCTACCTAGCCACCGACGGTGAACACCCAAACGCAGCCGGCCACCAGGCGATCGCCACCGCCGCCGAGACGGCGATCGAGAAGACCTTGCACATCTAGCCAGCAGCCTCAGCGCGACCTAGCTTGCGACGTGGATCGGGCACAGTTCGTCTGGCCCCCGAGTCGCGCGGGCATGTCAGAAAGCACGCGCCGATCGCGGTCGGTGGATACGGAACAGACGTTGCTCGGATTCGCACGGGCCTTAAGCACGGCTTAACGCTGGTCGCAGAACACCTCAGCGAGAGTCGAGATATGGCGCTGGTGCGTGTCGCGCCGCTGCGCTTGGCCCTGTTGTTTGCCTGCGCGTGCTTGGCGGCAGGGGTCGGCGCGGACGGGCTCGAGGCTGGATCGTCGGTCCGCTCGCCGCGGCCGCGAGCACCCCTTCGTCACGGCCTCGACGCAAACGGGGGCTTTGTTGTTGGTGGGAGGCCGACGTTCTTGATCGCGCTCTCGAACCCGCCTCCGTTGTCTGGAAGAACGCCGGCGGGCCGGTCGGGGCCGGTGGAGATCGTCCGTGCTGGAGTGAACCTCGTGCGGGTCGGACCGAGCTGGACGGGGTGGACGCGCCGGGAGCTCGAGCAGGTGCTGGCGTGGGATCGCACCGCGGCGCGCCTCGGAGTGCATACCTGGGTCAGGCTGAACACGTTCGCCGCCACGCAGCCGCGCTGGCGCGGCGACGCACACCTGGCCGCGATCGTGCATGCGTTGACGAGGAGCCGTTTCGCAGCGGGGATCGGGCTCTGGCAGGGTGCGGACGAGCCTTGGTCGCGTGGCATCGCCGCGCGCTCGCTCGCCTTCTTCTATTGCCGGCTCTCCTCGCGCGGCGACCCACGCGCCTGCGTCGACGAGCCTACGCTAGACCGCCACCATCCCCTCGTGACCATCCTGGCGCCGAGTGGACATCGAGCCTCCCTCGCTCCGTACAGTGGCGTGACCGACAGTCTCGGCGTCGATGTCTACCCAATCGCCCTCGACAACACCGACTTGGATCTGCACATGGTCGGCGTCTGGACACGGACGATTGCCCGCATCACCCGAGATCACTCCGTCTGGACGACGCTGCAGATCTGTTCCAGACATGCGTACAACGAGCAGACCGGCGCGTACGTCGTTCCCAGCGCCTACCAGGAGCGCTACATGGTCTATGACGCAATCATCAACGGCGCGCGTGGCATCTCCTTCTTCGGCGGCGGCAATCCCCGGTGCTGGAACCGGACCGACCGCCGCTACGGATGGAACTGGACGGTCTGGAACAAGGCCCTTGACCGGCTGATCGAGCAGATCGGCCCCCACTCGGCGCTCGGGCCAGCCCTCGACAACGTCGCCTCGAACGACGTCCTACGGACAAGCGATCCCGGCACGGAAGTGATCAGCCGAGTCGCGATCACGCCGAAGAGGCAACTCTTTGTGATCGCCGCCCGCAGCAATGCAGACGCGAGGCGCGTCACCATCTCGGGTCTCCCGGCTTCGGTCAAGTCGGCTGTCGTGTACGGCGAGGGCCGCACCGTCCCGGTTTCCGACGGAAACCTCAGGGACAGCTTCCGGCAATGGCAGGTGCACGTCTACCGCGTCCAGCTCACCACCCCACGGGCGTGAAGGCGTCGGCGCTGGCGCCGCCGAGACTTCGACCCGGCCGCCGATCAGGGTCGGCCAAATCACCTTCGGAGTTTGGCCTGCGTTCACGCTTGTGTTCGGCTTGTTTCCGTTTGGCCTCGGCGTAGGACGCCTCCACGAGGCCGCGGCCGCCGCTCCAACCGAATGCCCACGCCATGAGGACGATCCCGAACAGGATGTTCCAGGCGGTCGTGACAATCTGCTGCGCGACCGAATAGGCCGTCGCCGTGGCGGTGCTCGTCACGTCCCCGAGCGATGCGACGTTGAATGCCTGTGTGACGCCGACACCACCTGGGGTTAATGACGTCACGTTCGCGATCGAATTGCCGCCGACGACGCGCATCACTGTGTGAAAGGTCACCGGGATCTCGTAGGCGGCCAGAAAGACGGCGATCACGCCGAGCATCGCCACCCAGCCGACCAGCGACGGCAGGAAGACGCGGCCGAAGTACGCGCCGGGGTGGACGAGGATCCGCCCTCCCTCCTTGGCCTCGTCCCACCATTTGAGGATCCGCGGCCAGAGCAGATGGACGCACCAGGCGATCAACACGATGCCGCCGCCAACTGCAAGTGCGGTCGCCCAGGGGCGCTCATGAACGAACGAGAACTTGATATCGAACGAGCCGCTGACGCTGAGGAAGAGATAGAAGTAGACGAAAGCACCGATGACAGTGAAGAAGATCTTCTCGACTGCGTAGCCGCCCAACACGCCCACGAAGGTCGCGCCTGCGATGAACATCGGGAACATCAGGAGCAGCATCAGCGTGCCGAGATTGGCAGGCACGATTCCGTTGACCGCCACCGAGGCCGCATAGGCAGCCACGACCTGACGTAGACGCACGCCCCCGTTGGGGTAGCCGAAACGAAGAATCGAGTACCAGGCAAACGCGGTAGCGACCGTCTGCACGCTCAGGAGAGCACACGCAGCGACGAGGTACTCCGCCGAGATCGTCGTGATCGTGTCCCACAGCTCCTCGAACCAGCCACGAATGTCCCAGCCGAGCAAACTCGCGACCGCCCCGGAGACGACCACAACCAGCAGCCCGAAAAGCAATCGTCCCCACGCGAATCGGCGCTCACCCGGCGCGCCGGCCGACGACCGAGTCTCACCATGCGCGCTCAACTGATTCCGTCCCTAGCGAACACCGCCGAGCGCGTCACGATGTGCTCGGTGCGGCCGGAGAAACACGCCGCGCTCCGCCGCACCGCGGCGCCAGCCACCGCGAACGCCACGAACGGAATGGCCACCATCGCTCTCATTTCGAAGCCACCTGGAATGCGACAGGACAGGCTGCGACGACCCTAGATGGTGACGCGAACGAACCGAAGCTCGGCTGAGCGAGTTAACAGCATCTTCTCGACGTCGAACCCTGCACGAATGTGGCACTAGGCGCAGCCGGTTCGCCGGGGAGGGTCCGCTCGGCCTGCGACCAGAAATACCGCACCCTGCAGGCCGCTAGCCCGATCGGCATGGTCCCAGGTTTGCCGGCTAACGCGATCGGTGGCATGGAGGATGTAGATCACGCCGCAGCGACGCGTTCCGGGCCGGTGGATCGTCAGTGTCGGCCGGCCGGGGAGATACCACTCGAGCGGTGAGCGGTAGGCGTAGGGGTCGCCGAAGATTGCGATCGCCTGTGTCCCGTTCCAGCCGCGCTGGATCAGGGTGCGCGCCATCTGCTGGTACGGGGGTATCCACCGGAGGCCGGAGGACGCCAGCGACAGGGCGGTCAAGACGCAGAGTGTGGACGCGGCCGTGACCGCGGCACGACGGGGGAGAGCGTCGAGGGCGGCGAGGCCGGTGATGGCGCAGAAGGCACCGACCCCGATCAGGTTGCGGAGGTCGAAGATCGGCATGCCGAGTCGCCAGACGAGCGCAGCCTCGGCGAGCGGAGCGAGTGCAAGGACCAACAGCAGCCGGCCGGCCGAGGAACGACGTCCGAGCCGAATCCCTCCTGTGAGCACGAGCAGCAGCGCGAGCAACGACAGAACTGGCCCGACAAGTGGCCGTGTCTCCGCGTAGCTGAACAGTCTGAGCGGCACGGCGAGTACGGGGCGGAGATGAAACGAGCCGATCCAGGCCAGGCGGGTCGGGTGGTACTGCACGAGCATCAGGGGGATCCAGCTCATGGCGACGAGGCCGCCGGCGACCATCGGCAGGACCGTCTGCCGCCTGCGCGCGCGCACGGTCGGGTCGACGAGCAGCCAGCTAAGGGCGGCGAGCACCGAGAAGGCGAAGAAGAAGTGCGTCAGCCCACCCGCCGCCACCGTCGCGGCGAGCGCCGCGGCGTGCTTGCGCCTTGGTTCAGTCATCTGCGCGATGAGGCAGCGCGCCAGCAACACTGTGAGGACGGCGAGCAGCTCGTAGGCGCGCAGCTCGCTGCCGTGTCGGACGAACTCGCCTCCGAGCCCGACGAGCAGTCCAGCGGCAAGGGCGAGCGGGAACGACAGGAACCAGCGGGCCAGCCCGATCACGAGCACGAGCAGGAGCCCCCCGAGGAAAACGGAGACGAGCCGCCCGTCCACCATTGGCATCCCGGCCCGGTGGAGAAGCCACTCGCCGAGATACCAAAGCGGTGGAGTCGATTCGGTCCGCACGACTCGAGCGAGCATTTGCAGCAGCGTCGGCTGGGCGATGATCCGCGCGGAGGCGACCTCGTCCTCCCAGAGCGACTGGCTCCAGACGTCTGGAAGCCGCACGGCGACGGCGGCCGCGGCGACAAGACCGACAACGAGCCGGTCACGTCTCGACAGCCGCCGCGGCATCACTCCGAAGTCCGCGGCAGGGCTCAACTCAGCCGAAGCCTCCCGAGGTGCCGGACCCGTGACGGGTTTCCGGCACGGTCGATCGCGAGGAGAGCTAGGCGGTAGCTGCCGTCCCGGAGAGGGTGCCCGTTGGGGAAGCGCTCCGACCAGCGCAGTGTGCCCGCCATCGGCGCGGACCGGGTCAGCTCGGCGCGGCGCCCGTCGACGAGCAGGGCCGCCTGGGCGGGCTTGTCGAAGCGGTAACGGACGACCAGCGAGGACCTTCCCTGGCGTGTGACGGCCGCCTCGATCCGAGGTCGGCGGGTGTCGAGGACGATCGAGCCAGGCAGTCGCAACGTCCGCTGCAGCGCTGGGAACGAGACCTCCAGGTAGTAGACGCCGTCGTGCGCGAGCTTGGCGAGAGCCGTTCGCCCGCTCCAACTCGCCCGCAACGTTCCGGCAGGGTGCTGGCGGAGCGGGAGCAGTGTTGCCACCCGCCGCCCGGAGGCAGTGACCACGTCGACCGCAACCCGGGCCGCCGGGACGAGGCGGAAGGCGACGTGCGCAACGTCCCGGCGGCAGCGGCAAACCGGCGAGAAGGTCTTGTCGATACGGGTGCCGACGATCAGCGGCCGCTTCAGCTTCGCCGCCCCCGTCAGGCCGAAGACGCCGACGCTCACCGGGAGCAACGCGAGGCCGATCGCGACCAGGAAGGCCGCCGGGCGTCGACGCGCCCACGAGGAGGCCGCCGGCTCCCCGACCCTGACGCGCAGCTTCCGGGCAGCTCTGTCGGCCCGCCTGAGCGCTCGGGCTGCCGTGCCGGCCGTCGCGATCACGTAGCCGCTGCGGTCGGCGTCGACCTGGACCGGTCGGAGCTCTGCCCCCGTGCCGAAGTACAGCCCCGCATCGAGCACGCCGCGCGCGGCGCGCACGCGCTCGAGCCCCGCGATCGTCGTGACGGTTCCGGCGGGCAGCATTCCCGGCGAGGCGGTCAGGAACCTGATCGCGATCGGCCTCTCGACCGTCGGAGTCACCAACGCATCCGGCACGATCTCGCCGAGTGCCTGTGCGATCGCCACCTCGTACAACTCGATCCCGGTTGCATGCCTAACCAGGTCGGCCATCTGCCCGGCCCCGATCCGGGCTGCGACCTCGACCACGACGACGCGGTCTTCGGTGGCGATCAGCTGCGGAAACGCGATCCCGTCCCGGAGCCCGAGGCAGGTGACCGCAGTGCGCGCTACTTCTGCGACCTGCGCGAGCACATCGGCTCGCAGCCGGGACGGGTACGAATGGATCCACCCGACGCCGAACCCGACGCCTGCCGGACGCAGACGGTCCGACAAGGTCACCAGCCCCGGCACCCCGTCCCGCACGACTAGCAGCGCGTTCAGCTCGCCACCCTCCACGTACTCCTCGAGCATCGCCTCGCCACTTTCGGACGCCGCGAGCGCGTGCGCCAGCGCGGCCCCGACCTGCTCATGGCGGTCTACCAGGGAGAGCCCGCGCTGGCCGCCCGAGTCTGCCGGCTTGACGACTGCGGGAAGCTTCACCGCCGCAGGTGCCTCAGAGTCGAGATCAGAACTGCCGGTGAGAACCGCGTACGTCGGCTGCGGTACCCCGCCCTCCGCGAGGCGCGCGCGCATCGTCGGCTTGTGCGTCATCCGCCGTGCCACGTCCGTGCCAATTCCGGGCAGCCCCAACCGGTCCGCGGCGGCTGCTGCGGGCGGTACCGCGCGATCGCTGCAGACGGCCAGAAGCCCTTCGACGCCGTGCCGCTGGGCAACTGCGACGACCGCGTCGACGTCGCTGAAATCCACGACCTCCGCCACGTCGCACGAGCCGAACGCCATCGCCCGTGGGTTGCCGTCACAGGCAACGACCAGATGTCCGGCCTCACGTGCGAACCTGATCGCTGGCAACTGCGACACACTCGCACCCAGAAACAACAGTGTTGCCATCAGCCGAAGCCGGCCTGACGCGAGGACACAGCCGATGCGCGGAGCATCAGCTGACGAACTTACAAGCGTGAGAGCCCCGTCTCACGCCCCCCGGCATCCGCTTAACAGCGAGCTAAAACGACGCCGGATCGTCCGCGCTGCGACGAGTTCGGGAGCGTACCGTCAGGCGACCGACTGGATGACGCTCACGGGCTGGGTACTGGGAGGGCCGCCGGAGCGGCCCTCCCGACACGCTTCAGCAGCCGAAGCAGTCGTCCGGCTTGTTGCCCGCGATCAAGGTTCGCGTGCGAGTGACGGTGCCGCCGTTGAACACGCCCCCGCCCTGCACCACGTAGCCCGTGCTTGCGGTGAGGCTGTTGCCGAGCACGACGCTGTTTGTCAGCGTTAGATTGGCCGACGGTACGTCCGGGCCGCCGTTCGAGATGCCGCCGCCGAGCGCGCCGCCGGGAAACGGCAGCGGTGCGACGGCGCCGGTTGCCGAGACCGTGTTCGCGAGCACGAGCGTCCGCTCGAGCGTCAGATCGCCGCCGAACATCGCCAGGCCGCCTCCGAACCCAACCGCGCCTGCCTGTCCGTGCACGCTGACGCTGTTCCGCGCGACGATGCTGTCGCGCATCGTCACCGGCGCGTCGACCTCCATGCCGCCACCGTCGCCCAGCGCGAGCCCGACACCGTTGACCTGCACCGTGTTGCCCGTGAGCTGCACGTGGTCGAACAGGGCCGCGCCGAGCGCGACGACGCCGCCGCCGTACCCTTGCGGGAACGCGCTCGTGTCGGTGTTCGTCGCGATAACGCGGTTGCCGGTGATCAGCGTGTTGCGGATCGTTGCGGGGTCGTGCGGGTAGAAGTCGAACTGGTTGACGAGGACCCCGCCGGCGAACCCAGCCTGATCGGCGTCGTCGACGAGCGCGCCCGTGTACTCGACGGTGTTGTCGCTGACCACGCTGTCCTCGACGTCGAGGAGCCCGGGGCTGCCGATGCCTCCAGCGCTCGCGCTGGCTGCGATCGGGCTGTTTGCGAGCACGTGGTTTCCGCTGACGATGCTGCGGTGCACGACGAGCGTGCTCGCGAAGCGGTTGTCGATCCCACCGGAATTCGGATCGCTTGCGGCCGACGCGCTCGCGGAGGTCGAGCCGGCGGTGTTGTTCGTGACCCGGCTGTTCGTCAACGTCAACGCACCGCCGTTGTCGATGCCGCCGCCACTGTTGAACCCGCAGGCGCGCGGTCCGCAGAAGCCGGGCGGGATCGCGGAGTTCGACGTGACGACATTTCCGGTGATCTCGCTGTTCGAGATCGCGACGGTCGCGCCGATACCGTTGAACGGCGGGTGGTCGAGCTGAGACGTCGGGATCCAGATTCCGCCCCCGAACGTGACCTCCGGGTCGGGCTGCGTGCTGTTGACCCCGCCCGTGATCGAGACGCCGTCGATCGAGACGTTCAGGCCGTCCGGGGCCGTCGCCCGGAAGATCGTCACGACCGGGCCGCCACCCTTGATCACGGTCGCTCCCGAGCCGGCCCCCTGCACTCGGATGCTCTTGTCGATTGTGATCCCGCCGGTGTAGGTGCCGGGCGCGACGGTGATCGTGTCGCCGTCTGCTGCGGCGGCGATTGCCGGCTGGAGCTGCGGGAAGCAGCCGCTCTTCGGGCCGACGCAAACCGTCCCGGCGGCGGCAGGGCCGGCGACGACGCCGACTCCAATCGTCAGAACGACGACCGCCGTGAGCGTTCTCAGCGAGAACATCTATCCCTCCTCCTTGGGTCGATTGGACGGTGCGATCCACACCGTCTCGATGACGCGCTCGCACGGCATTCCCGCCCGCTCGCCCGTGCGTCGGACCGCAAACGCCGAATCTCCGTCGAAGAGGGCGAGGACAAGGTCGTCGCCTGACAGGAGATACGCGCCTCGAAACTCCGCACCGTCCGGGCGGACGCGCGCGATCGCTGCACGAAGCTCCTCCTCCGTGACGCCGGGCCAGAAGCACTTGACCGTGAAGAGCGTCGTCATCCCTGCCAGGTTCCGACGCGCGTATCCCAAGCCTGTCCCAGGATTGTCTCGGGCAGTGGAAACGGTGAGCGCTTCGGAGGAGACTTGAACGCGCGATGGGAGGGCGTCTGGAGTTCAGGATCCTGGGGCCGCTCACCGTCCGGATCGACGAAACGGAGGTTCCAGCCGGGGGGCCCAAGCAGCGGGCGCTCCTCGCGCTGCTGCTCTTGAGCGCGAACCGCGTCGTCTCGCGCGACAGGCTCGTCGCCGAGCTCTTCCCGGATCAAAGCGTGAACGCCGCCGATCATGCGCTCCGAAACCACGTCTCGCGCCTGCGCAAGGTGCTTGCCCCTGCGACCGAGGAGCCGCGCCTCGTGGCGCGGCCGCCGGGATACCTCTTACGGGTCGAGCCAGACGAGCTCGACATCGAGCTCTTCGAGGAGCTCGTGGCGTCGGCACGCGAGGCGCTCGCGACAGGCGACGCCGGAGTCGCGGCAGGGCTGTTGGGTCGTGCCGAGGGGTTGTGGCGCGGCCGCCCGCTTGCGGACCTCGAATTCGAGCCGTTCGCCCGGATCGAGGTGGAGAGACTCGAGGAAGTGCGGCTCGGCGCGGTGGAGGAGCGTGTCGACGCCGAGCTCGCGCTCGGCCGGCACGCCGCGCTCGTCGCGGAGCTCGAGGCGCTCGTCGAGGAGCATCCCTACCGCGAGCGCTTCCGGGCACAGCTCATGCTTGCGCTGTACCGGTCGGGCCGGCAGGCGGAGGGCCTTCGGGTCTACCGCCGCACACGTGCAGTGTTCGTCGACGAGCTCGGACTGGAGCCCGGCGTCGAGCTCCAGGAGCTCGAGCGGGCGATCCTCGTTCAGGACGCTGCCCTGAGCGGATCTCCACCCGCTGAACCTGCGGCGCGCCAGGCCCTCCGCGCCGACTGCCCCTACAAAGGGCTCGCTCCCTTCGAGCCCGAGGATGCCGAGCTGTTCGCGGGCCGCGAGCGCTTGATCGAGGAACTGACGGCCCGACTGGCGGAGGCACCGCTCCTTGCGGTCGTCGGCTCCTCGGGGAGCGGCAAGTCGTCGCTGCTTCGGGCCGGGCTGATCCCGGCATTGCGCGCGCCGTTTCTGCTGCTGCGGCCGAGCGACGCATCGGCGGCCGACGTGACCAACGCAATCGTCGGAAGGCAGGCGGGTGAGCAGATCGTGATCGCCGTCGACCAGCTCGAGGAGCTGTTCGCGGAGACGGTCTCCGAGAAAGCGCGTCGCGCGTTCGTCGACGCCGTCGTCGACGCCGCCTGGGACGGCGAGCGCAGGGCGCTCGTCCTGCTCGCGCTGCGCGCCGATTTCGTGGGGCATGTCGCGCGGTACGGCGGCCTCGCCGACCTCGCCTCGAATCAGGTCCTGCTCGGCCCTATGAGCAAACCGGAGCTCCGGCGGGCCGTCCGCCGGCCGGCGGAGCTCGCGGGCCTCGAGGTCGATCCCGAGCTCGTCGACGCGCTCGTCGACGACGTTACGAGTGAGATCGGTGGCCTGCCGCTCCTCTCGACCGCGCTCGTCGAGCTGTGGCGCGCGAGGGACGGACGACAGCTGACGTTGGAGACGTACCGACACCTCGGCGGAGTACACGGCATCGTCGAGCGGCACGCGGAAGCGGCATATCGATCCCTGAGCGCGTACGAGCAGTTCACTGCGCGGCGAATCTTCTTACGGCTGGTCAGCGGCGGCGGCGACGAGCCCGTGGTCCGCCGTCGCGTCCAGCGTGAGGAGCTCGGAGCCGGCGAGGAGACCGCTCGCGTGCTGGCGAGGCTCGTCGAGCGACGTCTCGTTGTGGTGGGCGAGGAAGGGGTAGAGCTCGTGCACGAGGCGTTGCTCGAACAGTGGCCACGCCTCCGCGAGTGGCTGGAGCAGGACGCACAGGCGCGGCGCATGCACGCGCAGGTCGCGAGCGCAGCGGCGGCGTGGGAGGCGGCAGGGAGGGGTCGGGACGAGTTGCTGCGAGGAGCGCGCCTGGCTGCGGTCGTGGAATGGGCCGACGCGAGCGACGAGGCACTGTCGTCGTCCGACACGGCGTTCGTGGAGGCGAGCCGCATGGAGCACGCGCGGCAGACCCGACGCCTCCGACTGGGGCTGGCCGTGGCGCTGCTCTTGCTGCTCGTAACGGTGCTCGCAGGACTCGTCGCGCTTGCGTCACGCGCGTCAGCGAACCGGCAGGCGACCGATGCGATCGCGCAACGACTGGGCGCGCAGGCGCTGTCGGAGCGGCGACTCGACCGCGCGCTTCTGCTCGCCCGCGCGGGGATCGCGCTCGACGACACGGAAGCGACGCGGAGCGACCTGCTCGCGACCCTGCTGCGCAGCCCGACAGCTCTCAGAGTCCTGCACCCGGGCGGCAGCAGCGTTCTCGGCGATGCGCTCAGTCCGGATGGACGCGTGCTCGCCGTGCGCGGCGACGACGGCAGCGTCGCGTTCTTCGACGCGGCTACGGGCGCGGCGGCCGGTCGGACCTGGCACGGCACCGCGGAGGTCCGTAACGCCGGCGCGATCGTGCTGCCGGTCAGGGATCTCGCATTCAGTCCCGACGGCCGCCAGCTTGCCGTCGGAGACGCCGACAGGCTCGGGCCGACACTGGCACTCGTGGATCTGGCATCGCGCCACGCGCGTGTGGTACGGACGGCGCGGACGAAGCCCGGCGCTGCGACCGCCGACATCGCCTACGCCCCCGACGGCCGCACGATCGTGACGGGGGAGACCACGACCGGTCGCGGCCCGAATCCTCCCGAGAGGCTCGTGCTGCGGCGAGCAGCGGATGGTCGAGAGCTTCGCCGGTCGGTGTCGATCGATGCCGGCCGGTTCGTCGGCTTCGCGCTTGGCGGTCGGAGCCTTCTCGTCACGAGCGGGGACAACCGTGCGCAGCTGCTCGACGCGCGGACGTTTCGCCGAATGCGTTCGTTCGGAGTGGGTGGGTCACCGGCAATCGCGGCGGACGGCGTCACGGCGGCGTTCGGCCATGACGACGGCAGCGTGTCGATCCTCTCGCTCCGGAGCGGCCAAATCGTCACCCTCGGCGGTCGGGTGCCCGGTCGGGTCAGCGCGGTTGCTTTCAGCCCCGATCTCCGGATCCTCGCATCGGCATCCGACGACGGCACGATCGGCATCTGGGACCTGCCGATGCGGACTCTGCGGGAGACGTACCGGGGCCATTCGGCGGCCGCGTTCGGGGTCGTCTTCGGTCGTGACGGGTCGACGCTCTACTCCGGAAGCGACGACGGCACCGAAATTGCCTGGGACGTCGGCGGGCTCAGGCGCCTGGGCCGTCCCTTCCGGTTTTCCGATTCCTCGAATGCGGCGACAGCGGTTGCGACCAGTCCGGACAGCGCCTTCTTCGTGACGTCGTCGTCCGCGAACCGCGTGACGATCTGGCGCGCGCGCGACCTGCGGCGCGTCGGCGACCTCCGCGGCCCGTGCGGCCCGGCAGTCTCCCTCGCGTGGAGCCACGACGGCAGGCTTGTCGCGTGCACCGGCGACGGTCGCCATACCGTCGTCTGGTCGGTGCGCACGCACCGGATCGTTCGCCTCTTTGGCCCATCCGGTGCGGATGGGGGCGACGGAGTCAACTTTTCGCCCGACGACCATCTCCTCGCTGCGGTCGGGAGCGACGGCCACATCAGGGTCTGGGATGTTCGCCGCAACGTCAGGATCGCCGACGTCGCCGGCAGGACCACGTTGCAGGACGTCGATTTCTCACACGACGGAAGGCGGCTCGCCGCGGCCGGGCTCGGCGGGTTCGTCGAGATCTGGGACGTCGTCCACCGCAGGCTCGAGCGCAAGGTAGGGCACGAGCCTCTGCTCTTCGCGATCCGCTTCTCGCCGGACGGAAAGCAGATCGCGACCGGCGACATCACTGGGAGCGTCGCGTTTTGGAACGCGGCCACCGGTCGGCAGGCGGCGCCGCTCCGCACCGAGATCGGCTCCGTCTGGAGCGTGACGTACTCGCCCGACGGGTCGGAGGTCATGACGACGGGAGGCGACGGGACGCTACGCCTCTGGGACCTTGCCTCGCACAAACTCGTCGGCGGCCCGCTCCCGGGGTCGAACACAACCGGATGGGGCACGTACTTCCCCGACGGCCGCCACGTGATCTCCGTCTTCAGCTCCGGTGTCGGCGTCGTCTGGGACGTCGATCCGGCGGACTGGCAGCGGGCGGCATGCGCGATCGCAGACCGTGAGCTGACGCCGGCAGAGTGGCACGACTTCGTCCCGGAGCGCGGCTACCGCCGTGTGTGCGGCGTTGCACGCTGATTTTGCCCAATCCGGTCCGGAGCGGACGCGCCCGGTACGGTCGCGTGCAACGACATGGCTCAAACGGAAGACCGCGAGGGAAGCCGTCTGGTCATCCGCCTGATCGCGGCGGAACGGCTGATCCGCGGCATCCTGCTCGTCATCGCCGGCCTCTATCTCGTCACACACTCGCACAACGACTTCGGACGCCTCACCGACCGTCTGGCCCGGGCGGTAGAGCTCGATCCGCGGCGGCCGTTCGTCCACCGGATCATCGTCAGGTTGCACAACTTGCACGCCTCGACCGTGCTGATCACAGGCATCGCCGCGATCTTCTACGGCGTGCTCGAGGCGGTCGAGGGCGCGGGCCTGTGGTTGGAGAAGCTCTGGGCCGAGTGGTTGACCGTGATCGCGACATCGCTGTTGATCCCGCTCGAGCTCTACGAGTTGGTGCACAAGCCGAGCCTGCTCAAAGCGGCGGGCATCGCCGTCAACATCGCGATCGTCATCTACCTGGCGAGACGTCTCCGCCGGCGGCTCGCTCGAGCCTGACGGGGGCTGGGCTGGGCCTAGAAGTCTTAGGTGATTGCCGAGCGCTCGCGCCGCTGCCGCTCGAGGAACCAGATCGACAGCGCGATGACTGCGATCGCTGCCGCGAGCCCACCGGAGCGGAAGCGCTCCGACTGCGGAAGCGCTGCGAGCCCGACGCACCAGGCGCCGAGCACCACGCCCGCAGGAAGCAGATCGGTCGGCGATGACGGGAGCAGCGACGCGGCGACGACGGCGAGCGCGACGAGCGCAGCCATCGTCAGCGGAAGCGCCGCGAGACCGTCATGCGATGTGGGAGCGAAGACCATTGACGAGTAACCCTCGCCCCTGATCCATCGCCACCAGTCACCCGTGTTGTACGGCGGCGAGATGAGCGGCTGGGTGATGTGTGCTACCAGGAGCACCGCGGCGGACGACGTCAGCAGCACGAGGAACGACAGCGGAACGCGGCGCACCAGCGGGGCGAGTGCAAGGGCTGCGAAGCCGAGGATGCACACGAGGAACCGCGGTCCGGGAGTCGCCCCGCCGAGCGGGCTGTAGTAGCCGGCGTTGTAGACGAGGAAGAGCACGCAGACTGCTGTGATGAAGGAGGCCTCGCGCCTCCGGCCGCGCCGCCAGAGCAGGACGACGCCGAGCGGTGCGAGCGCCAGCACCGGCCCCAACGAGAGCAGGCCGCGCACGCCGAACATGATCTGCAGTGCGCCGCTGAACGACGGCCATCGCACGCCGTAGAACCCCGCAGAGTTCGCTCCGAGCACGTCGTGCCCGGACACGCCCGGCACGAGCACGGCTCCGGCGTACGAGAGGTGGAACGGCGAGCCGAACGCCCACGCGTCGAAAACAAGGAGCGGCGCGAGGCCGAGTGCCGCCCCGGCGGCGAACGCGAGGGCATTCCGCGTATACGGTCGTCGCGAGGCGACGAACACACCAAGCACGAGCGCGAATAGCGCCAGCGGATACTCGACGACGACGCCGAAGCCCGCGAGCACCCCCGCGGCCAGCACCCTCCCGGAGCCCCGGCCAGAGCTTTCCATGACGAGCATGAACGCCGCGAACGCGAGGAAGGCCGCGAGCGCGTGGGAGAAGAAGAGGCTCGCGAACGGCAGGAGAATCGAGCCGAATCCGAGTGTTGCCGCGACCGCTGTCCCCGAGCCCGGCTCGAGCTTGTCGGCCGCCCGCCGTACAAGGATCAGCAGACCGAGCGCGGGCAGGACGGCGCCCCAAAGCGCCATGAGCCAGAGGTCGCGCCGCGGGATCGCGCGCATCGCGGCGGGGAACGCTGCGTGAGCAGCGCGATCGGCGTGGATCAGTCCCACCGCGCGGACGAGCTCGTACCACGGCACGGTGGCGAGCGCGAGCCCGGGCGCCTTGTTCGCGTAGTAGTGCCCGTTCCACCAGGCGATGTCGCAGGACTCGCCGTGACGCGAGTCGATCGTCGACGAGCCGGACGCGATCGACTGGACCAGAACGTAGTGCGAGCTCGTGTTGCAGTTCGGCTGGCGAAACGGGGAGGCGAAGGCGACGGCCGCGGCGGCAAGCACGACCGCAAAGGCGAGTGTCGGGCTGATGGCTCTCGTCACCGCGAGCCTCGCAGGCGGTACACGGCGACATTCTGGATGTTCGCGACCAGTCGATATCTCTTTCGAAGCACCGCCGCCGTCCGCCCCGACGGGTCGGCGGGCGAGGGCGACGGCTCCACGACGACGAGCTCGGCGCCCCCTGCTGCGAGCCGCCGCCTGATCTCGGCGACCGCACCGTGAATCGTCTGGAGGTTGCGAAGCCAGAGGTATTTCGACATCGGCGCGCGATCTGCGAGGTAGTACAGGTCGGCCCCCGCCCAGAGGACGTAGATCCGCTGTGACGGGCTCGAGTGAGACTCGACGTAGCGTGCGACCGCCGCATCCGACTCGAGGTGGGGGTCCGCGGGCCAGATCGTTCGTGCCTGCGCGGCATCGGTCGCTCCCCAGAGCGGCACCGCCAAGAGGACGGCCACTGAAGCGGCGACCGCGACCAGCGCGACGCGAACCCGCGGGGCCGCAGGGACGAAGGCGGCGACAAGCGCCAGGGGCGCGACGAGCTGGAGGTAGTAATGCGGGCGGAGGTTGCCGCCAACGAGCACGCCGAGCGCGGCGACGACGAGCCAGACGCGGAGCACTTTCGGCGCCCGCGGCCACCCGAGCGCCGCGAGGATCGCCACCGCCAGCAGTGCCTTCGATGCCGGGAGCAGCGACCCGCCGAAGTGGCTCATGCGCTGCCACGGCGACTGACCGCCCGACGCGTTCAGCCCGTACCCGATCACGCTGCGGTACCAAGCGGCCGGGTTGCCCGAACCGACGACGCCGGCGAGCACCGGGACGACGACTGCGAGCGCGAACAGCGCGGTGCGGCGCCACGCGACCCCCAGGCAGACGGCGATCGCGACGGCGGCATCGAAGAACGACTGCTTGACCATCCACGCTGAACCGGCTGCGAGACCGGCAAGCACCAGCCAGCCGAGCCGCTCCGTCGGCTGGTAGAGGACGAAGGCGAGCACCGCGGCGGTCGTCAGCACGCTCGCGATCAGCTCGCCCGAGAGCGTAAACCCTTCGATGAAGGGCGACGCGCCTGCCGTTGCGGTCAGTGCGGCCGCCACCAGTCCCGATAGTGTCCCGCCGGTCAGCGCGCCGATCGAAAAGGCGAGCAAGACGAGGACCGCGGCGAGGGCCGCGGCGAAAAGACGAAGCCCGACGCTGGTCGTGATGCCGGCGTTCAACAGGACCCGAAAGACGACCAGCAACCCTTGAGGCCGATCGACCCAGTTCGAGCCGTACAGCCCGTGACCCCTGGCCCAGAGGCGGGCGACCTCCGCATACCCCCCCTCGTCAGAGGTGAGTGGCGCGTCAAGGAACGGCAAGCGGAAGGCGACCCCGAGCAGCGCGAGGCCGAGCGCCGCTGGGGCCCACCGTGCCCAGACCTGACGCGTGTCCGCCTCGCGGCGGCGATCGCGTCGCTTGCCGTTGCGCTCGGGTTCGCCGTCTGGCAAGTGGGCCTCGGGCTGACGCCCGACCGCTATCTCCTCGTGCTGCTCGTACCTGCTCTGGTGCTCGGCCAACCGAGGAAGTATCTCGCTGACTTCGTCCCGTTCGCGGTCCTGCTGGTCGTGTACTCCGTCTGCCGCGGGGTCGCGCACCTGATCCACCCGGCGCCGTTCGCGCGGCCGCAGCTCTCGGTCGAGCGCTTCCTGTTCGCCGGGCACCTGCCCACCGCCGAGCTCGAGCACCTCCTCGGGACTGCGCATCACTCGCTCCCGGCCCACGCGGCGGTGCTCATGACGCGCCTCCACTTCATCGTTCCGCCGCTGCTCGGGTTCGCGCTCTGGGTGAAGCGGCGTGCGCTCTTCTATCGGTTCGCCGCGACGATGGTCGTGCTCTCGTTCGCGGCATGCCTCGTCTTCCTCCTGTACCCGTCCGCACCTCCGTGGGCCGCTTCCGACCGGCACCTCACGACTCCGCTCGTCCACCTCACGCGCCCGAGCGCCACAGTCTCCGCCGGTGCGAGCGGGCTCGCGAGCGCATCGGTGACGCGCCTAGTCCCGAAGAACAACTACGCCGCGATCCCGTCGCTCCACGCCGGGTACGCCTTCGTCGTCCTGCTCTTCGCCGGCGCACTCGCGGGTCGTAGCCGCTGGCGCCGACCGATCGTCGGAGTCGCGCTCGTGTACGCGCTCCTGCAAGCGACGGCGGTCGTCTACACGGCCGATCACTACGTCGTCGACGTGCTGCTCGGCTTCGCGGCTGCGACACTCGCTTACCTCGGGGTCAACCGGGTCTGGCGCGCGCGTGCGCTGCCCGACTGACGCACCGCCGGCGTCCAAGTTCGGAGCACTCCCCAGTCCCGTCATGCCCTGGTCAGAGGGAGCGGCCTACGGTCGTGCACATGAGAATCTCCATCCCTTTCACAGCAGCGGCGCTGGCTGCGGTTAGCGTCATGTCGCTCGCGCCCGTCGTGGGCGCCGACAACGGACCGCCGGGCGACATCCCGGACAACCAGGCGTTCGTTGCCTACCACGGAGCCGGTTACCTGTTGAAGGTGCCGGAAGGCTGGGGACGGACCGGATCGGGGCGGTCGGTGCGCTTCGCCGACAAGTACAACTCGATCCACGTCGACGTCAGCTCGGCGCTGCGGCGGCCGTCACTGGCCTCGGTGCGGCGGGTCGAGCTTCCTGCCCTGCGTGCGAAGACGAAGGGCTTCGCGTCCCCGCACCTCAGCACGGTTCGGCGGCCTGCCGGCGCGGCGATCCTGATCACGTATCACGCGCTGAGCGCGCCGAATCCGGTGACCGGCAAGTCGATACGCACAGATGTGAATCGCTACGAGTTCTGGCGGCGCGGCAGGTCGTACACGATCACGCTGCAGGCTCCGGCGGGTTCGGACAACGTCGATCCCTACCGGCTGATCACCTCCTCGCTTCGGTGGCGCTGAATGGCGGCGACGCTCGAGGCGCGCGATCTGTACCGCTTCTACCACGCGGGCGACGATGAGACGCTCGCGCTGCGCGGCGTGTCGTTGAGCGTCGATGGTGGCGAAGTCGTCGCGGTGGTGGGGCCGTCGGGCTCGGGGAAGTCGACGCTGCTTGCCTGCCTGGCCGGCTTGGACGAGCCGGATGGTGGAATGGTGCGCGTCAACGGTGAGCGGTTGTCGCGGCGGCCCGAGCAGGAGCGGGCGCGCGTGCGCTCCCGCTCGATCGGCGTGCTTTTTCAGAGCGCCAACCTGCTCGCTCACCTCGACGTTCGCGAGAACGCGCTGCTTGCGCAGCGGCTGGCGGGACGGGTCGCGACGGCGCGCCTCTCCGAGCTGTTCGCGGGCGCCGGCATCCAGGCGCGGGCCAATGCGCTACCGACCCAACTCTCCGGCGGGGAGCTCGCGCGTGCCGCGCTGGTTGTCGCGCTCGCGAACGATCCGCCGCTGCTGCTCGCCGACGAGCCGACCGGCGAGCTCGACTCTGACACGGCGGCGCGGATCATCACGCTGCTCCGGCAGCGAGCCGCCGAGGGTACGGCCGTGGTCGTGGTCACCCACAACGAGGAGATCGCCGCGACGGCGGACCGGGTCGTCGAGTTGCGCGACGGGAGCGTGGTCACGTGAGAGGCGAGCCGCTGGTTCGCTGCCGTCAAGTCGGTCGCCGCTTCGGTAGCGGCGGGGCTGTGACAGTCGCGCTGGCATGCGTCGACTGCGACGTCTTCGCCGGTGATCGCGTCGCGTTGATCGGCCCGTCCGGGTCGGGCAAGAGCACGCTCCTGCATTTGATGGCCGGCCTCGACCAGCCGAGCGAGGGCGA
This sequence comes from Gaiellaceae bacterium, assembly GCA_035473635.1. GTDB lineage: Bacteria > Actinomycetota > Thermoleophilia > Gaiellales > Gaiellaceae > PALSA-600. Next base: position 112,191 of record DATIOD010000038.1, on the reverse strand, counting down.
GGTCAGCTGGCCGGCGCTCGGCGACCCCGCGGCGTTGCGGCCGGGCCCCGTCGCCGTCGTCTTCCAAGGACCGAGCCTGCTCGCGCCCTTGACCGTGCTCGAGAACGTGGCGCTGCCGCTGCTGCTCGACGGCCACGACGACACGGGCGCCCAAGCGAGCGCCCGGAAAGCGTTGGGGCGGCTCGAGCTCGAGGGGCTAGCCGAAAAGCTGCCCGAGGAGCTTTCGGGCGGACAGGCGCAGCGTGTCGCGATCGCCCGCGCGCTCGCCGGTCGTCCGCGGCTGATCCTGGCCGACGAACCGACGAGCCAGCTCGACCGCACAAGCGGCGCACACGTCACCGAGCAGCTGCTCGCGGCCGCCGAAGCGGCCGGCGCGACGCTCGTCGTCGCAACTCACGACCCTGACATCTCCGACCAGCTCGACCAGCATTGGCACGTCAGCGACGGCCGCCTCGCAATCGTGCCGGAGTTCGCGCGGTGCTGACCGCCGCCTGGCTCGCGGGACTCCTCCGCCGCCGCCCCGGCCGGATCGTCGCCACTACGGTCGGGGTCGCGGTCGCTGTCTCGCTGATGGCATCGATCGGCGTCTTCCTCTCCGGCTCGACCGCGGCGATGACCGAACGGGCGGTCGCGCAGGTGCCGCTCGACTGGCAGGTGCAGGCCCAGCCCGGCGCCAACGCGGACACGCTGCTGCACACGATCAGCCGCTATCCCGGGGTGCGCAGCGCGCTGCCGGTCGCCTACGCAGAAACGGCCGGCTACACGGCAAGCGCGCACGGCGTCGTCAACACCGCCGGCGCCGGATTGGTGCTCGGCGTCCCCGCCTCCTATCGCGCCACCTATCCGGGTGAGTTCCGGCAGTACATCGGCGCGCGCAGGGGCGTCCTGATCGCCCAGCAGATGGCCGCCAACCTCGGCATCACAACCGGCGGCACCGTCTCGATCCAACGTGCCGGCCTGCCACGCGTGAAGGCCCGGGTGCAGGGCGTGATCGACTTCCCGGCCGCCCAACAGCTGCTCGTCCCGGTTGGCACCTCGACCGGAACGACCCCACCACTACCGCCCGACAACGTGCTGGTCGTCCCGATGCGCATGTGGCGGACGCTCTTCGCCCCGCTCGCCAAGGCTCGCCCCGATCTGGTGCGGTACCAGGTGCACGCGGAGCTCGACCACCGGACACTGCCGCACGACCCAACCGCCGCCTTCAACTCGATCGGCGACCGCGCCCGCAACCTGGAGGCGCGCCTGCAGGGCGCGGGCGTCGTCGGCAACAACCTCGGCCAGGCGCTCGACAAGGCGCGCGGCGACAGCCTCTACGCCCGGATCGCCTTCCTCTTCCTCGGCCTGCCGGGAGCGCTACTCGCGGCTCTGGTGACGGTCACGATCGCCAGCGCGGGCGGCGAGCGGCGCCGGCGCGAGCAGGCACTGCTGCGGGCACGCGGCGCGACCGTGCCCAGCCTGCTCCGGCTCGCCCTCGCCGAAGCAACGCTGGTCGGCGCCGCCGGCAGCGTGCTCGGCCTCGCCGCCGCCGCACTGATCGGCAGACTCGCCTTCGACTCGGCCAGCTTCGGCGCCGGCAACGGCAGAGGTTTCGTCTGGGCGCTCGCCGCGCTCGCCGCCGGTCTGCTCCTCGCCGCTGCAGCGATCGTGCTGCCCGCCTGGCGCGACGCACGCGCGCTGACGGTCAGCGCCGCCCGCGCCGTCGTCGGCCGAGCCCGTGCACCCTGGTGGTTCCGCTACAGGCTCGACTTCCTCGCGATCGCGGCCGCGATCGCGGTCTACATCGCGACCGGGCGCAATGGCTACAAGCTCGTGCTCGCGGTCGAAGGCACACAGCAGGTCTCGGTCAACTACTGGTCGTTCCTCGCACCGCTTCTGGCTTGGGTCGGGATCGGGCTGCTCTCCTGGCGGCTCGCCACGCTCGCCCTCGGCCGCGGCCGACCCCTTCTCGCCCGCGCCGCCCGGCCGCTCGCGGGCGAGCTCGCGGGCACGGTCGCGGCCGGGATGAGTCGCCAGCGCAGCCTGATCGCACGGGCGTTCGCGCTGGTCACGCTCGCCACCTGTTTCGCCGCCTCCACCGCCGCCTTCAACGCCACATACAAACAGCAAGCAGAAATCGACGCTCGCCTGTCCAACGGCGCCGACGTCGTCGTCACCACCTACCCCGGCGCGCACCTGACCGCCGGGAGCGGCGCCCGGCTCGCCAGGCTTGGCGGCGTTGCCAGCGTCGAGCCGCTGCTGCACCGTTACGCCTACATCGGCCAAGACCTGCAAGACCTGTACGGCGTCAACGCGGCGACCGTCGTCCGAAACGCGCAGCTGAGCGACCCCTACTTCAGCGGCGGCAGCGCCAGCGGCCTGATCGGCACGCTCGGCCGCACCCCGAACGGGATCCTTGTGAGCGCCGAGGTCGTGCACGACTACCAGCTCAACCCAGGCGACACGATCCGGCTACGAGTGCTCGACCAACACACGAGGGCGCCGATCACCGTGCCCTTCCGCTACCTCGGGATCACGAACGAGTTCCCGACCGCCCCCAAGGACGCCTACACGATCGTCAACGCCGGCTACGTCGCCCAGGCCACCCACGACCCAACCGTCGGCAGCTTCCTGATCCAGACCGACGGCGCCTCCCCGCAAACCGTCGGCAACCGTGTCCGCGCCGCCATCGGAATCAGCGGGATGGTCACCGACATCACGACCAACCGCAAGCTGATCGCCGGAAGCCTGACCAGCGTCGAGCTGACCGGCCTCATCCGTGTCGAGCTCGCCTATGCACTCGTCCTGGTTGCCGCAGCCGCCGGTCTCCTGCTCTGGCTTGGCTTCGCCGAGCGCCGCCGTACCTTCGCGATCGCGAGCGCCCTCGGAGCCAAGCGACGCCAGCTCGGCGCCTTCGTCTGGACGGAAACCGTCTTCATCACGGTGGGCGGCGTCCTCGCCGGCGTCGTCGGGGCGACCTGGCTCACGATCATGCTCGTCAAACTCCTGACCGGCGTCTTCGATCCGCCCCCGACCGCGCCCACCGTCCCCTGGCCCTACCTCGGCCTACTCGCCGCCGTCACCCTCGCTGCGGTCGCGGCCGCCGCCGGCGCCGGACTGCGCGCACTCCGCCGCCCGGCTCTCGAAACTCTCCGCGACCTCTAACCGAACCGAACGGACGCCTCGATAATGGACAGCATGGAACCGGTCGTCGCGGTCGTCGAGGACGATCAGGAGATCCGCGCGATCCTCGCCGAAGGCCTCCGCAAGGAAGGCTTCGACGTGACCGCCGCCGCGACCGGCGCCGCCTTCCTCGAACGGCTCGAACAGATCCATGCCGACGCGCTGGTGATCGACATCGGCCTCCCCGATGCCGACGGCCGCGACCTCTGTCAGGCCCTGCGCGCCGCCGGCAACACGACCCCGGTGCTCTTCCTCACCGCCCTCGACGCGCTCCCCGACCGGCTCGCCGGCCTGCGGGCCGGCGGCGACGACTACCTCGCCAAACCGTTCGCGCTCGCCGAAGTCGCCGAGCGCCTCCGCGCCCTGCTGCGCCGCAGCGGCGGCGACGGCCGGCCGCTGGAGACTGTCGGCCTGCGGCTCGACCCCGCACGCCACGCCGTCAGCGCCGGCGCGGCGAGCGTCTCGCTCACACCAACCGAGTTCCGTCTCCTCGCCACCCTACTCGCGACCCCCGGCGCCGTCGTGCGGCGGCGCGCATTGAAGCAAGCCGGCTGGCCGCACGGCGCGATCGTGCACGACAACATGCTCGACGCCTTCCTCGCCCGCCTGCGCCGCAAGCTCCGCCAGCTCCCCGAGCCACCGACGCTCACCACCCAGCTCGGAGTCGGCTACAAGATCGAACCGTGACTCGTCTCCTGTCGCGGCGGCTGACGATCCGCACCCGGCTTCTGCTCGCCTCCGCCGCGACCGCGACCGCCGTGCTCGCAGCGGCGATCGTCGCCGGCAACATCCTTCTGCGCCACAGCCTCGACGCGGACGCCACCCGGCTCGCCCACGCTCGCCTCGCCGCAGCCATCGCCACCCTGCAGATTCGAGGCGGCTCGCTCGCGGTCAGCGAGGCGCCCGACCAAGCAAGCCTCGATGTCCCCGTCTGGGTGGTCGACCGCCGCGGCCGAGTGCTGGAGCAGCCAGTCGGAACTAGCGCCAGCCTGCGCGCGGCAGTGGTACGCCTTACCGGCGCTCCGTACGCGAGGACGGCAACGGTTAGCGACCCAGACACGCGCCTCGCCGCCTCCCCGATCGTCTCCGGCGGCCGCCGCCGCGGCGCCGCGATCGCCGCCGTCGCGCTCGCGCCCTACCAACGCACCGAACGGCTTGCGCTCCTTTACTCGACCGGCCTCGGCGCCCTGTTGCTCGCGCTCGGCATCCTCGCCTCTCACCTGCTCCTACGGCGCGCGTTCCGTCCCGTCAGCCAAATGACGCTGCAGGCGCGCGAATGGAGCGAACACGACCCCGACCGCCGCTTCTCACCCGGAACCCCCAACGACGAGCTGAGCGAACTCGCCGACACACTCGACCAGCTCCTCGACCGCGTGACCGATGCGCTCCGCCGCGAGCAACGCTTCGGCGCCGAGCTCGCCCACGAGCTCCGCACACCACTTACACGCATCATCGGCCGGGCAGAACTTGCGATCCGAGCACAACCCACCAGCGCGAGCGAACAGCCCGCACTCGCATCGATCCACGAAAACGCCGTCGTCATGCAGCGGACCCTCGACGCGCTCATGGCCGCCGCACGGCACGAATCCTCCAACACCCACATGCGCGCCGACGTCGCCGACGCCATCGAACTTGCGCGACGCGAGATCGGCGCCGACGCCGAACGACGCCACCTCACGCTGACATTCCCCGACCCGGCCGCCGGCGTACGCGTCGCCGTCGACAACGAGCTCCTTCTCCGAATCCTGGCACCCCTGCTCGAGAACGCCTGCACCTACACCCACACAACGATCACCGTCGCCATCGAACAAGAGCGACGAACCGTCACCATCCACGTGCAAGACGACGGACCCGGTGTCCCACCTGATGAGCGTGAGCACATCTTCGAACCAGCTGTCCGCGGCAGCAACGCCAAACCAGGAACCGGAGCCGGTCTCGGCCTCGCGCTCGCCCGCCGACTCGCACGCGCCGCCGGCGGAGACATCACCCTCTCCCCGCGCTCCGCCGGCGCGAGCTTCGCCGTGGTGCTCCCGCGTGCCTAGAGCGACTGCAAGACGTGGCCTCTTCGCTGCCTGCGCGATCGGTCTCCTCGCGGCGACACACGCCGGCGCCGTCGATGCCACTCGAAGCAGCGACGTCACCGTTCGTCGCACCGTCATACTCGGCTACTCCGTCGACGGCCGCCCGATCACGGCCCTCGAGACCGGAGACCCCGACACCCCGCACCAGACGCTCGTCGTCGGCTGCATGCACGGGAACGAATGCGCCGGCATCGCTATCGCCGCCCGACTCGCGTCGATGGCCGCCCCGGCCGAAGCCGACATCTGGATCGTCCCCAACCTGAACCCCGACGGCGCCGCCGCCGGAACCCGCGGCAATGCCCGCGGCGTCGACCTGAACCGCAACTTCCCCTGGCGCTGGCAGCGACTCAGGGGCGCTTACTACTCAGGCCCCCGGCCGCTCTCCGAGCCGGAGACGCGAATCGCATACCGGTTGATCGAGCAGGTCCGCCCGACGGTCTCCATCTGGTTCCATCAGCACCTCGATCTCGTCGACACCTCAACAGGCAATCGCGCGCTCGAGCGACGCTTCGCGCGCGCCGCCGGGCTCCGCCTCGCTCCACTCGCACGCGAACCCGGAAGCGTCGTCACCTGGCAGAGCCATCGCTTCCCACACGCAAGCGCGTTCGTCGTCGAGTTGTCCGCCGGCACACTTACGACCGCTGCAGTCGCTCGTCTCACGCGCGCCGTACGCGTTACAGTCATCTTCGCGCCGCCACACTAGAACGGCCAACCACCTAGGAAGCCCCTCCGTCTGCGCAGCGACGTCCAGCAGCGCGTCGGCTTATCTCGGCCCTGGGCTCTCTAAACGGGATCGTTTCCTGCCCGCCCGAACATGGACCGCTATTCCATCTGAGGGAAGCCGACGAAGCGGACGAGCACCGTCGTCGCGGCCCCTGCCCGCAATCGCACTGTCAGCGGCGGGCCGCCGTGCGTGTTCCGCCCTGGCAACGGTGTCACCCGATAGCTGCCGGGGGAAAGCCGGAGGCTGAACCGCCCGTTCTGGTTCGAGGTGACGACCACGGCGGTGTTGGGGACGGGGAGACCGGCGGTCGTGCGGCGTGAGATCGCGAAGCGTGCTGACGGATACGGGTGCCACGGGTAACACGCCGGCCCGGAATCGCTGACGGGCCCCGGGCAGCCGAACGAGATCTGCGTCGCGCCTTTGAGCGTCGCGGTCGACTCGACCGCTGCGTCTGCAGAACCGGTGAGGGCGATCACGGCAACAAGCGTCGCCACGCCAAGCGCCTTCATCGCATCCTCAGGATACGCGCTCGCAAGAGTGCCACCATGCCGAGCGGGAGTGCGTCCTCGAACTGAGAGCCGTTACGCCGGCGTCAGGCCGGCGGTCGCCTTGGCGACAGCCACATCGAGGCCCTCGAGCCCGGAACGGAGTTCCTCCTCGGTCGGCCATGCGAAGCCGAGACGGAAGAACCGAGGATCCTGGTCGAACCACCAGCCGGGCCCGACGTAGGTTCCCTGGTCCTCGTAGAGCGTCCGATAGAACAGGTCGACGTCGACGTTGACCTCCGGTCGGATGCGCGGGAAGCAGACGACACCGGCGGACGGCTCGACCCACTCGAAGAAGTTGTGCCCGTCGATCCACTCGCGAACGATCCCGAGGTGCTTCTGCGTCTTCGCGTGGATGGAGGCGAGAGCCTCCGCGCGCCGCTCGAGCACACGCGCGGTCAGCTCCTCGTCCAGAACGGCGCCGGTGATGAAGATCTGCTCTTTTGCCGCGAGGAACGTCTCGAGCAGATGCTCGTCCCGACAGGTCAGCCAGCCGACCCGGAGACCGGGGAGGCCGTAGCTCTTCGACATCGACGAGACGCCGAGGGCGCGGTCGGAGAGACCGGTCACCATCGGCAGCGGTTCCCCGTAGGCCAGGTCGCGGTAGGTCTCGTCGAGGAGGAGCAGCGCTGTCGGATGGCTCTCGACGAGCGTGATCACCGCCTCGAGCTCGCTCCGGCTGATCATGCTGCCGGTCGGGTTGTGCGGATACGTGAGGCTCACGAGCCGTGTTTCCGGCCTGAGTCGTGCCGCGATCTCGCCGAGGTCGAGGCGCCAACGGTTCTCGAACCGCAGCTCGAGTGTCTCGAGGTCGGCCGCGATGGCGCGCGGCGTCTCCAGATTCGTTGCGTAATTGGGAGCGCACACGAGCGCGTGCGTTCCCTCCTGCAGAAGCGAGGTGGCGACGATGAACAACGCGGCGGCTGCGCCGGCGGTGACGAGGACGTCCGAGGGAGACAGTCCCGGCCCGTTCACCGCGATCAGCTCGCGAAGACGCTCGGCGCCGAGGTGGTCGCCGTAGGGAAGAACGAGCCGGCTTAGATCTGCGTCCACGCCGAAATCGGCGAGCGCCATGTCGGAGAACGAGCTCTCGGCGAGGTTGTGCCTGATCGTCGTGTAGCCAAGTTGCTCCGGAGACTCGACCTCGATTCGCATCCGCCGGTAGCGCACCCTGCTCTCCTCTCAGCCCGACTCTTGCGTGCCTCGGCCTGCGGCCGTGACGATGAACCCAGCGATCGCGGCGTCCTGGACACCGACCCCCGTCAAGTCGGCGACGGTCACCTGCTCCGCTCCCGTGCGACCCACAGCCGCGCCGTCGATCAGCTCGCCGAGCGTGACGATCCGCTGAGTGTCGACGACTCCGGCGTCGAGCGCATGGTGAAGCTCGCCGAATCGGCTCGCCTGATCGCGGTCGTCGACGGCAATCACGTCGGCTCGTCGGAGCACATCGGGATCGAGCTCCCACTTGGTCGGCTCGTCCGAGCCGACGGCGGTCACGTGGACACCAGGTGCAAGCCATTCCGCACGGACGAGCGGGGAGGTCGACTGCGTCGTCGTCACGACGACGTCTGCGTCGCGAACAGCCTCCTCGACCGAGTCGAAGAGCCGAGCCGACAGGCGCGAGCCCGAGGCGATCTCGTCGACGAACGCCTGCGCTCGCTCGGGCGACCGGGACGCGACGCGAACGCTCTCGATCGGCCGGATCCGACGCAACGCCTGCAGCTGGAAGCGGGCCTGACTGCCGGCGCCGATGATCGCGACCGTTCTTGCGTCGGTGCGCGCGAGCAGATCGGCGGCGACCGCTCCGGCGGCGCCCGTGCGAAGCTCGGTGAGGAACCCGTTGTCTCGCAGGACGCCCACCAGGCTGCCGTCGACGGAGCTGATCACGAGCATCATGCCGCTGTGGTGAGTTGGCAGGCCGTCCCCGGGCTGGAAGTCCGCGGACACCTTGACCGTCCAGGTTGGGTCGTCGTGCAGGTGCCCAGCCTTGATGTGTGCCACGCCCTCTGATGCCGCGAACGGGATCGAGATGACGCCCGGGAGCGTCGCCCTTCCGCGCTGGAGTGCGTGAAAGGCGTCCTTCACCACCTGCCGCGCCGCGTCGACGTCGGCGAGGGTGCGGATCGCATCCTCCTCCAGGATCAGCAACACCACTACTCCAGGTTCATGGATTGACCTAGATCGAGCGCTTGTGCGCTTTCGCAGACTAGGTCACTACGGGACGCGCGCCCGCTATCCTCGAAGAAATACTTGATCGCTCAATAACGTTCTCGAGGGGCAGAGAGATGGAGTTTCCGAAGAAGATCGGCTTTCTGTCATTCGGCGCCTGGCACCCGGGCGGCGGGCTGACGCGCTCGGCCGGCGACGCGCTCCGGCAGACGGTTGAGCTTGCGGTCGCAGCCGAGGAGATCGGGATCGACGGGGCTTTCGTCCGCGTCCACCATTTCGCGCGGCAGCTCTCGTCCCCGTTCCCGCTTCTCACGGCGATCGGGGTCAAGACCCGCCGCATCGAGATCGGCACGGGCGTGATCGACATGCGCTACGAGAATCCGCTCTACATGGCCGAGGAAGCCGCAGCGGCCGACCTGCTCGCGGGCGGGCGGCTGCAGCTCGGCGTCAGCCGCGGGTCGCCCGAGCCGGCGTGGCGCGGCGGTGAGGCGTTCGGCTACTCGATTGATCAGGACGAGTCCCGGAGGAAGACAGCGCTTTTCCGCGCAGCGATTGTGGGCGCCGGCGTCGTCCCCGCCGATGCCGGCGGACGCCCCGGCGACGCGACGCTCGCAGTGCAGCCGCAGTCACCCGGCCTCGCCGAGCGGATCTGGTGGGGCTCCGGCTCACGCGAAACCGCCGTCTGGGCCGGCGAGCAGGGCATGAACCTGATGAGCTCGACGCTCCTGCTCGAGGACACACAAGTGCCGTTCGACGAGCTGCAGACCGAGCAGATCGCGTTGTTCCGGGCCGCGTGGACGGCGGCCGGCCACGCGCGGGAGCCGCGCGTCTCGGTCAGTCGCAGTGTCATCCCGATCACCTCCGACCTCGACCGCCGGCTCTTCGGCGGCGACGAGAACGAGGATCAGGTCGGCTGGCTCGACGGCGCGATCAGCCGCTTCGGGCGCACCTACACCGGAGAGCCCGACCGGATCGCAGACGAGCTCGCACAGGACGTCGCGGTTCGAGCCGCCGACACTGTCCTCCTGACCGTGCCCAGCCAGCTCGGCGTCGAGTACAACGCGGCGATGCTCGACATCATCGCTCGCGAGATCGCACCGGCGATCGGCTGGAGCCCGAAGGCCGTCCCCGCCGCGGTCCGGGCAACCGACCCCGCTCCGTCGCCTTGACTCGTTCGCCAGGATTGAGTTCAGAGCCATGACAGCACCCGCGAGCGCCCTGCTCTCTCCGTCGCAGCTCGCCGCCCTCGCCGAGATCGGCGAGGAGCGGTCGGCCGCCGTCGGCGACCTTCTCTACCAGGTCGGCGATCCCACGTACCCGTTCATCGCGATCCTCGACGGCGAGGTCGCGATCGTCGACGCGGCGGGGAACGAGCTCGTGCGGCACGGCCCGGGTGGTTTCCTCGGTGAGCTGAACCTCCTGTCGGGGCAGACGGTCTTCGTGAACGCGCTCGCGGTCGAGCCGCTGCGGTACATCGCCGTCGGACGCGCCGACCTGCGCTCTCTCCTCGACGACGACGGCCCGCTCAGCGATCTGCTGCTCTCGACGTTCATCTCGCGGCGTGAGGCGCTGCAGGGCGTGCATGGGATCGGCCTCGAGATCGTCGGCCCGCGCGGCTCGGAGCGGACGATGCAGATGCTCGACTTCGTGCGCGCGAACCGGCTTCCGTACAGCTGGCAGGATTCGGCTCCGCCCGCCGGCGGTGCGCCGCCGCTCGTGCGGCTGCCCGGAGGCGGCGAGCTGCATGCCCCGACCACCGGCCAGGTGCTGCGTGCCCTCGGGATCGGGCTCGAGCTCTCCCCACGCGAAGAGGTCGACCTGCTGGTCGTGGGCGCCGGCCCGGCCGGGCTCGCCGCCGCGGTCTACGGCGCCTCCGAGGGCCTCGACACGCTGGTCGTCGAGAGCACCGCGCTCGGCGGACAGGCCGGCTCGTCGCGGCGGATCGAGAACTACCTCGGCTTTCCCGCAGGGATCAGCGGCGGCGAGCTCACCAGCCGGGCCGTCGCCCAGGCGCGCAAGTTCAACGCGCGCACGGCCACGCCCTACCGCGCCCTCTCCCTCGAGCCGGGGAACGGTCGGCATGTCGTGCACCTCGAGGACGATCGTGAGATCGCCGCTCGCGCCGTCCTGCTCGCGACTGGAGCCCAGTACCGCCGGCTCCCGGTCGACCGGCTCGACGAGTTCGAAGGCCTCACCGTCTTTTACAGCGCTGGTCCGCCCGAGGCTCAGCTTTGCGCCGGCTCACGCGTCGCGGTCGTCGGCGGCGGCAACTCGGCCGGCCAGGCCGCCGTATGGCTCGCCCGTGGCGGCGCGCTCGTCACCCTGCTGCACCGCCGCAACGACCTCCGCGAGACGATGTCCGACTACCTCATCCACGAGCTCGACCGCTACGGCGTGGTCGTCCGAGGCCGCAGCGAGATCGCATCGCTTCACGGCCGCGACGGGCGCCTGGACGCCGTCACGCTCTCGAGCGGTAAAAACCTCCGCTTCTCGTACCTCTTCCTCTTCCTCGGCGCGAAGCCGTGCACGGAGTGGCTCGGGGACGTCGTCGGGCGGGACCGCGACGGCTTCATCCTCACCGGGACGGCGGCCGGCGCCGACAACCTGCTCGAGACCGATGTCCCCGGCGTCTACGCGGCCGGCGACGTCCGCTCCGGTTCGACCAAGCGCTGCGCTACCGCCGTCGGCGAAGGGGCGATGGCGGTGCAGTTCGTCCACGGCCGTCTCTCCCATTCCCGTGCCGTGGAGCCCGCGAGGTGAGCACCGTTCAGTGCAGCCATCTCGACCAGATCGAGGTGCGCGAGCTGCCGGCCTCCGTTGCGGGCTGCGAGGAGTGCCTGCAGATGGGCGGCAAGTGGCTACACCTCCGGATCTGCCTCATGTGCGGCCACGCCGGCTGCTGCGACGACTCACCGAACCGTCACGCGACGGCGCATGCGCACGCCACATCGCATCCGATCATCCGCTCGCTGGAGCCGGGTGAGATCTGGAGCTGGTGCTACGTCGACAAGGTGATGTTCGTCGTCGACGGGATTCGCGGCACGACGCAGATCCCGCCCTCACCGCTCCTGCAGTAGTCCGCGCCGGCCCAGCTCGGAGGGCGGGATTCGGGTCCCGACCGCGTGGATCCGCGGCCGGGACCCGAGCAGGGCTACCCGGAAACGGGAACCGGTGTTGGCTCCGGCACCGTCGCAGGCTCGAGGCGCGGGAGCCACTGGAGCCAGGCGGGGAGGTACCAGTTTCGCTCGCCGAGCAGCTTCATCGTCGCCGGCAGCAAGACGCCGCGGACGAGGGTGGCGTCGATCAGGATCGCGGCTGCGAGGCCCACGCCGAATTGCTTGAAGATCAGCATCGAGAGCGTGGCGAAGATCGAGAAGACGGCGACCATGACGATCGCTGCGCTCGTGACCACGCCGGCCGTCGACTTGATTCCGTGGGCGATCGCGTCGTCCATGTTCTCGCCGCGGTCGAACGCCTCCCGGATCCGGCTGATGATGAAGACGTGGTAGTCCATCGAGAGCCCGAACAGGATCACGAACAGGAGCAGCGGCGTGACCGGGTCGATCCCGGCAGTCGAGCTGAAGCCGAGCAGCCCCTTGCCGATGCCGTGCTGAAAGACGAGCACGAGCACGCCGTACGCGGCGGCGACCGAGAGCAAGTTGAGCACGATCGCCTTGATCGCGACGACGATCGAGCGGAACGCGACCAGCATCAACGCGAACGCGAACAGGAGCACGAAGGCGAACACGAACGGCAGCTTCGACTTCAGCTGATCCTTCTGGTCCTTCCATTCGGCGGTGAGCCCGGTCACGCCCGACTCGACGTTCGGGAGCGCGCCGACGGTCTTCGGAACAACCTGGTCGCGCAGGGCCGCCAGGCTGGCGTTCGACTGCGCGTCGGTTCCGTTACCGAGGATCGGGACGGTGATGTTCGCGATCGTGTGGTTGCTGTTCGTGTCGATCGTGATCGGCCCGCGTGCGCGGCCGGTGGCGAGTGCCGCCAGCTTGAGCCGGCCGATCGCCTGACGGACGGCCGGCGCGTTGACGTCCGGCGCGTCGACGACGACATAGGCCGGCAGCGCCGTGCCCGGGAACGCCTGCTGCATGCGGTTGTAGGTCTTCACGACGTCGAGCGACTTGGGGAAGGTGTCTGGACCTGGAGTCGCCATCCGAAGCTGAAGGGCAGGCGCGGCGAGTGCGAGCAGCAGTCCGGTCGCGACCGCGGCGGAGAGAAGCGGCCGGCGCAGAACGCGGTCGATGATCGCCCCCCAGATGCGGCCCTCGCCGTTGTCGCGTCGCAGCCGCCCGACGAGCGGAACGTGTACCCGGTCGACGCGGTCGCCGAGCTTCGAGAGCAGCGCGGGCAGAACGGTCAGCGAGCCGACCATCGCGAACGCCACGACGATCATCGTCGCGTAGCCGAACGACGCAAAGGTGGCGTCCCCGGTCAGGAACAAGCCGGCCATTGCGACCATTACGGTCAGGCCGGAGATGAGCACCGCGCGGCCGGAGGTGGCGGCGGCGGCTTCGAGCGCGGCCTGCTCGCTCCGTCCGGCGGCCCGTTCCTCTCGTTCGCGCCGGAGGTAGAACATCGAGTAGTCGACACCGACCGCGAGCCCGACCAACAGGACGACGGCGAACGCCTCGGGTGCGAGCGGGAGGAGGTGGCTCGGTAGGGCCGCCAGCCCGAACGTCGCGAACACGGCGGTGAGCGCCAGCAGCAGCGGGATGCCCGCGGCTACGAGTGCGCCGAAGGCGATGACGAGGATGATCAGCGTGAGCGGGATGGAGAACACACCCGCGCTCTTGAGGTCGTGAGCGAACGCGGTGTTGACCGCCTTGGCGGCGCTCGCACCGCCGAACTCCCCGATGAAGACGCCCGGGTGGGCGCGTTGGGCGTCGGCGACGTTCTCGAGGACAGGACCGAGCTTGTCCATCGCCTTCGTGCTGTCGCCGCGGATCTCGAACTCGACGAGCGCGGCATGTCTGTCCGCTGCGATCTGGCCTGCGTTGGCTGGTTCGAGCGGCGAGCGGACGTTCTGCACGGCAGGCACCGTCGCCAGGCGGGCAACGACGTCCTTCACGGCGGTGTCGAAGGCCGGCGTGCCTGCTCGTGTGGAGCGGCCCTGGATCAGGACGCTCTCACTCGCGGGCACCTTGAAGCCGGCATCGAGGATCCGGTCCATGCGACCCGACTCGCCGGGCCCCGCCTTCGTCGGGTCCACCTGCTTCGTGCCGACCAGGCCGCCGACGGCGAACGCGAGCAACACGAGCGCAAGCCAGCCGAAGGTGGCTGTCTTCCAGTGGGCGGCGCTCCACCGGCCGACGCGGGCCGCGAGGTTCGGACGGCGCGTCGTCGGGTGGGTCGGGTTCGCGCCCGACGGCGGTCTTTCGTGCACCAGGACGGTCTTCATGGCAGCTCCTTTGCCGAGGGTCTCTTCGTCACCGAACTTCCTCTAGGCGCGGGGCTGGGGCTATGGGGCGAGCAGGTTTCCGCCGGTGTCGCTAGCCGGTGTCGTCAGGTGCGTCTAACCGCACCGCACCAAACGCGAGTAGGGTTGATGAGTCTGTGCCCGCGGCTCGAGCCGGCGGGCGGGAAGGTCGTCGGTGGACGACATGGTTCGGTCAGGCACGGCGTTGTCCCGGAGGAGCCTGCTCCTCGCTGGTCTCTGGCTGACGGCGGCCGCCGCCGAGTGGGCCGCCCTCCGCCCGGTGATCTTTCAGGAGCACGCGCCGCCGGAGGTCGTGCTCTACCACGTCGTCGGTGGCTCGTTCGCGGCGTGCGGGTTGCTCGCCTGGCATCGGCGACCGGAGAGCCGCGTGGGCCCGCTGATGGTCGTCACGGGACTGCTGTTCTTCGTGCATGTGACACTCGGCCGGTTCCATTCCTCGTTTGCCGAGACGATCGGCATCGCGGTCTCGAACTACTGGGTCATCACCTTCGTCGCCCTGCTCGTCTGGTTCCCGGGCGGTCGGCGCCGATGGGTTGCCGGCGAGAGAGTCGTGATCGCTGCCTTTGTCCTCGCCGAGGTCGTGCTCGCGCTCGCATGGATGCTCTTCGCCGAGGTTCCGCGCAACCTCGCGCTGGTGTGGCCGAACGCGCACGTCGCAAGCGTCATCGACAAGTCGTCCAGCCTGCTCGGCTTCGCCGCGTCGGTTTGCCTGGCGATGCTCCTCGCCGGGCGGTGGCTGAAGGCGACGCGTCCTGTCCGGCGTGCCAGCGCTCCGGCCGCGCCCGGAGCACTCACACTGCTGTTCCTGGGCGCGCTGATCCTGCAAGGGGTGTTCACCACGGCGCAGTCGCCCTACCTCGTCTGGCCGACGCTCGTCGGTCTCGTGCTGGTGCCGGCCGTGTTTCTTGCAGGTGTCTGGCGCGCATGGGCTGCGCGCGCCGCGGTCGGAGACCTCCTGGTCGATCTCGGCTCGATGAGCGGCCGGCCGTTGCAGGCTGCCCTCGCAAAGGCACTCGGAGATCCGACGCTCACGCTCGCCTATTGGCTGCCGCAGTTCGGCTCCTACGCGGACAGCGGCGGCGAGAAGCTCGAGCTTCCTGCCGACGATGGCAACAGGCTCCTGGCCGTGGTGGAGCAGGACGGCGAGCGCGTCGCCGCGATCGTCTACGACGCGTCACTGGCGGAGGAGCGCAAGCTACTCGACGCGGTTGTCGCCGCCGCCGGGATCGCACTCAAGAACGAACGGCTGGCGGCAGAGCTGCGGGCTCGCGTGAACGAGTTGAGCGCATCCCGCGCGCGGATCGTCGGTGCCGGCGATCAGGAGCGCCGCCGACTGGAGCGAAACCTGCACGACGGCGCGCAGCAGCGGCTCGTCGCGCTCGGCATGCAGCTTCGCCTGCTCGGCCCACGCATCCGGACCGACCCGGAGGCGGCAGAGGCGCTCGTCGCGACGGCGGCAGCCGAGCTGGCAACGTCGGTCGACGAGCTGCGAGAGCTCGCGCACGGCATCCACCCGGCAGTGCTCGACCACGGGCTCAGCGTCGCCCTGCAATCACTCGCCGCGCGCTCGACCGTCGCGACCGCCGTGTCGGTCGATCTGCTCGAGCGACTGCCCGAGGTCGTCGAGGTCGCCGCCTATTTCGTCGCCTCGGAGGCGCTCGCGAACGTCGCGAAGCACGCGCACGCGTCGACGGTGCAGGTCACGGTCTCGCGCGACCCGAAGGGCGCGCTGGTGGAGGTGGCCGATGACGGCGTCGGGGGAGCCGACGACGCCGGCGGATCGGGGCTGCGCGGTCTCGCCGACCGCGTAGAAGCGCTGGGCGGTCAGCTTCGCATCAGCAGCCCGCTCGGGACGGGAACGACGATCTCGGCGGTGATTCCGTGCGGGTCGTGATCGCCGACGACAGCCTGTTGATCCGCGACGGGCTCGCGTCCTTGCTCCGCGATGCGGGCGTCGACGTGGTCGCCCAGACCGCGAGTGCCGATGATCTGCTGCTCAAGATCTCGAGCTACCGACCTGATGTGGCGATCGTCGATGTCCGGATGCCGCCGACGCACACCGATGAGGGCCTGCGGGCCGCCGAGGAGATCCGACTGCGATATCCGGACGTCGGGATCCTGATCCTGTCTCAGTACGTCGAGGTCGGGATCGCGACGCGCCTTCTCACCCAGTCCGCGGCTGGGATCGGCTACCTCCTGAAAGACCGTGTGACGAATCTCGACGACTTCATGGCGGCATTGCGCCGGGTCGCTGAAGGCGGATCCGCACTCGATCCGCAGGTCGTCTCGCAATTGCTCACAAAGGGGCGCAGCGCGGATGACCCGCTCAACCTGCTCACGCCGCGGGAGCGGGAGGTGATCGAACTGGTCGCCGAGGGACGCTCGAACAAGGGGATCGGCGAGCGGCTCGTGATCACCGAGCGCGCGGTGCAGAAGCACGTGACCTCGATCTTCATGAAGCTCGGCCTGCAACGGAGCGACGACGATCACCGGCGCATCCTCGCCGTCCTCGCCTACATGGCGCCGATCCAGAACTGAGCCGCAGGCGCGAACAACGGGTCAGCGGGGTCCGGTGAGGCGCCGGTCGCCGCTGGATGTTCGCCAGAAGACCTGCCAGCTGTAGTAGGCGTAGAAGGCGCGTCGGTCCTTCTGCATCTGGTCTGCATATCGGCTGATCGCGTCGACGTAGAGGCGAGAGGGGTTGTAGTGGTAGAGCGCCTCGCGCTCGTCGTGGACAGCACCGTTTGCAGCAAGGTAGTTGGCCGCCGCGACGATCGAGTCATGGGGGTCGTCGATATTGCCGCCGAGGCCGTAAGCCTTCCAGGTAGCGGGCTCGAATTGCATCGGGCCTTGCGCGCCGGCGCCGCTCGTGTTGCGGACTTTGTTGAAAGCGCTCTCGACGAAGTTGATGGCGGCAACCAGCTGCCAGCGGATGTGGAAGCGGCGTTGCGCCTCGCGGTACCAGGTCAAGAGACGTGCTGCGCGTGCCGGCGCGCCGAGGTGCGGGCGCCCCAGAGGGTGAGGAGTTGACTTCGAGAGCTGGAAGAGATCTGTTGCCGCGACAACGTCGTTTCGTACGTCGGGGTCGAGCCGATCGACTCGGTGCGCGAGCCGCTGATCTCGCGCCAGAACCCGGATCGTCCGCTGTTCGTAGAGCGCGAGGAGGACGACCGCGCGTGGAGGGGGCATCGACTTGTCCCACTGTCCGATCGTCTGCGCGAGGTGCTCTGAAGTTCGGTTGAGCGCGACCACGATCGCAGCCGGTGACCGAGGAATCGGCGTCGTCGGCGCCGGAAGTGCAGCGACCATCGCCAGATTCTTGCGGCAAGCCGATCTCCGGCGCCGCTGACTGCGGCAACAGGGCGGCTCCGGCGCTGCATAGGCTGCGGTGTGTCTAAAGGGCGGCGGCGGGTTGTGGTGACGGGGCTCGGGATCGTGAGCCCGATCGGTACGTCGGTTGGTGAGGCGTGGACGGCGTTGCTCGCGGGGCGCCGGGCCGCAGCGCCGATCTCGCGGTTCGACGCGAGCGATTTCCCGGTGCGATTCGCGTGTGAGGTGAAGGACTTCGACGTTGCGACATTCGTCGACTCGAAGCGCGCTCGACGGATGGATCGCTGCGCCCATCTCGTTCTCGCAGCTGCCAGGCAGGCGGAGCGGGACTCGGGTCTGGACGTCCGCTCGGTGGGTGACCGGTGCGGGGCGGCGATCGGGACCGCCTTCGGCGGGGTTGCCTCGTTCGAGCAGACGGTGCTGCAGTTGGCGAGTCGTGGGCCTGAACGGGTGAGCCCGTTCGCGATTGTGCAGACGCTTCCGAATCTGGCTGCGGGGTGGGTGTCGATCGAGCTCGGGACGCGTGGCCCCTTGCTCAGTGAGAGCGCCGCGTGCGCCGCGTCGAGCATGGCGATCGGCGACGCACTCGACGCGATTCGGCTCGGTCGGGCCGACGTGATGATGTGCGGCGGAACCGAGGCGCCGGTGACACCGGTCTCCGTGGCGGGCTTTGCGGCGATGCGCGCCCTCTCGACGCGGAACGATGATCCGGCCGGAGCGTCACGTCCGTTCGACGCGGGCCGCGACGGGTTCGTGGTGGCGGAAGGAGCCGCTGTGCTCGTGCTCGAGGAGCTCGAGCATGCGAGGGCAAGGGACGCGCGGATCTACGCGGAACTTGCCGGCTACGGCACATCGTCCGACGCGACCCATGTCTCCGACCCGGATCCCGTCGGCGCCAACGCAGCGCGTGCGGTGCGGATGGCGCTGACGGACGCGGGGCTCGAGCCGGCCGACGTCGGGTACGTCAACGCGCACGGAACATCGACCCCTGCCGGCGATGCCGCGGAGACCCGCGTCCTGAAGCTCGTCTTCGGCGAAACGCTTCCAGATCGGCCGGTGATCTCCTCGACCAAAGGGTCGACCGGTCACTCGCTTGGCGCCGCCGGCGCTGTCGAGGCGGTCTTTACGGTGCTGGCGTTGCACCATGGTGCCCTACCGCCGACGGTCAATCAGGTCGCCGCCGACCCGGCCTGCGACCTCGACTACGTCGCGAACGACGCTCGGTTCCAACAGGTCGACGTCGCGGTATCGAACTCGTTCGGCTTCGGGGGGCACAACAGCGTCGTCGCGTTCCGCCGATGGGCCGATCAATAGCCGCAGCGCCGCGGCGTCTGTCGCCGCGGAGGCTTCACTCCACGACGACGGTCGTCACGTCGAATGTGTGGTCGAACAGGATCTCGCAGGCGCACTCGCCCGTCTCGGAGACGTTCGCGGAGTCGACGATGCCGCCGAGCTTGCGAGCCGCCGCGATCGGGTCGCCGTCGGTAGGCGTGTTGTCGAGCGTCTGGCTCACCACGACGACGGCCCATTTCCCGTCCGGCTCGTCGAGAGGCAGCGTGAAGCTTCCGGCGTAGTAGGCCGAGATGCCCTTCCACGCCTCGATGTCGATCATCCGCTTGTCGACGCAGATCTCGGTCAGGTAGCTCTCGCCTGCAGCACCGTCGAGCTCGACGCGGATGATCTCCGGCCCGGTGAGATGAAGCTCGTGCACGACATCCGGGTCGGCCGGGGTCGCCGCCTGATCGACGGTGCTGCCGTTGGCGCTGATCGCGCGCGCCTGCACGGCGACGCCGCGATGGAAGAGCGAGACTTCGACGTGGGTGCTCGGTGGGCAGGCGAAGGCGAAATCTCGTGACGGCAGGCGCAATGCCGTAACACCCGCCGGGTTGGCGGGGCCCGGGTCGAGCAGCACCGACGAGTCGCCGCCGATCAGAACGAAGGGCGCGGCGATCAGCGGGAAGTTCACCCCCGCGACACCAGCGACCTGGTGCGGGAAGCCATGCACGCAGATCGGCTCGCGTCCCTTGTCAAGCGCCCGATCCAGGCGGGCGCACCCTACGCCCGGTTGAAGTACCCGCCGAGTGGAACGCTCGGGCTCCTTGATCGGGAAGCTGTGTGCGACGACGAAGCGCTCCGGGTCGTGCTCGCCGGCAGGCGTCCACAGCTCCGCGCAGATTCCTACCGTGTCGCCACCGCTGTAGACGTCGCTCGCGGTGAACACACGTTTGCCGACGAGCACGTGCTCGTTCCGCCGCGCCTCGGTGGTGGTGATGGCCGGAGTGCTCTCTCCGTCAGAGGTCTCTCGCAGATAGCCCCAGGTGGCCTTGCTCGACCAGTGCCGGCCGGGGAAAGGCAGCCGGGGTAGCGCGGCCGAGAGGTCGATGCGCTCCCGCACGGTCTCCAGGCCCGCCCCGGGCACCGCGCCGGTGCGTTGGCCCCAGCGGTTCGGGTCTTCGGCATCGGAGGCTGCGGCGGCGACCCAACAGGCTGCCGCCGCGCCCGTCAGGATGTCGGTCAGCGGGCTGGGAGCGGTCCAGGTGAACAGGTGGGAGAGCGGCCCGCCGCACGCCAGCCACTCGATCGCGCCGCCTACGTAGTCGCCGACCGGCGGGAACGGCTG
Organism: Gaiellaceae bacterium; assembly: GCA_035473635.1. Taxonomy (GTDB): domain Bacteria; phylum Actinomycetota; class Thermoleophilia; order Gaiellales; family Gaiellaceae; genus PALSA-600. Next base: position 92,108 of record DATIOD010000038.1, on the reverse strand, counting down.
GATCGCGTCGGTCCCGAGGTCGCTGCCCCAGACGTGGGCGTTCGAGATCGCCATCGACGCGCCGTCGCCCGCATCGAAGCAGATGCCGCCGAGCGTGCCGTAGTGGAAAAGGATGTTGCTGAACCCGCCCAGAATCGCCGTTGACGTGCCGCCGACGAGGGGGTCCTCACGTCGCGAGCCGCGGTCGCCGGTCGGCGTGGGACTGTCGGGACACGCGCTCGCGCGGTCGATCGTCAAGACCACCACGTCGGTGGGGTAGCCCTCGACCTGCGGGGGCACCGGCTCGCTGCCGCGCTGACTTATCGCATCCTCGTTGGGGAGCTTCTCGCGCACGTGGTAGTGGAGGGCAACGTCCATGGTCGGTTTGCCGCCGACGAACTTGAGGCCGAAGCCGACCGCGACGATGTTCGGGTCCGAAGCGAGCCTCCGACCCTCGGCGGCGGCGACTACGTCGAGCGGCGGGCGCTTCGGTTTGGTCGACATCGGGCTCTCCTCACGCAAAGCGGATACCCATCGCCGTGAGCACGTCCTCGATGCGGCAGGCCGTTGCGCTGCTGCCGTCGTCGGGGCCGGCGTGATTCAGACCGACCACGGCGCGGCTCGACGTCTGGAACCAGAGCGAACCGGAATCGCCCTTGCAGGACAGAGACCCGCCCGTCTCGTCCACGTGGACGCTCAGCTGGTTGAGGAAAAAGACGATGCTGCCGTCATCCTCGTTTCGTGGCGAGATCGGCTTGACCGCCTTGGCCAACAAACCCGAAGTCGTGCCGCTCCGCGAGCCCGACTTGAACACGCGAAGCGCGTCCTGCGCCGAGGGATCGCCTGGATTGTCGGCGGCGTTCTGGAAGATCGCATTGATCTGCGCGTTCGTGAGGACCGTGCCCGGTGTGTCGATCTTGCCGCCGAGAGTCTCGATCGGCGTCGTCGACGCCTCGCCCGAGGCGGCGTCCAGCACGGTGAACATCGCCGAGGTCAACGCGCGGTTGCCGTTCAACGTGACCACCGCTGCGTCGACCGAGCCTGGGTCCGCAGGGGCAGGCATCGTCGCGGGCTCCGTTTTCAGCGCGTTGAGCACCGAGCGCGTCAGGGTGCCGATCACCGCCTCGTCGCTCTGGTTCACGAGGTCGGCACCGCCGGAGACGGCGGCCGCGATCGTCAGGATGATCGCGATGATGATCAGCAGGATCTTCCACCACGGATCGTCGAACGGGATCGGCCCGAACTGGCCGGGAAACGGCTGCGCGTACTCAACCGCGTACTCGACGGCCGTCGGGAAGATGAAGAAGCTGAGCCCAGGGTCGAGCGTGCCGGTCCAGGTCCCGTCGCCGTCCTTGCCGCCGTCGTGTCCACCGGCGCAGCAACAGGCAAGGAGACGCCAGAGCGCGCAGAGGTCGACATCCTTGCCGTCGAGGAATGCACGTAGCTGCGCTCGCACTTCCGCGAGAGTCCGCGCGTCGCATGCGCCCAGGCCGCCGCTCGCGCCGCCGCCGCCCTGACCGCCGGCGCCCAGCCGCCGCAGGACGCCGACCGCCCGTGTGAACGTCGTCAGGTCGATGGTCATACCTTTGATCGACGCGGTCATCACGCCAACGTCGCTACGCGAGACGAACGCCTTCCGCGCGGAGTCGTATGTCGTGCGGGTCACCGAGATCGGCGCCCGCGCCGCCTTGTTGAGGAGCGCGACCTCTTCCGCTCCCTGGTCGGTCGTCACCTGCACCTCGACCTGGTGCTTGCGCACCGCCGCATTTGCGACGTCCACCTTGAAGTAGACGCGTCGCGTATCCCATGCCCCGAGTGACCCGACGACGACGCCCCCTCCGATGACCTGCTGGCCGAGCGCCTCCTGATCCTGCACGGACCAGCTGTCGATCACGTTGACGCCCGCCGCGGCGAGCCAGGCGCGACAGCGGTCGCTCAGCTGAACGCGCGCCGATGCCGGCCAGTCCAGGGTCCAGATGTTCTGGATGCGCACGGCCATCAGGTAACGGCCCAGCGACGCTTCGAAGACGCCCTCCGGCATCGCCTGAAGCGTGCTTGGCAGGACGGCAAAGGGCGGCACGGGTTGGCCGACCAGACCGAGCTTGCTGAGGCTGATCGTCAGGTCATTGAAGTCGCGGTCGCTGGAGGAGGTGGTGTCGTCCTCCGACTCGACGACCCACGAGAGATGCGGGCCGGATATCGCCGAAGCACCGCGGACGAAGCTCGGCTGCCAGCCGTGCGTCCCGTCGTTGTGCTCGATCGAGAGTGTCCACGGCATCTGGCCGTTGCCGTAGACATCCATCGCCGCGCCGGGATTCCCGCCGAGCGTCTGCGTGCCGGAGGCGGTACTGCTCGCCGTGACACGCTGCGCCCAACTGGCATCGCGTCCCGTGACCGTGACGCGCCAGTCCCCTTCGAAGCTCAGTTGCGTCTGGTCGCTCATCACCAACCGACGCCGCAGCTGCCCGGGTCTTCCGGAACACGCCGATCGTACCACTTGATACGGGACCCATCAGCGCCAAGAAGCGGACGAGTCTTGCGAAGGGACGCCTCGAGCAGCGAGGCATCGATATACGTCGGTCCCCGCCATCGAGCCGTCGTTGCCCGTTCACTGAACCCCGCGGATGGGTATCGCGCTCGGGTGGCTGTAGACGCGGGGATCCTGCCCGAGCGCTATCAGGGCGTAACGCGGATCGCACGCGGGGGCATGGGTGAGGTCTACCGGGCCACCGACACGCTGCTCGGGCGGCCGGTTGCGGTGAAGCTGCTCTCGGCGAGGTACGCCGCGAACTCGGAGATTCACAAGCGCTTCACCCGCGAGGGGCTCGCGGCAGCGCGGCTCTCATCGGACCCCGACATCGTCACGATCTACGACGTCGGCGAGTCGAACGGGCGGCCGTTCATCGTCATGGAGTACATCGAGGGAGGCTCGCTCTCCGACGAGATCCGCCGCAGTGGGGCGCAGCCGCCGCAGCGCGCCCTGGCGTGGCTCGAAACGGTGGCGGACGCGCTCGACTACGCGCATGCGCGCGGCGTCGTGCACCGGGATGTCAAGCCGGCCAACCTCTTGCTCGACGACGACGACGCGATCCACGTCGCCGACTTCGGGATCGCGAGCGCGGCAGGGCTCGACTCGCTCACGCAGACCGGCACGATCCTGGGCACCTCGGGATACCTCGCGCCCGAGCAAGCGCAGGGCCGGGCGGCGGGGCCCGAGGCCGACCGCTACGCGCTCGGGGTCGTCGCGTTCGAGTTCCTGACGGGCGCGCGACCGTTCGAGAACGACTCCCCGACCGCCGAGGCGGCGGCGCACGTGAACTCGCCGGTTCCGTCGATCTCGAGCCGCGGGCGCGGGATCCCGAAGGAGGCAGACGACGTGTTCCGCCGCGCGCTCGCGAAGGATCCGTCGAAGCGCTTCCGGAGTTGTGCCGAGTTCGTCGCCGCCCTGCGCGACGCATACTCCTCGTCGGCGGGAGAGACCGAGGTGACTGCGCCCGCGCCGCCCGGGCGTCGCGCTCGCAGCCAGCGCCGACTGCCGCTCCTCCTCGGCCTCCTCGCGCTCGTGCTCGCCGGCGGGGCTGTCGCGGGAGCGCTCATCGCCGGCGGCGGCTCGGGTGGCGGCGCGACGCCGCCGATCACGGTAACGGAGCGTGGGACGACGGTGCGGGAGACGATCACCGCGCAGCCGCTGCCGACCTCGACGCGCGCTCCCGTGACGACGTCCTCGCCCGGCGGCGTCTCACTCGCCGACGCAGGGTATGCCAGGCTCGAGGCGGGCGACGCCGCTGGTGCGCTGCCCCTGCTCGAGCAGGCTGCGCAGAAGCTCCAGGGGACCCGCTCCACGAGCGAGGCGTACAACGACTACAACCTCGCGGTCGCGCTCACGGAGACCCAGGGCTGCTCGACTCGAGTCCTGCAGCTGCTCGACACATCCCAGTCGATCCAGGGGCACCGCAAGGAGATCGACCGCCTCCGCAAGTCGTGCAAGCACCACGGTCACGGCTCGGGGAAGGGTTAGCCGGATGACGATCACGGGCACGTTGATACGTCGTGCCTGCCTCCGAGCCACAGCTCGCGTTTCTCGCGCTGCCGGAAGAAACACCTGCGATCGAGATCCGCGTCAACTTCGGCGTTTTCGCCGGCCGCGCAGCGACTCCGGCTGAGCTCGATCAGCTGGCCGAGTGGCTTCTGGACGAGGTGCCTGGGGTGACGATCATCGCCGAGGAGCGTCACGAGATAGACGCGAACGCGGAGGCGTCGGTACACCAGGTGCACGTGACGCTTGCAGAAGGCTCGATTCCAGCGGATGAAGAGGAGCGCCAGGAGCTCGCCCGGCGGGTGCTCGACCGCGTCGACCACTGGGCGCGACTTTGCGTGGCCGAGCGGCACGCCGAGATCGCGGACTGAGCGTCGCTCGAGGCAGGCATGCCCGCCGTCCCCTGGCATCGCAATGCGCTGATCTACAGCCTCGCCGTGGAGACGTTCATGGACGGCAACGGCGACGGGATCGGCGACTTCGCCGGCCTCAGGCAGAGACTCGACTACCTCGAGAGCCTGGGCGTGGACGCGGTCTGGCTCGGCCCTTCCCAGCCGTCGCCGAACCGCGACGACGGCTACGACGTTGCCGACTACTACGGCATCGACCCGCGACTCGGGACGAGCGGCGATTTCGCCGACTTCATGAACGAAGCCGACGAGCGAGGCATCCGAGTACTGATGGATCTCGTCGTCAACCACACGTCCAACACGCATCCGTGGTTTCGCGACGCGAGCGGAAGGCGCGACTCGCCATTCCGTGATTGGTACATCTGGTCGGACAAGCGACCCCGCAATTTTCGCTCGGGCATCGTCTTCCCAGGAGTGCAGAAGACGACCTGGTCGTTCGCACGAGGCGCCCGCGCCTGGTACTTCCACCGCTTCTTCAGCTTCCAGCCCGACCTGAACTCGGCCAACCCGGACGTTCGGGAGGAGATCAAGCGCATCGTCGCCTACTGGCTGCGGCTCGGCGCTGCAGGCTTTCGCATCGACGCGGTGCCGTTCCTGATCGAGAAGCCGGGACCCGGCCAGAGACGGCAGCCACCGCACTTCGAGTACCTGCATGAACTGCGCAAGACGGTGCAGTGGCTGCGGGGGGATGCGGTCCTGCTCGGCGAGGCGAACATCACCCCGCGCGACGACGACGAGTACTTCTCGGACGGCGACGGCCTGCACATGATCTTCAACTTCTGGGTCAATCAGCATCTGTTCCTCGCGCTTGCGACGGGCGACGCCCGCCCGCTCCGCGACTCGCTCCGTGCAACCGCGAACATCCCGCCCGATTCGGTGTGGGCGCACTTCCTGCGAAATCACGATGAGCTCGATCTCGGCCGCCTGTCGGTCGCTGAGCGGCGCTGCGTCTTCGACGCGTTCGGCCCCGAGGCGTCGATGCAGCTCTATCAGCGCGGTATCCGCCGTCGCGTGGCGCCGATGCTCGGCGACCGGCAGCGGATGGAGCTCGCGTACAGCCTTCTGTTCGCGCTCCCCGGTGCACCCGTGCTCCGCTACGGCGAAGAGATCGGAATGGGCGAGAACCTCCGTCTACGCGAGCGCAACGCCGTGCGCACGCCGATGCAGTGGTCACCGGAGCGGAACGGCGGCTTCTCCGACGCGGAACGTCTTGTCCGTCCGGCGACCAGCGGCGGGCCCTTCGGCTACGAGAACGTGAACGTCGAGGATCAGCTTCGTGATCCGAGCTCCTTCCTGCGCTGGATGATCGGGATGATCCGCGTGCGGCACCAGGCACCCGAGGTCGGCGCGGGAAATTGGCGGACGCTGCCGGTGCGCAGCCCGAGCGTGCTCGCGCTGGAATACGACCTCGACGGCTCGAGGCTGATCACACTGCACAACCTCGACGGACAACCACGCGATGTCTCCCTGTCGACCGACCGCCGGCTGCTCAGCCTCTTCGACGACCAGACGTCGAATGGACGCAACGGCACGCACAGGATTCGGCTCGAGCCGTTCGGCTACCGCTGGTACCGACTGCGCTAGCGATGGGATCGCCCGACTAGCTGACGTCGCGGCGGGCGGTGAGCGCCATACCCGCGAGGCCAAGCGCGGCGACCCAGACGACGAGCACGGCGGCGCCGGCTGCGGGCGAAAGGAGATGGTCGGTTGTCAGTCCGCTGAGTGCGCTTTCCGCCTGGCCGGGAGTCAGGCGCCCGACGGACGGGACGAACGAGAAGAGCAGGTTCTCGACGATGAAGCCCCAGGCGAGGAGGCCGACGATCGTGCCGATCTGGTTGCGGACGATCGAGGCGATACCGACGCCGATCGCGCCCCAGAGGGCGACTCCCGCGATCGTCCCGAGCAGAAGGAGCGTCAACGAGCCGCCGTGGAGCGCGAGCGGGATGCCGCGCGCGTGGAGACAGACGTAGCCGATCGCGAACCCGAGTGCCTCGCCGGCCACGCCGAAGACGAGCCCGGCGAGTAGGCCCGCGACGAGCTTGGCGCCGATCACCCGTGATCGTCGCGGCGTGAACAGAAACGTCGGCCGGATCGTGCCGAAGCGGTACTCGCCGGTGACGAGAAGAACGCCTGCGAGCGCGGAGAAGACGCCGGCGAGGCTTCCGACATCGAACAGGCCGCGTTGATCCTCCGGTGTCGTGAGGTTCTCGGCGTGGGTCAAGAGCCCGGCCAGAAGCCCGAAGAGGACGACCAGCGCGAGCATCCCGAGCACGAGTCCCACGGTCGTCCGAGTCGAGCGGATCTTCATCAGCTCGGCGTTGGTCTGCGCGATCAGGGTGCCGTCTCCGAGGTCAGCTCGAGGAATACCTCTTCGAGCGAGGAGCCTTCGGCGCTGAGCTCGTGGATCGGGATACCGGCGGCGAACGCGACGTCTCCGACCCGTTCGCTCGTCGTCCCGTGGACGAGCAGCCCGTGGTCGTTGGTGAGTGTCGCGTCGATCTGTTCGCGGCGGAGCGCTTCGGCAAGCCGTGACAGCTCTGGGCTCCGAACCCGGACAGAGCCGCCGACGCGAGCCGTCAACTGCTCGAGCGACGTCTCCACCACGAGCCGGCCGCGGTTGACGATCAGCACCTGGTCGACGGTCTGGGCGACCTCGGCCAGTACATGGCTCGAGACGAGCACCGTCCGCCCCTCGGACGCGAAGGTGCGAAGGAAGTCGCGGAGCCAACGCACACCCTCCGGGTCGAGGCCATTCGCCGGCTCGTCGAGGATCAGTAGCTCGGGATCGCCAAGGAGCGCCGCGGCGAGGCCGAGCCGCTGACGCATCCCGAGCGAGTAGCCCTTGACGCGGCGCCGCGCTGCAGTCGTGAGCTCGACCAACCGGAGCGCCTCGTCCACACGAGAATCGGGCAGCTCGGCGGCGCGACTCAGCGTACGCAAGTGGTCGCGCCCGTTTCGGCCGGGATGGAAATCGGTCGCTTCCAGCACGGCGCCGACGCGCCGCGCCGCACCGACGAGCTGTGCGTAGGGCCGATCGAAGATCAACGCCCTCCCGCTGGTGGGCGCCGCCAGTCCCAGCAGCATCCGGAGCGTCGTCGTCTTCCCGGCGCCGTTCGGGCCGAGGAAGCCTGTGATCGTCCCCGCCTCGAGCGCGAACGACAGATCCTCGACCGCCGTCAGCTTGCCGAACCGCTTCGTCAGTCCCTCGCTCAGAACAACGGACATAGCCCTGCCGACGATACGTGCCGATTGGACCCGCGGCGCTCCCTCGGCGGAATCAGTGGAGCTGTGACTTCGCCGCGTCTGCGAGAACCTGCGCCCGCGCGACGGGGTCGAGGTCCTCGAGAGCTGCGCGGACGTCGTTCTCGGCAGCTTCGATCTTCTCGCTCCGTTCGGCCAGCTTCAGGCGGGCGTAGAACACGCCTCCTGCCGCAGCCGCTCCGAGGCCGACGATACGCAAAAGCCGCGAGCCGATGATCCACCCGATGACGAGCGCCCCGGCGCCGCCCGCGACGGCTGCCAGCGCGACGGTCTCCTGGTCGACACGATCGACTGCCGGACTGGGCTCGCTCACGGGGGCACTCTATCCGGCTTGCGGCGCGTTAACGTTGTTGTCGCATGGAGGTCAGCCCCAGCACCCGGCAGGCCGTGTTCGACGGAGCAGGGCGCTGTCAGAGCAAACGCCGGAGAGTGATCCTTCACGATCCGCACGGCGGGAGGCTCGCGGTCGAGGCTGCCTTCGCGGAGTGGCGGGACGAGTGGGGCCGAGATCCGCGGGTCAAGCTCCTCTTCACGGCGACTGACTTGCCGATCTTCGACTATGTCGACGACTAGCCGGGCTGCTGCCAGATGTCCGCGAGCTGAGCGAGCGTGATGTTGCCGCCGGTGCAGATCAGCGCTACCCGTTTGCCGGCGAGGTGCTCGCGCAGTTTCACCGCCGCCGCGAGCGGAGCGGCGCCGGCGGGCTCGACGAGATTCCGCGTTCCCTCGATCATCTGCAGCACGGCCTGACGAATCTCGTCCTCGCTCACGAGAACGAACGTCTCGAGCAACTGTCGGATGATGCGCTGGGGAAGCTCGAAGCCGACCCTGGTCGCGAGACCCTCGGCGAAGGTCTCCATTCGGTCTTCGGCGAGGGTGTGATCGCGCCAGGAGAGATAGGCGGCCGGCGCGGCCTCTGATTGAACCCCGATCACCTCGACTCCACGTGCCTGCGCGACGATGCAGGCGCCGGCGGCTCCGCTCCCGCCGCCGATGGGTACGACAATCGCGTCGAGCTTCGGCTGCGCGGCGAGGATCTCGAGCGTGATCGTGCCGACGCCTGCGATGAGATCCGGCTCGTTGCCGGAGTGGACATAGCGGTACCCGTGGCGACCGGCGAGCTCCTCGCAGAGCTCCCGCGCCTCGTCGAAGTCTCGACCGCGCTCGACCACATCGGCGCCGAACGAGCGAATCGCGGCGATCTTGACCGGATTGGCGTGGTCGGGGACACAGATGGTCGCCTTCACCCCGAAGAGCTGGGCGGCATAGGCGATCGACTGGCCGTGGTTGCCGGTCGAAGCCGTGATCAGCCCGCGCTCGCGCTCCGGCCGATCGAGCTGCGCGACGAGATTGACGCCCCCTCGCACCTTGAAGGCACCGACAGGCTGGTGGTTCTCATGCTTTACCCACACCTCGGCACCGACGAGCTCCGACAGGATCGGATAGGGATAGAGAGCTGTCGGACGCAGGTACGGGGCGATGCGCTCGGCCGCCGCCTGAACGTCGGCAACAGATGGAGCGCGGCTCTCGGCCGCGGAGCGCATCAGCGGCTCAGGGGCCAAGGTCGGCGCCGTGCGGTAGCGCGAGCTGATCGAAGCTGCCGACCGTTGCGTCCAGCGGAACGGCCCGGTCCGACGGAGCGTCGGCCACGGGACCTCCTTTCGGCGGTAGGCCCGACCGTGATCGAGCCTGCTTCCCATCGTAACCGCCGGCGCGCGCGCAGTCGACCGCGCGTGCCGTCCCGCTGTACATTCCGCCCGGGAACTTGACGGTGCCCCAACCGGTCGTTTATTTATACTGAACGGTGAGCGCCAGTCAGGACCCGCGTCCGAAGGTGGGGTTGATCGGGCTCGGCAACATGGGCAGCGCGATCGCAGAGCGCCTCCTCGACGCCGGCTACGACCTCGTCGTTCACAACCGGACCCTCGAGAAGGCGGAGCCGCTCGCGGCGCGCGGCGCGGGCGTCGCCGAGACCGCAGCCGACCTCTCTGCTTCCGTGGACGTCGTCCTGACATCGCTGGCCGACGACGACGCGTTCGAGTCCGTCGCGGCCTCGGTCGTCGGCGCCGCGCGGACGGAAACGCTCCTCGTCGACATGAGCACGGTCTCGCCGATCGCGTCGGCGCGAGTGGCGGCCCTCGCGGAACACGCGCAGCTTCTGTATCTCCGTGCCCCGGTGAGCGGCAATCCGGGCGTCGTGCGCGCCGGCAACCTCGCGTTCATCGTGTCGGGCCCGCCCGGCGCAGTCGATCGCGCCGAGCCGATCCTGCGCGCGGTCGGGCGGACGATCCACGTCGTCGGCGACACGGAGCAGGCGCGCGTCGTCAAGCTTGCGATCAACCTCATCATCGCGGGCCTCGCGCAGCTGATGTCCGAGGCGCTGGTCCTCGGGGAGGCATCCGGCGTCTCCCGGGCCGCGCTGCTCGAGACGATGGGGGACTCTGCGGTGGGTGCGCCGTTCGTCAAGTACAAGACGGAACCGCTGCTGCAGGACGACTATTCGGCGACCTTCACCACCAACCTGATGGAGAAGGACATCGACCTCGTGCTCGAGGCGGCGGAGGACGCCGGCGTCCGGCTGCCGCTGGCAGGCGAGATGAAGGCGTTGTTGCGCTCCGCGATCGAGGTGGGATACGGAGACGACGACTTCATGGCGCTCTTCCTCAATCTGCGGAGCGCATCCGATCAGGAGGTGCTGCGATGACGATGCGAAGCAGGTCGGTCGGCTCGCCCGACGCCACGCGTGCGGTCGACTGGGAACAGCGAATCGACTTCCCGAAGCTCCGCGCCGATCGGCTGGCGCGGGCGAGGGAGGCTCTCGACGCATCCGACCTGGGCGGGCTGCTCCTCTTCGACCCCAACAACATCCGTTACGTCACGAGCACGCACATTGGCGAGTGGGCGCGCGACAAGAACGCGCGCTTCGTGCTCCTTCCGCGCGGCGACGATCCGATCCTCTGGGATTTCGGCTCGGCTGCCCGCCATCATCAGCTCTTCGCCCCCTGGCTCCCGCCCGAGAACTTTCGCGCAGGCGTTGCGCCGATGCGCGGCGCGATGCCGGTCGAGACGGGAATCCCCGACCGGCTCGGCGGCCGAATCGCGCACGAGCTTCGCGAGCGCAGCCTCGCCGGGGAGCCGCTCGGCGTCGACATGGCCGACCTCGTCACGATCGAGGCGCTGCAGCGCGCAGGCATCCAGGTCACCGACGGCTCGCGCGTCATGCTCGAGGCGCGGAAGATCAAGACGCCGGAGGAGATCGCGCTGCTCGACCAGTCGGCCGGTCTGGTCGACGCGGTCTACGAGGAGATCTACCGGATGTTGCGGCCCGGCGTCTACGAGCACGAGATCGTGGGGCGCGCGCACCAGCTGCTCTTCGAGATGGGCTCCGAGCACGTCGAGGCGATCAACGCGGTCTCGGGCGACCGCTGCAACCCTCACCCGCACGTCTTCTCGGACCGCCTCCTGCGTCCAGGAGACCAGGCCTTCTTCGACATCATCCACTCGTTCATGGGCTACCGGACGTGCTACTACCGCACGTTCAACGTCGGCGGGGTCAGCGCGGCGCAGCTCGACGCATACAAGCGGTGCCGCGAGTGGCTGGACGCCGCGATCGCGCTCGTCGCGCCCGGGATGACGACCGATCGGATCGCCGAGGTGTGGCCGACCGCCAAGGAGCTCGGATTCACGGACGAGGAGACCTGCTTCGGCCTTCAGTTCGGGCACGGCATCGGTGTCGGCCTGTACGAGCCGCCGATGATCTCGCGGGTGCACTCGCTCGACCATCCCGTGGAGATCGAGGAGGGAATGGTCTTCGCGCTCGAGACCTACTGCGCCGCGACGGACGGCCGCTCGGCGGCGCGGATCGAGGAGGAGGTCGTCGTCACGGCAACCGGCTGCGAGGTGATCACGCGCTTCCCGGCCGAGGAGCTGCTCGTTGCGGGGAGGGTCTACGTTCGCGGTGCCGACCTGCTGCAGAACGGCGCGGCCGGCGGCGACGGCGTCGCCGGCGCGGTGGCCGCGTCGGCACTCGTCGGAGCCGGCTCAGAGGTATGACCGCAGAGACCGGGACGCGCTACCTCGCCGACGGTCTGCCGTCGTACCGGCTAGTCCGCCGCCAGGACGTGCAGCTCGCTCCGGGATTGCCCGGCCGCTCGAGCAACCTCGAGTCGTGCCGTCTCGTCGGCGGATCGCTCGGCTCGACGCACATGGCGCTGACGCTCGTCTCGCTCCGCGACGGGCACGTCGACGAGCACCTGCACTCGTTCGAGACGGGCATCTACGTGCTCGAGGGCTCTCCGGTCCTCTACCTCGACGGCCGTGGCGTGCAGCTCGAGCCTGGCGCCTGCGGCGTCCTGCCGGTCGGCGTGCCGCACGCGTACCGGGCCGACGAGGCCTCCCTGTGGATCGAGATGGCGGCGCCGCGTCCGCGCCTGGACGGGAGCGACACGTTCTTCCTCGGGCCGGCGCCCGACGCCTCACCCGAGCGCCTCGACGTGCGCGATCCGCGAAACCGCAACCTCTTCCTCCTCGGCGAAGGCCAGATGGACCTCGACGTCCTCAAACGCGGCGCCGCCGTCGCCGCCCCCACGGTCTCATCGAGCATGGCGACTGCGGTTCTCGCCTACAGCGGCATCGCCGTGAAGATGCTCGTCGACCAACGGCTGGACGCGCAGCTGCACACGATGTTCATGGTCGACTACCAGCCCGGCGCGGTCGCGCACCCGCACGACCATCCCTTCGAGGAGTCGTACTACATGCTCGAAGGCGAGGTCGACGTCGTCGCCGCCGGCGATCGCTACACGCTTCGGCCGGGCGACGTCTTCTGGACCGCGGCCGGATGCACGCACGCGTTCTACGAGGTGCAGGGCGGCCGGGTGCGCTGGCTCGAGACGTCGGCGCCGGGCCCACCCGCGCGCCACTCGTACCGGTTCGAGCGCGACTGGGACTACCTCTCCGAGCGGCTCGGTTCCGAGGTGCGTACAGCGTGAATCACACGAGCGCCCCTGAACGCGACGATCCGGAGCTGTTCCAGCAGCTCTACCGTCGGATGCTGCTCATCCGCGGCTTCGAAGATCTCGTGCAGTCCCTGTTCCTGAAGAACGAGGTGTACGGAACGACACACCTCTACTCGGGGCAGGAGGCGGTCGCGGTCGGGTTCGCCGGTGTTCTGCGGCCTGGCGACCGCGTCGCTTGCACCTATCGCGGCCACGGCCACCTGCTCGCGATGGGGACCGAGCCGGAGGCGCTGCTGGCGGAGCTCCTCGGGCGCGAGACCGGCGTCAACGGCGGCCGTGCCGGGTCGATGAACGTGATCGACCCCGATCACGGCGTGCTCGGCTGCTACGGCATCGTCGGCGGCAGCATTGCCGCGGCGACCGGCGCCGCCATCTCGCTCCGCGGCAGCGGTTCGATCGCGGTCGCCTACTTCGGCGACGGCGCGACGAATCAGGCGTACTTCTTCGAGTGCCTCAACTTCGCGAAGGTGCTCGACCTACCCGTGCTCTACGTCTGCGAGAACAACGGCTACGGCGAATACACGGCGACCGACGCCGTGACGCCCGGAGGGATCGTGCCGCGTGCCGCGGCGATGGAGCTGCGGACGACCGAGGTCGACGGCATGAACGTTCGAGCGGTACGCACCGCGGCGGCCGAGGTCGTCGCGCGCGTCAGAGAGGGCGGCGGTCCCGAGCTCGTCGAGGCGAGGACGTACCGGTTCGTCGGGCACTCGCGAACCGACCCCGGCAAGTACCGCCCCGAGGGTGAGCTCGACCGCTGGCGCGAGCGCGACCCGCTGACCCTGGCGCGAGCACTGCTGGTCGAAGGGCTCGGCGTGATGCAGGACGACGTCGACCGCGTTGACGCCGACGTCGCCTCCGAGCTCGAGCAGATCGCGTCGTCGGCGCTGGCCGCTCCGTTCCCGGAGGAGGTCGCGATTCCGGAGTTCAGCGGTGTCTGAGCTGGTCGACATCGGGATGCCGCGCCTCTCCGATTCCATGGAGGAGGCGACCGTGCTCGCGTGGCTGCGCCGCCCAGGCGAACGCGTCACGCGTGGCGACGGCCTCGTCGAGGTCGAGACCGACAAGGCGACGATCGTCTACGAGGCCGAGGCCGACGGCGTTCTCGAGGAGATCGTCGTCGACGAGGGCAGCACCGCTTCCCTCGGCGCCGTGATCGCACGGCTCCGGGTCGGGGACGGAGCCCTCTCAGGCGGTCAGCGCACGAGCGCCCCGATGCCCGCCGAGCAGCAGCAGCCGTCCGTGGGCGACGTCGAGTTTCGCGATGCGATCCGGCAGGCGCTCGACGAGGAGCTCGACCGCGACGAGCGCGTGATCTTCTTCGGCGAGGACGTCGCCGCCGCAGGCGGCGTGTTCGCCGTCACACCGGGGCTGTACGAGAAGTACGGCGCGGATCGCGTGTTCGACACGCCGATCTCGGAGCTCGCGATGACCGGTGCTGCGTACGGAGCGGCGATCACCGGCAAGCGGCCGGTGCTCGAGATCATGTTCGGCGACTTCCTCGCGCTGTCGATGGACTCGCTCATCAACCAGGCGACGAAGTATTGGTTCCTGAGCGGCGGCCGCTACGGCTGTCCGCTCGTGATCCGGTCGGTGGTCGGGGCGGGCGGTCGCTTCGGCGCGATCCATTCGCAGATGCCGATCTCCTGGCTGATCGGGATCACGGGCCTCAAGATTGTCGCTCCGGCGACCCCGAGTGACGCCAAGGGCCTGCTGAAGGCGGCGATTCGCGACGACAACCCGGTGGTGTTCCTCGAGCACAAGCGCCTGTACTCCCTCAAGGGCGACGTCGGCGACGGGATCGTGGAGCTCGGCCGGGCGCGGGTAGCGCGCGAGGGGGGCGACGTGACCCTCGTCAGCGCCATGAAAGGCGTGCACGACTGTCTCGCCGCCGCGGAGCAGCTGGCCGAGGACGGGATCGACGCCGAGGTCGTGGACCTTCGAACCATCCGGCCGCTCGACGCCGAGACGATCCTCGCTTCGGTCGCGAAGACGCACCGGGTCGTCGCCGTCGAGGAGGGACCGCTGACGGGCGGGTGGGCCGGTGAGGTGCTCGCCTGCGTCACCGAGCAGGCCCTCGACGAGCTCGACGACGCGTGGCGGATCGCGACTCCGAACACGCCGATCCCGTACAGCCCGCCGCTCGAGGACGCGTTCCTTCCCGGCCCGGATCGCATCGTGGCGGAGATCAAGCGGCGGCTACGGTAAGAGACGTGGCCGCCCCCGAACGCAGCTTCGAGGCGTCGAAGGTCGGGAGCCGGCTGCGGCAGGAGCGCGAGCGGCGCGGGATGAGCCTGCGCGAGCTGGCGCGACGCGTCGGCGTCTCGCCGAGTCTCGTGTCCCAGATCGAGCTCGACCGGGTCAACCCGTCGGTGAGCACGCTCTACGCGCTCGTCTCCGAGCTCGGCATGACGATGAGCGACGTCTTCGGCGACGGGGCACCCGCGGTGTCTCGCGTCCGCCGTTCGGACGGTGACGGCCTCGACGGCCTCGTCACGCACCCCGACGCGCGGAGCGTGATCAACCTCGCCTCCGGCGTGCGCTGGGAGCGCCTGACGCCGCGCAGCGATCCCGACGTCGAGTTCCTCTCGGTGATGTACCCGGTCGGCGCGGAGTCCTGTCCGGAGGACGCGCTCGTGACCCACGGCGGTCGTGAATACGGCTACGTCACGGGCGGGCTGCTCGGGGTCCGCGTGGGCTTCGACGAGTACGAGCTCGGCCCCGGGTCGTCGATCGCGTTCGACTCCTCCTCGCCGCACCGGCTCTGGACGATCGGCGACGAGCCGGTGCACGCGGTGTGGGTTGTGATCGGCCGTGCGGCCGATCCGCGGGCCGGGGCACTGCCCGCAGATCTCGCCTAGCTCGCGACGGGCGCCTCGACGGCGTCGAGCGAGCGCCGCGAGCTTCTGAAGCGGGCGATCAGCTCGGGCGACTGGTAGAGCAGAAGCGCGAGCAGGATCAGCGCACCGATCGCCATCTCGGCGTACTCGGTCGGCTGCTGGAAGAACGGGAGGACGTTGTCGATCTCGGTGAGGAAGAACGCGGCGAGGAGCGTCCCGACGTACGACCCTCTCCCGCCCGCGAGGCTGGCGCCGCCGAGGACGGCGGCGGCGATGCTCTCGAGCGCCTGATTCCCGATGATCGGCGAGCCGACCTGCACCTCGGCGGCGAGATAGAAGCCGGCGACGGACGCCAGCACCGAGCAGGCGACGAACGCGAGGACGATCGTCCGGCCGGTCGACATCCCGAGTCGGCGCGACGACGTCTCGTCGAGGCCGACAGAGCGCAGGGCGAGCCCCGATCGGCTTCGGTACAGCCAGAGGTCGGCCAGCGCCGCGACGAGGACGACGACGACGAACGCGACAGGAATCCAGCCGATGCTCTTGGTCAACTCATCGGTCACGTCGGTGTTGATCGCGCCCTGGGGATAGGAGCGGAGCCAGAGGGACGCTCCCTCGAGGATGCTGAGCGTGCCGAGCGTCGCCACGATCGACGGCAGCCGCAGCACCCGGATCAGCACGGCGTTGAAGAGGCCGGTGGCGATCCCCACGCCGATGAGCGCAAGCGAGCCGGTCACGAGGGCGAAGCCCGACGTCGTCGGCGTCAGTGTGAACGACGCGATCACGACGCACAGCGTCATGAGCGCCGCGACCGAGACGTCGAAGCCGCCGACGAGCAACGCGGTCGCCTGGCCGAGCGAGACGATGATCAGCGGCATCGCAGCGAGCAGCAGGCTCTTGAGGTTCTGCTCGCTCAGGAACGCGGACGAGTGGTGGTCGGCGTACGCGCCGAGCCCGACGATGAGCGCCGTCATCAGGACGAGCGGCAGCCAGCTCCGCTTCACGCGTGCGCTCCTTCGTCCTCGTGTGCGGTTGCCGCGGCGCCGGCCCGCGCGCCGACGATCGCCTCGACGATCCGCCGTTCGCCGAGCTCGTGATGCGGGATCTCCTCGACGATGCGCCCGCGCGACATGACGACGACGCGGTCGCACAGGCCGGCAAGCTCGAGCGGGTCACTGGACTTGACGACGGCGGCTATTCCCTCCTCCGCTTTCGCCCGCAGCGCCTCGTAGATGTCGAAGCGCGCGCCGACGTCGACGCCCTGCGTCGGCTCTTCCGCCAGGATCACCTTGACGTCGCCGCGCAGGAACGGGCGGATGAGCGACACCTTCTGCTGGTTCCCGCCGGAGAGCGACTGCACCGGTTGCTCGGACGACGCCATGCGCACGCGCAGGCGCTCGACGAGCCCGGCGATCGCGTGTCGCTCGCGTCCTCGCAGGACGACGCCGGAGCGCGCGAGCCGACGAAGCACCTGGATGGTCGCGTTCGCGCGCACGCTCAGGACGGGGAAGAGCGCCTCGCCGCGCCGGTCGCCGCTGAGGAGAACGACTCCGGCACGGAGAGGCCCGGCCGGCGACCGCGTATCGAGTCTCGCGCCGCCGCACGACGCGCTGCCCGCTGCGGGCTCGGCGCCGGCCAGCGCCCGCAGAAACGGCACCTGGCCGTTGCCCTCGGCGCCCGCGATGCCGAGAATCTCGCCCTTTCGTACGACAAGGTCGATCGGGCCGAAGCGCTCGCCGCGCAGGCCCGACACGGCGAGCACGACGTCGGTGCTCTCGGGCACCGGCTCCCGCTGCGGGAAGGCGACGGTCAGGGGCCGGCCGATCATCAGGGCGACGAGCGCGTCCTCCGAGACCGACGACGCCTCGAACGTGCCCTGACCGACGCCGTCGCGGAGGACCGTGACGCGGTCGGCGACCGCGAGCACCTCGGGGAGACGGTGACTGACGTAGACGATGCCGACGCCCTCGCGCACCTGCTCCAGCACGAGCGCATGGAGGCGCTCGACGGCGTCCGGTCCGAGCGCTGTGGTGGGCTCGTCGAGCAGCAGCACTCTCGGCCGCGTCAACAGAGCCTTCGCCACCTCGAGGAGCTGGCGGTCGGCGAGCGGGAGCGAGCCGGTGGGCGCCGTGCCGGCGATCTCGAGCTTGAACGCGGCGAGCATCTCCTCCGCCCAGCCCTGCATGCGCCCGTAGGCCGGCCGCGCGTCGGCGGGCACGGCGAGGTAGAGGTTCTCCGCCACCGACAGGTCGGCAACGTGCGAGTAGTCCTGGTAGGCGATGCCGAGCCCGAGGCGCCGCGCCGCCGCCGGGGAATGGTGGGCGAGCCGGCTCCCGCCGATCTCGACGGATCCTTCGTCGGGCGCGAGGAAGCCGCTTGCGATTCCCAGCAGTGTCGATTTCCCGGACCCGTTCTCGCCGACGAGCGCATGGATCTCGCCCCCGTGGCAGTCGATGCTGACGTCGCGAAGCGCTTGCACCGCTCCGAACGCTTTCGACAGCCCGCGAACGGACAGGACGTCGTGAGTCACGGGCCCGGGATTCGACATTGCTGGATTCAGCTGTTGCTGCGCGTTCCTCCTAGGACGGATACATCTGGTGGAGCAGGCTCAGCGGAATGAGCGAGGTCGGGGATGCCGTGCCCGGATACCCCTTCGTGCACATCGACCGCGTGGCCTGGTTCTGCAGCTCGATGGGAAGGACGATCGTTGGCGGGATCTTCGCCCCCTGGAGCTTCATCATGTCGGCGGTCAGAGCCATTCGGATCTGTGAGTTGCCCGCCGTGTAGTAGAAGACCTTCAGCTTCGGGTCCTTCAGCTGGTCGGCCAGGCAGCCCATCGCCGACTCGTCGGTCCGGTACGTGAAGACGCCCTGGTACGGGATGCCGGCGGACTTGTACGCCGCGTAGCCGCCCTGTGACATGAACAGCGCGTCCTCGTAGCTGATGCCCTTCAGGTCCGGGTACTTCGCGAGGATGCCGGCCACGATGCCCTGCACCTTCGACGGATCCCAGTTCGTCGGCTCGTTCGCGACGACCTTGATCGAAGGATTGAGCGCGGCCTGCTCGCACTTCTGCCAGCCGAGTGAGAGCGGGTTGCCGGGGAAGCCGCCGAGGAACGCGATGTTGCCGGACTTGACCTGCCTGTTCATCACGTACGCGAAGGTCTTGCCGAGCGCGCAGGTGTCTTCGCCGACGACGGTCGTGTAGTTCGAGCCCGGGCCGGTGACGTAGCCCCACGCGTAGGTCGACACGGGGATTCCCGCCTTCGTCGCCTGCTGGAACACCGGGATCATCGCGTCGCCGAAGTCGGGGTAGGTGACGATCGCGCTCACGTGCTGCGCGATCACCGACTTGAAGTCCGCGATCGCCTGGTTCAGGTCGGAGTGCGCGCTCATGTAGATGATCTTCCCGACCTTGGGATACGTGAGCGCCTGGAGGATGAACTCCATCTTCGACATCTGGCGATAGGTGTTCTCACCGAAGCCCTCGACGTACGCGACGGTGAGCTTGCCGCCTGTTCCGGTACTGCAGCCGTTGTTCTTCCAGCACTTGAGCGCCAACGTGTAGTTGACGTTCTTCACCGACCGCCCGAACGCGGCCAGCGCGATGTCGCGCCCCGTCGGATCCTTCGGCAGCAGCTTCGCCTTGAAGAGCGTGTGGGCGAGGGTGGTCGACGGCGCCTTGTAGATCTCGCCGTAGCCGCCTCCCTTCCCCACCATGACACCGCCCTTGCCGACGACGCCCGAGGGGCCGCTGACAGCCGAGTGCGTGCCTCCTGCGGTGCCACTCGCGGCCGCGACGAGCGCGATCAATGCCGCGGTGGCGACGAACATCACCGCGAGCATCGGGCCCTTCCGTCTCATCCGTGACTCCTTCCGTCGGTTCAACGTTGACCTGCCTCGAGCCGGCGTCGGCTCTTGCCCGCCAATTCGCCTACCCGCCTCCGGTCGTTCGAGCAGTCGGCGTGACGACTCGAATGCCCCAGCCGAGAACGGTCGCGACCCGGTCACCCGAGACGACCATTCCCGCGATGATTGCGATGCCGAAGACGACGTACTGCATCGCCGACGAGAGCCCCATGATCAGGAGCATCTGCGTCAGCAAAACCAGGGCGATCGCCGCGATCCACGTCGACGTCGCGCTCGCGAGCCCGCCCGAGAGCGACGCGCCGGCGATCACGACCGCCGCGATCGGCGCGAGCAGGTACGCCGAGCCGAAAGCGGGATCGATGCTGAAGCTCGCACCCGCGAGCAGGACCGCTGCGACCGCGTAGAGCGTGCCCGCGGCCGTGTAGCCGAGGACGACGTACGTCCGGACGTGGAGCCCCGCCATCCACGCCCCCCGCGGGTTGGCGCCCACCGCCTGGAACCGGCGGCCGACCACCGTGTAGCGGAGGACGAGCGCAACCACGATCGTGATCGCGACCCCCGTCCAGAAGACATTGCTCACATCGAGCGGCTTCGACGTCGCCCAGGACGACAGCCCGTCCGGGACGTTCGGCCTGTTGGTGACGACATCCCGCGAGTACTTGCTGCTCCAGGCGAGGACAATCAGGCCGACCGCCAGCGTGACGATCAGCGGGTTCAGCCTCAGCAGTCCGACGAGCACCCCGTTGACGAAGCCGACCAGTACGCCGACTCCGAGCGCCGCGAGAATCGCCACCGGGAGCTTGTGGTTCGAGCCGTCGCCGATCCCCGCGACCAGGTTGCCGGCGGCCGCCATCACCCCCGGCGTGGAGAGGTCGATGCCGCCCTGGATGACGACGAGCATCTGGCCGAGCGACGCGATCGCAAGCACCGTCGCGTAGGGGAGGATGTACGACCAGGAGGTGTGCCCGAGCGCGTCCGGCGCGGCGATCGCGGCGATGATCAGGAGGGCGCCGGTGGCCAGCCAGACCGGCAGGAAGCGGGCTGCGACGGCGGCGTTGGCGGCGAGTCGTCGGACGTGGGCGGCCTCGAATCGTCCCGTCGGGGGCGGCGTTGGAGGACTGGCCGCAACCACGGCCCATTCTGACCAGGTCCGGCGAACAGTGTCAACGATGGCTTAACGACTGTCGACAACACGGCGGAACAAAGCCGCCGCGAATCGTCGGTGGTTTGCCGTTTCGTCGTTGACGCCGTGCGCGCGAAGCGTTTATGGTCGCTGTACATGCGGCGGCGCGTGAACCACCGCACCGAATTCCTGTCTGCAGACGCGAAGGAGTAAGCATGAGCTCGCAGCGGCTTTTGATCCGCAACGGCTTCGTCGTCTCGATCGATCCGGAGGTCGGCGACCTCCCGGACGGCGAGGTCCTCGTCGAGGACGGCAAGATCGTCGACGTCGGGCCCGACCTCGGCGTCTCGGACGCGGAGCAGATCGACGCCACCGGGATGATCGTGATGCCCGGCTTCATCGACACGCACCGGCACACCTGGCAGACGCCCGTTCGCGGCGTCCTTCCCTCGTGCACGCTCGACCACTACTTCGCCGTCATGCTCGGCCAGGTCGGCGGCTTCTATCGACCCGAGGACGTGCACATCGGCGACTACGCCGGCGCGCTCGAAGCGCTGAACGCGGGCGTTACGACGCTGCTCGACTGGTCACACATCTCGAACACCCCCGACCACTCGGACGCTGCCATCCAGGGCTTGAAGGACGCCGGCATCCGCGCGGTCTACGCCCACGGCATGCCGACGGGCGGGGAGTGGTGGATGATGAGCGAGCTCAATCACCCCGAGGACATCAGGCGGATCCGCGAGACGTACTTCTCGTCGGACGACGGCCTCCTCACCCTTGCCATGGCCGCTCGCCAGCCCGGCAACGTGAACGCCGACGTGGCGAAGCACGACTGGGCGCTCGCGCGCGAGCTCGGGATCCTGATCAGCGTGCACGTCGGCATGCGCCTCCACACGCTGCACTACACACCTGTCAAGGAAATGCACGACCTCGGGCTGATGGGGCCCGACGTCTGCTACATCCACATGACCGACCTCACCGACGAGGAGCTCGACTGGATCGCGGAGACCGGCGGCAAGGCGTCGATCGCGCCGTACGTCGAGATGCTGATGGGCCACGGGCCGCCCCCGACCGGGAAGATGCTCGCCCGCGGTGTCCGACCATCGCTCAGCGTCGACGTCGTCTCGAGCGTCCCCGGCGAGATGTTCACGCAGATGCGGACGGCGCTCGCCTACGACCGGATCCTCGAGTTCACCGACACGCCGGACATCGCGTTCGCGCCGAAGCTCACGCACGCGGACGTACTCGACTTCGCGACGATCGACGGCGCGAAGTCGATCGGGCTCGAGGGCAAGGTCGGGTCGCTCACGCCGGGGAAGCAGGCGGACATCGTGCTGCTCAAGGCCGACGCGATCAACACCGCACCGGTGCTCGATCCGAAGGGGACGATCGTCACCTTCTCCGACACGTCGAACGTCGACTCGGTCTTCGTCGCCGGGCACGCGGTGAAGCGCGGCGGGCAGCTCGTCGACGTCGACATGAAGTCGGTCGTTCAGAAGCTCGAGGAGTCGCGCAACTCGATCCTGGGGCAGGGCGGTCTGCTGCCCGAGTGGGCGATGGAGCCCGCGGGGGCGCACTCGCACTGAGACAGCGGACTGGAGGGGCGGGCCATGCCCGCTCCTCCGGCGCGAAAGGAGAATCGAGGGATGGCGAACAGGAGCGTCGTTGTCGTGGGCGGGACCCGCGGCCTCGGCCGTGAGGTTGCGCAGTACTACGCCGACCAGGGCCGCGACGTCGTCGTCACGGGCCGTGAGGCGACGGCGTCGGAGGCGTGCGCCGCCGAGATCGGCGGCGCCACACGCGGCATCGGCTTCGACCTCGCGGAGCCGCACACGATCGCCGAGGCGCTCGCGGACGTCGGCGACGTCGAGTACCTCGTCCTCGCCGCGATCGAGCGCGACAGCAACTCCGTGAAGGACTACGACATCGCGGCGGCGATGCGACTCGTCACCCTCAAGCTCGTCGGCTACACGGAGGTGATCCACGCGCTTCTGCCGAGGCTCGGCGACGACGCGGCGATCCTGATCTACGGCGGCCTCGCCCGCGACCGGCCCTACCCGGGATCGACGACGGTCACGACCGTGAACGGCGGGGTCACGAGCCTCGTCAGGGCGCTGGTGATCGAGCTCGCGCCGAGGCGCGTGAACGCGCTCCATCCCGCGATCGTCGGCGACAGCCCGCAGTGGCGGGACATGCCGCCCGAGCGCCTGCAAGCGCTGGTCCAGCGAACGCCGATGGGCCGGCTCGTGACCATGGCGGAGGTCGTGGACGCCTCGCGCTTCTTGCTCGAGAACGGCGCGGTGAACGGCCTCAACCTCGCGGTCGACGGCGGCTGGCTCTGTACGTGAGCTTGTAGTCCGCTACCGGGGCGGGGCGGCGGTGGTCGAGCGGATCACGACCTCCACCGGAAGCTGCTCGATTACCGGCTCGATGCGGTCGTCCGGGTTCTCGCCGAGGAGCTCGAGGAGCAGCTCGGCTCCGCGGCGCCCGCTCTCGAACAGGGGCTGACGCACCGTCGTCAGGCCCACGAGGGCGGCGACCTCGACGTCGTCGAAACCGATCACCGAGAGCTCCTCCGGAACGCGGATGCCGAGGATGCGCGCAGCTTCGAGCACGCCGAGTGCCTGAACGTCGGACGCGGCGAAGACTGCCGTCGGCCGCTGCGGGAGGCGTAGGAGGTCGATCGCGATGCCGCGCGCGACGAGATGGCTCTGCGTTCCCTCGCGCACGTACTCCTCCCGGCGTTCGATTCCCGCTTGCGCCAGCGCCCGCTCGTACCCGAGCGTGCGGTCGCGGCTCGAGGCGAAGCGAAACGGATCGGACGGCTTGTCCCCGACGAAAGCGATGAGCCTGTGTCCCAGCTCGATCAGATGCGAGGTTGCGAGCTCGCCGCCCCGCACGTCGTCGATCAGGATGCTGGGGAGATTCGGATGCGGTGCGTCGACGAGAACGCACGGCAGTCGCGCAGAGCGCAGCCGGTCGACTTCGTCGTCCGGCGGCACGAGGGAAAGCAGCAGGAGCCCGTCGGACCGGTCGCCGCGGTCGAAGATGCGAAAGGCGTGCTCCCTCCGTTCCTCCGCCTCGATGTCGAAGAGCATGAGGTCGTAGGGCGACTGCGCGAGCACCGACGCCACCCCACGGACGCGCTCGACGGCGGAGTGACTCGTGAAGAACGGAACGACCACTCCGATCACGTGCGTCCGGCGTAGCGAGAGGTTCCGCGCGACCGGGCTCGGGCGGTACTGCAGCGCCTCGATCGCCTCGAGCACCTTGGCCCGGGTGAGGGGCCGAACGTTCGCGCGCCCGTTCAGGACGCGGGAGACCGTCCCGACCCCGACGCCGGCCCGCGCGGCCACGTCGCCGATCTTCGCAGGCGTCTTCGGAAGCGATTCCATTTCTTCCTTCCAAGACTACGCCTGCCGTCGGCGGGACGGTGGGAGAAAATCTTGACAAGCGGCGTATATCGGCCGTAGTCTCGCTGCCCACAACTGGATGGAGCCGGTTCCATAAATGAGGAGCCCACGGCCGAAGGAACAGGGATTAACGGGGGCACGAAAGGGGAGAACGGCCTCACTGACTCGCCCATCCGACTTCCGAGGGCGTCGCTGACGCCCCGCCCGTTTCATCGTTTCCCGACCGTCCCAAGGAGGGTCTAGTGCATCCGCATCGCATCTCCGGGCGCGCCCGCCGGCGCCTGTCACTCGCAGCCGTCACCGTCTGCGCGCTCGCCGTCGCCACGGGAGTGGCCGTCGGCTCGCCGACGAGTAGCAAGGCCACGACCATCACGGCCCTGATCGGGAGCTCGGGACCGGCCGAGACCTTCGCCGTGAACAATGCCGCGAAGGCCTGGACGAAGCAGACCGGCATCGACGTGAACGTCGTCGTGGCGTCCGATCTCGGCCAGCAGCTTGCGCAGGGATTCGCGTCCGGGAACCCGCCGGACATCTTCTACCTCGGCAACGATCAGGTCGCGACGTACGCCAAGGCCGGCGACCTCGCCTCGCTCGACAACCTCAAGAACGTCAAGTCCTTCTATCCGAGCCTCCGGGCGGCCTACACGTACCAGGGCCACCTGTACGCAGCCCCGAAGGACTTCTCGACGCTCGCACTCGTGATCAACACGGCGTCGTGGAAAGGCGCGAAGTTGACGAGCAAGGACTATCCGAAGACGTGGGCGCAGCTCGCTGCAGTCGCGAAGAAGCTGACGCGGAACGGCCAGGTGGGGTTGTGCACGAATCCGGAGTTCCACCGGCTCGGTGTGTTCATGATCCAGGCGGGCGGCTGGCTCGTGTCGAAGGACGGCAAGACCGCCACCGTCAACAGCAAGGCGAACGAGACCGCGTTCAATTTCGTCAAGTCGATGATCAAGAACGGCTCGATGAAGCTCACGAACCAGATCGGCGTGGGCTGGGGCGGTGAGGGCTTCGGCAAGCAGATGTGCGCCATGACGATCGAGGGCAACTGGATCTCCGGCGCGATGTCGCACGACTACCCGAAGGTCAGCTACAAGGTCGTCGAGCTGCCCGCCGGCCCCGCCGGCAAGGGCACGCTGCAGTACGACGGCGGCTGGGGCCTCGCCCAGGCGTCGAAAAACAAGGCCGACGCGACGGCGCTGATCTCCTACCTCACCGCGACGAAGGTCGAGATGGGAAACGCGAAGGCGTTCGGCGTCATGCCCTCAGTGATGGCCGACCGGAAGGAATGGTCGAGGGCGTATCCGCAGTTCGCGCCGTTCCTCGCCGCGGCGGACTACTCGAAGAGCATTCCGACCGTCCCCGACATCGCAACCGTTCTCGGCGACTTCAACCAGCAGCTCCAGGGGCTGCCGAACAGCGACCCGAAGTCGATTCTCGGCCGGGTGAACAGCGAGCTGCAGTCGATCCTCAAGTAACGCTCCAGTGACCTACGCGCCCGCCGGCCGGTCCGGCCGGCGGGCGCCGCCAGACGAACGCGACGAGCAAGGAGGATGCGACAGTGGCGAAGAGCTTCGCCAGCCGCCCCCTGAGGCGGCTGCGGGAGCCGGGGATCCGCGGCCACCAGGCCGGCGCGGGCTGGCTCTTCCTCGCGCCTGTGATCGTCATCCTCGGCCTGTTCCTGATCCTGCCGATCGGGATGGCGTTGTGGGTCAGCTTCTCCGACTGGAACGGCAATGGCAGCCCACTCGGCGCGAACGCGCACTGGGTCGGGCTCGAGAACTACCGCCACCTGCTGACCGAGCCGGGGCTCGACCAAAGCAACTTCGGGACCGCGCTCCGCAACAACGTCTACTACGTGATCTTCGTCGTCCCGATCC
Organism: Gaiellaceae bacterium; assembly: GCA_035473635.1. Taxonomy (GTDB): domain Bacteria; phylum Actinomycetota; class Thermoleophilia; order Gaiellales; family Gaiellaceae; genus PALSA-600. The sequence continues at coordinate 66,279 of DATIOD010000038.1, read as the reverse complement.
AGACGGCGGTCGCGCTCTTCCTTGCGGTGCTCGTCAACCGCCGCATCAGGGGCGTCAGCTTCTTCCGGACGGCGTTCTACTTCCCGTCGGTCACGAGCTCGGTCGCGATCACCATCCTCTTCCTCTTCCTCTTCTCGCCGACCGGCGTCATCAACAAGCTCCTCTCGTACCTCGGCGCCACCGGGCCCTCGTGGCTGTACGACCCGCGCGGGTTGTTCCACATCATCCTCGGCCAACTGGGCGTCAGCCAGGCGCCGGCCTCGCTGCAGAACGGCCTCTTCCTCGGGGTCAGCTACTGGGACTGGCTGGCGGGGCCGAGCGTTGCGATGTGCGTCTTCATCCTCATGGCCGTCTTCACGACGTCGGGGACGTTCATGCTGCTCTTCCTCGCGGCACTCCAGGGAATCGACGAGTCGATCAACGAGGCAGCCGAGCTGGACGGCGCCACCGAGTGGAAGAAGTTCCGCTACATCACCGTCCCGATGATCAGGCCGATGATCTTCACGATCGTCACGCTCGGCCTCATCGGGACCTGGCAGATCTTCGACCAGATCTACGTCGGGACGAAGGGGAGCCCGTCGAACACGACCCTCACGCCGGCCTTCCTCTCCTTCAACACGTCGTTCAACAGCAACGAATGGGGTGTCGGTGCGGCGATCGCGTTCATCCTCTTCGCGATCATCGTCTTCTTCACGGTCGTCGCCCGGCTCGCCACCCGGAACCCCGACCGAGTCCCGCGGCGCCGGCGGTTCTTCCCGACCACGAGCGGCGGCGGGCAAGCCGGCTCCCGCGTCGTCTCGGCCGGAGGCCCCCGGTGAGCGGCTCCGCGGCGACGGTGCCGGAGGGGTCGGCTGCGCTGCGAAGCGAATCGAGCGCCGTGCGCCGGCGGCGGCTCGGCAAGGTGCTGTCCTACGGCGTCCTGATCGTGATCGCGATCGTCTACATCTTCCCGTTCGTGATCGCGGTGGCGACGTCGTTCAAGACTGACCCGAACGCGACGGCGGACCCGCTCGCCCTTCGCCCCGCGCCGTTCACGACCAGCGCCTACCACGAGCTATTCAAGGACGACGACTTCCTGCTCTGGATCCAGAACTCGGTGATCGTCACGCTCAGCGTCACCTTTCTCCGCGTCTTCCTCGACAGCCTGGCCGGCTACGCGCTCGCGCGTCTGCGCTTTCGCGGTCGCGGCGCGGCCTTCGCGACGATCGTCGCGGTGATGGCGGTCCCGAGCGTCGTGCTCCTCATCCCCAAGTTCCTGATGATCCGGCAGCTCGGGATCTACAACACCTACTACGGAATGATCATCCCGTTGCTGGTGGACGCGGCGGGCGTGTTCATCATGAAGAACTTCTTCGAGTCGATCCCGGTGAGCGTCGAGGAGTCGGCGCGCATCGACGGTGCGAGCATCTTCCGGACCTACTGGTCGATCGTGCTGCCGATGGCGCGTCCGGCGTTGATCACGATCTTCATCCTGTCGTTCCAGGGATCGTGGAACGAGCTCGCCCACTTCATCATCTCGGCGCAGAGCAACAGCCTGAACACGCTGACGAAGGGCGTCGCCCAGCTCGCGTCCGGCCAGCTCGGTTCCGGCAACCGGTACCCGCTGAAGCTGGCGGCCTCGGTCCTGATGACGATCCCGGTCGCGGTGCTGTTCTTCGTCTTCCAGCGGCGGATCATGAACGCGTCCGCCGGGGCCGTGAAGGAGTAGAGGCCGTGGCGACGATCACCTTCGAGCAGGTCACGAAGGTCTACGGCGACGGCTACCCCGCCGTCTCCGACCTCGACCTCGAGGTCGCGGACGGCGAGTTCGTCGTCCTCGTCGGCCCGTCTGGGTGCGGCAAGACGACGGCGCTGCGGATGCTGGCAGGGCTCGAGGAGATCTCCGACGGCACCATCCGGATCGGCGAGCGGATCGTCAACAACCTGCCCCCCCGCGACCGCGACGTCGCGATGGTCTTCCAGAACTACGCCCTGTACCCACACATGACCGTCGCGGAGAACATCGGCTTCGCATTGAAGATGCGGAAGGTCCCGAAGGCCGAGGCGCGCAAGCGGATCGAGGCGACGGCGCGCATCATCGGCCTCCTCGACCATCTCAACCGAAAGCCGCGCCAGCTCTCCGGCGGTCAACGCCAGCGGGTGGCAATGGGGCGAGCGATCGTCCGCGAGCCGCAGGTCTTTCTGATGGACGAGCCGCTCTCGAACCTCGATGCCAAGTTGCGCGTGCAGATGCGAGCCGAGATCTCGCGGATCCAGCGGCAGCTGCACGTCACGACCGTTTACGTGACGCACGACCAGATCGAGGCGATGACGATGGGCGACCGCGTGGCCGTCCTGCGGCACGGCGTGCTGCAGCAACTCGATGCGCCGCAGCGCCTCTACGAACGCCCGGCGAATCTCTTCGTCGCGAGCTTCATCGGCAGCCCGGCGATGAACGTGCTCGAGGCGTCGCTGGAGCGAGACGGTGACGGCCTCGTTGCGCGCGTCGGCGAGGCCGTGTTGCCGGTCGCCGACGGGCGTCCGGCGCTCGGCGGCTACGCGGGCAGGCGGATCGCGGTCGGCATCCGCCCGGAGGGGCTCGACGAGGCGGCTGCGCGAAGCAACGGTGGCCACGGTCGGCTGCGCGGCATCGTCCGGGCCGTCGAGGCGCTCGGCCCGGAGCAGCTTGCGTACGTCGAGGTCGAAGCGACGCCGGTTCTGGCCGAGGAGGTCCTCGAGGGTCTCGTCGACGCGGAGGAGGCGCAGGACCTGGTCGAGATCAGGACGGAGGGCGACGGCGCGAGCGCGGTCGTCGTCGCGCGACTGCACGCGTCGACGCGGGTCAGGCCGGAGGAGGTGGTCGAGCTCTCCGTCGACCTGAGCGGCCTGCACTTCTTCGATCTCGAGACCGGATCGGCGATTTCCGCGTGAGCTCCGGTCCTGAGATCGACCTGCCCGTCACGGTCCTCGACGGGTCGACGTTCGTCGTCTGTGACGACCGTGGAGACGTCGACGGGAACGAAGCCGCCTCGGGGCTCTTCGCGGCGGACACGCGGTTCCTCTCGCGGCTCGTCCTGACCGTCGACGGCGACCGGAGCGAGCTCGTCTCGTTCGAGCAGACGGCGCCTCACGTCGCCGTGTTCGACCTGCGCGGGCCGCCGGGGGTGACGGTTCGCCGCGAGCTCTTCGTGGGCCGCGGCCTCGAGGAGACGATCACGATCGAGAACCGGTCGGAAGACGACGTCGAGGTGGTGATCGGCGTCGAGGCCGCCTCCGACTTCGCCGACATCCACGCCGTCAAACGCGTCGCCGACGGACGTGCCGCCGACCCGACATCGTCGCGGCCCGAGCGGTGGGACGACGCGACGACTGTCGAGTTCGCCGACGACGGCTTCCCCGCACGGACGCTCGTCCACCTTGCCCCGGCGCCGGACGAGCACGATGGCCGCGTCTCGCGTTACCGGCTCCGGCTCGCGCCTGCGGCGAGTCGGCGGCTGCTCGTCGCCGTGCAGTGCGTTCTCGACGGGAGGACCCCGCTCGACGGGTCCGCGTTCGAAGAGCGTCTGCGTGAGGATCGCCGCGCACGGGATCGCTCGCTCGAGCGGTGGTGGAGCTCGGTGCCGCGGCTCGCGGCCCCGAATGCGCCGGCGCTCGAGCAGATCTGGGCGCGCTCGCTCGCCGACCTCGCCGCGTTGCGGATGCATTGGGCGGGGAGGGGAATGGTTCCGGCGGCGGGTCTGCCGTGGTTCATGACGCTGTTCGGGCGAGACACCCTGATCGTCGCGTTCCAGACGATTCCGCTCGGGCCCGAGCCGGCTGCCGCCGCGCTGCGGGCACTCGCCGAGACGCAGGCCGAGGTCGACGACGCGAACAGGGATGCCGAGCCCGGGAAGATCGTGCACGAGATCAGGCGCGGCAAGACGGCGCTCGTGTGGACCGACCGCTACTACGGGACGGTCGACGCCACGCCGCTCTTCCTCGTCCTGTTGTCGGAGCTGTGGCGCTGGACCGGCGACGACGCGATCGTGCGTGAGCTCGAGCCGAACGCACGGCGCGCGCTCGCGTGGATCGACGGGCCGGGGGACCGCGACGGCGACGGCTTCGTCGAGTACCTGCGACGCGCGCCGTACGGTCTCGACAACCAGAGCTGGAAGGACTCGCACAACTCGATGGTCTTCCGCAGCGGGTCCGTCGCACACGCGCCGATCACACCGGTCGAGGTTCAAGGATACGTCTACGACGCGAAGCTGCGGACCGCAGAGCTTGCACGTCGCGTGTGGAACGACGACGGGACCGCGAGCCGGCTGGAGCGCGAGGCGGCGGAGCTACGCGCACGCTTCGACGAGGCGTTCTGGCTCCCCGAGCACGGCTGGTACGCGCTCGGTCTGGACGCGGAGAAGCGCCCCATCGACGCGCTCGCGTCGAATATGGGGCATCTGCTCTGGAGCGGCCTGGTGCCCGCGGAGCGGATCGCCGAAGTCGCCGAGCGGCTGACCTCGGGGCCGCTGTGGTCCGGGTGGGGGATCCGCACGCTTGCGGCGGACGAAGCGGCGTTCGACCCGCTCGAGTACCACAACGGCACGGTCTGGCCCCACGACAACTCTCTGATCGCCTACGGCCTCTCGCAGGCCGGGCGCACCCGGGAGGTGCAGCGCGTGGCGCGCGCCCTGCTCGATTGCGGGTCGTTCTTCGAGTCCCGGCTACCGGAGCACTTCGCCGGTTTCGAGCGCGCCGACGACGAATCGCCCGAAGGCGTGCCGTCCTCGGCCCGCCCGCAGGCCTGGGCAGCGGGGACGCCGGTGCTGCTGCTGCGCGCCCTCCTCGGGCTCGAGCCCGACCCGGCGGCACGCGCCCTGCGGGTAGCCGACGACCGGCTTCCCACGTGGGCGGAGGGCCTGGTGCTCGAGGGCGTCCACGCCTTCGGACGGCGCTGGAACATCCGTGCCGAGGACGGGCGCGCGCTCGTCACGCAGTGAGCGAGATCTCCGCCGGCAGCACCTCCGGCGCACGCTCAGGTTCGAGCTCGTGTCGGGCGCGAACGTCGAAGTAGACGTACGCGGCGGTCAGCGCGACGAACGGCATCGCGAGCGCGTAGACGATGCCGGCGAACACGTTCAAGAGCGAGAGCGGCGCATTCGTCAGGAAGATCAGCAGCGTGCCGAGCAGCGGGCCCGCGGCAAGCGTGATCAGCGCGCCGACGCCGACGAGCGACGCGACCCTGAGCCAGTGGCCGCGCACGAGCTGCCAGCTGCGGCGGAGACCGTCGACCGCCGAGACGTCCTCGAGCTCCACGACCTGCGCGAGCAGGAGCCACCGGACGGTCAGCCAGATCGCCACCGGGATCAGGACGGCGGTCAGGTTCAGGAGCAGAATCGTCGCGGCGGCGATACCCAGGCCGCCGAGCAGCGGTCGCGTCCTGCGGAGCGCCGTCCGGTAGGCGTCCACCGGGCCGACCGGTCGCCCCTCGTCGATCTCGACGAGCGCGCAGATCGTCGCCGCCTGGACGAGCCCGACGCCGAGGAGCGCGAGCGTCGTGCCGATCAGGACGACGACGAAGAGCAAGGCACCGGCGGTTTCCCCGGTCGTGTCGATGCCGAGGAGCCCGAACCCGCCCAGCACGATCGCCTGGATCATCGAGATGACGGCGCCGAGCGGGATGAACAGCAGCCCGATCCCGAGGAAGAGCCTCGGCCGGTCGACGTACATCCGGCCGGCCGCGGAGAGGATCTGGCCCCACCTGCGACGCCTCGCCACGCGCAGCGGTCCCGCAGGGCGCCACCTCGTCCGCCGCGTGGCCCAGATCGCAAGGCCGAAGAGCACGGCGAGGACGAGCACCGTCAAGCTCGGGTTGCGCAGGAGCCCGACGAGGCCGCGCGAACCCGCCGTCACCGCGCCGCAGAAGAAGTCCGTTGCGCTCGTGCCGAGGACACCGCCGGTCGGCACGGCGTAGCTTCGCTCGCGCCACGTCTTCGACCACCCGATCGGCTCCGTCCACTGCGTCTTCAGGTTCGGCCCCGTCGGCCCGTTGAAGAACGCCTTCTGCAGCTCGCCCCAGCGACCGTCGAAGGCGATCCACGGGAACGCGCGCTCGGCTGCCGACGGGTCGCTCGGGATCGTGACGACCACGGGCAGCAGGTCGCGGTGCGGGCCGCGCGTGTCGTCGCAGCCGACTCCCGCCTCGGCGGAGCTGCCGAGGTACAGCGCCTCCGTGAACTTGTTCGCGTGCGAGCCCGCGGCGGGGAAGACGACGGGGTGCGTCCCGTCGACGAGTTGGAGCTTGTCGTCTCCCCACTTCGCGCTCTCGGCTCCTTCGTGCGAGCTGTAGCCGACCAGCACCGGTTTCGTCGCAAGCGCAGCGTGCGCGTTCGGGGCGTCGAAGTCGAGCTGGATCATCTCCCAGTCGCCCTCGTGCAGGTTGTTGAAGTCGTTGAAGGCGTAGAAGAACCAGTACTGCAGCGCGATCTTGCCCGGGTTCGCGGCGTCGGTCGCGACGTGCGCGTACACGGTCGGCTTGGTCCCCTTGCTGATCGCCCGTGCCCAGCGCTCGTAGCCGCAACCCGGATCGAGCGGGCTTCCGGGAAAGTCGAGGTGGTACTCGTAGCGGCCGACGAGATCCTTCGCGACCGGCCCGATCTTGACGAGGTCGGTCGCGTTCCAAGGCCCACGCAACGCGACGGTCGGCTGCCCGAAGAGGGCGTTGACGTCCATCGGCTCGTAGGGCTCGCCGGGTCCGCACTCCTCGGTCTGCTCGACGAGTCGAACTTCCGGCGCGTACCGCCCGGCGAGCGCCTGCTCGTCGGAGAGACCGGCGGCAGCAGCCGCCGGCAGCGCGAGCACGACTGCCGCGCCCGCGGCGAGAGCCCAGAACGTCGCTTTCACGCGCCGACCTTCGACGCGTGCACGGGCGAACCCTGGTCGGCGGCAAGGTAGTCTCGTCCGCCGTGGGGCTCCGGGTCGAAGGATGAGCGCTGTGCCGAGCGCCGGCAGGTCGACCTGCGAGAGTTCGAGCCGCGCATGAGGTGGACCGGCGGCCGGGTGACGGCGATCGTGGTGCTGCTTGCCGTCGCGGCCGGCTTCGCCGCGAGCTCCGCCGGAGCGTCACGGAGCGTCCAGTACGGGATCCAGGACGACGCGTGGCTGGAGTTCGGCCCGGGGACGCTCAACCAGCGGCTCGCGACGTTCAAGCGGCTCGGCGTGCCGCTCGTCCGCTTCACGATCCGCTGGAACCAGGTCGCGCTGCGGCGGCCGAAGGACCCGACCTCACCGCGCGACCGCGCCTACGACTGGCGTCGCCCCGACAGGGTGCTGCGCGGTCTTCGCCGTTACGGCCTGACGCCCGTGCTCACGCTCGTCGGAACGCCGTCATGGGCGAACGGGGGCCGCGGCCCGAACTACGCCCCGCCGCATCCTCGAGACTTCGGCGCGTTCGCGCACGCCGCCGCGAGGCGCTATCCCTGGATTCGCTACTGGCTGATCTGGAACGAGCCGAACAAGCCGCTCTGGCTGAGGCCGACGAGGGCGGCGATCTACGTCCAGCACCTGCTGAACCCCGGCTACGAGGCGATTCACGGAGTGCTGCCGAAGGCCCGGGTCGGCGGCGGGGTGACGGCGCCGCGCGGCGGGCTGGGCGGCATCGCGCCGGTCACCTGGCTCCGCGGCATGGCCCGGGCCCACGCGAAGCTCGACGCCTACGCCCATCACCCGTATCCGTCGAAGCCGACCGAGACGCCGTCGAGCGGCGGCTGCAAGAACTGCCCGTCGATCACGATGGCGACGATCCCGAAGCTCCTCATCCTCGTCAGGCGCTACTTCGGACCGAAGCCGGTGTGGCTGACCGAGTACGGCTACCAGACGAACCCGCCCGACGACCTGCTCGGCGTCTCGCCTCTGCGGCAGGCGACGATGCTCAGCCTCGCCGCGATGCGCGTGTGGCGGCTGGCGCGCGTCACGATGCTGATCCAGTACCTCTACCGCGACGAGGTCGCGCTCGGCCGCTTCCAGACCGGGCTCGTATTCGCCGACAACCGGTGGAAGCCCTCGCTGCAGGGGTTCAAGCTGCCGTTCGCAGAGATGCGGCGAGTCGAGTTCCAGACGGTGCTCTGGGGGCAGATCCGCGGCGGCCGGCCCGGGCGCCGCCAGCCGTACCGGCTCGAGGTGCTCCACAAGAACGTCTGGACGCCCGTCGGCCACGACCGGCTCACGGATAGCTCTGGCGTCTTCATCCGCTCGCTCCGGCTGAAGCGCGGCGCGCTGCTCCGGATCTGGGCGCCGCGCGAGCACCGCTTCAGCCTCCACGTGCGCATTCGCTGAGCCCGGGCGCCGCGGCGAGCCGACGCACTATGCTCGGCGGGTGAGCACGACCGGGTTCGCGACGGGTGCCGAGCGGACGCTCGAGCTGCTCGAGCGGCAAGTGGGGAGGCCGCTCGCCGAGGTCGAGACGCCCGTTGCGGTGATCGACCTGGATCGCCTGGAGACGAACCTGACCAGCCTGCAGTCGTACGTCGACCAGCACGGGATCGCACTCTGGCCGCACACGAAGACGCACAAGTCGCCCGAGATCGGGCGGCGCCAGCTCGAGCTCGGCGCAGGCGGGCTCACCGTCGCCAAGACCGGCGAGGCCCAGGTCTTCCAGGAGGCGGGGGCGCCGAAGATCCTCGTCCACTACCCGCCGTTCGGCACCGACAAGTGGGATCGGCTCGCCGACGTCGCCGCTTCCGGTGTCGAGCTGAGCGTCGCCGTCGACAGCGTGGCGCCGGCCGAAGGGCTCGCGCGTACGCTCGACCGCCGCGGCCTCCGGGCGGAGCTCCTCGTCGAGATCGACGTAGGGCTGCACCGCACCGGCCAGACCACCCCGGCAGGTGCGCTCGCGGTGGCGGAAGGGCTTGCCAGGCTGCCCGCCGTCGAGGTCGCCGGCATCAGCTGCTACCCGGGCCACTGCCGCCCCGAGGACCCGGCGATGCCCGAGAAGCTCGCAGCGGTCGATGCGTTCGTGCGCGAGACGCGCGACGCGTTCGAGGCCGCCGGCTTTCGCACCGACCGCATCTCCGGCGGCTCGACGCCGACGCGCTACCTCACGCATACGACGTGCGTCAACGAGCTTCGGTCGGGCACCTACGCACTACTCGATCGCAACGACGGCGACGACGATCAGTGCGCGCTCTGGGTCGAGGTGACCGTCATCTCCGACGCCGTCCCGAACCAGATCGTCGTGGACGCCGGCTCGAAGACGTTCACCTCGGACGACCATCCCGACGGCGGGCACGGCTCGGTCATGGGCCTGGCCGGCGCCGACTTCGCGAACGTCAACGAGGAGCACGGCTACGTCGACGTCTCGAAGCTCGACAACCGTCCGACCGTCGGACAGCACCTGCAGATCGTCCCGAACCACGCGTGTGGCTGCATGAACCTCCATGACGGCGTGCTCGCCGTTCGCGACGGCGTCGTCGACCACGTGATCCGCGTCGCCGGACGCGGGCTCGTTCGCTAGCCGGAGGAGTAGGGCTCGAACGCGTCGCGCGGGGCGACGCAGTACGCCGTGAAGTCCGCGTTACTCACCTGTGCGATCCGTGCGTGCGCGACCATCGCGAGCAGCAGCGCAGCGCGCTCGCGCGGCAGGTCGAAGTCGTCGTCGATCCAGTTCAGGAGCTCGCGCAGGGCTTGCCGCGCGCACCACTCGAGCGGCTGCCCCGACACCACCGTGATCAGCTCCTCGGCCGTCTCGATCCGCGGCCACTCGAGCGACGCCGGTCGCTCCAGCGGCACGGCGCTCGCGGTCACGAGCGCGCCGACCTCGGGCGGGCCGACGATCTCGCTGTCGCCCATCAGCGCCTTGCAGTCGCCGAAGTAAAGGCCTGCCCCCTCGTGCGCGACGGGGAGGATCATCGTGACGCCCGCGCGCAGCTCTCGGCAGTCGAGATTGCCGCCGAAACGGCCCTGCAGGCTCGCGTTCACCTCGCCTTCGGCGGGCTGCACCGCGAGGCAGCCGATCAGCGGGCGCGTCGGCAGGCGCGTGCGCTCGTCGAAGTGCACGAACCCGTTTTCGATCCGATAGACATCGGCTGCCGTCTCGTCGTTCCACCACTCGTATGGATCGACGTCGCGGCTATACGCCCCGTACGTCACGACGCCCGGCGTCGTGATCTCGACGTCGTGGATCGTCACCGCGACGGCGCCGCCAGGCTGCGCGCCGGCGACCGAGATCGGCCCGACAACGGCCCATTTGTGCGCCTCGGCGGCCGCGTAGGACTCCTGATCGAAGTCCTCCGGCGAGCGGAAGTAGCCCGAGTAGCCTTCCACCGACTCGACGGCGAACACCTCGTCGGGCTGCACGGTGCCGATCGACGCGTGCTCCGGGCTGTAGGCGTACTTCGCGTCGCTCTCGGGAAAGCGCTGCATCGGCCGGAGCGCGAGTATATTCGGGCGCCGATGCAGGCCCTCACCGACCAGGTCGCGGTCGTCACCGGCGCAGCGCGCGGGATCGGACGCGGCATCGCCTCCGTGCTCGCCGCCGAGGGCGCGCGCGTCGTGATCGTCGATCTCGACGGCGAACTCGCCGCGACGACCGCAGCGGCCCTCGACGGGTTGGCGATCGCCGCGGACGTCACCGACCGGGCGTCCGTCGACGGGATGGCAGCGCGCGTGATCGAGGAGCTCGGTCGCATCGACATCGTCGCCGCGAATGCCGGCATCTACCCGTTCGCCGACCTGACGGAGCTGACCGAGGAGACGTGGAGCCGGGTGCTCGACGTGAACGTCGGCGGCGCCGTCCGCACGGTGCAGGCGTGCCTGCCCCCGATGCGCGACCGCGCCTACGGTCGGATCGTGCTCACGTCGTCGATCACCGGGCCGGTCACCGGCCAGGCGGGCTTCGCCCACTACGGCGCGTCGAAGGCCGCGATGCTCGGCTTCATGCGGTCGGCAGCGGTGGAGCTCGCGCGGAGCGGGATCACGATCAACGCCGTCATGCCGGGGAACGTGAGCACCGAGGGCTTCGCCGACACCAGCGACGAGCACCAGCGGCGCATGCTCTCGTCGATCCCGATGGGCCGCTACGCCGAGCCCGAGGAGGTCGGCTGGGCGGTGCGATTCCTCGCCTCCCCGGAGGCCGGCTACATCACCGGCCAGACGCTGATCGTGGACGGCGGCCAGGTGCTCCCGGAGGCTCCGGACCCGGTTTGACATGTGATACATGAGGCCTCAAGCTCGACGCGACCCCCCGGGACCCTCACGAGCGGAGGCAACAACTGATGAAGCGCGTGCTGATTTCCCTGGCAGCGGTACTGGTGGTGGGCTCGGCGATCTTCGCGGCGACGGCTGCTTCGAAGACCGCGAAGGCCGCGGCCGACGACCCGAACAACGCCAACCTGACCTACTGGTACTGGGCCGAGAGCGATGCGCCCGGCGCGAACAACTGGCTGAAGAAGCAGGTCGCGCTGTACGAGAAGGCGCATCCGAAGGTCAAGATCAACGTCGTCACGCAGTCGACCGACACGCTGACCTCGGCGTTCACGACCGCCGCGCAGACGAAGAGCGGCCCGGACATCGCCACCCAGTGGGCGACCCTACCGACGCTGGCGCCCGCGTGGGCCGGCGCGACGGTACCCATCTCCGACTATGTGCCGAAGAGCGAGTGGCAGAACTGGATCAGCACCCCGGAGAACATGTGGGAGGGCAAGCTCTGGGCGATGCCGCAGTACCTGATCGGCATTCCGTTCGTCTGGAACAAGCAGCTCTTCAAGAAGGCCGGGCTCAACCCGAACGTCGGGCCGAAGACCTGGGCGGAGTTCCTCGCCGACGCCAAGAAGCTCAAGGCCGCCGGCGTCACGCCGTTCGGCATGGGCAACAAGGACGGCTACGGCGGAGCGTGGTTCTTCTCGCTGATCGGCAAGCAGAACCTCAACTCGATCAACGAGCTGAAGGACGCGATGATCGGCAAGCAGGACTTCGCCGACCCGAAGTTCTCGGGCTTCTACCAGGCACTCGCCGACCTGAAGAAGAACGGCTACCTGAACTCGGACGTCGCCTCGATCAGCTTCGAACAGGGCTTCACGCTGTTCGGTCAGAAGAAGGTCGCGATGTCGTGGGGGACAGACGGCAACGTCGCGCAGTGGGAGGGGCAGGTCGGCGCCAAGAACATGGGCGTCGGGCCGATTCCGATCTGGGGCCACGGGAAGCTCTCGACGAGCTACGACGTGACGCAGTCCTCCGACGCGTTCATCACCAAGTGGTCGCAGCACCCTCGCGCGGCGGCGCAGTTCCTGACGTTCCTGCACTCACCGCAGGCGCTCCGCGCCTGGTACAAGGCGACCGGAGTGTTCCCGGCCGACAAGCGGTTCCCGGCGTCGCTCGTGACCGACCCGATCGCAAAGCAGATGCTGAAGCTCGACCAGTCGCCTGTCTCGGTGTGGCCGGAGAACTTCGTCCCGCCGCAGGTCGATCAGAACGCCGACCTCGCGGGCGGCGAGATGATCACCTCGGGCTCGGGGTCGCCCGCGGACGTTGTCAAGCTCTGGAAGAGCCAGCTCAAGCAGTGGAAGAGCCAGCACCCGGACGAGTTCCGTAACTACTCGAAGTGGGCCAGCGGCAGCTGAGCGTCGCCGTACCGAGCGCACGAGCCGACACGCGCCGGCGGCGACGCCGCCGGCGCGTGTACTGGCCGTATCTCTACGCACTTCCCGCCGTCGGCGCGATGGCGTTCGCCTTCGGATTCCCGCTCGTTCAGGTCGTCCGCGACAGCTTCTACGCGGGCAACTTCGACTCGCCGATCTACGTCGGCCTCGACAACTACCGGGGCGCGCTCCAGGACCCGGCGTTCCGCCAGTCGATCTTCGACAACATGAAGCTCCTGCTGACCGTGCCCGTGATGCTCGGGCTCGGTCTCGCGATCGCGCTGGTGCTCAACGACCGCATCCGGGGCGGGCGCCACTACCAGGCGGTCGTCTTCCTTCCCTACGTGCTGCCGGCGACGGCGATCGGGATCGCCTTCTCGTTCCTGCTGCAGGAGAACGGCGTGCTCAACACCGCCCTGCGCAAGGCGCACCTCGGCGGCCTCGCGCAGGACTGGCTCGGCAACTCGCATCTCGCGATCGTCTCGGTCGGGGGTCTCGTCGTCTGGCAGCAGCTCGGCTTCGCGGTCGTCGTCTTCACGGCTGCGCTCCTCGCGCTCCCTCCCGAGACCGCCGAGGCGGCACGGATCGACGGCGCCGGGTGGTGGCAGCTGCAGCTGCGCGTGCTCGTTCCGCAGATCCGCCCGATCATCGAGCTCCTGGCCGTGATCCAGGTGATCACGGTCATTTCCTGGGTCTTCAACTACGTCTACGTGCTCACGTCCGGTGGGCCCGGCTACTCGTCGAGCGTGATGGAGCTCTATATCTGGCGGAGCTTCTCGAACGGCTCCAACGGGACCGCGGCAAGCGTCGCGGTGATGCTGCTCGGGATGGCCGCCGTGCTGATCGGCCTTTCGCTCTGGGTGCGGAGAGAGAAGATCGCGCAATGAGGACGACGGCGCGCCACGGGATCGTCAGGGTGTTGTCGCAGCACGCGTTCCTGATCATCATCTGCCTCGCGGCCCTCTATCCCGTGTGGTTCATCGTTTCGACGGCGCTCCGGTCGAACGCCGCCTACCAGCTCGACCCGACCGGGCTCCCGAGCCATCCGACACTCGCCTCGCTGCGCAACATGCTCTTCCACCAGCCGCTGCCGCGATGGATGTGGAACAGCTTCCTCGTGACCGTCTCGTCGGTCGCGATCTCCACCTTCTTTGCACTGCTCGCCGCATATGCCGCCGTCTTCGGTCGCTTCCGCGGCCATTCGATCTTCGTCTCGACGAGCGTCGCGCTGATGGTGGTGCCGCCGGTGACGCTGCTCGTGCCGATGTTCGTGTTCATGGTCGACAGCGGCCTCGTCAATCACCTGCAGTCGGTGATCATCTTCTACACCGGGTTGCTGGTGCCGTTCGCCGTCTTCTTCATGGCGGGCTTCTTCCGCACGATTCCGCAGGAGCTGATCGAGGCTGCCGCGTCCGAGGGCGCCGGCCCGTTCACCGTCTTCCGTCGCATCGTGCTGCCGCTCTCGGGGGCGGCGAGCTTCACACTGATCATCGTGCAGGCGATCTGGGTGTGGAACGAGCTGCTGATCGCTCTCGTGTTCCTGCAGAACGAGAGCTCGCGCACGCTGATGGCGGGCCTGACGCAGTTCCAGGGTCGCTTCGCAACCAACGAGCCGCTCGTGCTTGCCGGCGCGCTCCTCTCGATCCTGCCCGTCGTCGTGCTGTATCTGTCAGGGCAGCGCTTCTTCGTGCGCGGGCTCACGGCCGGCATCGGCAAGTAGCAGGCTCTCACCGGTTCGCACGTCGAAGAAGTGGAAGCTGGCCGGATTGACGGCAAGCTCGAGCGGTGAGCCGACTCCGGCCCTCGTCGCCGGGTTGACGCGCGCGGTGAAACGCGAGTCGTGCTCGGCCAGGATCGTCGTCTCGTCATCCGGGGCGTTTCGGGTCTCGATCGTGACGCGCGGCGCCGCGACACGGAAGAAGACGTGCGAGTCGGAGCCGAGCTCCTCGAGCACGTCCACCGTGACCTCGAGCCGCGGCCAGTGCGCCTGCGCAAAGGCGGCGTCGTCGAACGACTCCGGCCGGACTCCGAGCACGACCCGGTCGACGCCGCGGGGCGGGCGGCGCGCCAGATCGAGCGGGACGCGGAACTGCCCGAACGTGATCCCGTCGCCGTCGACGGTCGCCTCGACGAGGTTCATCGACGGGGAGCCGATGAACGCCGCGACGAAGAGGTCGTTCGGCGACTGGTAGAGCCTTTGCGGAACGTCGACCTGGACGACCCGCCCGTCGCGCATGACGGCAACGCGATGGCCGAGCGTCATCGCCTCGGTCTGGTCGTGCGTCACGTAGATGCTGGTCACCGAGAGGCGCGCGTGCAGCTCGGCGAGTGACGCCCGCATCCCGACGCGGAGCTTCGCGTCGAGGTTGGAAAGCGGCTCGTCCATCAGGAACGCAACGGGCTCGCGGATGATCGCGCGGCCCATCGCAACGCGCTGCCGCTGGCCGCCGGACAGGTGCGCGGGCTTGCGGTCGAGCAGCTGCTCGAGACCGAGCAGGGTCGCGACCTCCCCGACGCGCCGTCGGATCTCCGGCTTCGGCGTGTGGCGCACGCTGAGCCCGAAGCCGAGGTTCTCGCGGACGTTCATGTGCGGGTACAGCGCGTAGTTCTGAAACACCATCGCGATGTCGCGCTCGGGCGGCGGGAGCTCCGTCACGTCGCGGTCGCCGATCGAGATCGTCCCGTCGGTGATCTCCTCGAGCCCGGCGATCATCCGGAGCAGCGTCGACTTCCCGCAGCCCGACGGGCCGACGAGAACCATGAACTCGCCGTCCTCGATCGTCAGGTTGACGTCGTCGACCGCGACGACCCCGCCGACGAAGGCCTTGGTGACGTGCTCGAGCGTGATCGCGGCCATCCGCTGAAGACTAGTAACCGGACTGCATCGTCCCCATCACGTCGATCTGCGCCTTGAACGCCATGTACCCG
Source organism: Gaiellaceae bacterium (assembly GCA_035473635.1). Classification (GTDB taxonomy): domain Bacteria; phylum Actinomycetota; class Thermoleophilia; order Gaiellales; family Gaiellaceae; genus PALSA-600. Next base: position 50,764 of record DATIOD010000038.1, on the reverse strand, counting down.
GCGTCGACGGGGAACACCGTCCCGGTGACAGCGCTCGACTCGTCGGAGGCGAGGTAGACGACGAATGGGGCGATCTGCTCGGGCGTCGGAACGGGGAGGATGTGCAGGCTCTCGATGGTCGAGAGAGCCTGCGGGTCGTCGAGCCAGACGCGCTGGGGCTCGGTCGAGACGAAGCTCGGCGCGATCGCGTTCACCCGCACGCCGTCGCGCCCGACGCCCGCTGCGAACGACCGAATGAGGGAGGTGACACCGCCCTTCGCCGCGGTGTAGGAGTCGAGCCCGGCGCAGCCGACCAGCGCGTCGACGGTGCTCGAGACGATGATCGAGCCGCCGCCCTGGTCGATCATCCGGCGGCCCGCGTGCTTGAGGACGTAGAACGTCCCGGTCAGGTGGATGTCGATCATCCGCGCCCAGACCTCGTCCTCGAGCTCGGTCACGCGCTTGTCCTGGGTGTTGACGAAGTGGACGTCGGCGGCGCAGTGGTAGAGCACGTCGAGCCGGCCGAAGCGCTCGACGGTTGCCGCGACGAGCTGCTCGACGAGCTCGGCCGACGTGACGTCGACGTGCATGCCGACCGCGTCGCCGCCGATCGCCGCAGCGACGGCCTCGGCGCGGTCGAGCGCGACGTCCGCGACGACCACCTTCGCTCCTTCCGCAGCCATCGCTGCGGCGCCGGCGCGCCCCATGCCCGAGCCTCCACCGACGACGAGCGCGACCTTGCTCTCCAACCGGCTTCCGCTCACCGCTCCTCCTTTGCGAGCTGGTCTGCTTGCCACGGGCGGTACTGCCCGACCGCCTCGTAACGCGCCGCCGCTTCCGCGACCGCCTCTTCGTCGACCTCGACGCCGAGCCCCGGTCCGTCGATCGCTCCCCAGTGCGGTCCGCTCGCGATCGGCAGCGGCTCTGTGAGGACGTCGCTCTCCATCAGGTGGGCCGTCTGCTGGTGGCCCTCGACGCCGTTCGGCAGCGTCAGGACGACATGGTGCGCTGCGGTGGCGGCGATCCCGAGCTCCCCGTGTGTGTGCTTGCAGACCTGCAATCCCTCGTGCTCGGCCGTCCACGCGAGGCGCTGGAAGCCGGCGAGCGAGCCGACCCAGTACGGCGAGAAGCAGTAGACGTCTGCCTGGCGGGCGCGGATGCGCGCGTACGCGTCGGCCTCCGACCAGAGCCCTTCGTTCGCGCAGACGGCGATCGTCGTACGGTGCCGCAGCTCGGCGAGGTGGCCGATCGGGTGGTCGCGGACCGGCTGTTCGACGAAGTCGATGTCGTATTCCTCGAGCGCCCGCAGGTTGCGGAGAGCCTCAGGCAGCGACCAGCTGCCGTTCGCGTCGAGCCGGAGCCTCGGGCCGTCCCCGAGCGCCTCGCGCACGGTCGCGACCATCGCGAGGTCGTCCTCGTCGCCGAGCCCGACCTTGAGGTAGAAGACCTCGAACCCGGCCGCGAGCCCGTCGGCGACCTGAGCGGCGAGCAACTCGTGCGAGCCGCGCGCGAGGTAGTAGAAGTACGTCGCCTCCTGCTGCTGCAGCCCGCCCAGCAGGCGCCAGATCGGCAGGTCGCTCGCGCGCCCGCAGAGGTCCCACAGGGCCATGTCGATTCCGGCCCAGGCGAAGTTGCCCGTGCCGGCCCGGAACTGCCACAGGCCGTGCGTGAACGCCTCGCGCCGCATCGCCTCGCGGTTCCACGGGTCGCGCCCCACGACGAACGGCGCCATCGCCTCGAGCGCCGCCTGCACGGAGGCGGTGTCGGCGCCGCAGCACGCCTCGCCCCACCCGACGAGCCCGTCGTCGGTCGTCAGCTTCACGAGCACGTCGCTGACACCGTCGCGCTGCACCTGGGAGCTGACCTCGCGGTGCGTGTACGGAACGCTGACCGGGACCGTCTCGAGGCTCGCGACTCTCACAGCGTATGTTCGAACCTCGTCAGGATCTCGTTGTCGTTCGCGCCGACGAGGAAGGTGTGCTCGAGCCGGATGCCGCCCCAGCCGGGCAGGTAGATCGCGGGCTCGAGGGCGAGCACCATCCCCTCCGCGAAGCGCTCCTCGCAGTACGGGGTGATCCGCGGCTCCTCCGACCACGCGGCGCCGATGCGGTGCCCCGTGTGGTGGGCGTAGGTCGGCCCGTGCTCGGCCAGCAGTTCGCGGACCCGGCGGTCGACGTCCTTCGCGACGACGCCGGGACGGCAGAGCGCGATCCCGTCGTGCAACGCGCGCCGGACCGCGTCGAAGCGCTTGCGCGTCGTCGTGTCGGGCGTGCCGACGAAGACGGCGTTCGCAGTATCGGACCAGCCGCCGTCGATCCACGGCGAGGTGTCGGTGAGGACGAGGTCGCCGGTCTCCACGACACGGCCGGTCGCGACACCGCCTCCGGTCGCAGTCGCCTCCGCTCCGGTCGTGACGGTGAGGATGCCCGGCACGCGCTTCCCGGCCTCGCGGAACATCGCTGCCGCCGCGAGCCCGGCGAGCTCCGCCTCGCTGATCCCGGGCGCGGCGTGATCCTTGACCGCCTGCTGCACGACGTCGGAGAGGCGGCACGCCCGCTTGATCGCCTCGAGATCGGGCGTCACCTGGACGGCTGCGTCGCAGCCGACGGGAGTGCGACCGGCCTGCTGCAGCCAGTCGGCGACGGTGTGGGGGAGGTGACGCGCCTCGATGCCCGTCGGGCCCTGCGTGAGCCCGGCGTCGTCGAGCGCGGCGAGCAGTGCAAGTCGCAGCTCTCCCGCAGGATCGGGCGCGCGCTCGTAGTCGTAGGAGCGGTAGGTGACGACGCGCGTCGCCGAGGGGCGGACGTCGGATGCGTGGAAGTCGGCGACGACGAGGATCGTCTCGGACGGCCCGACGCAGAGCAGAGCGGGCACGCATACGAACGGCGTCGCGACCGGCCAGTCCTCGGCCGGTGTCTCGAAGCAGCCGAGCGATGCGAGCGTCTCGGGGTGCGAGAGCACCGCCTGCGTGTGCCCGGCGGCGTCGAGCGCGGCGCGGAGGTGGTCGAGGCTCACGCGCCGAGTCTGGCAGAGTCGTGGTCGTCACTCGAAAGGAGCGTGTGCGGTGCGGGAAGCGATCGTTGGCGATGCGGTGGGCGGGCCCTACTCACCTGCCGTCGTGGCGGAGGGCAGGTTCGTCTTCGTGGCGGGACAAGGGCCGGTGAAGGGCGGCGAGTACGTTCCCGGGCCGATCGAGGACGAGACAAGGCTGACGCTCGAGAACATGGCCGCTCTGCTCGAGGAGGCCGGCAGCGGCTTCGAGCATGTCGTTCGCTGCGGCGTCTGGCTCGTCGACCTGGCCGACTTCGCCGGCATGAACGCGGTCTACCAGACCTTCTTCCCGGAGCCGAGGCCGGCACGCGCGACCGTGCGCGCCGACCTGGTCGTCGGCAAGGTCGAGATCGACTGCATCGCGGTCGTGCCCGGCTAATACGTTGCGCGGCCGCCGGAGATGTCGAAGCACGCGCCGGTCGAGAACGTCATCTCCTCGCTCGCGAGCCAGCAGATCAACGACGCGACCTCGTCGGGGCGGCCGAGGCGCGCCAGCGGGATGCGCGACGTCATGTAGTCGATGTGCTCCTGCGTGCTCTGCGCGACGATCGGCGTGTCGATGACCGCGGGCGCGATGCAGTTGACGAGCACGCCGGACCCAGCGACGTCCTTGCCGATCGACTTCGTCACGCCGATCACCGCAGCCTTGGACGCCGAGTACGCGGCGGCCATCGGATTGCCTTCCTTCCCGGCGATCGATGCGATGTTGACGATGCGGCCGTAACCCGCGGGCTTCATCTTCCGGACGGCTGCGCGGTTCGCGTAGAACACGCCGTCCAGGTTGATCGAGAGCACACGGCGCCATTCGTCGTCCGAGATCTCCTCGGTATGGATCGAATCGCCGGCGACGCCCGCGGAGCAGACGAGGATGTCGAGTCGCGGCAGCTGCTCGACCGCCGTGTCGAGCTGGGCCGGATCGCGTACGTCGTCGCCGTCTGCAAGGTCGAAGACGTGAACCTCCGCGCCTCCTGCGCGCAGCCGATCCGCGGTGGCTGCGCCGATCCCGCTCGCGCCGCCGGTGACGAGCGCGACGCGTCCCTCGAATCCATAGTGGTTGGTCATCCGCCTATCCTGACGGTTGCTCTCGGCTCGAGATCTGAACCACCGGCTTGCCGAGCGCCGACAGGTCGACATCGACGCCGAGGCCGTGTCCGGCCGGCGCGCTTCCGCGGCCCGCCTCCGACCGCGGCTCGTAGCCGGCGACGTGCTCGTTCGTCCAGTCGTTCATGAACGACACGGTGAACAACGATTCGACTGATGTGCTCGCGGCGAGATGGGCGACGGCCGCGGTCACCAGGTCGCCGCCCCACGAATCCTCGATCGTCATGCTCAACCCGAGTGTCTGCCCGAGGTCGCGCATGGCTTTCGCGTAGGTGAGGCCGCCCACCTTCGAGATCTTCAGGTTGAAGCCTTCGAGAGCCTTCGCGGAATACGCGCGCAGGAGGCTCGCCACGTCCTGGATGGACTCGTCGAGGATCATCGGCAGCGTCGTTCTCTCGCGAACGATCAGGCACTCCTCGAGGGTGGGGCAGGGCTGCTCGAGAAAGAGGTTCGGGTACCGATCGAGGGCTCGCGCGACCACCACCGCATCCGCAAGGCGCCAACCACCGTTCGCGTCCGCCACGACGATGTCGCTCTTGTCCAGCGCGCTCATCACCTCGGCTGTCCGCCTGATGTCGTCAACCGGGTCGGCGCCGAGCTTGAGCTGAAACCGGTGGATTCCCTCGCTCCGGCGCGCGCTGACGTACGCCGCCATGTCTTCGGCCGGGCCGAGGGGAACCGCGAAATAGAGCGGGAAGGACTCGCTGATCCGTCCTCCGAGCAGCTCGCAGGCGGGTAGTTCGACAGACTTTCCGAAGGCGTCCCAGCGGGCGACGTCCAGCGCGCTCTTTGCATAGCTGTGGCCGTTCAGCGCCCGGTCGAGCACCTCCTGCGCGCGCGAGTGATTCGAGACCTCTACCCCGATCAAGGCGGGAGCGAGCTCTTCGAGGGCCGCGCGTGCACCTCGCGCATGAGCGGGTAGATAGGCCGGCCCCAGTGGGCACACCTCTCCGAACCCGTCGACCCCTTCCTTCGTGATCACGCGCGCGACGGTCGACTGCAGGCGGTCGACGACGCGGCCGCGTGACATCACGTATTGCCCGTGGACGTACGTCAGGTCGTAGACGTAGATCTCGACGGACGAGATGGTCATCCGGCCGGATTGCATCGGACGGACGACAGTACCGCGCGTTTTCGGCGCGCGCCGGCGTGGCCGTTGGACTATCGTGGAGGTAGGCGATGAGGCTCGCCTTCAACCGCGGCATCGCTCCGCTGATGGCCTCTACGAGTTCGAACGGAGCGTGGAACCGCGGATGCCGACACCACCCAAGCTCGCTGCGCACGTCGAAGCCCACGCGCTGAGCGCGTCGGTGTTCGTCGGCGGCTGTGTCGGCACCCTCGCGCGCGGCGGGCTCGCCCGCGCGTTTCCGGCGGGGAACGGTGTGCCCTGGGGGACGTTGATCGCGAACGTCGTCGGCACCGCGCTCCTCGCCTGGTTCGCGACGCGGCTCCAGGAGCGGCTGCCGCCGTCGACGTATCGCCGGCCCCTGCTGGGCACGGGCTTCTGCGGCGCGCTCACTACGTTCTCGACGTTGCAGGTCGAGCTGCTGCGCCTCGGCCGCGACGGTCACGCGGCGCTCGCCGTCGCGTACTTCGCCGTGAGCCTTGCAGTAGGGCTCGCCGCGATGTTCACGGTCACGCGGCTCGTGCGAAGGGCGAGGCTTCGATGAGCTTGGTCACCTGGATCGTGCTGGCACTCGTCGGAGGCGTTGGCGCCCTGATGCGCTTCCGCATCGACGGCTCGATCTCCGCGCGCCGCGCCGGCGCGTTTCCGCTCGGCACCTTCGCGATCAACATCGGCGGCGCGTTCTGCCTCGGGCTGCTCACCGGCGCATCCGTCACGGGCACGTGGCTCTTCATCGCCGGCACCGGGCTGCTCGGCTCGTTCACGACCTTCTCGACCTGGGTGTTCGAGACCGAGCGGCTCGCGGAGGACGGCGAGGAGACGGTCGCAGTCGCGAACCTCGGCCTGAGCATGGCCGCTGGTCTCGTCGCCGCGGCCGCGGGCTGGGCGATCGGGGCGGTTCTGTGACGGGCGACTGCCTCAAGCTCACGGTCTACTTCGGTGAGAGCGATCGCGTCGGGCGGCACCTGCTGTCGGACGTGCTGCTCCAGCTGTTCGAGGAAGCGAGCGTGCAGGCGGGCGTCCTGCTGCGTGCCACCGAGGGTTTCGGGATCAAGCACCAGCTGCACACGCAGCGGCTGCTGACCCTCTCGGAAGACCTGCCACTCGTCGCGGTCGCGGTCGACGGTCGCGAGAAGATCGAGGCACTGCTTCCGCGCGTCCAGCCGCTTGTCGAGGGCGGTTTGATCACACTGGAGCGAGCCCGGCTCGTCGCCGGCGACGTGACGGCGGCGGAGCTGCCCGAGGAGCTGCGCGAGGCGGCGAAGCTAACCGCCTACTTCGGCCGGGCTGAGCGTGCCCGCGGGCGTCCCGCCTACCTCGCCGCTGTCGACCTCCTGCGTAGCCACGGGCTCGACGGAGCAACGGTGCTGCTCGGAGTCGACGGCATGGCGCACTCGTCTCGTCACCGCGCGAGGTTCTTCTCGCGCAACATGAACGTGCCGCTGATGATCGTCGCGTCCGGCTCCGGTGAAGCCGTGCAGCGCGCGCTCGCGCCGCTCGGACGCCTGCTTCGAAACCCGCTGCTGACGCTCGAGCGCGTTCGTGTCTGCAAGCGGGACGGTGTGTTGCTCGCCGACCCCGGGCACGTACCGGAGATCGACGAGGCCGGGCTCGGCGTCTGGCAGAAGCTGACGGTGCACGCGGCCGAGGACGCGCGGCACGACGGCCATGCGCTCCACCTGCAGCTGATCCGCCGCTTGCGCGAGGAGCGCGCGACGGGCGCGACGGCGCTTCGCGGCATCTGGGGCTACTCGGGAGCGCGCGAGCCGCACGGCGACCGCTTCTTCTCGCTGCGGCGCGGCGTGCCGATCGCGACCGTCGTCGTCGACCGGCCCGATGCGATCAGGCTCTTGTGGCGCGTGATCGACGAGGTGACCGACGAGGCGGGCCTCGTCACGAGCGAGCTGGTCCCTGCCTTCCACGCCGTCGGCCCGGAGATCCAGCGCGGCGGCCTGCGGCTCGCGAGCTGGTCTACCTGACGAGCAGCGCGGCGCCGATCGCGCCGCCGTCGTCGCCCAGCTCGGCGGGCCGGACGGACGGATCGCGCGACGGGTTGAAGATGTGGGGGCGCATCTTCTCGCGAATGCGATCGGCTGCGAACGAGCCGAAGCGCGTCCCGAGCCCGCCGCCAACGACGATCCCGTCGATGTCGAGAAGGTTGACGACCGAGGCCGAGGCCGCGCCGAGTGCGTCGTACGCGTCGTCGATCAGCTCGCGCGCGAGCGCGTCGTCGTCCTTGAGCGCGCGTTCCCACACGCCGCTCGTCAGTCGGTCCCGGTTTGCCTTTTGCATGATGTGAAACAGCTTCGTGTGGTGCCCGCGTTCGTGGAGGTGCCGCGCCCGTGCCTCCATCGCCGCTCGCCCCGCGTACGCCTCGGTGCACCCGCGCCGGCCGCACGGGCAGACACGGCCGCCGAGCTTCACCACCGTGTGGCCCAGCTCGCCGGAGGCGCCGTTGCCGTCCCAGCGCCGGCCGCCGAGCACGACGCAGCCGCCGACGCCGGTCCCCCACCAGACGGCGAGAAAGGAGGGAAGGTCGCGGCCGGCGCCGAGCTCGAGCTCCGCGGTCGCGGCGACGTCGACGTCGTTCGCGACGCGCACGCGGGTGCCGACGCGCCGGCCGAGCTCCTCGGCGAACGGGTACGGGTCGGCCCACCCGCCCGCGAGATTCGAGTTGAACCCGACGGTGCCGGCGGCCGGGTCGACCGCGCCGGGCGATCCGACGCCGACGCCGGTCAGTCGGTCGGCTTCGACCGTCGCCGCTTCCGCGGCTTCCTCGACGGTTTGCGCGATCGCCTCGACGACTGCCTCGGCGCCGCCCTCGGTCGGTGTCGGCCTGCGCGCGCGGCCTAGGACCTCGCGTTCCTGCTCGACGATCAGCACCTCGATCTTCGTGCCGCCCAGATCGACACCGGCGCGCATGGCCCGAGCCTACTCCTGCGGGTGCGTCTAGATGGTTGATGCCGCGGGGTCGTCTGTTTCGGGGCGTGGACTGGGGGTGGTCGGGCGCGGCGGCGTGCCGGTGGCGATGGCAGCGCCATCGGTGCCGGTGCGACGGCGTGAAGCGGACGGCCTGCTCGGGGCGGCTCCGCCGCCGCGACCAGGCCGGGAGCGGCCGGGCGCCCTCAGGCCGCGCAACCGGACGCGCGAGCACGTGGCATCAACCATCTAGGCTCTGGTCGTGCAGCGCTTCGAGTTCCGGATCATCTCGCTGCCACCCGGGCAGTACACCGCCACGCTCAACGAGTACGGCGCGGAGGGCTGGGACCTGGTCACCGTCGCGCACGACGTGCGCACCGTGCCCGCGCCGCGGGAGAGCAGCGGCGGCCTCCCGATGCCGTCCGGGCTCGGCAAGCTTGGGCAGGCGGCCGAAGCCGTGTCAAAGCTGGGCGAGTCCGATACGAACAACGAGCCGGAGCCGGGGAGCGTTACCACGACGTTGCTCTGGGTGCTCCGCCGCCCGCTGCACGACGACCTCTAGAACGCGCCGGCGTAGCCGTTCAACGCGGGCTGCCCGCCGAGGTGCGCGTAGAGAACGCGCGAGCCGGGCTCGATTCGTTCCGACTCGACGAGGTCGACGAGCGCCGCCATCGACTTCCCCTCGTACACCGGATCGGTGAGCATGCCCTCGAGGCGTGCGCAGAGACGGATCGCGTCGAGCGTCTTCGCGTCGGGGACGCCGTAGGTGCCCGCATGCCACTCGTCGAGGAGGACGATCTCGTCGTCGCGGAGCGGCCGCCCCAGCTCGATCGCCTCGGCGGTGCCGCGCGCGATGCGCGTGATCTGATCCCGTGTTTGCTCCACCGTCGCCGAGCCGTCGACGCCGAGCACGGTGCGCGGTCGCTCCTGGGCGGCGAAGCCCGCGATCATGCCGGCCTGCGTCGAGCCCGTCACCGAGCAGACGACGACGGTGTCGAAGAAGAGCTCGAGCTCGCGTTCCTGCTCCGCTACCTCGCCGGCCCAGCGGGCGAACCCGAGCCCGCCGAGCGGGTGGTCGCTTGCACCCGCGGGGATCGCGTACGGTTTCCCGCCGCGGTCCTCGACGTCCGCGAGCGCCTGCTCCCAGCTCGGGCGAACGCCGATGTCGAAGCCGGCCGGGTCGAGCCGAACGTCGGCGCCCATGATCCGCGAGAGCAGGATGTTTCCGACCTTGTCGTAGACCGCGTCCGGCCACTCGACCCAGTGCTCCTGGACGAGCACGCAGCCGAGCCCGAGCTTCGCGGCGACCGCCGCGACCTGGCGCGTGTGGTTCGACTGCACCCCGCCGATCGACACGAGCGTGTCGCATCCCTGCGCGAGCGCCTCGGCGGCGAGGTATTCGAGCTTCCTGACCTTGTTGCCGCCGTACGCGAGCCCGGAGTTGCAGTCCTCGCGCTTTGCCCAGATCTCGACCCGGCCGCCGAGTTGCCCCTCGAGCCGCTCGAGACGGTGAACCGGCGACGGCCCGAAGAGCAGCGGGATGCGTTCGAAGTCGGCGAGCGCCACCGCGAGAGCGTAATCGGACGCCGGCGAGCGCTCTGATCGATCAGCGCTGAAGCTGCTTGGCACGCCGGAGCTGAAGCTCCGACCGCCCTGCACGTGCCTGTGCGACCGCGTGGCCGCGCGCGAGCACGACCCGATCGTGGCTCTTGAGCTCGTCGTACGTTCCGATCGAGCAGAGGACCGGCTCCTCGCACGTCTCGTCGCCACACTCGCAGACGAACGGCCAGTCCCAGGCGGGGTTGTCGCCCAAGTGGTGCGCCAGCTCGCGGATCTCCTCGTTGACCGCGGCCATGACGCTGCCCCGGTCGTCCTCCGGCACCCGCCGACTGAAATTCGCTTCCGGTGCTAGCTTCCCAAGCATGGATGAAGTCGCGTCACAGAAATCACGACATCAAACATACGACAAAGAAATCATGTATGTCAAGCGCTGACTCGGCCAATACGTGGCACTTCGTCTCGAACCACGGGCAGGTGCTGCTCTGTATCTACGCCAACCCCGAGATCCGCATGCGCGACGTCGCCGCGCGGGTCGGGATCACGGAACGGGCAGCGCAGCGGATCCTCGCCGACCTCGTTTCGGACGGGTACGTGAGCCGGACGCGGAACGGCCGCCGCAACAGCTATGCGATCAACCGTGAGAAGGAGATGCGCCACCCGGCGCAGTTCGGGTACGAGATCGGGCCGCTGCTCGACCTTCTTCACCGGCCGCGTTGACGTAGGCCGTTTCAGCTGGCCTTCGCGGCTTCGGTCAGTGGAGCCACGGTTTCAAGGCGGACGCGAGCAGACGAGGGCCGAACGGGCCGACGATCCGGTGCCGAACCTTTCGACCCTGGACGATGACGATCGTCGGGACGTTGTCGACACCGAAGCGCTCCGCGAGGTCAGGACGCGGTCGACCGAGATGCGGGTGAGGTCGAACGACCCGTGGTTGTGTCGGCGCTGCAGCACCTGCGCGAGGTACGCCTCGGCTCGCCTGCACGCACCCGAAGTCGGGGAGTAGAAAAAGACCAGCCGAGGCCTGTCCTCCCGCAGGTTCCCCGCGCGCTCGCGTCCTGCGGGGGCGGGAACCTCGTTCATGTTCCCGGGGATTCCCTCCGTTCGCACGCGAAAAGGTCACGGGGCGCCGCGCTCGGCGCGGGTTTCCCGCACGGGCGGTCAGCGCGTTCGCCGATTCCCGCGCCCGGGCGGCGATCCATGATCGAGGCGACCCACGAGAGAGGAGGACGCCATGTACGGGACCATTCTCTGGGCCACCGACGGATCGCCCGGCGCGGACGGCGCGCTCGCGGAGGCGCTGAAGATCCTCGAGCCCGGCGGCCGGCTGATCGCCTTCCACTGCGACGAACGGTTCATGACCAGCCGCGCCGGCTCTCTCTCGCTCGTCGCGGACGAGCCGGAGAAGAAGGAGAAGCTCAGCGCGCAGGTCGACGATCTTCGCGCCCGAGGGATCGACGCGCAGTTGGTCGTCGAAGTCACGCACCAGCATCCGGTCGGCGAGATCGCCAAGGTTGCCGAGGAGTCCGGGGCCGACGTGATCGTCTGCGGGACGCGCGGCTTCGGGATCGTCGGCGGCATGGTGGCCGGGAGCGTCGCGATGCGGTTGCCGCACGTCGCCGCGTGCCCGGTGCTCGTCGTCTCCGAGCGGGCGATGCAGCGGGCCGAGCTCGTAGGCGGCTAGTCAGCCGACCACCGCATCGAGCTCGACCTCGACCAATACGCCCTCGGGGATGAACCCGGCCACGAAGTAGGTCGTGTTGGCAGGGCCGTCCGAGGCGAAGATCTCACCATGCGCCCGCACCGCCGCGCGCCAGTCGCAGTCCGGGGCGAGGAGGAGCCGCGTCCGCAGCACGTCCGCTGGCGTCGCCCCGAGAGCGGCGGCAGCTGCGAGTGCGCGACGAAGCGCCTCTGCCGACTGAGCGTAGGCGTCGCCGGGAAAGAGCACACCGTCGGGGCCGAGCGCGGCGGTCCCGCTGACCGACACGTGGTTCCCTTGACGGACCGCGCGCGAGTACCCGGCCGTGTCCTCGAACGCGACGCCGTCGCGGAAGCGTTGAACGCTCATCAGTCAGCTCGCCAGCGGGATCGGCGGCATCTCGCCCTCGATCTGGGCGGTGGTCGCGAGCTGTGGGCCGCCGAGATCTCGTTCCATGCTGACGATCGGTTTGCCGATCGAGACGCGAACGGAGAAATGTGCGGTGAGCGGCATGCCGTTCTTGTTCGACCAGACGTCTTCGAGGAGGTCGTGGACGATGTCCGGCGACGGAATCTCCCAGACCTCGTAGAAGTTCGCCCGCTCCGTGCCGGGTCTACCGGCGCTCCCGAGGTCGTCCATCGTGCAGATCAAGCGCGCGCCGCGCGCCTGCCACTCACGATGGAGCCCGATCAGCTTGACGTAGGCCTGTTGTCGCTCGTCGCCGACCGCTGTCATCCAGGCGTCTTCGAAGACGCCGCTGACGAGCATTCGCCAGGGCCAGGGCTGTTGCTCAGTGCTGCTCATCACAGACCTCCGGATAGGTGGTGGATTGCAACTAGTCGCTTTGCGGGTCGAAGGCGTCTCGCAAGCCGTCGCCGAGGGTGTTCAGCGCGAGGATCGTCAGAAACAGGGCGAGCCCGGGGAAGATCACGAGATGCGGTGACGTACGCAGGTACTCGAAGCCGTCGACCAGCAGCCTTCCCCAGCTCGGTGCGGGCGGCTGCGCGCCGAGCCCGATGAAGCTCAGGAATGCCTCCGTGAAGATCGCCTGCGAGATCCCGAACGTCGTCTGAACGATCACCGGTGCGGTCGTGTGCGGAAGGACGTGGACTCGGAGGATGCGCGCCCGCGAGCAACCGATCGACTCCGCCGCCTCGACGAAGTCGAGCTGCTTGGTTCGAAGAACTTCAGCGCGGACGAGGCGCGCGAGCGTCGGCCACGTGGCGAACCCGATTGCCAGCATCAGCACCTCGACGCTGGTGCCGAACGCGGTGAGGAAGAGCATCGCGACGAGGATCGCGGGGAGCGAGAACATGATGTCGGTGGTGCGCATCAGGATCGTGTCGGCGACATTTCCGTAGAAGCCCGCGATCGCGCCCAGCGGCACGCCGATCGCGAGCGCGATCGCCTGGCTCCCGAAGCCGACGATCAGGGAGATCCGTGCGCCGTAGGCGACGCGTGACCAGCTGTCTCGCCCGAGCTCGTCGGTGCCCATGATGTGGTGCCAACTCGGCGCCTCGAGGGGGTTGAAGCCGATCTCTCCGTATCCCGCCGGTGTGATCAGTGGGGCGAAGATCGCGACGACGAGCACGAGAATGAGGAACCCGAGCGATGCGAGCGCGAGTCGATGCCGTCGGAACCGCCTCCAGAAGTCGGCCCAGGTCGAGCTCGAAGGAGTGCCGCCGAGCAGGTCGGGCACGTACGCATCGGTGGAGGTGACGGTCTGGGTCAATAGCGGACGCGTGGATCGAGCCACAGGTAGGCGATGTCGACGACCACGTTCGCGAGGAGCAGCAGCGTCGCGTAGAAGATGATCAGGCCGAGCGTCATCGTGTAGTCGGAGCCGAGGACGCTGTTGGTCAGGTAGCGCCCCATGCCGGGGATCGAGAAGAGGCTTTCGATCACCAGGCTGCCGGTGATCAGCTCGGCGATGAGGAGTGCCGACACGGTGGTCACCGGCATTAACGCGTTCCGGAACGCGTGGTGGATGACGATCCGGTTCGGGCCCGCGCCTTTGGCCTTCGCCGTGCGGATGTAGTTCTGCTGCAACGTCTCGATCACCGAGGCACGCGTCAATCGCGCCACGAAGCTGGCCCAGGGAAGGCCGAGCGCGAACGCCGGCAATACCACCTGCGACGGTCGTCCCCAGCCTCCGAGTGGGAACAGATGGAACCTCAGTCCGAGAATCAGGATGAAGAGGATCGAGAGGATGAAGTTTGGAATCGCGTAGCCGATCGTCGCGCCGACCATCACGAGCCGGTCGGCGAGGCGGTTCCGGCGAACCGCGGCGATGAGCCCGAGTGGAATGCCGATCCCGAACGCGACGACGAGCGCAGCTGCTCCGAGCTCCGCCGACGTGGGAAAGCGTTGAGTGACGATCGTCGAGACTCTCAAGCCCGGCTGGACGATCGACTCGCCGAGATCTCCGGTGAGAACGCCGCGCATGTAGAGGACGTACTGCACCGGCAGCGACCGATCGAGGTGGTAATGCGCCTCGAGGAGGGCGGTCGTCGCCGGTGGCCGCACCGCGCCGGTGTCGAACGGGCCGCCCGGGATCGAGTGAACGAAGAGAAACGCGAGCAGCGTGACGCCGAACCAGGCTGGAATCAGGGTCAGAAGTCGCCGTGCGAGGTAGTGACCCACCGGGGCCTTACGAGTATGGGCGAAGAAGGGTGGCCCGACCTGTCCGTCGGGCCACCCTCGAGTGACTCACTGCTGGATCGAGACCTGCCGCCACGGATGCATGTAGAGCGGGCTGTAGCCGAATCCCTTGACGTTCGGCTTGACTAGCCAGTTCTGGTTGACGAAGTACAGGGGCACCGTCGGTGCGTCGGCCAGGCGCACGTTCTCGGCCTTCGCGTACAGCTTCGCGCGCGTTGCCTGGTTCGACTCGGCATTCGCCTGGGCGACGAGCCTGTCGTACGTCTTGTTCGCGTAGCCGTCGTAGTTGTACGGCGCGCCGCTGATGCCCAGGTACTGGTCGAGCTCCTGCGCGTCCGGGTAGTCGAAGCCGAACGTGTATCCCCACAGCAGCGGCCTCGTCTTCGGGCTCGTCAGTTCGTTGTTGAACGCGTTGATCGGCAGTTCCTTGAGGCCCACCTTGATGCCGAGGTTCTTTTCGAGCTGGGCCTGGATCAGCTCGTACACCTGCGCGTACTCGCCGTAGTTGATCCCGTAGTGCAGATCGACGCTCGGGAAGCCCTTGCCGTCCGGGTAGCCGGCTTTGGCAAGCAGCTGGCGCGCCAACGCGACGTTGTACGTGCTGCCGCTGTGCTGTGCGTTGACGTTGCCCGCGATTCCCGGCGGCAACCACGCGTTCGCAGGCGTACCGACACCTGCGAGCGCGATCTTGATGATCGCGTTCTTGTCGATTGCATGGTTGAAGGCCTGCCGGACCGCGAGCTTGTTGAACGGCGGCTTGGTGTTGTTCATCTCGAGCCATACCGTTCGCTCGATCGGAGTCGTGTGGAACTGCGAGCTCAGCGTCGGGTTGGCTTTGACCTGGAGGATCGCCGCCGCGGAAAGCCCGACGACTGCGTCGAACTCACCCGCCTGGTAGCGGGCGACGGCGGCGGTCGAGTCTGGCACCGCATTGACCGAGACCTGGCCGATGCTCGGCTTCCCCAGGTAGTAGCTCGGGTTGGCGCTGAACGTGTACTGCTGGTCGCCAACCTGGCCGGTCAGCTGGTAGGCGCCCGAGCCGACGTTGTGGGGCGGCGTGATCCAGTTCTTGCCGTACTTGCTGATCACCTTCGAGTCGACCGCCCAGGCGGGCCAACGGCTGATCTCGGCAGCGAAGTAGCCGGCCTTGTGCGCGAGCGTGACCTGCAACGTGTATTTGCCCGTCGCCTTGATCCCGGACGCCGTCTTCGCCTTGCCGTTGAGGACGGCGTCAGCACCCTTGATGTCTTCCAGGAAGAAGCTCGTGCCCGAAGCCGTCTTCGGGCTCAGCGACCGGTTGTAGGTGTAGACGAAATCGGCTGCGGTGATGGGGTCGCCGTTCTGGAACCGCAGGTCGTGGCGGAGGTTGAACGTGTAGACCAGGCCGTTCGACGAGAGGTGCCATGTCGACGCGGCTGCCGGAACGATCTGGGCCTTGTTGTTGACGCCGAGGACGCCCTCGTACACGTTCTGCGCCAGCTCGATCGATCGGTTGTCGCCGAGTAGCGCCGGATCGAACGGATCAGGCGCGCCCGTGATCGCGATTCGAAGGTTGCCGCCGGCACTCGGCGCGGACCGGTGCGCAGACGCGCTCGAGATGTGACTCGCTCCTGCCGCGACCGCTGCCACAGCGAGCAGCACACCGGCCGACCAGCGTCGGCGGATCACGGCCTGAATCGGGTTGTGCGGTCCCACAGCCAGTCTCCTTTCACCGCCCGCTCGGGGGCGTGCTAGCCGGCGCGGGGATGGCGCCTTGAGCCAGAATCTCGTAACCTTGAACGAAATATCGTTCAAATGCAACCCACCCCTGTAGCCTCCGCAGATGCCGAAAACAGCCACTGACGCGCCGCAGACGCCGTCCACCGACGCCGCCGACGGTCGCTCGCAGCCCGGCCCACAGATCGGCAACGTCATCCGTCGTCTTCGCCGTCAACGCGGGCTCTCGCTGCGACAGGTCGCCGACAGCGCGCAGCTCTCGGCCTCGTTCCTCGGAGCCGTCGAACGCGGCGAGTCGGACATCTCCGTTGGACGGCTGGCCCTCGTTGCCGATGTGCTCGGCCATGACCTCGCATCGCTCCTCGGCTACTCCCTGCGCCAGTCGCGTCCGCGTTTCATCCGTCCGGAGGAGCAGGTGCGCATGCGCCGCGGCAAGGGGATCGAGCTCACCGCCATGCGCGTGCCCGGGACGAACCTGGAGTTGCTGCTCGCAACGCTCCCGCCACACAGCCAGGACCGGCCGGTCACGCACGCCGGGCTCGACATCCTCTACGTGCTCGAAGGCAACCTCGTTCTTCGCCTCGACGACACGGATTACCCGATGACTGCCGGCGAGTGCGTCGTCTGGCCCTCCTCGCACGAGCACGCGATCCGCAACGACTCGGACGAGCCGGCGCGTGCCATCGGCCTCGTCACCGAGACGGTGTACTGAGCGCGACGCGCTACGTGCCCAGCTGAGGCGCGGCGTCGGGGACTGCGGCCGCGTTTGGTGCAGGCGCCGCAGCGATCCGCGCGTCGACGTAGGCGGTGAGTGCTTCACTCGCGAGGTAAGCGACGACGACCCCGACCACGACGAGCGGCGCGATCGCGAGGCCCGCGTTGATCGAGAGCAGCAGCGCGATCATCACCGACGACAGCGGCAGGCGAAGGATCGATACGCACGCCGCGCCCACGAGCACGGCGACTCCCTGCGTCTCGGCGTAGTGCGGTAGGTGTGCGGCCATGACACCGGCGGCGGCGCCGAGGAAGATCGCCGGGAAGGTGGGGCCGCCGCGGAACGCGCCGAGCGAGATGCTCCAGGCGAGGCCCTTGAAGAGGAGGAGGAGCGCCAGTGTCGACAGCGACAGCGTCGCCGCGCCCTCGAAGAGCGATCCGAACGCCGGCTCGCCCGAGAAGAGCACCGCGTTGGTCGACTCGCCGGTCGCCTCCGCGAACGCGATCGCGAGACCGCCGACGGCGAGACCGGCGACGACCGTGAGCGGTACGAGCCACCGGTCGACGATTCGCTTGGTCCACCGGGCGAGCTCCATGATCGCGAACACGACGATGGCCGTCGCCGCCGCGAGCAGGATCGTCCAGCCGAAGTCCCCCCAGCCGGGGCCGCCGTACGACTGGAGCGGGAACGGGCTGAGCGCCCACGCGCTCGTGCTGAAGCCGGAGAAGTTGCCGAGGCCGACGAAGACGAGCGACCCGATGCCCGCGGCGAGCAGGCCCGGCAGCAGGACGAGCGGCAGCACCGCGCCGCCGAGGCCGGTCGCCTCGATGATCAGGACGGCGCCGATCACGGGCGAGCCGAAGATCGTCGAGACGGCGGCGAAGCTCCCGGCCGCGGCCATCAGGCCGAGCGCCTGCTCGGGCGCGTCCTTCTTGATCAGCTTCAGCGAGAGGATCCCGAGGCCGAGGCCGAGCGCGATCAGTGGCCCTTCCGGGCCGAGCACGAGGCCCAGGCCGAGCGTCGCGGCCGCGGCGAGAAGGATGCCAGGCAGCTCGATCGGCTGCGTCGGCCGCCCACCCGTCTTCAGGCCCTCCGCGGGCACGTGCCCGCCGCGGCCCGGGAGCTTCGCGATCGCGATCCCGGTCACGAGGCCGGCGAGCGCGAGCCAGGGAAGCGGCCACCACTCGGGCTCGGTCGAGTAGCCGAGGTGGTGCGGGAGGTCGGTGTAGACGGCGACCTCGATCTCGTGCACGAGCTCGAGGAACGCCCACGACGCAGTCGAGACGATCAGCCCGACCACCGCCGCGATCACGAGGAGGAAGCGGTACTGGCGGCTGCGGATGAGCGCCGCCGGATCGGTCGGCTGCAAGGCGGTCGCGGACACTGCGGCGAAGCGTCTCACACCCCGCCTGCTGCGTATCGGCGCTCAGTACGCGGGGCGGCTCGCCGTCCGGTCGGAGACCACGTACGCCACGATCAGCGCGAGCGGGAAGAAGACCAGGCTGAACAGGAAGAAGAGGTTGTCGTGCTGGTGACGACGACGCATCCGGACGAGCTGCACGCGTCCGCCGCGAGGCGGCCGACGCGGTCGTGTGGAAGAGCGAGCTCCGGCCGACGGTTCTCGAGGACGTCTGCTGCGTCACCGGGCCGCTGGGCACTGACCCGCCGCGACCGCCAAGATGAGGGCATGGCACCGATCGCAACGGCGATCTGCTGGGGCGCCGTGTTCGTGGTGTGGGTCGCGGGAGGGATCTACGGTGCGCGGAAGGCGCCCGGGCGGCGCCAGGGGCCGGGTCGCGACGTGTACTGGCGGGTCGGCGCGGTCGCCGCTGCGGCGATCCTCTTCCACGTCGCGCGCCGCTACCTCGACGATGCGACCGACCATTCGCGCTGGGTCGAGCTGCCCGGCCTGGTGCTGCTGGTCGCGTCGACCGCCTTCACGCTGTGGGCGCGCGTCGCGCTTGGGCGGATGTGGTCGGCGACGCCGAACATGCTCCGCGCTGGGCACAAGCTCCGTACCGACGGCCCGTACGGGATCACCCGGCACCCGATCTACACGGGCCTGTTCGGCATGCTCGTCGGCACGGTGCTGCTGAACGGCATCGGGCCCGCGCTCGTCGCGCTCGTCGTGGGCGCCACGGTCGTCGTCACGCGGATCCCGATCGAGGAGCGCCTGATGAGCAGGACGTTCCCCGAGGAGTACGCCCGCTACCGGGAGCGCGTCCCCCGCTTCGTGCCCGGGCTTAACCTGCTCCGGCGGTCGCCTTGAGCGGCGCGCCGCTTGTTGCGTCGTAGAGGTGGCACTCGACCATCCGCCCGCCGCCGGGCGTGCGCGGCGCCGGGTACTCGACCTTGCAGATGTCCATCGCGAACGGGCAGCGCGGGTGGAAGTGGCAACCGCTCGGGCGGTCGATCGGGTTCGGGATGTCGCCCGCGACCGCCGGCGTGATCGTCTTGCGCTTCGGCACCGGCTTCGGCGCCGCGCGGAAGAGCGCCTGCGTGTACGGGTGCAGCGGCTCCGCGAAGAGATCGTCGACCGGCGCCAGCTCGACGATGCGGCCCAGGTACATCACGGCGATCGTGTTCGAGATGTGCCGCGCGACCGACAGGTTGTGCGAGATGAACATGTAGGTGAGGCCGAGGTCGTCCTGCAGACGCATCAGCAGGTTCAGCACCTGCGCCTGGATCGAGACGTCGAGCGCCGAGACCGCCTCGTCGGCGACGATGAACTCCGGCTCGACCGCGAGCGCGCGGGCTATGCCGATGCGCTGGCGCTGGCCGCCGCTGAACTGCCGCGGCTTGCGCTTCGCGAGGGTGGGCGAGAGGCCGACGCGCTCGAGCAGCTCGTCGACACGGGTGCCGCGGTCCTCTCGCGTGCCGATCTTGTGCACGGCGAGCACCTCGGCGAGCGTCTGCCGCACCGTCATCGTCGGGTTGAGCGACGAGTACGGATCCTGGAACACGACCTGGATGCGCTTGCGCAGGCGCCGCCGCTCCTGCGTCGTGGCGTCGAGGACCGATCGCCCCTCGAACAGAATCTCGCCGCGCGTCGGCTGCTCGAGCTGCAGCAGCAGGCGGCCGAGCGTGCTCTTGCCGGACCCGCTCTCGCCGACGACGCCGAGCGTCTCCCCCTGCGCGATCGTCAGCGAGACATCCTCGACCGCGATCAGCGACTCCCGCTTGCGACGGGCGACCGTGCTCGTGAGCGCGCGCGGCACGGGAAACTCCTTCGTCAGCCCGCGAGTCTCGACCAGGGGGACGCCCACGGTCATCTACGCGAGCCCGAGCAGATCGGCGAGGTTAGCCGCGCCGTCCTCGACGAATTCGAACGACGAGGTCGGGCCCGAGAGCAGGATCGTGGTCGCGGCGCCGTTCCCGAGGACGGGGCTGTCGCCGGTGCTCACGAGGCCGACCGTCATACGGCCCTCGTGGTAGCCGGTGTAGTACGAGGCGTCCCAGTCGTGGATTGCGACCAGGTCGCCGATCCGCAGATGCTCGAGGTCGGCGGGCCCGGGTTGCAGCGCCACCGACGTCGACCCGCTCACGCGTCCGCTCCCCATCCCGACCACCTCGGGCGGCAGGGCGCGGGTGACGCGGACGCGCAGCCCGGCGTCGCGTCGCTGCGGCGCCCACGCGTTCCACAAGTCGGGCGAGAGGCTGTGGCAGCTGAGCTCCGGCAGGCCGTCGACCTGCATGCCACGGCCGCACGCCGAGACGACGAGCCGGTCGCCCGGCACGATCGCGTCGAGCGCGTCTTTGTCGAGGTGAACGAGGACGTGCTTGTACGCGTGGAACGCCTCGTGCTTTCCCGTTACGACGCCCGTCGCGCCGGCGGCCGCGCCGCTTCGCACCGTGACGCGGTTGCCCACGCATGCGTAGACGAGCAGCGCCTCGTTCGCAGGGTCGGAGGGGTTCGCGATGCTCACGCCCGGCTCGACCTGGTCGGCGGCCCAGCCGGCCGCCGGCATCCCGACCTCGACCGTGTAACAGATGCCGCCCGCGCCGACCGGGACGAACGGGACGCCGTCGGCGCTCACGTCGTACGGGCTGCCGCCGAGCACGGGGCTCGTCACGTCGCCGACGAGCGCCGTCCGCAGCAGCTCGCTCTCGTTGATCGTCGCTGTGCTCATTCGCCTCCCTAGTCTGCGAGCTCGAGGTACCGCCGGAGGTTGGCATCGGGCGCGCGGACGATCTCGAACCGCTCGGCCGGCCCCGACAGGATCGTCGCCACGCCCATCCCGTGACCCGGGATGCCGCCGTAGCCGCCGTGCGCGACCACTCCGAACGCGCACATCCCGGCGCGGTACCCGCGGCCGTAGCGGTGATCCTGGTCGTGCATCGCCACCACGTCCCCGAGGCGGACGTGCTCGAACCCGAGGCGCTCGACCACCTCCCGACGCGTGAACATCACGTCGCAGTTCGCCCATTCCGAGCTCATCCCGAGGCCGGCGCCCATCATGAACGCGGGCACCTCGGCCGTCACCTCGATGCGGAGACGGCCGTCGCCTGTCACGGCGACTCCCATGCCCTCGAGCAGCGTCGGGCTGCAGCTGCGCGCCGCCACGTCCTCGAAGTCGAGCAGCCGCAGGCCCTGGCCGACGGCGCGCACGAGCAGGCGATCGCCGGGCGCGAGCACGTCGAGCGCCGCACGTGGGAAGTCGACGAGCACGAACGCGTGCTTGCCCGTGACGCGGCCGAGCGCGCCCGCCGCCGGCCCGTCGAGGACGCGCACCACGTTTCCGACGCACGACAGGAACTGCAGCGCGTGGTAGCGCTCGCGATTCGGGTTGCCGGCCGACACGCCGGGCTCGAGGTGGTCGGCGGCCCACGGGAAGACGAGATCGCCGACGCGCGCGTTCGCCACGACCCCGGCCATGCCCGGCAGGATGATCGGCCGGCCGTAGGAGTCCACCGTGTAGCTGCCGGAGTGGGAGGGATGGGCGATCTCGGCCTCGAGCCCGATCTCGACCAACCGGTCCTGATTCGTACGCGGCGACGTCAGTAGAGGAGCTCCTTGTCGAGGACGTTCAGCAGCGGTTCTTCGGCGAGGTACCGGCGGATGTTCTCGCAGAAGAGGTCGGCGATGCGGCCGTTCTCGGCCGCGACCGTGCTCGCGGAGTGCGGGCTGACGAACACGTTCGGAAGATCCCAGAGCGGGCTCTCGGGCGGAAGCGGCTCCTGCTCGAACACGTCGAGGGCGGCGCCCTTCAAGCGCCCGTCGCCGAGCGCTGCGACGAGCGCCTGCTCGTCGACGACGTCGCCGCGCGCGACGTTCACGAGGATCGCCGTCGGCTTCATGAGCGCGAGCCGGCGGGCGTCGACCAGGTGGTGCGTCTCGGGCGTGTGCGGCGTTGCGAGGACGACGACGTCCGCCTGGGGGAGGAGCTCGTCGAGGCGCTCGGTCGTCTCCAGCCGCTCGACGCCGAGCTCTGCCGCCGTTCGCCCGTCGAGCGTGCGCACGGTGCCGATCACGCGCGCGTCCAGCGCGGTCGCGAGCCGGGCGACCTCGAGGCCGATCTTGCCGAGGCCGACGACACAGACCACTTTGCCCCGCACCTCTTCGTCGGCGTGCCGTTCCCAGCGGTGCTCGCGCTGCTGGCGCGTCAGGTGGAGCGTGTTCTTCCCGAACATCAGCATCGCGAGCAGGGCGAACTCGGCCAGCGGCCGGGCGTGCGGCCCGCTGGCGGTGGTGATCGTGATCTCCGAGTCGAGCAGCCCGGCCCGCTCGGCGAACCGCCCGACGCCGGCGCTCGTCGCCTGGATCCAGCGGAGCCGAGGTCGCGCCGAGAGCTTTGAGGCGAGCGCGACCGGGCCGAAGTCGAAGAGGATCTCCGCGCCGTCGAGCAGCTCGTTCCATCGCGCTGTCGCGCCGTCCTCTTCGACCGAGGGGAGCGGGTGCGCAGACGGGTAGCGCGGGCTCGCGAGCAGCTCCGTCGGGTAGACGACCTCGAGCCCGTCCGACGCCGACCGCACGCGCTCGACCAGGTCAGGCTCGAGCGGTGAAGTGAAGACGAGGCAACGCCCTGGAGGAGAGCTCATCCGCGGGCGGCGTTCTGGTCGGGCGGGAGCGTGAAGCGGCCGGCGAGGGAGCCGCCGTCCACGTCGAGTGTCGTGCCCGACACGTGGGCGGCGGCGTCGGAGCAGAGGAACAGCACGGCGGCAGCGATGTCAGCTGCCCGCCCCGCCTTGCCGAGCGGGATCTGCTCGACGAGCGCGGCCCGCAGCTCGTCGGAGGCGCGGTCCGGGAACGCGTCGGTCTCGCCGCGCACGTCGATGTACCCCGGCGACACGACGTTCGCGCGAATCCCGTACGGGCCGAGCTCGAGCGCGGCCACCCGGGTCAGCGTCTCGAGCGCTGCCTTCGACGCGGAGTAGGCGCCGCCCGAGGGCCGCGGGCTCTGCACCGAGCCGGTCGTGATGTTGACGATCGCTCCGCCGCCGCCCCGCTCGATCCGGTGTCGCGCGAAGGCCTGGATTGTGCAGAACGGTCCGGCGACGTTGACGTCGAAGACGCGCTTCCACGCCTCGACGCTCATCTCCGTGAGCAGCCCGTCGGGATAGGCGGCGGCATCGTTGACCAAGATGTCGATCGCGTCGAACCGGTCGACGGCGGCGGCGAACGCCTCCGCCGTCCGCTCGGGATCGGCGACGTCGCCGACGGCGGTCATCACGCGGGGGTCGTGCGCGAAGCCGTCGTGAGCATCGAGATCGAGGATCGCGACGCGCGCCCCGGCCGCGAGCAGCGCGTTCGTGATTCCGCGGCCGATCCCGTTCGACCCGCCCGTGACGAAGGCGGAGCGGCCCTCGAGCTCGGTCGTTGACAGCTTCGCCTCTCCGGCTGTAGCCTCGTTACTCATATTTTTTCGGACGTTACATATTTCTGTTGCGTCGCGATGTCACGGTACGAGAAGGAGGACGATGAACACCAACGGCGCCTCACTGCCCACCCACGGACGTCGCGTCGCCAAGACGGTTGTAGCGGTCGGACTCGCCGCGCTGATCGTCGTCGGCGTCGCCGCAGCGGCCGTGATGCGGGGCGGAGCACACGGAGCGGCGGGGGCAAGCGACACGTTCGTGCTTGCGAACGCCGTGAAGATCGACACGCTCGACCCGGCTCAGAACTCGGTCAACGAGAGCATCTGGCTCAACCAGAACATCTACAGCCGGCTGTTGCAGCCGAACGCCACGGCGACGAAGCTGCTGCCCGACCTCGCGACCTCGTGGAAGGTCTCGAACGGCGGCAAGACGTACACGTTCAAGCTGCGTTCGGCGAAGTTCAGCGACGGCTCGCCCGTTACCGCAGCGGACGCCGCGTACTCGATCCTGCGCGCGAAGAATCTGAAGGGCGGGTGGGGTTTCCTGCTCGACAGCGTGACCAGCGTGAAGGCCTCGGACGCGCACACGCTCGTGATCAAGATGTCGCGGCCGCACGCGCCGTTGCTCGCCGATCTCGCGATGTACGCGTACTCGATCGTGCCCGAGAAGCTCGTCAAGGCGCAGGGTGACAAGTTCTTCGACAAGCCGGTCTCGAGCGGCCCGTTCATGGTCACGAGCCTGAACAAGGACACCGAGCTCGACCTCGCGGCGAATCCCAACTGGTACGGCAAGAAGCCAACGATCAAGAACGTGAAGGTTCAGATCGTCACCAACGACAACACACGCGTGCTCCTGCTGCAGAGCAAGAAGGTCGACGCAATCGAGAACCCGCCGGGCAACCTGATCAACCAGATCGCGAAGTTCCCGGGGCTCCAGAGCGATCTCTTCCCGTCGACGCGCGTCGACTTCATCCAGCTCGACCAGCACTACGCGCCGCTGAAGGACCAGAACGTCCGGCTCGCGCTGAACTACGGCATCGACCGGAACGCGATCGTCAAGCTCGCGTACTCGGGCCACGCCACGCCGGGCTCGTCGTTCATGCCCTACAAGATGCTGTACTGGAACTCGGCGCTGAAGCCGCCAGCGTACGACCTTGCGAAGGCCAAGTCGTACCTCGCAAAGTCGAAGTACCCGAACGGCTTCAAGATCTTCCTGATCGAGGTCGCGAACGACGTCGCCGGGAACTCGACGGCCGTCGTGCTGAAGAGCCAGCTAGCCAAGCTCAACATCAACGTCGACATCCAGACGTACGAACTGCTGACCGCCTACCAGAAGGAGGACGGCGGCAAGTCGCAGATGGGCCAGCGCTACTGGACGAACGACATCATCGATCCCGACGAGGTGACGACGTTCGGTGTCGACCCCCAGGGCGGCGCGAACGCGTTCTCGAGCTACTGGAGCGATCCGACGGCGACGAAGCTGGTGCATCAGGCGCGGGCCGAGCTCAACCCGGTCAAGCGCGGCGCGATGTACAAGCAGATCCAGAAGATCGTCTACCAGCAGGTGCCGTACCTGATTCTCGACTACAGCCCGTATCGCTACGCGCAGGGCACGTGGGTGCACGGCTTCCACGTCAACCCGCTCGGGGCGTACAACCTGTCCCTGCTCGACATGACGGTGGACAGCCACTGAGGCGGAGAACGATGGCCGGCGCGTTCGCGCGCCGGCCATCGCCGCTCGGCGCGTGAACCGCTTCAGCTTCGTCGTTCGCCGGATCCTCCACGTGATCCCAGTGCTGTTCGGGATCACCGTGATCACGTTCTTCCTGCTCCGGCTCATCCCCGGCGATCCCGCCCGGCAGATCCTCGGCCAGCACTACACGCCGGCGTCGGGGCACGCGCTCCGGCACGTGCTTGGCCTCGACCGCCCCCTCGTCCAGCAGTACCTGCTCTTCATGAAGCACCTCTTCCACGGCAACCTCGGTGACTCGATCTCGTACCACGAGTCAGCCGGCACGGTCATCTCCGCCCACTTCATGCCGACGTTCTTCCTGGTCGTCTACGCGGCGGTGATCGCGACGATCGTCTCCATTCCGACCGGCATCGTCTCGGCGCTGCGCCGCGGCGGCGTCTTCGACCAGACCGCGCGGGTGACGACGCTCGTCGGCTTCGCGATGCCGGCCTTCTGGCTCGGGATCATCCTGATCCTGATCTTCTCGATCCACCTGCAGCTCTTCCCGGTGAACGGCTACGGAACCTCGTTCGTCGGGCACCTGTACCACCTGTTCCTACCGGCGCTCACGATCGCGATCGGGTTCTCGACGATCCTCGTGCGAACGCTGCGCTCGAGCACGCTCGGCGTGCTGTCGTCCGACTACGTCGACACCGCGCGGATCAAGGGGATCAGCCGCTTCACGGTGCTGCGGCGGCACGTCTTCCGGAACGCGATCGTGGCGGTGATCGTCGTCTTCGGGATCAATCTCGCGTACCTGATCAGCGGCACCGTGATCATCGAGAACGTCTTCTCGATCCCCGGGCTCGGAACGCTGCTCGTCGACTCGGTCTCGACGCGCGACTACTCGGTCGTGCAGGGCGTGACGCTGATCTTCGCGGTCAGCGTCGTGCTGATCAACCTGCTCACCGACCTCGTGCACGCCTCGCTCGATCCAAGGGTCGTGATCGAATGAGCACGACCGAGAGCACCACCGTCAGCCCCGGCCATCTGCTGCTCGAGCGCATTCAGGGACGGTCGCGCCCGCGCGGGAAGGTGCGGCGCAACGCGACGCTCGTCGTCGGCTGCAGCATTCTCGGCGCGATCATCCTGGCGGCGATCTTCGCGCCGTTCCTCACGCCGTACAACCCGAACACGATCGATCCGCTCAACCCGCTCGCGCCGCCGTTCTCGCCGCACCACATCCTCGGCACCGACGAGTACGGGCGCGACATCTTCGCGCGGATCCTCTACGGCGGCCGCATCGACCTGCTGATCGCGTTCGGCGCGACGAGCGTCACGCTCGTCGTCGGCACGGCGATCGGGTTGTTCTCGGGATATTCGGGCGGCTGGGCCGACACGGTGATCATGCGCATCGTCGACCTGTTCTTCGCGTTCCCGTTCTTCGTCCTGGTGATCGCAATCGTGGCGATGCTCGGGCCGAGCATCTTCAACATGTTCGTCGCGATCTGGCTGACGAGCTGGATCAGCTACGCGCGCATAACCCGCGGGCACACCGTCGTCGCGAAGAACCGCGAGTACGTCCTCGGAGCGAAGGCGCTCGGCTACGGGCACCTGCGCGTGATGCTGCGGCACCTGCTGCCGAACCTCGTCTCGTTCGTCCTGATCTTCGCGATGGTCGACGCCGTCGGGAACGTCCTGCTCGGCGCGGCGCTCGGGTTCCTCGGGCTCGGAGCGAAGCCGCCGTCGCCGGAGTGGGGGGCGATGATCGCGGACGGCCAGAACTACATCCTCAGCGCGTGGTGGCTGTCGACGCTGCCGGGGCTCGCCATCGTCCTCGTCGGCGTCGGGTTCAGCCTGATCGGGGACGGCCTCGCCGACATCCTGCGTCCCAGTGACTGAGGCCGCCGTCAGCCCAGCTCCGGGGCCCGCGCCGGCGGACGAGGAGATCCTGACGGTCTCGGACCTCCACTCGTTCATCGTCACGGACGGTGGGATCGTCCGGGCCGTCGACGGCGTCTCGTTCACGCTGCGGCGAGGCGAGATCCTCGGCCTCGTCGGCGAGAGCGGCTCCGGCAAGAGCGTGACGTGCCGGACGTTGATGGGGCTGATGCCGTCGCCGCCGACGCGCTGGAGCGGCGACGTGCGCTACGCCGGGCTGCCGGACCGCAACCTGCTCGACGTCGGCGGCCGCGAGCTGCAGCGCCTGCGCGGCGCGCACCTGTCGATGATCTTCCAGGACCCGATGAGCGCGCTCAACCCGGTGATGCGCGTCGGCGACCAGATCGAAGAGGCGGTCGCATCGCACGACCACCTCGGCCAGCGCGACCGCCGGCGGCGCGCGATCGAGCTGCTCGACCGTGTCGGGATCCCCGCCGCGGAGCGCCGGATGCGCGGCTACCCGCACGAGTTCTCGGGCGGGATGCGCCAGCGGGTGCTGATCGCCGTCGCGATCGCGTCGAGGCCGAAGATCCTGTTCGCCGACGAGCCGACGACCGCGCTCGACGTGATCATCCAGGACCAGATCCTGAGCCTGCTGCTCGAGCTGCAGCGCGACTCCGGGATGAGCATGGTGCTGGTCAGCCACGACCTCGGTGTGATCGCCGAGATGTGCGACCGGATCGCCGTCATGTACGGCGGGCAGATCGTCGAGCTCGGCGACACCGAGGCGCTGCTCACCGCGCCGCGCCATCCGTACACGATCTCGCTGCTGCGCTCTCTGCCGGATGCCGACGTGCGTGCGCGCTTCCTGCCGTCGATCATCGGCACGCCGCCCGAGCTGATCGACGTCGAGCCCGGCTGCCGGTTCGCGCCCCGCTGTCCCCTCGTAACCCCCGAGTGCCGAACGTGGGAGACCGAGCTGCTCGCCGCCGAGGGCGGCGCCCAGCTCGTCCGCTGCCGGCGCCACGACGACGCAAGGAGGCCCGCCGCATGGCCGGACCAGAGCTTCGTGTAGGTGTGATCGGAACGGGCCGCTGGGCGAAGATGGCCCACCTGCCCGGGTGGAGCCGCGACCCGCGCGTGGAGCTGGTCGCCGTCTGCGACGCCGACGAGGCGGTCGCGGCCGAGGCGGCCGGTATGTTCGGCGTCGCCGAGCACGTCACCGACCATCGCGCGGTGATCGAGCGCGACGACATCGACGTGATCGACGTCGTCACCGGCGACCACGGGCATTTCGAGCTGACGATGGCCGCGCTGGAGGCCGGGAAGCACGTGCTTGTCGAAAAGCCGGTCGCCCACGACTTCCGCGACACGCACCGCGCACGCGAGCTCGCCACGTCGAAGGGCCTCAAGACGAAGGTCGGCTTCACCTTCAGGTACGCGCCGGCGGTGCGCTACATGAAAGAGCTGATCGACGAGGGCTTCGTCGGGACGCCGTACATCTACAACGCGTACGAGCAGAACTCGCAGTGGATCGACCCGCAGACGCCGCTGCGGCAGGTGCCGTCGGACGTCGACCAGGATCGCATCAGGGTCTCGTCCCTCGAGGGGTACGGCGCCCCCGTGATCGACCTCGCGCACTGGTTCATGGGCGCCGACCTGACGAACGTGATCGGCGTGCTCCGCAACTTCGTGCCCGAGCGGATGATCCGCGAGACCGGGACGATGATGCGCGCCAACGTCGACGACGGCGACATCTTCATCGGCGAGTTCGAAGGCGACGCGATCTGCTCGATCCAGTCGAGCTTCGTCACTGTCGGCAACTACCCGGGAATCGAGGTGCGCGTCTACGGCAGCGAGGGCGCGCTGATCGCGCGGCTCATCGAGGAGTTCGGTGTGATGGAGACGCTGAAGGGCGCGAAGCCGGACGCGGTCGAGTTCGTCGACATGCCGGTGCCCGAGCGTCTCTTCCCCGAGGGGATGGACGTCCACGAGCCGTGGCCGCGCCTCTACTACTCGAACCTGACCGCGAACTTCGTGGACGAGATCCTCGAGGGCGGCGATCGCAACGAGGGGAACTTCGCCGACGCTGCCTGGGTGCAAGAAGTGATCAACGCCGTCGAGCAGTCGCACCACGCGCGCGGCTGGGTGGAGCTGCCGTTGCCGCGATGAAGCTAGATGTCGACCCGGCGGCCGCTGCGGGCGGCCTCGTAGAGCGCGTCGATCGCCGCCATGTTCGCGAGCGTGTCGGCGTGCGAGACGACCTCCGGCTGCCGGCCGTCGCGCACGCACGCCGCGAAGTCCTCGACCTCGAGCCGGTACTCGTCGTCGCCGGGGATGCGGATGCGCTCCCAGGTGCCGCTGCCCCGCTCGAGCTCGATCTCGAGGTCCTCGGAGCCGTTCACGAAGGCGGTCGGAACGCGGATCCGGCCGGTCGTACCGAGCACCTCCACCTCGTGGCGGTACGGCTGCGTGAAGCTGGAGGCGATCAGGGCAGTGCGTCCGTCGCCGAAGTCGAGCACGCCGGAGAACTCGTCGTCGACCCCGGTGGCGGAGAGGTGCATCGACGCGGAGACGGCGACCGGCTCCGCATCCAGCAGCCAGCGCGCGGCGTTGACGCAGTAGTAGCCGACGTCGTAGAGCGATCCTCCGCCGAGCTCGGGCTGCATCCTCACGTTCTCCGGGCTCGTGATCGTGAACGTGAAGACGGAGCGGACGAGCTTGAGCTCGCCGATCGTGCCATCGCGCAGGCGCCCGAAGACGGCCTGCCACTGAGGATGGAAGCGGTACATGAACGCCTCCATCCACACGACGCCGCGGTCGACACAGTGCTCGATCAGCTCAACGGCCTCGGCGCGCGTGCGCGCAGCGGGCTTCTCGCAGAGGACGTGCTTGCCGGCATCGGCAGCCCGCTTCGACCATTCCGCGTGGAGGTTGTTCGGAAGCGGGATGTAGACGGCGTCGACGTCAGGAGCCGCGACGAGCTCGTCGTACGAGCATGCGCGGACCGTCTCGGCGATCGGGCGTCCGGCGGCGCTCGTGAGCTCTGTCTCGGCGAGGAACTCCGCAGCCCGCTGCGAGCCGCTCGCGATCGCGACGAGCTCGACGTCCTGCGCGCGCAGGATCGACGGAATGACGACCTTGCGCGCGATGTTCGCGGCGCCGAGAACCCCGATTCGCATCCGGCGATGCTAACGGCTGGTCGAACGTGAGCAACGTCCCTCCGACCCTCGCGGAGGACGCGAAGCGCTCGAGCCTCGGCGAGCGGGCCTACGACTACGTCCGCGACGAGATCCTCCGGGGCAATCTCGCGGTCGGCTCGATCGTGGCGGAGGGCGCCGTCGCGGAGAGCCTCGGCGTCTCGAAGACGCCGGTCCGCCAGGCGCTCCAGCTGCTGCGGCGGGAGGGCCTCCTCGAGGTCGGCCCGCGGCGCCAGATGATCGTGCGCGGCCTCTCGGCCGAGCAGCGCCAGGAGATCGTCGACGTCCGGATCGCCCTCGAGTCGCTCGCGGTGCAACGGGCATGCGAACGGCTCACGGTCGAGGAGGTCGACTACTTCCACGTGATGCTGCGCCAGCAGCGCCGCGCGGTGATCGCCGGGGCGGAGGAGCAGTTCATCGCGCTCGACGAGGAGTTCCACCTGCAGATCGCCCGCGCTGCCGGCCTGCCGACGGTCGAGAGCTTCCTCCGGCAGCTGCGAGGGTTCGTGCGGATCATGCGCCTGGGCTCGACCAGGTCGCCCGGCTATCTCTTCAAGGTCTGGGAGGAGCACTCGGCGATCGTCGACGCGCTCGAGTCGCGCAAGCCGGTGCCCGCCGTCAAGACCCTGCGGGCGCACCTCGAGCAGCGCGACTACTAGAGGCTTGCTACTCGTCGCCTGCGTCGAGCACGTAGCCGGCGTCGCGCACGGTGCGGATCAGCGGCGGCCCGCCGACGTCGAGCTTGCGGCGGAGGTAGCTCACGTAGCGCTCGACGACGTTGCGGCTTCCGTGGAAATCGTCGTCCCACACGTCCTCGATGATCCGCGTGCGCGACAGGACGCGCTCGGGGTGCTGCATGAAGTACTGCAGCAGGTTGAACTCGGTCGCCGTGAGGTCAACCTTCGTCTCGCCGCGAAAGACCTCGTGGCGCTCGCGGTCGAGCGCCAGGTCGGCGTAGAACAAGATCTCGTCGGGTGACCCGCCGTCGGTGTGGGGGCCCGTCGGCATGAGATGCCCAATGCCCGAGCGGGGGGGCGGGCCAAACCTCTTTCTGGTGGTCAGCTTCCAGCTTCTAGTCCGCCTCCAACATGTATCCGGCCCGCCGCACGGTGCGGATGAGCGGCGGGCCGGATGCGTCGAGCTTGCGGCGCAGGTAGCTCACGTAGATCTCGACGACGTTGCGGCTGCCGCCGAAGTCGTACTGCCAGACGCTCTGCAGGATCTGCGACTTCGAGAGCACGCGCCGCGGGTTGAGCATGAAGAACCGGAGCAGGCTGAACTCGGTCGCGGTCAGGCTGATCTCCCGGCCACCGCGGTACACCTCGCGAGTGTTCTCGTCGAGCACGAGGTCAGCAAACTGCAGGACGTCTCGCGGCAACTCGACTTATTCCGTCGCCGCCTTGAAGACGTTGTCGGGAAGGTGCTGCCCCGTGTCGAGCGCGACGAGCTCGCTGAGCGTGTGGTCGTCGTCGATGTTGTACCGCTTCTCGACGAGGCGGAGCGCGTCGTCGCCCTGGTAGAAGAACCGGTCGCCGTCGCGGAGGGCGGTGAACTGGCTCTTCCAGATCGCGAGCTGCAACGGCCCGAACTCGGTGCCGCGCACGTGCGGCTCGGAGACCATGCCCACGAACGCGTCGACCTTGTCGACGCTCCCGTACAGGCACCTCAGGCGCGCGGCGATCGTCGAGGCGCGCGTGCCCTCGACCGCGTTGTCCGCGTCGCCGATCGCGACCGGGTTGCCCTCGCCGTCCTTCAGCGAGGTGAACGCGAGGATCGCCGGGTTGCTGCAAGTCATGCCCTTCGGCAGCGAGTCCGTGCTCTCGCCGGTGATGTCGGTGAAGCTCCGGGCCTGCGGGAGGCCGTAGGTGCGGCGGAGCCCATTGTACGTCGGCATGCCGTGGTCACGGCCGCGCTCGATGTCGTCGGCGCCCAGGTCGGCGACGTCTGAGAAGCAGTCGGGGTTGACCGACGGCTCGCCGCACACGCTCGGGTCGGGGATGCCGGGCTTCGGCACCTCGAACAGCGTGCTCCGCAGGGAGTCGTCGATCTGCTCGTCGTTCCGGTATTCGCGCTCCCCGAGGCTCTCCAACGCGGGGCCGAGCCCGATCTGCTCGAGCAGGGCCGGGTTGCCGAACGTGAGCCCGAGCGGGATCACGAGCGTGATCGACCCAGTGGGGTTGGTCTCGACCCCGATGCCGCTCTTGCGGAAGGTGTCGAGCTGGGCGGCCGAGTACGTGCCCGCCTGGACGGTCGGCTCGAACTCGCCGTGCACCATGCTGTGCGCCCGGAAGGCGACTGTCGCGAACTCGTTGGTGATCGACGAGTTCACCCTCGGGTCGTAACCGTGGTACGAGTCGAGCCGAACGCCGAGCGTCGGCAGGAACTCGCTGTACGTGATCCGCTGGATCTCGGCGCCGACGACGCGGCGTGCGATCTCGAAGCGCGCCGACGGCGGGAGGCTCTTCGGCAATGCGTCCGCGATGCGGTTGTGCTCGCGTGCGAACAGCGTCTGCAGCGAGGTGAGCGCCAGGTTCTCGTTGGCGCGCACGTCTCCCGCGACCCGTGCCTGGCTCGAGTTGCCGGCCAGCGGGCCCATCAGGTCCATGGGGGGAGCGGCGCCCGCGTTGCCGCGGGCGCCGACGGTCGGCAGGTAGCCGTTGGGGAGGAGGAGGTCGTAGCCGTTCGGTGCGGTCAGCCAGCTCAGGCGATCTTGCGTCGCGCCGTACACCTGGGACGCGTCGATGTAGCTCGAGATCGTGTTGACCTGCTGCCTCGGGTTCGAGCGGGACGTGCCCGTACCGGGCGCGGCCGGCGTGCGCGAGAAGTCCATCTGGCCGACCTGGTTGTCGAACCGCTCGAACGGGTCGTTCGGGTCGAACGGCATCGGTGCGGACTCACCCGGCGTCTCGTCACGCAGATCCATGTCGTGGTCGATGAACTGCCCCCACGCCCAGCCCCACTGCGAGATGCCGTTCTCGGAGAAGATGTTCTGGCCGAGGTCGTTGAAGATCATGTTCGAGATCTTTCGCGGCGACGGACCGCCTTCGATCGCGCCGACGCCGTCCGGATAGTTCGTAGGCGCGGACCTCGCGTACTGCGTGTCCGCCTCGCCCCACGTCGAGTGGTCGCGGTTGTTGTCGCTCCCGTCGAGCGTCCGGAGGATCGTGTGGACCAGGGCGGTGATGATGCTCGGCACGACAGCCTGTCCGGCCGCCGACGTCGTCCCGTCGGCCGAGGTCGCGCCGCCGGTCGACGTCGTCGGCGGCTGGCTCGTCGTGCTCGGTGCGGTGGTCGTCGTCGAGGTGGTGGTCGACCCCGTCGTGGTGGTGCTCGACGTGGTGGTGGTCGGCGTCGTCTCGGTCGTCGTCGGCGTGGTAGTGCCCGTCACGGTCGTCGTCGAGACCGGCGGCCGGTGCTGGGAGTTCCAGCACGCGGTGACCGAGCGCATGAGGGTCGTCGTCGACCCGTTCCCGCAGACGACGAGCTCGGGTCGGCCGCTCGCCGACGCGCTGTCCCTGCCGAACGCGAGCGCACATGCCATCAACAGTGCGCTCATTGCGAACGCTCCGAGCAGCGTCATCCGCGCTCTCCGATCCCACGTGCCGAGCGTTGGAGTGGTGAACCCCATCAGACCAGCCCCCTTTGCGACGTCCATGGCCCGTTCGCCGGTGTCTCCGGCCGCTGGCGGGCGCCGATCGCTGGCGATGGGACTGCGTGGGACTGCTACAGAGGGAGGATCCGATCGTCGCCGCCCGCCTGCTCGACCGATCGAGACCTGACCGCCTGACCCTGGCCGGGACGCTAGAGGAGCAAGCTGAGAATGGCGTTAACCCTTGCTGTGGACTTTCCGGCTCGCGCCGATCGCCGCCGGCGGATCCTCGTCAGGGCCCGAGCGACGTCAGCAGCGTGACGGCGTCGGCGCCGCGTCCGGCGATGAACGAGCCCGCCGACGCGCGCACGACGCGCGTGCCCGAGCTCGCGATCGGGTAGCCGCTCGAGAGCGGCGTCCAGCTGCCTCCGGGCGACCGCGCCACCGAGACGTCGCGAAACCGGAAGAGGAAGCCGTTGCACGCGCCGCCTGCGTCGAAGCTCTCGGCCGTCGCGATCGCGGGCAGCCGGCCGTGACTCGCGGGCAGGTGGATCGCTGCGGATGCCGGCGAGCCGTCGACCCAGACCCGCCAGTAGTCGCGCCGGCCGCGCAGCTCGAGCACCTCGACGTGCGCCGTCCCGCCGTACGGGCGTGCGGCCGCGAGCTCGTGGTAGGACGGCGGCTCGTTCGGCAGTCGCAGCTCGTAGTAGAGGGCAGCGCCGCTCACCTCGGGAAAGCCGCTCCAGCCGACCTGGAGCCACTCGTCGCTTCCCGCCGGTCCGGTGCCCGGACCACCCACCCCGACCCAGCCCGCGACCTGCCCCGACTTGACGGCGAATGCCGGGAGCGGCGTGATCGCGGCGCGGATCCCGAAGGCTCCTGGTGACGCGCCGACGCCCGCGTAGCTATAGCCGCTGCAGGCGAGGGCGCCCGACGCGGCGACCAGCGCTGCCGCCACGGCCACGATCGAGCCGAGGACAGAGCGCGCCGGCAGTCTCATCGCATCCGGTTGTCGGCCGCGTGTCGCCGGAGGCATTCCCTCGTTCGAGGGTGCCTGTCGCAGTTAGCCGGTGAAGGGCGGCGTGGCGACACCGACGATGCCGATCCGCTGCGGCCGGCAGGCGTTGCCCCCGCGCAGGCCCACGAGCAGCAACCCGGCCTTCTTCGGGTTGACGGTGGTGGTCGCCGTGCCGTTCGACCCCGTCTGGAGGGTCTTGAAGATTCCCGGCCCTGCGAGCACGACCGTGGCGCCGGCAACCGGCTTCAGGCGCGCGCGGACGAGAACCGTCACGGCCTGCACGCTCCCGTCCCCGACGAGTTGGGCGGGGGTGACCGAGACGCGCTGGCACACGGCCGGCGGCGGCTTGAACGGTACGAGCAGCCGCGTCACGGCGAAGGCCGTGTCCCGGCACGGAGCGGCCGGTGCGGGCTCTGGGGTACAGGAGGCTGCGGCGACGTTCCTGGATGTTCTCGGCGCACTCGATTGGATGCTGACCAGCACGCGGACCTCGACCGACTGCGCGGCGACCAGCGTGCCGAGGCTGCAGGTCAGCAGCTTGCCGGCCGCGCCGATCGAGCACGAATCCTGGCTCGGCTGGTGGAGGATGCGCAGGAAGGTCGCCCCGGCCGGCGCGGGGTCGCGCAGCGTCGTGCCCGGCGCCGGGTCCGGCCCGAGGTTGCGCACGCGAATGTCGTAGCTCAGCGCTGCGCGGCCGTCGAGACCGAGGTAGACGAATCTCGGCGCGTTCTTGGTGACGACGAGTTTGACGTCCGGAGGTGTCGGGGGCGGCGGGGCAGGCGGCTCGGGCGGCGGCAGCGGCGGCGGCGTGACCGCGACGGTCACGGTTGCCTCCGCACTGTCGGTGACGCGATTGCCCTCCGGGTCGGTGCCGGACGCGGCGACCGTGTCCACCTGGCTCTTCGAGACGTTGACCGTGAAGTGGCAGATCAGGCTTTCGCCGAACGGCAGCAGCTTGACCGGGAGCGTCACCGGGTCGCCGCCGTAGGTGCACGTCGCCTTGACCGGCCCGTTGACGAGGTCGCCGTAGACCGAGTCGACGAGCCTGTCGACGGTGAGTGGGTCGACGAGCGACGTGTTCGTGACGACGGCGGTGTAGGTGACGTTGCCGGAGTCCTGGACGAAGGTCGGGTTCGCGGACTTCGTCACGTCGATCGACGGCCGCAGGTCGCGGATCTCGACCACCGCAGTGTCCTGCTTGTGCACGGTCTCGCCGCTCGCGTCGGTCAGCGCGATGGTGACCGTGTCGACGTGCGGCTTGTCGGGCGTGCCCGTCACGTCGCCGACGAACGTGCAGGTGTACGTGTCGGCGCCTCCGGCGCGGCGGTTCGAGGGTGCGAGCACCGCGCCGGCCTGGCACTCCGAGGTGATCCAGCTGTGGCTGTTGGGGGGCGAGTCGGTGTCGAGGTTCCCGAACACGTCATCGACGAGTGAGCTGACGGTCACCGGCCCCGTCGACGTGTTGACGACGACGACGGTGAAGGTGACCGGTCCACCCGGCTGGTCGACGATGTTCGGGTCGGGGGACTTCACGACCCCACCGCTCAGGTCCTTGCGGTTCGTGAACGTGCACGTCACGTCCTCGTCCTTCGCCAGGTCGACGCCGTTCGCGACCGCGGTGCCGTCGCCGGAGCGGACGACCGTGCCGCCGCCGTTGCGGCAGACGTAGCTGCTTCGGTAGAGGGCCGCGATGTCGGCGTTCGTGAACGCCTCGGACACCTGATGCGTGCCGATCGGGAGCGTCACGTAGTCGGTCGAGAAGGTCTGAGCCGAGCTCTGCGCCTTCACGATGCCGTTGACGAGCAGCGAGACGAGGGTGGGCGAGCCGACGAACTCCTTCACCACCTTGATGCGCCCCGTGTCGCGCTGGTCGCGGAACACGCACGAGACGTCGTCGTTGTTGTCGAGCCCGGAAATCGTGATCGTCGCGGCGTTCGGCACGGCGAGGCTCGCGCCGTTCTTCGTGCACGTGACGTCGAGGAAGTGGTACCCGGGCTTGCCGACGTCGGTCAGGACGACCTGGCTGGTGAGGTTGGTCGGCGCGGGAAGCCACGTGAAGTCGGTGCGTCCGTCGCCGGCAAAGGTGGTTGCGGTCGTCCCGGTCCGCGTGTTCCCGCCCGACGGCGGCCCGACGTCGTTTCCGGGCTCGAACCACCGGTAGCTGTCGTTCGCACCGGGCGAGACGGTGACGGTGCCGCGGAAGTCCCAGCCGTTCGCGGGCGAGAACGAGCGCGCGTGCACGCGGCTTCGCTGCTGGCCGAGGCCGGTCTCGTCGACGAGCTTCTGCACATGCACGCGCACCGAGCACAGGGAGCGGCCGATCGCCGTCAGCGCGGCCTGCAGCTGCGCGAAGTCGGTGATGATCGTGTAGTCGGCGTGCGCGAGGTCGTTCTGCGGGAACGGATTCGGGCCCGAGATCGCCTGCAGGCGAATCGTGCTGTTCGAGTTGCTCACGGCCGCGCCGACACCGATCGCGAAGATGCGCACGCCGTTCGCCTTCGCGGTGTTGGCGTCGATGAACGCCGGCTGGAGCGCTGCGTATGAGCCGTCGGGGAAGTTGGTCTCGTAACCGGGTGTGGCGGCGATGTTGCGGGCAGTCGGGTCGCCGTCTGTCAGGAAGACGACGAGTTGTGGCCGCTGCGACAACGCAGCGAGCTTCACGAATGCGTCCTGCCAGTTCGTGTAGTAGTTCGGGCTCGAGTAGGCGCCGGGGTTGTACGTCTCCCCGGGGCCCGTGCCGTTGATGTAGTTCGCGAACGGCCCGCTCGCGTAGCTCGAGGTGACGGCGTTGTAGACGCTCCCGGCGAGCGGAACGGTGCGCGCCTGCGTGTTGAACTCGATCACGGCGACCTCGGCGCCTGTGCCGACGAGCCCGTTCACGAAAGCCTTCGAGCCGTTTCTCACGGCGGCCGTCGCTCCGCTCGTCGAGTTGATGGAGCCGCTCTCGTCGAGCACGAGCGCCACCCGCGTGTCGCACTGCGCGCCGAGGTCGGGGTTCGTCGTCTTCGTGCCGATCGAGAAGCTCGTGCTCTGCGCCGTCCCGAGCGCGTTCGCGCAGCTCTCGCTCTTGTAGAGCTGCACGGTGACCGTCGGCGGGCTCGGCGTCGACGCCGGCAGCGTGACCGGGCTGATGTACTCGGTGAAGGTGCCGGAGCCGCTGCGGTTGGTCGTGTTGGCGCAGGTCGGAGTGCCGCCGGCGATCGACCACGACGTCGACTGCCAGTTCTCGCCCGAGGCCAGCGTTGCCGAGACCTGGATCGCGACGACGCTTCCCTGCGCCGCCCCGGCACCCACCGTCTCGGTGTGGTCCTTCGCGTCGACGAGAGCGACCGAGATACCGGAGACGCGGGTGGCCGCGGAGCCGAGCGGCGTCAGCGCGAGCAGCGCCGCCACTGCGACCAGCACACCTCCGAGGAGCAATCCCCCCGGGCTCGCCGAGCGACCCCTGCTCACGTCCCCACTGGCTCCTTTGCTTCCCGACGGTGCCGCAGGAAGCGCTCCGTGCTGGCCCACGAAGCGAGTTGAAGACCCTACCACGGCCCAGAAGCTCTCACACGATGAGCGTGGTGTCGCCCGGTCACGCTCGGCGGCACGCTGCGGCGTTCTCGGGCTCGTCCATATGCCTGCATATGAACGAGCCCTGCGTCCTTGCATCGCACTCGCCGAGCGCACCCGGATCAACGGACGTCATCGTGCGAGAGCTTCTTACAACGGATAGTTGAAGCGTGCGAGGTGTGTCCCGAGCGCACGAACTGCCTCGTCGGGATCCTGCCCCTCGATCGCGTCGGCGATCGCCTCGTGCTCGGCGAGCACCTTTCTCAGATGCTCCCGGTTGCGGGCCGTCCCGAGCCGGATCACGCGCACGAACCCGCGCAGGTTCCCGAGCATCCGCTCGACCATCGGCAGATGTGCGGCGGAGGCGATGCCGAGGTGGAACGCCTCGTCGAGGTCGATGAACTCGTCCTCGGCGTGCGTGTCGGCCGCGCGGCGCTGCCGGATCAAGAGCAGCCGCAGGTAGTCGATGTCGTCGAGCGTACGGACCTCGCAGGCCCGACGGACCGCGATCCGCTCGAGCGCCTCCCGAACCTCGAGGATCTCGGCGCGGCGCTCGGCCGAGATCTCGGCCACGATCAGCTGTCGGCGCGGCCCGGGCGTGAGGAACCCCTCCTGCTTCAGCCGTTCGAGGGCGTGGCGGACCGGCGTCTTCGAGACGCCGAGCGCCTCGGCGATCGTCCCCTCGGCGAGCACGCTGCCGGCGGGGAAGCGTCCGCGGATGATCCCCGAGCGCAGGTCCTCGTAGGTTCGCTCGGCCAGGGTCAGCGCGCGGCGCCGCTGCTCCTCTCGGCGGACGAGCTCGCTGAGCTCGGCGGGTGCCGTCTCGGTCCGGGAGGTCATTGATCGAAAAAGATCTCTTCTCTTGACAGAGATCTCAAAGCTGCCAGAGAATCGCAACGCTGTCGAGTCCTGGTCGGGTTTCGAGCGAGAGGAGCGAGATGAGCGTCCAAGTCCGGAAGCAGATCGGTTCGGAGGGCGGTGGACGCGGCAGGCGTAGATCCGCGCTCGCGCTGCTCGTGCTCCTCGTCGCCGTGCTCACGGCGGTCGGCCTCGGGAGCGCCGCCGGGCGGGGCGGCGCGTCGTCGAGCGCTCCCTCGAAGGGCGGCACGCTCGTCATGCTCGGTCAGAGCGACATCTTCAACCTCGACACGACGAGCGGCTACTACACCGTCGACAACATCCTCGAGCGGTCGTTCACGCGGCAGCTCGTGTCGTATCCGAACGCCGAGGCGTTCCTCGCCCAGATCCAGCTCAAGCCGGACATCGCGACCGCGGTGCCGACGAAGGGGAACGGCGGGATCAGCTCGGACGGGAAGACCTACACGCTGCACATCAAGCAGGGCGTGAAGTGGGGCACGAGTCCGCCGCGCCAGGTGACGGCGGCCGACTTCGTGCGCGAGTTCAAGTTGCTCTGCAACCCGGTCTCGCCGACCGGCGCGCCCGGTTACTACGAGAGCACGATCGTCGGGATGCAGAAGTACTGCGACGGGTTCGCGAAGGTGAAGGGGACGGCGCCGGCGATCGCCGCGTATGTCAACGGCCATCCCGTCTCGGGCGTGGTCGCGAAGGACCCGTCGACGCTCGTCTTCCACCTCACGAGCCCGGCGCCCGACTTCCCGAACATCCTCGCGATGGGGTTCTCGTCGGCCCGGCCGATCGAGTACATGAAGTACGTCCCGGACAGCGCCGACTTCCGCCAGCACACGATCTCGGACGGCCCGTACCAGATCACGAAGTACGTGCCGGGCAAGGAGTTCGAGCTCGACCGCAACCCGGCCTGGGACCAGAAGACGGACACGCTCCGGCATGCCTACGTCGACCATATGAAGGTGACGGAGGGGCTCACGCAGGACAGCGTCCAGCAGCAGATCCAGGCGGGCACGGGCGACATGGACTGGGACGTCACGCCGCCCGCGCAGAACATCCCTGGGCTGATCGCGTCGAAGGACCAGAGGCTCCTGATCGGCCCGTCGGGCCCGTACTACGTCGCGCTCAACACCTACATGGTGATGAACGAGTACGCCGGCCCGATGAAGAACAAGCTGGTCCGGCAGGCTGCGGAGTACGCCCTGAACAAGAACGCGATCGTGCAGATCTTCGGCGGCCCGCGCATCGCGGCGCCGGCGAACCAGGTCGTCCTGCCCGGCAACGTCGGCTACATCAAGGACTACAACCCGTATCCTAACAACGGGAACAACGGCGACCCGGCCAAGTCGAAGTCGCTGCTCGCCAAGGCCGGCTACCCGAACGGCGTGCCGCTGAAGCTCCTCTACGCCACCACCGACCCGGCGCCGCGCGTCGCCCAGTCGATGCAGGCGAGCCTCAACAAGGGCGGCTTCAAGGTGACGCTCGTCCCGACGACGGGCGCCGACTTCTACGGGAAGTACATGCTCGTCACGTCGACCGCGCAGAAGGGGACCTGGGACATCGCGGCGCCGGGCTGGATCCCCGACTGGTTCGGCAACAACGGTCGCTCCGTGATCCAGCCGCTCTTCACGCACCGCGGGAACGGCTCGAGCAACTACAGCGGCTACGACAGCGCGGCCACCAACAAGTACGTCAACCAGGCGCTGAGTGCGAGCTCGCCGGCGGTGGCCGCGGGCGCCTGGAAGAAGGCGAACGCGCAGATCATGAGCGACGCGGCCGTGGTGCCGATCGAGTTCCAGAAGTTCACCGCGTACCGCTCGTCGCGGCTCCAGGGCTGCGTGTTCTGGTTCTTCACGATCAACTGCGATCCGACGAACGTGTGGATCAAGGGGTAGCGGCGGGCCCCACCAAGTCCCCTCCAGTCGAAAGCCTCCCGGGGCCGGCGGATGCGCCGGGCCGGTCTCGGAGGCTCTCGGCGCGAAGCCAAGCCTCTAGCGTCTCGGCATGAGCCTGCTCGCAGTCGAGGACCTCACCGTCTCGTTCCCGACGGCGGACGGTCTCGTCGAGGCGGTCCGCGGCATCTCGTTCGAGGTGGAGAGCGGCAAGACGCTCGGGATCGTCGGCGAGTCGGGCTCGGGGAAGAGCGTCGCCACGCAGACGATCGTCGGGCTCACGCAGGGCGCACGCATCTCGGGCCGCGCGATCTTCGACGGGCGCGACCTGCTCACGATGCCGCCCGCGGAGCTGCGGCACGTCCGCGGCGCCGAGATCGCGATGATCTTCCAGGACCCGCTCTCGAGCCTCCACCCGCAGTACCGCGTCGGGTGGCAGATCGTCGAGGCGATCCAGGCCCACGAGGACACGAGCAAAGCCGACGCGCGCCGCCGCGCGATCGACCTGCTCGACCGCGTCGGAATTCCACGGGCGGACTCGCGCGTCGACGACTATCCGCACCAGTTCTCGGGCGGGATGCGGCAGCGCGCGATGATCGCGATGGCGATCGCGCTCAATCCGCGCGTGCTGATCGCCGACGAGCCGACGACCGCACTCGACGTCACCGTGCAGGCGCAGATCATCGAGCTGATGAAGGATCTGCAGGGCGAGTTCGGGACGTCGATCATCATGATCACGCACGACCTCGGCGTGCTGACGGGCCTCGCCGACGAGGTGATGGTGATGTACGCGGGGCGGACGATGGAACGCGGTGCCCGCCGAACGGTCTACCGCAACGCGTACCACCCGTACACGCGCGGCCTGATCCAGGCGCTGCCGCGCCGCGCACGGCCGAAGGCGCGCCTGACGCCGATCCCCGGGCTGCCGCCGAGCCTGATCCGGCCTCCGGCCGGCTGCCCCTTCCACCCCCGGTGCCCGTACGTGTTCGACCGGTGCCGGACGGAGACGCCTCCGCTCGCCGCGGTCGAGCCGGCGCACGTCTCGGCGTGCTGGCTCCCGGCGGGCGAGCTGCCGGCGCTCGAGGCCGTCGGAGCCTCCGCGCCGTGAGCGCGGACGGCGTCCTGCTGCGGGCGGAGCGCGTCGTCAAGCGCTTTCCCGTCGCCTCGAGCGCGCTGTTCAGGCGCTCGCGCGAGCAGGTGCACGCGGTCGACGGCGTCGATCTCGAGGTTCGCCGTGGCGAGACGCTCGGCCTGGTCGGCGAGACGGGCTGCGGCAAGTCGACGCTCGCGCGCTGCCTTACCCGGCTCTATCCGCTGACGGAGGGATCGGTCGTCTTCGACGGCGACGACATCTCGACGCTCTCGCGCCGCGCGCTGCGGCCGTATCGCCTGCAGATGCAGATGATCTTCCAGGACCCCTACAGCTCGCTGAACCCGCGCCGCCGCGTCGGCTCGATCATCGGCGATCCGTTCGCGATCCACGACATCGGCGAAGGCGCGGTGCGGAAACGCGAGGTGCAGAACCTGATGGAGCTCGTCGGGCTGAACCCGGAGCACTACAACCGGTTTCCGGCGGCGTTCTCCGGCGGCCAGCGGCAGCGGATCGGCGTCGCCCGTGCCCTCGCGCTGAAGCCGAAGCTGATCGTCTGCGACGAGCCCGTCTCGGCGCTCGACGTCTCGATCCAGGCGCAGATCCTCAACCTGCTCAACGACCTGCAGCGCGAGTTCGACCTGACGTACGTCTTCATCGCCCACGACCTCTCGGTCGTCCGGGGCGTGAGCGACCGGATCGCCGTCATGTACCTCGGCAAGCTGGTCGAGCTCGCCGATGCGGAGGAGCTGTTCGACCATCCGCGCCACCCGTACACGGCCGCCTTGCTCTCCGCCGCAACCGATATCGACGACGAGTCGGCGAGCCGGCGGATCCTCCTGCGCGGCGACGTTCCGTCGCCGATCGACCCGCCGAAGGGCTGCCGGTTCCACACGCGGTGCCCGAAGGCGCGCGACCTGTGCTCCGTCGAGGAGCCGTCGCTCGAGCCGAAGGCAGGCGATCCCGGCGGCCATGTGACGGCGTGCCACTTCCCGGTCGAAGCGGCCGAGGAGCTCGCGGCGGGCTGGAGCGTGCGGTGACCCAGGCGCCCCTGACCGTCGAGGCGCTCGAGCAGCACGCCGGCGACGAGCCGCGCGCCATCGAAGCGAAGAGCCCGTGGCGCCTCGCGTGGGACCGGCTGCGCCGGGACCGGGTCGCGATCGTGTGCTTCGCCGTGATCCTCGTGATCGTGCTCGTCGCGCTGGCCGCGCCGCTGATCGCCGCGGTGACCGGCCACCACCCGAACGAGACCGACCAGCTGAACGGGCTCACGCCCGAGGGTCTTCCGCGCGGGCCGACCTGGTCGCACCCGTTCGGGACGGACTCGCTCGGGCGCGACATCTTCATCAGGGTGATCTACGCCGCCCGGATCTCGCTGCTCGCCGGTGTGCTCGCGAGCATGCTGGCGGTGATCGTCGGC
This sequence comes from Gaiellaceae bacterium, assembly GCA_035473635.1. Lineage (GTDB taxonomy): Bacteria > Actinomycetota > Thermoleophilia > Gaiellales > Gaiellaceae > PALSA-600. The sequence continues at coordinate 7,241 of DATIOD010000038.1, read as the reverse complement.
GTCGTGCTCGGGCTGCTCGCCGGCTACATCGGCGGCATGACCGACAACTTCCTCGCGCGGACGATGGACGTGATCCTCGCGTTCCCGTTCCTGCTGTTCGGGATCGCGCTCGTCTCGATCGTCGGGCCGAGCCTCGGTGTCGTGATCGGGGTGATCGCGTTCTTCAGCTGCGCCTCCGTCGGCCGCATCGTGCGTGGTCAGACGCTCGCCCTGAAGGAGAAGGAGTACATCGAGGCGGCACGGTCGCTCGGAGCGGGCGACCTGCGGATCATGTTCGTCGACATCTTCCCGAACCTCGTCGCCCCGGTGCTCGTCTATCTGACGCTGCTCATCCCGTCGGCGATCGTCTTCGAGGCGACGCTTTCGTTCCTCGGTCTGGGCGTGATCCCGCCGACGCCGACGTGGGGGAACATGCTGTCCGAGTCGCTCGGCTTCTACCAGGTCGCCTGGTGGTACGTCCTGTTCCCCGCGGCCGCCCTCCTGATCACGACCCTGGCCTTCAACCTGCTCGGCGACAGCGTGCGGGATGCCCTCGACCCGCGCGGCGAGCGCCTCTTCCGGCAGTAGTGGCTGCGTTCCTCGTCCGCCGCATCGCGCTCGGGCTCCTCGTCCTGTGGGTGATGACAGCAGTGGTCTTCGTGATGTTCTTCGTCGCGCCGCACAACGTCGCGAACCTGATCGCCGGCCGTCAGGCGACGCCGGAGACGGTCGCGCTCGTGAAGCACCGGCTCGGCCTCGATCGACCGGTGCTCGACCAGTACCGCTCCTACATGTGGAACCTCCTCCACGGCAACCTCGGCTACTCGTTTTACAACTCGTCGTCCGTGCGCAGCCTGATCTGGCAGCGCGTGCCGGTGACCTTCTCGCTCGCGCTCGGCGCCGCGCTCCTCTGGCTCGTGATGGGCGTCTCGGCGGGCGTGCTCGCGGCGACGCGGCCGCGGTCGAAGTCCGATCGCACGGTCACGGTGACGGCGCTCTTCTTCTACTCGATGCCGTCGTTCCTGCTCGGGGTGATCATCTTCTACCTGCTCTTCTACCGGCTGCACCTGGCCGGCATCGGCTGGTTCCCCGGCAACGGCTACGTCGCCTTCACCGACAACCCCTGGCGGTGGGGGCAGCACCTGATCCTGCCGTGGTTCACGCTCGCCCTCGTCACGGCCGCGGCCTACGCACGCCTGACGCGCGGGTCGATGCTCGACGTGCTCGGCGAGGACTACATCCGCACGGCGCGCGCGAAGGGGTTGACCGAGCGGCGGGTCGTCTACCGGCACGGCCTTCGTGCCGCGCTCACGCCCGTGGTCACGCAGTTCGGAATCGACTTCGGCACGCTGCTCGGCGGCGTGATCATCGTCGAGAACATCTTCGGCCTGCCCGGGCTCGGTCAGCAGGCGGTACAGTCGGTCCTGCAGCAGGACCTGCCGGTCGTGATCGGGACGATCGTGGTCGCCGCCGCGTTCATCGTCGTCGCGAACATCCTCGTCGACATCTGCTACGGGATCCTCGACCCGCGCGTGCGGGTGCACTGAACGGGCGTTACGCGCGGACGAGCGAGATCAGCCGGTCGAGGATGCGCGCGCCGTCGACGCCGATCCCGTTGTGCTCGTATTCGTTCGTCAGCCACGGCCGCAGGTTCCGCACGAGCGCGGCGGTCTCCTCGGACAGCTCGCGCGGCACGTACATGTCGTTGGCGTAGATCGCCGCTGCGGTCGGTACCTCGTTCGAGGCGAGCACCTCCGCGTCGTAGAGGCGGGGCCACGGGTGGCGGGCGAGGATCTCCGCAGCCTCGCGGAACGGCTGCAGCTCCGCGTAGTCCTCGAACATCCACGAGTAGATGTGCTCCCCGGTGAAGTGATCCGGGTCGTCGGCCAGCTCCTGCGGGAGCGTGCGCTCGGCCGACCAGCCGGTCGCGCAGCCGTCCGCGTAGCACGACTCGTGCACGACGGCGAACAGCGGGTTGCGGCCGAACTCGTTCGCGTGCGCGACGTCGTGCGCGAAGCCGCGCGAGTCGGTCGGCTGCTCGACGACGTAGTGCAGGCGCTCGGCGCCGGTGCTCATCCCGAGCAACAGGCCGAGCTGGCGGAAGCGGCGCGACGTCAGCCGCTCGCCCGTCGGGAGCGCGACCATGCCCTCGCCGATGCGCTGGTGGATTTCGCGCACCCGCTGCCGGTCGTCCGGGTAGCGGGCGTAGTAGTTGCGGCAACGGTCGAGCACGCGCGCATACGTCCGCTCGTAGACGTCGTCGATCGGCCGGTCGACCGGCGGAAGGCCGCCGGTGATGAACGCCTCGCGCAGGCCCTGCGGGAAGGCCGACAGGTACGCGAGCACGCAGAAGCCGCCGAAGCTCTGGCCCATCACCGACCAGCGGTCGGCGCCGAGCGCCTCCCGGAAGAGCTCGGCGTCGCGCACGATCGAGTCGGCGCGGAAGTTGGTCAGGTACGCGGCCTGCGCCTCCGGATCGAGCCCCCTGAGCGGACCCACCGGCGTCGATCGGCCGGTGCCCCGCTCGTCGAGCATGAGGACGCGGTACTCGCGCAGCGCCCGTCCGAGCCACGATCGCGGGTCGGGAGCGGCCGTCGGGCGCGGCGCCTCGAACCCGGGGCCGCCCTGGAAGTAGACGAGCAGCGGGAGCTCGGCGGCACCCGGCTGGTTGCCGATCACCTCCCGCGCGAAGACGGTAATCGTCTCGTCGCCGGTTCCGGTGTGGTCGAGCGGAGCCGCCAGCTCGTGCTCGACGAGCGTCAGCTCGGGAATGCGGCGCCGCACGCCGCTCATCCTTGCTCCCCGCGTGCGTGGATCGGGCCGGTCGCGAGCCATGCGTCGAGCGGATGCACGGAACGCCAGCGGCCGGCGTATTCGGCGAGCGGCTCGAACACGACGCCGTCGAGCGCCTTCGCCGCCTCGATCAGCCGCTCGAGCATCACGAGCCGATGACCCCGACCGATCGCCTGCGGGTGCATCGTGAGGTCGAACACGCCGCCCGGCACGTTCTGATGGGCCCACTCGAGCTCGGCGTGCCAGATCTCGTACACCGCGGAGGGCGGATCCTGCCGCACCGTGACGCCCGGCACGAACTCGAAGTACTGGAAGTCGGACAGCCCCCAGGAGAAGGGGATGCCGACGAGGTCCACGCTCTCCCCGAACTCGTAGGCGCCGTCGGTCGGGAAGCGGTCGCCGTGCCGCAGGTAGTACGGCTCGAAGTCCGACCCGGAGAACGAGGCGTCGTAGCTGAACCCGTGCTCGAGCAGGATGTCGACGGTGTTCACGCTCACCTCGACGCCCGGCGCGCGGTAGCCGATCGGGCGCACCCCGGTGACGCGGTCGAGCGCGTCGAGCCCGCGGAGCAGGTACTCGCGCTCCTGTCCGCGCTCGAGCCGCGTGAGTCCCTCGTGCACCCAGCCGTGATGGCCGATTTCGTGGCCCGCCTCCGCGATGCGCTGCACGAGCGCGGGGTAGGCGAGCGCCGTGTGCCCGGGCACGAAGAACGTCGTGCGGATCTCGTGCCGCTCGAGCAGGTCGAGGATGCGGGGCACCGCGACCGCGCCGAACTCACCGCGGGAGAGCGCGGCCACGTTCCCCTCGGCCATCTCGAACACCCACGGCGACAGCGCGTCGAAGTCGAAGGTCAGGCAGACCGACAGCGGCACACGCCGATTATCTCGTCTAACGCTCGACGAGTTGCCGAAGGAGACCCTCGACGCGTTCGAGCCTGGCGGCGAGCTCTTCGAGACGCCGGTCCTGCGACGCTTCGTGGCCCTCGAGCGCCGCGTTCTGCTCGCGCTGGGCCCTCGCGATCAGGGTCGACGTGATCGAGGCGACCATGATCGAGAGGAAGGCGATCCCCCACAGCATTACGAGGACGGCGACGATGCGGCCGCTGACGTGCTTCGGGGTGACGTCGCCGTACCCGACGGTCGTGACGGTCTGGATCGCCCACCAGAAGCCGCGCGCGACGTTCGGGTACTCGTCGTGGTCGAGCAGGCGCATCGCGACGCCGCTCGCGAGCACGACGAGCGTGGTCGCGGCGACGATCACGCTCGCCGCGTGACGAATCGACACCGGCTCGCGCATGAACCGCGACACGCGGCGGTCGACGGGCGTCTGCCCGGTCATCGGCCGACCGTAGCGTGGCCGGAAGACGGCGTCGGCCGACGCTAGCCGGCGCCGGCGGCGGCGACTTCCTGCGCAGCCTCCTCGCCGGGTTGTCGCTCCGGAATGCGCTGGGCGAAGAACAGCGCGACGATCGCGAGCACGGCGAGGATCCCGAGCGCCGAGCGCAGCCCGTCGAGGCGCGCGTCGCGGTAGGCATCGAGCGCGTCTTCGGTCGCCCGCGACGAGAGATGCTGCTCGTTGAGCGCTGCTTCGAGGTCGGCGTCCGAGATGAACGGCACGCCGCCCGCGAGCTGCACCTTCGCGTCGGACTTGACGCGGTCCGGGATCGCCGAGCTCGCCTGGATGTTCGCGATGAACGATGTCGTCACCGCGGCGATCATCAGCGAGCCGGCGAGCGCCGTCCCCATCGACGCGCCGAGGTTCGTCATCGTGTTCTGGAGGCCGCCCACCTCGGGGCTGTCGTCGTCGGGGACGGCGGAGACCGTCACCGCGCCGAGCTGGGAGGCGAGCATGCCGATGCCGAAGCCGATCAGGAGCATCGGCACGAACACGATCTCGGGGCCGGCGTCCTTGTCGAGCCCGCCGAGCAGCACCACGGTTCCGGCGAAGAGCGCGAGCAGGCCGCTCCGGACGATCAGCCTGGGGGAGACGTGCGGGAGCAGCCGCGGGACTCCGAGGGCGGCCGCGAGCAGCGTCAGCGAGAGCGGGAGCAGCCGGGCGCCGGTCTGGAGTGCAGTGAGCCCGAGGCACACCGTGAGGAAGAGCGGGACGACGAAGAACAGGCCCGCCTGCACGAGGTATTGGAAGAAGAACATGACGAGCCCGCCGCTGAGCCGCCGGTTGCGGAGGAGGTCCGGCCGCACGAGCGCCTCCCGTCCCTGTCCGGCCAGATGCGCCTGCCAGCGGAAGAAGATCCAGATCACCAGCAGCCCGCCGATGATCAACCAGATGGTCGGCGACAGGCCGAACCAGTCCGGGCCGCCCGGCTTCGGCTGGATCCAGCCCCACTCGGCCGAGCGCAGCACGCCGAACACGAACAGCGCCAGCCCGACCGCCGAGAGGATCGCGCCGACGATGTCGAGGTGGGGGCGCTTCTCGACGGGGGCGTCGTGGAAGCGGCGCGCGAGAACGAGGATCACGGCGACGACGAGCACCTCGCCGGCGAAGACCCAGCGCCACGAGAAATAGGTCGTGAAGAAGCCGCCGATCAGCGGGCCGACGGCGACTGCAACCGCGCCCGCTGCCGCGACGAGCCCGTACGCGGCGGGGCGCCGCTCCGTCGGGAAGTTGCCTGCGACGAGCGCGACGATCGCGGGCAGGATCAGCGCGGCGCCGACGCCCTCGAGGAACGACCAGCCGAACAGCAGCACCGGCAGGCTCGGCGCGATCGCGGTCGTGAAGGAGCCGCAGCCGTAGATCACGCAGCCGATCGTGAACGCACGCTTCCGGCCGATCAGCGAGCCGATCTTCGCGCCGGTGATCATCAGCGCCGCCATCACCAGGGTGTAGGCGGTGATCGCGCCCTGGATGCCGGTCACGGTCGTCCCGACGTCCTTCGCGACCGTGGCGATCGACACGTTCATCACCGAGCTGTCGAGCGTCATCAGGAACTGGCCCGTCGCCAGCGTCAGCAGGACGAGCGTCGCGCTGCTCGCGGCTTTCGGGGCTGCGGCCATCGGGCGGCGAGCCTACGGGGCAAGTCGGCTGGAACGCAACCGGTTACGCCGGGGAGACCGTCGCGGTGAGCTCGAGCGCCCCGCTCCGCCCGGAGAGGTCGATGGTCGCGGTGCGCGCGTCGACCGGCATCCGGTGGCCCGCGAGCTCGACTCGCGCAACCCGCTCGCCGGATGGCAATCGAAGCCGCAGCCGCGTCGAGGCAAGCGCGGGCGACGACGGCAGGCTCACCTCGATGCGGACGTCGTTCCCGACGCGCGCGATCGAGTACGAGACGGCGCCGAAGCTCGTCGGCGCGTTGCGAACGACGATCGACTTTCCGGGCCGGAGCCACGGTCGGGGAGTGGCAAACGCCAGCTCGAGCGCGCGGGGCAGGCCGTCCGTCCCGCGTGTCTCGTGCACGAGCATCAGCCGCAACGTCTCGAGGAACGCGGCGTCGCCGTCGTTGTTGGGCGGCAGGTACATGGTCCGATACAGCGCGCCGCCGAGTGGCGTCACCGACGCCGCCTCGCCCGTCACGAACGTCCTGGGCGTCAGCGCCGCGGCGAGCGTGCCGTACAGGCTGAGCACGAGCTGGTCGGGCTGGTCGTTGTCGGCGAGGAAGCGCGAGACGTTCGTCCCGTACACCTGGTCGGTCCCCGACACGGACGGGTCGGAGCCGGCGAGCCGGTAGGCGCCGGCTCGTACGAGTCCAAGCAGACGCGCCCCGTGGAGAAGCAGGTAGCGCATGAGGCCGGTCGCTTCGGCACCGTGCGGGGCGAAGAACCCCGACGCGAGGGCGAAGGGCGTTACGAGGCTCCAGTAGGAGCCGTCCCGCGAGGCCGTCAGGTGGCCAAACGGCTGGCCGCCGTCCAGCAGCGAGGCCGGCACGAACAGCGAGCCGTCCGCGAGCCGCCGCTCGGACGCGTGCACGGCGCGGCGCAGACCACCCGCAAGCGTCGCGGCTACGGAGCGGCAGCGCACCGCGAGCTCGGGCCGGCCGGTCTCCGCCCACACCTGCCCCATCTGGACGAGGCCCTCCCAGACGAGCGTCTGCCCCTGCAGGCTCAGCACTTGGTCGGCGACGTCCGACGAGTACCGCTCGCGTGGGAGCAGCCCGGTCCCGTTCGTGTCGAGCACGCGTCCGAGCCCGTCGACGACCGCACGCAGGCCAGGAGTCTCTTCGGCGACGTAATGCCGATCGCCCGACAGGCGGTAGTACTGCGCGCCCGCAACCAGACGCTCGCCGGCCCGCCAGTTCGTGTAGCGCACCGGAAGTCGCCGCAGCGTGAAACGGAGGATCTGTCGCGCGACGTCGAAGTAGCCGTAGCCGGCCATCACCTGTGCGACGTCGAGCGCCTCGACGTACGACAGCTCCTCGTAGACGTTGCCGACGCTGTACCGCCAGGTCATCGAGAGCTCGTCGGTCAACAGGGCCCGCTCGGCGTCCATCACGTCGGCGTCAGGCACGACGAAGC
>DATIOD010000037.1:0-116605 GCA_035473635.1 Gaiellaceae bacterium | reverse complement strand
AGCGCCCCGGGCGAGCCACACCTCGGGTACGACGGTACCCGAGGTGCCCGGCTGCTACGCGGCGCGGGAGAGCCGCTCTTCCTGGCGTGCCCTCTGGATGATCCGCTCGCGCTCCCCGAATCGGAGCGTCGCCCGTGCCTGCCGCTGCTCGTCCCACAGATCTGCGATCTGCTCTTCGAGCGACTGGTGCTCTGCGGCAAGCTCCGCGTCAAAGCCTTCGGACAACCGACGCATCACGTCCGAGCGGCGATCCGAAAGCCTCTCGATTTCCAGCTTGATCTCGGTCACTGTGCGCATGTCCATTCGAACGTCCTTCCCGGCGTCGCTATTCCCCTATCCGTACCCGAGCTCGTCGAGCCGCTCCTCGTCGATTCCGAACGCATGAGCCAGTTCGTGGAGCACGGTGATCCGGATTTCCTCTTCCAGTTCGGCGGGATCCGGAAACGCCTCGACGAGCGGACGCCGGAAAATCGTGATCTTGTCGGGGAGATACGGGTGGGATTGCCACAATCCGAACAGGTCGGGCTCGTCCGGGTCGACCTCCTCGATCACCACCGCGACGTTCTCGAGGCCGGCCTGGAGCTCCTTCGGCAGCGAGTCGAGCGCCCGGCTGACGTGATCCTCGAAGGTCAGAGCTCGCCCTCCTCGCCGAGCAGATCGCGCAGCCGGCCGAGCGCGGCGAACATCCGGCTCTTGACCGTCCCGAGCGGGACGCCGAGCCGCTCGGCGAGCTCCGACTGGGACAGCCCTCCGTAGTAGGCCAGCTCGAGCGCCTGTCGCTGCTCGGGCGCGAGGCGCTGGAGCGCCGCCTGCACCGCGCGGCGCCGGTCGCGTACCCAGGCGTCCTCGTCCGTGGCGCTTCCCGCCGCGACCGGAGCGTCCTCGAGCGGCTCGGTCCGTCGCCGCTGCTCGCGGCGGACGACGTCGACCGCCCGCCGGTGGACGAGGGTCAGCAGCCAGGCCGAGGCCGTGCCCCGCTCGGGATCGAAGGCCGCGGCCGTCCGCCACGCGCCCAGGAACGCCTCCTGCACTGCGTCCTGCGCGAGCTCCGCGTCCCGCAGCACGCGGAGCGCGACGCCGTAGGCGACCCGCCCGAAGCGGTCGTAGAGCGCGCCGAGCGCTTCCTCGTCTCCGCGTGCCACGAGCGCCAACAGCGCCTCGTCCGAGAGGTTTGCGACCGGTGGCGCCATCGGCGGCCAAAGCCTAAGGGCTTCGGCCGCCGGAGCGGGACAGCTCAGAAGACGTACGGCACGACGGCAAGCGCTCCTAGCACGTACCAGAGCCCGAAGCAGAGGCTGAAGGCGCCGAATGCCGGGACGACACGCGCGAACGCTCGCTGCATCTGCGGGCGGCCCAGCACGTAGCCGAAGCCGGTCGAGAGCAGCGCCATGGAGATCGCCGTGCAGCCGGCGAAGAGCACGAGCGCGACGAGTGCGATCGCGTGGCTGTGGATCGCCGCGAGCAGCAGCACGCCCACGCCGCCGCTGCCCCCGATCCCGTGCACGACGCCGATCCCGTATGCCTGCCAGGGCGTGCGCTGCGGGGGCACGCGCAGGTGCGTGTGGTCGTGGCCGAACGCGCCGCGCCGCCACCGGCGCAGCAGCCAGAGGGCGAGCGCCATGATCACGAGCCCGATCGTCACCTCCGCGCTCTGCTCGATCCGGTCGGGCAGATACGCCTTCCAGAGCACGATCGGGATGCCGAGCAGGAGCAGCGACGACGCGTGCCCGAGGCCCCACGTGAGGCCGAGGCGGGTCGCGCGCCCTCGCCCGTTCGTGACGAGGGTCGTGACCGCGGCGAGGTGATCCGGGTCGCTCGCGTGCCGCAGCCCGAGCAGGATCGCGACGGCGGCGACGACGATCAGGGTCGCCCCGTCCGAGAACTGCGCGAGCCAGCTGTCGAGTCCGAACATCAGATGCTCACTTTCGGGAGGGCCCGCGCGACCATAGCCACGCCGGCGATGACGATGACGACCGCGCTGAGCGCGGGGAGGAGGGTCAGGAGGCGGCCGCGGCCGTCGAAGCGGGCGAACGCGCGCTTCGCGAGCACCGCGGCGAGGCCGACGCCGGTGATCGCCGCCGCCAGGCCCACGCTGAACGCGACGACGAGGAGAAGGCCGAACGCGACCCGGTGCAGCGAGATCGCGGCGAGCAGCACGACCAGCGCCGAGGGGCACGGGAGCAGGCCACCGGAGATGCCGACCGCGACGAGCCCGCGCTTCCCGCTGCCGTGGTCGTGGTGATGGTGGTGGTGGCCGTGGTGGTGCGCGTGCGCGTGGCGTGCGCGCCCCACGAGGACGAGCGTCCCGACCACCACCACCATCAACCCGGCGCTCAAGTCGAGCCACGGATACAGCCGATCGGGGACGATCCACTGTGAGAGGAGCAGCGTCACGCCGCCGAGCGCGAACACGCCGGCGGTGTGCGTCGCGGTCGTGATCAGCCCGAGCAGCGCCGCGTGCCACGGCGTGCCGCGCGAGCCGACCATGTACGCCGAGACGATCGTCTTGCCGTGCCCGGGGGAGAGCGCGTGCGCCGCACCCCAGAACACCGCGAGCAGGAGCGAGACGAGCACGACCGCGACGCTCAGGTGCCGCCGGGCGATCAGCGCTGCGAAGCGCGAGTCGGACACCCGGTCCGGCGCCGCGAGCGCCTTGCCCGAGAGCAGGGTTGGCGGTGCGGTGTCGTTCGGCGTGAGCTCGCCGCTCGCGTGCGTGACGTCGAACGGGTTGTGCAGCAGGTCCTTCGGGTATGCGCGGAGCTCGTCCGACGCCGAGCGCGTGTCTGCGCCGAGCACGATCTCCTTCCACCCGATCCGGTTCGCGTAGTTGCGGTCGTCGACCGCGACCGTCGAATGCGCCGTGACCCGCGGGCCCGCGAGGATCGCCTGGAATCTCGTCGTGCGGAGGCCGGCAGCCCCCGGCGGATGCGCAAGGGCGGTGCGGGTGACGTGGAGCGCCGCCGGCTTGCCGTCGACCTTCACGTGCAGGGCTCCGATCCTGATCGGGACGCGCTGCAGCGTCGGGATCTCGGCCATGTCGACCACGTAGCGGACGTAGAGCCGGTCGCCCGCGACCTCGACCCGCGCGAAGCGGTTGACGGTGAAGTTCCCGAGCGGGTGCGCCGACGCCACCGCGGCGGAGACCAGCAGGTACCCGACGGTCATGAGCAGCAGGAACGCGAGCCGCTTCACGACTGCACCATCCGCTCGAGTGTCGGGGCCCAGAGCAGCGAGAAGCTCGGGTTGAGCTCAGCCGCCTTGCGCGCCCACGGGGTCGGGTCGCCGCCGAGGCAGCGCACGATCATCGCGCGGTGGAAGAACTTCGCGCTGTCCTGCGTGCCAAGCCGCAGCGCGAGCTTCGAGTAGCGCAGCGCCTCGCCGCAGTAACCGGTGCGCGCGAGCGCCCAGGCGAGCACGTCGTCGCCGTCGATCGACGGGCGCTCCCGCTGCGCCTTGCGCGCCAGTGCGAGCGATGCATGGAGGCGAATGCCGTGGTCGACGTCGAAGAGCGCGGTCTCGAGGTCGGTGCGCACGCCGTTCGCCTGGAGCAGGCGGCGGATGCCGTCCTCGGTCGCGTACTGCACGCGCGCTGCGCGCTCGTGCCCGGTCACGTGCAGCAGATCGCCGTAGTAGCCGACGAACTGCGGCAGCGGAATCGTCTCGACTGCGCGCCGCTCGAGGATCGTCGCGCGGCGGAGGTCTCCGCGCGCGGCGTCGACCTGCGCGAGCGCGTCGAGCGCGTAGACGTAGCCGGGGAACACCCGCAGAGCACCGCGGAGGTGCACGGTCGCCACGGCGAGCCGCCCGCGGGCGAGCTCGAGCTTGCCGAGCTGCGCCTCGGTCCACGCGTACGGCTCCTTCTCGTCGGCAGCGGCGTCGCGCGCGAGCAGCAGCGCACGCCGCGCGCCGTCGAGGTTGCCGCTGAGCTCACGTGCGTACGCGATCCGGGAGTACGACGAGACGCTCGGCTGGAGCCGTGCCATCGTGTCGAACGCGGCGAATGCTGCGCGGTAGCGGCCCAGCTCGAGCTGGGCGTCGCCGACCACGCCGTAGTTGCGAGCGGTCGTCGGCGAGATCGCGAGCGCCTTCCGCCCGAGCTCGAGGCCGAGCGCGAACTTGTGCCGTGAAAGCGCGAGCGACGCGAGCCCGCTGGTCGCGTTCAGGTCGTGCGGAGCATGCCGAAGCGCGCGCCGCAGGACGCCGTCCGACTTCACGTAGTAACTGGGATCGCCGGTCTCGCGTGCGCGCTGCTGGTAGGCGAGCCCGAGCAGGTCGAGCCCGCGGACGTTCTGCGGCCGCGACCTGAGCCCGGCCTGCAGCTGCAGCACGAGCGCCTGCGTGTTGCCGGCGGCGAAGCCCGCCGCGAGCTGCGCCGACTGCGCGTCGGCCTTCGGCTGCGCGGTGGTCGTGCCGCGTGCGGTGAGGCCGCCGAGGAGGAGGGCGGCGGCGGTGATCGCCGCCGCCGCCCCTGCGACCAGGAGTCGCAGATGCCTCACTACTTCTGCTCCCCGTGCGTGTCGTCGGCGCCGCTGAACGGATCCGCGACATACGGGAACGTCGACATCGGCTTCGTATCGCCGTTGTTGACGCCGTCGCCGAGCGGGAGCTTCTTCCCCTGCAGGAAGCCGCCCACCGCCTGCTCCGCGATGTCGACCACGTCGTCGTTCAGACGCCGGCCGTTCGGCCAGCCCTGGTTGTCGCCGCCGAGCACGCCCAGCCGCGACTCCTTGTCGGCCGGCGTCACCGGCACCGACAGGTTGATGCGGAGCTCGTCGGCCGGGGTCGAGCCGGTGAACGTGACCTTGGGGATGCCCGTCAGGAGCACTTGCACCAGGTCGTCCCGGTTCGTCTCGGGCGCGCCGAGCTTGTACAGCTTGTTGATGACCGCCGCGAGAATCGGCGTCTTGTAGTACTTCTCGAACCGTGCATCCGTCGCCGGCGTGAGGCGGTTCCACAGGTCCTTCTCACCGGTCGGGATGACGACCTCGTTGATCAGCGGGTTGCCGAGGCGCGACACCTGCACCCACTGGCCGCGGCCCTTGCCGCTGACGCTGGCGCGGCGGCGGTCGGCCGCCGACCAGACACCGATCGTGTGCGAGGCCGTGTCGACCTGGGAGATCGGGATCTGCAGCGCGAGCGTGTGCACGGCGTAGCCGGCGAGGAAGTCCTTCCCGCCGCCGGAGTCACCGGTGCCCTTGCGGATCGCGAGCAGGTCGAAGATGTCGCCGACGTCCGCGAAGAACGGATCGTCGCGCTGCCCCGCGAACACCTGGCCGCCGCCGGCGAGCGGGGCGACCGCCTTCATCGCGAGCGAGTGGTAGTTCGGGGTCGAGCGAGGCCCGATGTTGTCGGGCGGCGTCGACGCACGTGCGACGACCGTCGACTTCCCGTTCGCGATCCTCGTGACCGTGTACGGCTGGACGGTGTCGCCCAGGAAGAACGGCCCGGTCTTCCGCTGGAACTGGAAGTAGTACGTGACGTCCGGCTTCCCGTCGCCGTTGCGGTCGACGTAGATGTCGTACCGCGCGGTCGGCGAGAACGTGTAGTAGTTCGGTCCGGCCGCCGGATCCTCGCCCGGGATGAAGTTGCTGACGATCGTCAGCGTGTCGGGCTTGTCCGGCGAGCGGAACGCGTACAGGTCGGTGTTGTCCGCCGACGGGTCCTCGGAGATGAGCGGCGCCTCGCGATGGCTCGACGCTCCGGCCGTGCTCGGGCCTGAGCCGCGAACGACGGCCGCCACGAGGGCAAGCGTCACCAGCGCCGCCGCCCCGAGGGCGACTGCAACCTTGCGCATGAGGGATGTCCTCCTTCTCTGGCTTGACCCCCGGCTCCCCTTCCCGCCGGGGTGAACGCGCGTGATTCGCCGGGCTCGCCAGATCGGTTCACTCGAACGAGCGAACCGGTTTGATCTAGCTCAGGCCGCCAGTCCCTCGCGTACGCGCGCAGCGACCGCGGCGAGCTCGAGCGTCGCGCCCGAGACGTCCTTGAGCAGGTCGTCGGCGGTCGGTCCCTGCCCGAGCGCCCACAGCTCGCGCAGCAGGTCGCCCGCCGGGCGCCGCGCGAACCAGTCGTTCCCGAACTCGTGGCGCAGGAACTCGCGCAGCTGCGCCTCGAAGGCCCACGAGCGCAGGTAGCCGGTCACGTAGAAGCTGCCGTCGATGTCGTCGAGGTAGCTCTCGGGATTGATCGGCAGCTTCAGCGCGTCGCCGAGCAGCTCGACGTAGCGGCTGCGCATCGTGCTCGCGTCGTCGGCCTGGAAGAACTCGACCTCGTACAGGAGCTTGGCCGCATAGCGGCGGACGAAGTAGAGCAGCGACACCGCGCCGTCGCGCGCGAGCTCCGACACCTTCGGCACGTCGAGGCGGCGGTTGAGCCACGCCGGCTCGGTGACGAGGTGCTGCAAGAGCATCGCCCACCCTTCGGTGACCGCCATGTCGCCCATACGCTTCGCCTCGAAGTTCGCGTCCGGCGACGTGCACGCGAAGTGCTCGGCGTGCCCCGCCTCGTGGAAGAGCGCCTCCCAGTCGTCCTTGCCGCCGATCGGCTGGATGACGAGCATCACCTTCTCCGGCACCTCGATCGCGGCGCAGAACGCGCGCGGCGACTTGTTCGGGCGCACGTCGACGTCGAGATGGATGTTCGCCTGCGAGCGCAGGTCGATGCCGAGGTCGCCGAGCGTCGCCTCGAGCGCGGGCAGCATCGCGTCGTTCGGGTAGATCTTGTCGAGCTCGGGCGCGCGGAAGAGTCGGGCGACGTCCCACGGGCCGGCGTCGGCGAGCGGGATGCCGAGCCGCTCGCGGAAGACGCGGTCGGCCTCGGTCTCCCAGATGCGCTCGGTCTCGTCGAGCACCTCGCGACACTGCTCGGCCAACTCGTCGAGCCGGAAGCCGAAGCGCTTATACAGCTCGTAGTAGTTCGGCGAGCCGAGCTTGGTGACGGCCTCGCGGTCGATCCCGAACGCCTCGAGGTACACGGGGTTCAGGTGCTCGTCGAGCAGGCGCACGCGGTCCTGCTCGAGCTGGCGCCGGCGATCGCGGTCCGGCTCGTTCGCGATCACCACGCGGATCATCCGGTAGGGGATCGTCTCGCCGTCGGCCGTCGTCTCGAGCGATGCCTCGACGGCCGCCGCGCGCTGCTGGTGCTCGCGCGTCAGGTTGCCGAGGAAGCCCTCGCAGGCGAACCGCCACAGCTCGCTGGGCGCGCCCTCGAGGCGCTGCGCGGTGTCGAGCCGCGTCAGCTCCTCGTGGCGCTCGTACACCGGCTCGACGTCGAGCGTGTCCTTCAGCCCGGCGTAGTGGAGGTAGAACTCCTCGTTCAGCTCGGCGATGAAGCGGTCGCCCTGGTCCCGGATCGCGTCGAGCTCGCGGCTCGTGGGGGCGTCGACCGACATGCGTCCGTAGGATAGGCCGCCGTGCGCGAGCTGAGCGTCACCACCGTGCGGCGAACGCAACTCGTCGACATCACCGGCGACGTCGCGCAGGCGGTCGAGGGCTCGGGCGGCTCCGCGGTGCTCGTCTACGTGCCGCACACGACCGCCGGCGTGACGATCAACGAGCACGCCGATCCCGCCGTCGCGCGCGACTTCGAGGCCGCGCTCGAGCGGATGGTGGGCGAGGACTGGGGGTGGCAGCACGTCGAGGAAGGCGAGGAGAACGCCCCCTCGCATATCCGCGCCGCGCTGATGGGGCCGCAGGTCGTGGTCCCGCTCCGCTCCGGCCGCCTGGCGCTCGGCACCTGGCAAGGGATCTTCTTCTGCGAGCTCGACGGCCCCCGCACGCGTTCGGTCTACGTGTCCGTTCTGGCCTAGAGCCTCCGCAGCGCCGAGCGGGCGATGGCGCTGTTTCGTCACCCTTGCCTGGCGACGGGACACGGCCGTCGCGGCCACGCGTCGCCGCCGCAGCCAAGCCATGTATCGCGGCGGTGGACGGTTCGACACGCTTTCGTCACCCTCACCTGGCGACGGGACGCGGCCGCGCGAGTCGTGGCCCGTCGACCCGGCGGTGCCTGGCACCGGGTTGCGGCTAGCCTCAACCCGTGGCCGCCCCCGTCACCCGCGACCAGGAGGTCGAGCTCACGATCGACTCGCTCGCCTACGGCGGGAACGGGGTGGCGCGACTCGACGGCTTCGTCGTCTTCGTCCGCCGTGGCCTGCCCGGCGACACCGTCCGCGCCCGCGTGACCAAGGTGCAGCGCCGCCACGCCGAGGCGATCGCGACCGCCGTCGTCGCCCCCGGGCCCGAGCGCGTCGACGCGCCCTGCGCGCACTACCCGGCCTGCGGCGGCTGCCGCTTCCAGGACCTGGCGTACGACGCGCAGCTCGACGCGAAGTCGCAGTGGGTCGCCGACTCGCTCGAGCGCCTCGCGGGGCTCGCCGACCCGCCGCTCGAGCCGATCGTGCCCGCGGCCTCGCGGTTCCACTACCGGAACAAGATGGAGTATTCGTTCGCGCCGGGCGACGACGGACCCAAGCTCGGACTGCACCGCGCCGGGCGCTGGGACGAGGTGCTGCCGATCGAGGAGTGCTGGCTCACGAGCGATCTCGGCAACCGCATCAGGAACCGCGTCGCCGCGTGGGCGCGCGAGGAACGCCTGCAGGCCTACGACCAGGGCACGCAGGAGGGCTACCTGCGCCACCTCGTCGTCCGCGAAGGCCGGAACACGGGCCAGGCGCTCGTGCAGCTCGTCACCGCGCGCGGCGAGCGCTTCGACCGCGAGCGCCTGATCGAGGTGCTGACCGAGGATCCCGAGGTGCGGTCGATCCACTGGTCGGTGAACCGCGGCGTCGCCGAGGTGACGAACCTGCCAACCGAGCTTCTGTGGGGCGAGGACGCGATCGAGGAGCGCATCGGCGAGTTGCGCTTCCGCGTGCGCCCGAACGCGTTCCTGCAGACGAACACCGAGATGGCGGAGCGCCTCTACTCGCTCGCGCTCGAGGTCGCCGCGCTCACCGGCAGCGAGACCGTCTACGACCTCTACTGCGGCATCGGGACGATCGGCCTGTCGGCGGCGGCGCATGCGCTCACCGTCTGGGGCGTCGAGATCAGCGAGGAGTCGGTGGCGTGCGCGATCGAGAACACCGAGCTGAACGGGATCGGGAACGCTGCGTTCTTCGCCGGGAACGTCGGCGAGGCGCTTCGCGAGCTCCGCGACCGTGCCGGCGACCCGGACGTCGTGATCGTCGACCCGCCGCGCGCGGGCCTCGCCGGCAAGGCGCTCAGGCGCCTCGGCGAGATCGGCGCGCCGCGCGTCGTCTACGTGTCGTGCAACCCGACGACGCTCGCGGGCGACCTCAAGCGCCTCTCCGACGACTACGGCTACCGGCTCGTGCGCGCGCGCCCGGTCGACATGTTCCCGCACACGCCGCACGTCGAGTGCGTCTCGCTCCTGGAGCGTCCCCGGGGCGCGTGACCAGCTGGGTCTGCAAGGCGTGCGGCACGCAGTACCCGGCCGCGGCCGTGCCGCCGGGCGCCTGCGCGATCTGCGAGGACCCGCGCCAGTACGTGCCGGACGACGAGGGCCAGGTGTGGCTTCGCTGGGAGGACGTCGTCGACACACACTCCGCCGAGGTGCGCGAGGACGCAGGCGTGCTCGGCGTGGGGATGGCGCCGTCGTTCGCGATCGGCCAGCGCGCGCTGCTCGTCAAGAGCGCCGCCGGCAACGTGCTGTGGGATTGCATCCCATACCTCGACGACGCGCTCATCCGCCGCATCGCGGGCGAGGGCGGGCTCGCCGCGATCGCCATCTCGCATCCGCACTACTACTCGGCGATGGTCGAGTGGGCGCACGCGTTCGGCTGCCCGATCCTGCTGCACGAAGACGACGCGGCCCATGTCGCGTACCCCGATCCCTCGATCCACTTCTGGAGCGGGGAGACGCACTCGCTCGGCGGCGGGCTCACCCTCGTCCGCTGCGGCGGGCACTTCGCCGGAGGCCAGGTGCTGCACTGGGCCGAGCGGCGCATCCTCTTCTCGGGCGACACCGTCCAGGTGATCCCCGACCGCCGCTTCGTCAGCTTCATGTACTCGTACCCCAACCTGATCCCGCTGCCGCCGTCGAAGGTCGAGGCGGTTGCGGCGGCGCTCGAGCCGTATCCGTTCGACACGATCGTCGGCGCCTGGTGGGGGCGGGTCGTGGCCGGCGACGGCTCAGGGGTCGTGCGCCGGTCCGCCGCCCGCTACGTCCGGGCCGTCACCGAGCCCGGGCTGCCGTCGTAGCCGCCGCCAGAGCAGGTCGACGTTCGGCAAAAGGAAGCCGAGCGCGATCCCGGGCAGCGCCGGCAGCCCCGAGAGATCGAGCCATACCGTCAGCGCGATCGTCGCGCCGAGTCCGGCGAGGAGCGCGAGCCACGTCGCGAATACCCGGAGCTCGAACTTCGCGGCGGCGCCGAGGAACAGCGCGAAGAAGAGCAGGTCGGGGACGCCGAGGTTCGCAGCCGCGTGCTCGCCGGGCACGGGGAAGGCGAACGACAGCACCGTGAAGATGTGCTCGTGGTGGGAGACGATCTGCTTTGTCGGGCCGCGCCAGACGGAGTAGGCGTCGACCCACGGGATCACGAGCGCGACGACGACGACCCACGAGAGCTCCTCGAAGTAGCCGAGGAACCACCAGCCGAGGAACGTCGTCGCGCCGAGGCGCGCGAAGTTGGCGACCACGTTCGCGTCGGCGATCGTGAGCACGGCGGCGAGCACCGCGAAGGCGAGGCCGGCCGGCAGCAGCCACCTCCACGTCCGCAGCGGCAGGGCGATCAGCACCAGCGAGAACGTCGCCGGCATCAGCACCAGCGCGATCCACGCGACGTCGCCCCAGACACCCCACGACCAGAGGCGCGGCGCGAGCTCGTCGTAGGCGACGAGCAGCGCGAAGATCGCGACGCCTAGTAGGGCGGCAGCGCGGCCCACCAGGGGCCAACAGGTTTGAACGCGTTCCAAAAGGCGGTCTTGGTCTCGGCCTCGTCGAGGGAGGAGTCGATGTCGGGGACGGCGAGCGCCTCGATCGTCGGCGTGAAGCGCTGCAGCTCGCCGCGTGTCTGTTCGAGCGTGCGTGAGAGCGGGAACTCGAGCCCGTTCACGAACTCGAGCGCGTCGTCGCCCATCACCACGAGCAGCTTCGGCTCGACGATCCGGAGCTCGCGCCGCAGCCAGTCGGCGGCCAGGCCGAGCTCGCAGCCCGCGAACTTCACGCAGTTCGTGCCGTAGACTTCGGACGCGTCCACGCCGAGCCGCTTCAGCGACTTGATGATCGCGTCGCCCGAGCGGCCGCGGAACGCGAGGCCCTCGTGGAGCTCCGCCGTCTGGGCGCCGTACTTGAGCAGGAAGATGTCCGCCAGCGGGTGGCCGGTCGGCTGCGCGGCGAAGCCACCGTCCGCCGCCTCCACGATCTCGTGGTGAAGGCGGTTGATCTCGGTGATCGCCTTGTCGAGGTACCGCTGGTAGATGTCGTCGGTCGTCACGGCGTGCACGGCGGCACGGGGTCCTTCTCTCCTAGCGAACCTTCTCCTTGACCTGCGCCACCCACTTCAGCGACTGCAGGTAGGCGAGCGACTTCGGCCGCCGCAGGACCTCCGCCGTTCGTAGCGAGACGACGAATTCCTCCGGGTCGCGGAACGCCCGCATGCGGAGCGCACCGGTGCCGACGCCCTGCAGCACGTGGGCATCGGAGCCCGCGCCCATTGTGAGGTTGTACTTGCGCGCGAAGCGGAGCGCCTCGTCGTTGTAGGCCTCGAGCAGGAGCCGCGCGTTGTAGACCTCGAGCACGTCGATGTCGGCGAGGTGCCGGTGGAGCGTGCGCGGATCGGGGATCGCGTGCATCCGGTCGAAGGGGTGGGGGAGGTAGACGAGGCCGCCCTGCTCGCGGATCGCGGCGATCGTCTCGGAGAAGCCGAGCCCGCGTGGGATCTCGCGCTCGAGGAAGAGCCCGATCACCTCGCCCTGCCCGTCCGTCTTTACCTCCTCGCCGGGGATGACCACGAGCTCGCGGCCAGACGCGTAGTCGGCCGCCTCGAGGGCGCCGCCGAAGACGTTGTGGTCGGTGACCGCGATCGCGCCGAGCCCCTCCGCCTCTGCGTAGTCGACGAGCTCCGTCGGATCGATCGAGCAGTCGTGCGACCACGACGTGTGCATGTGCAGGTCGGCGACGATCAGCGGCCGGTCGGCGAGCGGGTCGGCGTTCGCGCGCTTGCGCCGCCGTGTGGGCAGGCTGCCGTAGAGCTCCGACAGCTGCCCGGAGACGACGGCGAAGCTGTTCTCCTCGGCCTCGGCGCGCGCCTTCGCGCCTTCGCGCTCCCGCAGCGCCTCGTCGTCGGCGAGGCGCGCGGCGGCGGCCCCGGCGAGCTCGGGCTGGGCTTCGACGTGGGGCGGCCGAGCGATCGCGCAGCCGGCCGCGGCCGCCTCGAGCGACAGCCGCTGCAGCCCGGCGACGCCGGGCACGAAGATCGACGCGGTCGCGAGCAATTGTGCGCGTGCCGCGCCGCCGCGCAGGGTCCGCACCTGTACGCGGCCCGCCAGGCCGCGCGGGATCGCCGGCCGCGCGATCAGCGGGCGCGTCCGTAGCAGCACCACGCGCCAGTCCGGCAGCTCGCGGAGCGCCTGCAGCACGCCCCGCGCGGCGATCCGTTCGTTCGGGCGCAGCTCCACCACGATCGTCCGCTCTTTCACGCCGGGTGCGTGCAGGGTGGTGTCGACGCCGGGGGACACGATCCGGTAGTCGCCGGGGAAGCGCTCCTCCGCCGCGTCTCGCACCTCCTCCGACGGGGCGATCAGCGCGTCGAGGCGGGCGAGCAGCTTCTCGCGTTGCGAGCGTGCCGGCGGGTAGCCGAGACGGCTCGCGGACGTGAACGTCGCGACGGCGAGCGCGGCGCCGTCGCGCAGCGCGAGGTAGGAGAGCGAGGGCAGGCCGGGGTCGAAGCCGTGGACGACGTCGAACTCGCCCTGCTGGAGCGCCTGCCGCAGGTTCGCCTGCACGCCCACCGGCACGCCGAGCTGCGACCGTCGCGACACGGGGATCGCCGGCCCGACTGCGATCACGTCCGCCGGCGTGGCGCGGAGCAGCGCGCGCCGCCCCGCGAGCAGGTCGGAGGCGCGCGCCGACGGAGCGACGACCGTGACCATGTGCCCGAGCGCGCGCAGGCCCGAGGCCACGCCGGCGACGTGCTCGTTCACGTCGTGCGGCTGCGACCACGCGAACGGCGTCACCAGGCAGATGCGCACGCCCCGGAGCTTAGAAGCTCAGCCCCGGGGCGGCACGTGTCTCTTCGTCAGACCTCGGAAGGAGACGGGACGGCGATCTGGCGCCGGTTGCGCTCGATAAACTCCTCGACGAGCTCCATCGCGTCGTCGTCGGGGATCTGGCGCGGAGGCGACTTCATCAGATACGAGCTCGGGCCCTCGAGCGACCCGGCGATCCCGTTGTTGAGCGCGAGCTTCGCGAGCCGGACGGCGTCGATCACGATCCCGGCCGAGTTCGGCGAGTCCCACACCTCGAGCTTCATCTCGACGTTCAGCGGCACGTCGCCGAAGCTCGATCCCTCGAGGCGGATGTACGCCCACTTGCGGTCGGTCAGCCACGGAACGTAGTCCGACGGCCCGACGTGGACGTTCTTCGCGCCGAGGTCGTAGTCGAGCATCGACGTGACGGCGTTGGTCTTCGAGATCTTCTTCGACTCGAGCCGCTCGCGCTCGAGCATGTTCAGGAAGTCCGAGTTGCCGCCGACGTTGAGCTGCATCGTCTTGTCAAGGTGCACGCCGCGCTCGCGGAAGAGCGTGGTGAGCACGCGGTGGGTGATCGTCGCTCCGACCTGAGACTTGATGTCGTCGCCGATGATCGGCACGCCGGCCTCGCGGAAGCGGTTGTTCCAGTAGTCCTCGCGGGCGATGAAGACGGGCATGCAGTTCACCATCGCGCAGCCCGCGTTCAGGATCTGCTCCGTGTACCACTTGGTCGCGTCCTCGGACCCGACCGGCAGGTAGTTCACGACCACGTCGACGTTGCGGTCCTTGAGGATCCCGACGACGTCGTCGGTGCTGCCCTCGTCCTTCTCGACGACCTGCGACAGATACTTGCCGATCCCGTCGAGGGTCATGCCGCGCGAAACGGTGACGCCCGTGGGCGCGACCTCGGCGAACTTGATCGTGTCGTTCGGGTGCGCCCACATCGCGTCGGCGAGATCGGCGCCGACCTTGCCCTTCACGACGTCGAACGCGGCGACGACCTCGATGTCGCGGATGTGGTACCCGCCTAGGTCGACGTGCATGAGGCCGGGCACGAAGGTGTCGGGCGCGGCGTCGCGGTAGTACGTCAATCCCTGGAGGAAGGAGTTGGCGCAGTTGCCGACGCCGATCAGCGCGACGCGCACCTTGTCCTGCTGCCGCGGGTTTCCGTTCATCTCACTCACCTGAATGTGCCTCCATCAGTTGCTTGCGGACGTGCAGGACGCGCTGGACGACGGTGATCCAGGCCGTGGCGGCAAGGAGCAGGATCGCCCAGCCGAGCACGCCCCACGGGGCGAGCACGAGGCCCGCCGTGATGACGACCACACGCTCTGCGCGCGAGCCGATGCCGACGTCGCCGCGCAGGCCGAGTGCCTCGGCCCTGGCGCGTGTGTACGAAACGAGAAAGGAGCCTGCGACCGCGAGCGTCGCGACCGCCGCGAACACGGGGTGGTCCTGGCGCGCGAAGACGAAGGCGATCGCTGCGAGCATGAAGCCCTCGCTCACGCGGTCCGTGGTCGAGTCGATGAAGGCGCCGAACGGCGTGGTCTTGCCGCCGGCGCGTGCGAGCGCCCCGTCGAGGATGTCGAGGAGCGAGCCGAGCACGAACACGACTGCCGCGAGCCAGAAGAAGAGGATCTCGGCGTGGTTCTCGAAGAGCACCAGGATCGAGGCCGCCGCGCAGAGCGTGACGCCGCCCGCGGTCAGCGCGTTCGGGGTCACGCGCGTCCGCGCCAGGCTCACGACGGAGCGCGAGGCAAGCGTACGGGCGCCGGTCGTGTAGCCGTCCTTGATCGCGGCGGCTCTGCTCACGTGAGTGACCGTAGCACCCTCGGGAACAGGGTTCTCTGGCTCGTCGACGGGCGGTCGGTTAGGCCCGACGAGCGGCAAGGGCGGTGCGGATTCGCCCGTTGTAGACGATCAGCATCGCAACCACCGCGACGGCGATTCCCGCCACGCAGTCGAGCCAGAAGTGGTTGCCGGTGGCCATCACCGCGAACCAGACCCAGGCCGGCCAGGCGGCCCAGATCGCCTTCGCCCACCACGACCGGCAGACCGTGAACATGACCACGCCCACGATCAGCGCGTCGCCGGCGTGGAGGCTCGGCATCGCCGCATAGGGGTTGGCAGCCAGCTGGACGAGGCCGTCGCGGTGCTGGTCGACGAAGCCGACGCCGAGCAGGCGTGGCGGCGCCGTCGGCATGACGACGTAGCCGAGCAGGCCGATCGTGTTGGCGAGCAGGATCGAGTTGCGGAAGCCGACGAACGCGTCGTGCCTGCGCATGTACACCCAGAGCACGGTGAGCCCGACGACGGTGAACTCGGAGTTCCAGTACGTCCACGAGACTGCGGTCTCGAGCAGGTGCCGCTGGTCGACGAACTGCTGGAAGGTGAGCTCGTACAGGCGGTGCGCGACGCGCGTCTCGAAGTCGAGCACCCGGTAGCCGTTCGCGAACGCCTTGTCAGGGTTGCGGTCGGCGAACGAGCGCGCAAGCTGGTAGAGCAGCGCGAACCCGAACCAGATCCCGAGCTGAAGGCCGAGATCGCTCCATCCGCGCGGCAAGTGCCGGCGGCCTGCTGCCACCACCGAGGACACGACTCATCCAAGTGTAATAGCGGGAGTGGTTGCTACGGCCGCTAGGATCCGAAACCCGGAAATCGGCTTGTTGAGCGCGTTTTTCGACCCTCTGCGATGACGGTTTGCCCCACCTGCGGCCACGACAGCCCCCCGGGCGCGCGCTTCTGCCCGGCCTGCGGCTCGCCCGTCGCCACGGCCGACCGGCCGAGGGACGAGCGCCGCGTCGTCTCGGTGATCTTCGTCGACCTCGTCGGGTTCACTGCGCGCTCCGAGCGGCTCGATCCGGAGGACGTCCGGGCCGTGCTCGCGCCGTACCACGAGCGCGTGCGGCGGGAGATCGAGTCCTTCGGCGGCGTCGTCGAGAAGTTCATCGGCGACGCGGTGATGGGCGTATTCGGTGCGCCGGTCGCCCACGGTGACGACGCCGAGCGTGCGGTCCGCGCCGCGTTGGTCGTGCGCGACACCGCAGGCGAGCTCGCGGACGGCGGCCTGCAGCTCCGGATCGCCGTCAACACGGGCGAGGCGATGGTCGCGCTGGGCGCACGGCCGGCGCTCGGCGAGTCGATGGTCGCCGGCGACGTCGTGAACACGGCTGCCCGGCTCCAGGCGGCCGCGCCGATGAACGGCGTCGTCGTCGGCGAGGCGACCTACCTCGCTACGAAAGACGCGATCGAGTACGAGCCGGCGAAGCCCGTCGTCGCGAAGGGCAAGGAGCACCCGGTGCCCGCGTGGGTGGCGGTGCGCCCGACGACGGAGGCCGGGCTGCGCCGGGTCGCGGTCGGCGGGATCGTCGCCGGAGCCTCGAGCTCTCGATCGTCGACGCGCTGTGGCAGCGCGTGTCCTCCGAGGGACTCCCGCACCTCGTCTCGATCTTCGGGCCGGCAGGGGTGGGCAAATCGACGCTCGCCGGCGAGTTCGCGCGCACCGCCGCGTTCGCCGGCGCGCGCGTCGTATCGGGCCGGTCGCTGCCGTACCGCGAGAGCAGCACCTACGGCGCGCTCGCCGCCCAGGTGCTGAAGCTCGGCGACGGTTTCGAGAGCGATCCGGGCGACGTCGTCGCCGAGAAGCTACGGGCGCGGTCGACCGAGTTGCTCGACGGGACCGAGGCGGATCCCGCCGCAGTCGCGGGCCACCTCGGCGTGATCGTGGGCATCGACGCGGGCCTGGAGGCGTCCGACCGCGAGGCGCTCTTCCACTCGGTTCGCGCGTTCGTCGAGGCCGCCGCCCGCGAGCGGCCGACGATCATGGTCTTCGAAGACATCCACTGGGCGAACGCGCACATGCTCGACCTCGTCCACGCGCTCGTCCAGCGCGTGCGCGGGCCGCTGCTCTTCGTCACGCTGTCGCGGCCCGAGCTGCTCGACGCGCGCCCCGACTGGGGCTCGGGGCTGGCCGGCTACACGACGCTGGCCCTCGGCCCGCTCGCCGAGCGGGAGGCCCGCGAGCTCGTCGCGCGCCGCCTGCCCGACACCGGCCAGGCGGACGAGGTGCTCGCGATCGCCGAGGGGAACCCGCTCTTCATCGAGCAGCTCGCGGCGAGCATCGGCGAGGTGCGCGCGGGAGCGCTCCCGACGACGATCCGCGAAATCGTCGCCGCGCGCCTCGACGCGCTGCCGCAGGCCGAGCGCACGCTCCTGCTCGACGCCGCCGTCGTGGGGAAGGTCTTCTGGCCGGACGCGCTGCGCGCGCTGCACGACGACGAGAACTTGATGGGGTTGCTCGACGAGCTCGAGCGCCGCGACCTCGTGCGCCGCGAGCCGTCGTCGATCATCGAGGGGACGCAGCAATTCGCGTTCACGCATGCACTGATCCGCGATGTCTCGTACGACCTGCTGCCGAGAGCCGACCGCGCGCGGCGGCACGCGATCGTCGCCGAGTTCTTCGGCGGGTCGACCGGCGGCTCCGGCGAGGCGATCGGCGCGCTGGCTCGGCACTGGAAGGCCGCCGGCGACCACCAGCGCGCCGTCGAGCAGCTCCTCCGAGCGGCCGAAGTGGCGGAGCGAGGCTGGGCCAAGGATCACGCGGTGCTGCTCTACCGCGAGGCGTTCGAGCTCGTGCCGGAGGCGGACGTCGAGCAGCGGAACGTCGTTCGCAAGCGGCTCGCGCTCGCGAGCACCGCCTCCTTCCACCTATCCGATGTCAGACGGGGGGAAAGTCGGCCGGCGTGACGTCGCCCACGATCTCGTGGATCGAGTCGATCTCGTGCTGGCCGAGCCGGCTCGAGTGCGCGACGACGACGTCCTCGTTCGGCGCGTCGTAGACGCAGAACGTCCGGACCAGGCCGGTGTCGTCGACGACGACGTGGCTGTGCTCCCACGTGACCTCGGGGAACTCGCTCTCGACGAGCTCGCGCGAGCGCCTGCCGACGCCGGGCATCTCGGTTTCGCCGACGTCGAAGCTCCGGACGATCATGTAGCGCGGCATCGGCGGACTGTACCTCGGAGCCGCCGGGAGTTCTAGCCGCCGATGTAGCTCATCTCGACCTTGTCGAGCCCCTCGGTCGCCGCCGAGCGGAGCTCGGAATAGCGGTCGGTGCGGCGTGACCACAGGCCGCGAACCGCATCGGCGAGCTCCTCGTCGGACGCGCCGCCGCGCAGGAGTGCGCGCAGATCGTGGCCCCGGACGGCGAACAGGCAGGTGAACAGCCGCCCCTCAGCCGACAGGCGCGCGCGCGTGCAGTCGCCGCAGAACGGCTGCGTGACGGACGCGATCACGCCCACCTCGCCGCCGCCGTCGACGTAGCGGTAGCGGCGCGCCACCTCGCCGCGGTAGGCGGGCTCGACGGGCTCGATCGGAAGCTCGGCGTCGATCGCCGCGACGATCTCGGCGGCCGGCACGACGTCGTCGAGTCGCCATCCGTTCGTGTGGCCGACGTCCATGTACTCGATGAAGCGAAGCGTGTGGGGCGTGCTCTTGAAGTGCCGCGCGAGCGCCACGACCTCGCCGTCGTTCACGCCGCGCTTGACCACGCAGTTCACCTTGACGGGCAGCCCGGCTTCCGCGGCGGCGTCGATCCCGGCGAGCACGCGGGCTGCGGGGAAGTCGACGTCGTTGAGCGCCATGAACACGTCGTCGTCGAGCGAGTCGAGGCTGACGGTGATCCGGCTCAACCCGGCGTCCGCCAGGAGCGTCGCCTTGGCCTCGAGCAGCGCGCCGTTAGTCGTGAGCGTCAGCTCGGCGCCGAGTGGAGCAAGCTGCGCGATCAGTTGCTCGAGGTCGCGCCGGATCAGCGGCTCCCCGCCCGTGATCCGCAGCTTGGCGACGCCGAGCGCCACGAACTGCCGGGCGAGCCTGGTGATCTCCTCGAACGTCAGCAGCTCGCGCCGGTCGAGGAAGCGGTATTCGCGCCCGAAGACCTCCTTCGGCATGCAGTACGTGCAGCGGAAGTTGCAGCGGTCGGTGACCGAGATGCGCAGGTCGCGCAGCGGCCGCGCACGTGTGTCGAGCGTCGTTGCCACGTACGAACCGTAGCCGCCGAAACAGGTTGAATCGCGCGGGTGCCCGCCCTCGTCGTGCTCGTCGCCGTGACCGCCGTGTGGGGCGTGACCTTCGTTCAGGTCAAGGACGCGGTCGCGATCTATCCCCTGTTCGCGTTCCTCGCGCTGCGCTTCGCGATCGCGAGCGCGACGCTCGCCGTGCCCGGGACGCCGCGCATCCGCTCGCTCGGCCGCACGGGCGCCGCGGCCGGGGCGCTGCTGGGCGCGCTGCTCGGGGCCGGCTACGCGCTGCAGACGGCGGGCCTCGAGCGGACGTCGGTCTCGTCCACCGGCTTCGTCACGGGGATGTACGTCGTGCTGACGCCGGTGCTGGCGCTGCTCCTGTTCCGAGACCGTCTCGGCCGCCGGCCGGCGCTCGGGGTCGCCCTCGCGGTCGTCGGGCTCGCACTCCTCTCCGGCGTCCACGGCGGCTCGCTCGCCGGCGACCTGCTCGTGCTCGCCGGCGCGGCCGTCTACTCGCTGCAGATCGTGCTGATGGAGCGGTTCGCGCCCCGCTACGACGCGATCGCCTTCACGCTCGTCGAGATGCTCGCTGCGTTCGCCGGCCTCCTCGTCGTCGCGCTCGCCGCGGGGCAGCTCCACGTCCCGCACGGCTGGACGGTGTGGGGCGCGCTGCTCGTGACCGGGGTCTTCGCGAGCGCGCTCGCGTTCCTCGCGCAGACCTGGGCGCAGCGGAGGACGACCGCGACGCGCACGGCGCTCGCCTTTTCGCTCGAGCCGGTCTGGGCCGCCTTCTTCGGGATCACGCTCGCCGGCGACCGTCTCGGCTCGGTCGGGTTCCTGGGCTGCGCCGTGATCATGGCGGGCATCCTGCTCGCCGAGCCGGCGACGGCCGACGTGCTCGCCCGGCTCGTGCGGCGTCCCGGTGTCGCGTGACCGCCGTTCTGCTCGCCGTCGCCGCGGCGGCGTTCTTCGGTGCGATGACGGTGGCGATCCGGCTCGGCTTGCGCGGACGCGAAGCGGGCGCGGCCGCGCTCGCGACCATCCTCACGGCGCTCGTGGTCGCGCTGATCGCTGCAGCGTTCCGACCTGCCGTCGACGGCGCCTGGCCGTTCCTGCTCGCCGGCCTGATCGCGCCGGGCGCGTCGCAGATCCTCTTCACGCTCGCGATCCACGAGACCGGCGCGTCGAGGACGTCGGTCACCGTCGGGGCGGCGCCGCTCGCCGCCGTCGCGATCGCCGTCGTCTTCCTCGACGAGCCGGTCAGCGCACCGCTGATCGCGGGCGCGCTCGCGATCGTGGGGGGCGGCGTGCTGCTCGCCGCCGAGCGGACGCGGCCCGAGCACCTCCGGCGGATCGGCCTTCTGTACGCCGCGATCGCCGCCGTTCTGTTCGCGACGCGGGACAACCTCGTGCGGGCGCTGCACGGGCACGCGACGCCCGAGACCGCGGCGGCGGCCACGCTGCTCGCCGGCGCGATCGTCGCGGCGGCGTGGACGCGACGTGCGCCCACCCGCGGCGAGGTGGCGCGCCTCGCGCCCGCCGGCGTCCTCTTCGGTCTCTCCTACCTCTGCCTGTTCGCCGCGTACTTCCGCGGGAACGTGACCGTCGTCTCGCCGCTCGTCGCCACCGAGTCGCTCTGGGGCGTCGCGCTCTCGGCCCTCCTGATCCGCCGATCCGAGCACGTGGGGCCGCGCCTGATCGCGGGCGCGGCGCTCGTCGTGGCGGGCGGGGTCGTGATCGGCATCACCCAGACTTGATCTGCTATAACGCGACTTAGATTTTCTGAACCCCAGCAATCCAAGGAGAGTTCCGTGGCGAAGACGATCGGCATCGACCTGGGAACGACCAACTCGTGTATGGCCACCCTCGAGGGCGGCGAGCCGACCGTGATCCCGAACGCCGAGGGCGGGCGCACGACGCCGTCCGTCGTCGGCTTCACGAAGGACGGTCAGCGGCTCGTCGGCGCCCCGGCGCGGCGGCAGCAGGTCACGAACCCCGAGAACACGATCTTCTCGATCAAGCGCTTCATGGGCCGGAAGTTCGACGAGGTCGACGAGGAGATGACCATCGTCCCCTACAAGGTCGTGAAGGGCCCGAACGACGACGTGCGGGTCGAGGCGGACGGCAAGGAGTTCGCGCCGCCCGAGATCAGCGCGATGATCCTGCAGAAGCTGAAGGCCGACGCCGAGAGCTTCCTCGGCGAGACGGTCACCGACGCGGTGATCACCGGCCCGGCCTACTTCAACAACGCGCAGCGCGAGGCGACGAAGGACGCCGGCAAGATCGCCGGCCTCAACGTGCTGCGCATCATCAACGAGCCGACGGCGGCGGCGCTTGCCTACGGCCTCGACAAGGAAGGCGCCGACCAGACGATCCTCGTCTTCGACCTCGGCGGCGGCACGTTCGACGTGTCCGTCCTCGAGCTCGGCGAGGGCGTCTTCGAGGTGAAGGCCACGAACGGCGACAACCACCTCGGCGGCGACAACTTCGACAAGGCGGTCGTCGACTGGATGATCGCGGAGTTCAAGCGCGACCAGGGCATCGACCTCGGCGCCGACCCGATGGCGCTGCAGCGTCTCTACGAGGCAGCGGAGAAGGCGAAGATCGAGCTGTCGAGCACGATGACGACGCAGATCAACCTGCCGTTCATCACCGCGACGCCCGAGGGCCCGAAGCACCTCGACCTCCAGCTGACGCGCGCGAAGCTCGAGGAGCTCGCGCACGCCCTGCTCGAGCGCACCGTCGCGCCGACGAAGCAGGCGCTCTCCGATGCAGGCCTGCAGGCCTCCGACATCGACCACGTCGTGCTCGTCGGCGGCATGACCCGCATGCCGGCGGTGCAGGCGAAGGTCAAGGAGCTGATCGGCAAGGACCCGCACAAGGGCGTCAACCCGGACGAGGTGGTCGCCGTCGGCGCCGCGATCCAGGGCGGTGTGCTGAAGGGCGAGGTCAAGGACGTGCTGCTCCTCGACGTGACGCCGCTGTCGCTCGGCATCGAGACGAAGGGCGGCGTGATGACGCGCTTGATCGACCGCAACACGACCATCCCGACCCGGAAGGCGGAGGTGTTCACGACTGCCGAGGACAACCAGCCGTCGGTCGAGATCCACGTGCTGCAGGGCGAGTCGGAGATGGCGACCTACAACAAGACGCTCGGCAAGTTCCAGCTCGTCGGCATCCCGCCGGCGCCGCGCGGCATGCCGCAGATCGAGGTTGCGTTCGACATCGACGCGAACGGGATCATCAACGTCCACGCGAAGGACATGGGCACGGGCAACGAGCAGCAGATCCGCATCGAGGGCGGCTCGGGCCTCAAGCAGGACGAGATCGACCGGATGATCAAGGACGCCGAGGCGCACAGCGAGGACGCGCACCGGCTGCGTGAGCTCGCCGACACGCGCAACCAGGCCGAGTCGCTCGCGTACCAGATCGAGAAGTCGCTCACCGAGCAGCGCTCGTCGCTCGACGAGAGCCTCGCCTCGACCGTCGAGGGCCGCATCATGGAGCTCCGCGGCGTGCTCGACTCCGCGGACGTCTCCGAGATCAAGGCCAAGACGGACGCGCTGCAGGAGGCGTGGACGCAGGCAGCGTCGGCGCTGTACGCGCAGGCTTCGCAGCAGCAGCAGCAGGCCGGCGGCGGCGAGAACGGCGAGGCCAAGGACGACCACGAGGTCGTCGAGGACGCCGAGTACGAAGTCGTCGACGAGTCGTGACCGAGGACAGCTTCGAGCACGAGACCTCCGAGCCGGTGCTCGAGGAGGAGACGGACGCGGTCGACCCGGTTGCCGCGGTGGCGCGGGAGCGCGACGAGTACCTCGACGCGCTCCAGCGCCTCAAGGCCGAGTTCGACAACTACCGCAAGCGGGTCGCACGCGACCAGCAGGAGGTGGCGACCCGCGCCTCCGAACGCCTGATGAACGGCCTCGTGCCGGTGCTCGACGACCTCGAGCGAGCGCTCGAAGCCGCGACGCAGCACGAGGAGGCGAAGCTCGAGGAGGGCGTCGCTCTCGTCCACCGTTCGCTCGCCGACCTGCTCGCCCGGGAGGGGCTCGCGGAGATCGACACGGCCGGGCGCTTCGACCCGCACTCGCAGGAGGCGCTGCTCTCGCAGCCCTCCGAGGAGGAAGAGGGCACCGTCATCCAGGTGCTGCAGAAGGGCTATCTGCTCGGCGACCGCGTGCTTCGGCCCGCGCGCGTCGTCATCTCGTCCGGGCCGCCGCAGGAGCACGTTGGCTAAGTCGCTGTACGAGTCGCTCGGCGTCGCGAAGAACGCGAGCCCCGACGAGCTCAAGAAGGCGTACCGCAAGCTCGTCCGCGAGTACCACCCGGACAAGAACCCCGGGAACGCGGAGGCCGAGGCGCGCTTCAAGGAGATCCAGGCCGCGTACGACGTGCTCTCCGACCCGGAGAAGCGGAAGGTGTACGACACGGTCGGCTCGACGAACGGCCGCCCCACCGGCCCCGGCGGCACGACCTTCGACTTCGGCGACTTCGATCTCGGCGACATCTTCGGCGGGCTGTTCGGCCGCGGGCGCGGCGGCCCGGGCGGGGCGCCGCAGCGCGGGCAGCGCGGCAACGACGTCGAGGTCGAAGTCACCGTCTCGTTCGAGGACGCGCTCAAGGGCGTACAGACGACGGTCGCGGTGCAGCTCGAGCTCGCCTGCCACACCTGTCACGGCACGGGCGCGGCTCCCGGCACGGCGCCGACGACCTGCCCGCAGTGCGAAGGCTCCGGCGTCGTCGCGACCTCGCAGGGCCTGTTCGCGCTGCAGCAGCCGTGCCCGCGCTGTCATGGGATGGGGACGATCGTCGAGACCCCGTGCCCGACCTGCCACGGTGCGGGCCGCGAGCGGCGGACGAAGCGCTTCACGGTCAAGATCCCGGCCGGCGTCAGGGACGGCACGCGCATCAAGCTGCGCGGGAAGGGCGAGGCCGGCTACGGCGGCGCTTCCGCCGGCGACCTGTACGTCGTCACGAAGGTCGAGCCCTCGAAGGTCTACGAGCGCCGCGGCGACGACCTCGTCGTCCAGGTCTCGGTGTCGTTCCCGACGGCCGCGCTCGGCGGCTCGGTCGAGGTGCCGACGCCGGACGGCGCCGTTTCGCTGAAGATCCCGGCCGGCTCCGAGGACGGCAAGCTGCTCCGGATCAAGGGCCGCGGCGCGCCGCACCTCAAGGGTTCGGGCAAGGGCGACGTGCTCGCCCGTCTGCGCATCCAGGTGCCGAAGCGCGTCAACAAGCACGAACGCGAGCTCCTCGAGGAGCTCCGGAAGACGACGGGCTGATACCGATGGACGACCGGCCGCGCTACATGATCTCCGTCGCCGCCGACCTGGTCGGCATGCACCCGCAGACGCTTCGCATCTACGAGCAGAAGGGCCTCGTGCGCCCGCAGCGGACGGCCGGCAACACGCGCCTCTACTCCGACGCCGACGTCGAGCGGCTGCGGCTGATCCAGCGGCTCACGACCGAGGTCGGCCTCAACCTGGCCGGCGCGGAGCGCGTGCTCCTGCTCGAGGACGAGCTCGAGCGCATGCGCCGCAGGCTCGCGCGCATGGAGATGGAGATGCGGCGCGCGCTCGACGAGGTGCACCGCTCGTACCGGCGCGAGCTCGTGCTCTACGAGCCTCCCAAGCCACCGATGACGAGGGACTGAACCGATGGACTTCAACACACTCACGATCAAGGCGCAGGAGGTGGTCGCCGCGGCGCGGGGGCTCGCGCTCCGGCGCGGCAACCCCGAGCTGCAGGCCGACCACCTGCTGCTCGCGCTGCTCGACCAGGAGCTGTTCTCCGACTGGCGCGGCCTGCGCGCCGAGGCCGAGCAGAAGGTCGATGCGCTGCCGAGCGTGCAGGGCGGCGCGCAGCAGCCCCGGCCGTCCGCCGCGTTCTCGCGGCTGCTCGACCGCGCCGACACCGAGCGCAAGCAGCTCGAGGACGACTTCGTCTCGACCGAGCATCTCTTCCTCGCGCTCGAGCCGGTGCCGCGCGACGAGATCCTCGCGTGGATCAAGCAGGTGCGCGGGGGCCAGCGCGTCACTTCGCAGGACCCGGAGGGCAGCTACCAGGCGCTCGAGAAGTTCGGGCGCGACCTCACCGAGGCCGCCGAGGCGGGGAAGCTCGACCCGGTGATCGGCCGCGACGAGGAGATCCGCCGCGTGATCCAGATCCTCTCGCGCCGCACGAAGAACAACCCGGTGCTGATCGGCGAGCCGGGCGTCGGCAAGACCGCGATCGCCGAGGGACTTGCGCAGCGAATCGTCGCGCGGGACGTGCCGGAGGGATTGAAGGACCGGCGCGTGTGGTCGCTCGACATCGGCGCGCTGCTCGCCGGCTCGAAGTACCGCGGCGAGTTCGAGGAACGGCTGAAGGCCGTGCTCACCGAGATCCGCGCGAGCGACGGCCGCATCGTGCTCTTCATCGGCGAGCTGCACACGATCGTCGGCGCCGGCGCGGCGGAAGGCGCCGTCGACGCCGCGAACCTGCTGAAGCCGATGCTCGCGCGCGGCGAGCTGCGCTGCATCGGTGCGACGACACTCGACGAATACCGGAAGCACATCGAGAAGGACGCGGCGCTCGAGCGCCGGTTCGCGCCGGTTTTCGTCGGCGAGCCGTCGGTCGCCGACACGATCGCGATCCTGCGCGGGCTGAAGGAGCGCTACGAGGCGCACCACGGCGTGCGCATTCGCGACGCCGCGCTCGTGGCGGCCGCCGTGTTGAGTCACCGCTACATTGCCGACCGCTTCCTTCCCGACAAGGCGATCGACCTGGTCGACGAGGCTGCATCCCGCCTTCGCATCGAGATCGACTCGAGCCCGCTCGAGCTCGACGAGGCGAACCGGCGCGTCATGCAGCTCGAGATCGAGCTCGCCGCGATGGCGAAGGAGTCGGCGGAGACGCGCGAGCCGCTCGAGCGCGAGCTCGCCGATGCGAAGGAGCGGCGCGACGAGCTCGCGGCGCGCTGGTCGCGCGAGAAGGCGGTGCTCGAACGCGTCAAGGATGCCACGCGCCGCATCGACGAGCTGCGGATGGAGGCCGAGCGCGCGGAGCGCGACGGCAATCTGCAGCGTGTAGCCGAGATTCGATACGGGGAGATCCCGGAGCTCGAGCGCGCGCTCGAGGAGCGGCCGCAGGAGGAGCTGCTCGTCAAGGAGGAGGTCGACGAGGACGACGTCGCCACGGTGGTCGCACGCTGGACGGGCATCCCGGTCGACCGGCTGCTCGAGGGCGAGACGGAGAAGCTGATCCACATGGAAGGGCGGCTGCACCAGCGCGTGATCGGGCAGGAAGAGGCCGTGGCGGCCGTCGCGAACGCGCTCCGGCGCGCGCGCACCGGGCTGCAGGACCCGAACCGCCCGATCGGCTCGTTCGTGTTCCTCGGCCCGACGGGCGTCGGCAAGACCGAGCTCGCGCGCGCGCTCGCCGAGTTCATGTTCGACGACGAGCGGGCGATGGTGCGGCTCGACATGAGCGAGTACCAGGAGCGCCACACCGTCGCGCGTCTGCTCGGCGCGCCGCCGGGCTACATCGGCTACGACGAGGGTGGGCAGCTGACCGAGGCGGTGCGCAGGCGGCCGTACTGCGTGCTCCTGCTCGATGAGATCGAGAAGGCGCATCCCGAGGTGTTCGACGTGCTGCTGCAGGTGCTCGACGACGGGCGGCTGACCGACGGTCAGGGTCGCACGGTCGACTTCCGCAACACGGTGCTGATCATGACGTCGAATATCCGCAGCGCCGATGCGATGCGCGAGTTCTTCCGCCCGGAGTTCCTGAACCGGATCGACGAGATCGTCGAGTTCCGCCCGCTGTCGCGCGACGAGCTCGGGGAGATCGTCGGGCTGCAGCTCGAGCGTCTGCGCGGCCGGCTCGCGGAGCGCGGTCTCGGCCTCGAGCTGACCGCCGCAGCCGAGGAGGCGCTGACCGAGGCCGGGTGGGACCCGACCTACGGCGCGCGTCCGCTGAAGCGGGCGATCCAGCGGCTGCTCGAGAACCCGCTCGCGCTCCGGCTGCTCGAGGGCGACTTCGGGGACGGCGACGTCGTGCGCGTCGACGCCGAGAACGGCGAGCTGACGTTCGCCCGCGCCGGCGCGGCCGTCGGCGTCTGACCGAGAACTACGCCTTTGGCGGCAGCTCGACGTCCTCGAGGAAGTCGGCGCCCTCCTGCAACGGGGGCGCGCCGTAGATGAACACGACGAGCTCCTCGTCGCTCTCGTTGCGGAGCTGGAGCGGCGTCATCGGCTCGACGGCGACCACGCCGCCGGGCCCGACGTCCACGCGCTCGCCTTCGTCGCCGAGCAGCATCGTCGCGTTTCCCGAGACGACGACGAAGACCTCCTCCTGCGCGTGGTCGCGGTGGCGCCGGCCCGTCGTGTGCGGCGGGTAGCGCCAGAGCCTCGCGCGTGACTGCGTCAGCCCGATCGCGCTCGTGAGGTCGCCCGCCAGCCGCGCGGCGTTCTCCTCCGGCTTCGGCGGGCGTTCCTCGAACTCCATCTCCTCGAACCGGATCCAGTGGTAGCCCATCGCGCGATCGTAGACTCGCGGCGTGATCCTCGTCGTCGCGGCAACCGCTTTCGAGGTCGAGTACCTGCACGGCGATGCGACGCTCGTCTGCGGGATCGGCCCGGTCGAGTCCGCGCTCGCGACCGCCGCCGCGCTCGCCGAGCGTCGTCCGCGGGCGGTCGTGCACGTCGGCATCGCCGGCGCGCAGACGCTGCCGCCGGCGACGCTCGTCCTCGGCTCCGAGGCGGTGTACTGCGACGTCCTCGACCCGGAGTCGACGTTCCCGCGCATCGAGCGCGTCGCCGCCGACGCCGGGCTTCTGACCGCGGCGCGGGCGGCCCTCCCCGAGGCGCACGTGATCCCGATCGGGACGACCGGCCGCGTGGGCGGCGGCACGGCGTGCGAGGTCGAGGCGATGGAGGGGTTCGGCGTGCTCCGGGCGGCGTCGCTCGCCGGGATCCCGGCGGTCGAGGTGCGCGCCGTTTCGAACGCCGTCGCCGAGCGCGATCGCGCACGCTGGCGCACCGAGGATGCGCTCGGCACGCTGGCCGCCGCCGTTCCGCCCCTGCTCGAGGCGCTCGAGACGTTCGATGCGTGACCTGCCGCCGCCGCTTCCGCCCGCCGAGCGGACGGTCGGGCAGCTGGTGGCGGAATCGATCCGCTTCTACGGGGGGCACTTCTGGCGGGCGTTGCTTCTCGGCATCCCGCTCGTGCTGGCAGACCAGCTCGCGGTACGCCACTCGATCGACGGGCAGGCGCTCGTGTTCTGGGCCGTGACGCCGCTCATCGTCGCCGCGTTCGTCTACGCCTGCGTGCTCGTTCACGGAGGGCGTCCAACCGCGACGGTCGTCGGCGTGGCGGTCCTGATCTACCTGCCGTTTCCGGCGCTTCGAGCCTTCTACGTCCTCCCAGGTATCGCATGGTTCGCGTTCATCGGCCTCGCCGTGCCGGCAGCGCTGATCGAAGGCCTCCCGTTCCGGGCCGCTCTCATTCGCGGACGAGAGCTCGGCACAGCCGACTACGTGCACGCACTCGGCTCACTCGCCGCACTCGTTGTCGTCGTAGGCGTGGCGGGGCAGACCCTCTCGGTGCTCCTTCGAGCGCAAGGTGACACGAGCCAGCGAATCGCGCTCGGGCTCGCCGACCTCGTGCTCAGCCCGCTCCTCTACATCGGCGGTGCACTGCTCTATCTCGACCAGGCAGCCCGTGTAGGGTCCCGCCGGTCAAGTCCCCGCCGGACGAAAGGGAGACGACGCGATGCCGATCTTCATCCTCTTGACGACGCTGACGCAGCAGGGCATCCAGACCCTCAAGTCGAACCCTGAGCGGCTGCGCCAGGTGAACCAGGACGTCGAGGAGCTCGGCTGCCGGGTGCTGCACCAGTGGGCGACGCTCGGCGAGTTCGACTTCGTCAACATCGTCGAGGCACCCGACATCGCGACGGTGGCGAAGGTCTCGGTGGCGCTCAGCGCACGTGGCTCGACGAAGATCGAGACGCTGCCGGCGCTCGAGATCGAGGAGTTTTTGCAGACGCTCGAATAGGGACAACTGTCCCAAACGGCCGTTGCCGCCTTTCGGCGCGGCGCGGAAACTGACTGCGGCACATGCGAGATCCACGAATCGACGATTACGCGCGGCTGCTGATCGAGCGGTCGGTCCCCGCCCGCCCCGGCGCGCAAATCGTGATCCGCTCGACGCCGCTCGCGCGACCGTTGATCGAAGCGGTCGTCGAACAGGTCGCGCGCAAGGGCGCGCACGCGCTGCTGCAGCTCGCGTTCGAGCTCGTCGGCGGGCCGTTCGCGCGCAACGCGCCGGTCGAGGTGCTGCGCGAGGCATCGCCGCTGCAGCGCACGATCTGGGAGCAGGCGGACGGGTTCGTGATCATCTGGGCGCCGGAGAACGCGCGCGAGGGCTCCGATCTGTCGGAGGAGCGTCAGACGGCCGCGCAGGAGTCGGTCCGTCCCCTCCGCACGCGGACGATGGCGATGGAGGTGCCGTGGGTGATCGCCGAGTACCCGACGCCCGCCGGTGCGCAGGACGCCGGCATGACGATCGGCCAGTACGAGGAGTTCATCTTCGAAGCGGTGCTGCGCGACTGGGACGCCGAGGGCGAGCGGATGCGGCGCATTGCCGACGTATTCGACGGCGCGGACGAGGTGCACATCTCCGGCGCCGGCACCGACCTGACGCTGTCGCTCGCCGGGCGAGCCGGCTCGGTCGACGCGGGCCACGTCAACATGCCGGGCGGGGAGGTCTTCTACTCGCCGATCGAGGATTCGGCGACGGGAACGATCGAGTTCTCCGAGTTCCCCGCGGTGTACCTCGGCACGGAGGTCGAGGGAGTGCGGCTCGTCTTCGAGCAGGGCAAGGTGGTCGAGGCGACGGCGCGCTCGGGCGAGGAGCACCTCGTGCGCGTTCTCGACACCGACGAGGGCGCACGCCGCCTGGGCGAGCTCGGCATCGGCTGCAATCCCGGCATCCAGCGATACATGAAGAACGTCGCGTTCGACGAGAAGATCGACGGCACGGTGCATCTGGCGGTCGGCAACTCCTACACCTTCACCGGAGGCACGAACACGAGCGCGATCCACTGGGATCTCGTCAAGGACCTCCGCGGCGGGGGAAGCCTCTACGCCGACGGGCGGCTGGTGCAGGAGGACGGCCGCTGGCTCATCTGACGCCCGCCGCGGCGATCTCGCCGGCCAGGCCCGCGTTCGCCACGATCAGGTCGCGGTTCGCCCGCAGCGTGCGCCCACCGCTCTCGCGGTGCAGGAACGCGAGCACGAAGGGCGTCACCTGCTGGCCGTGGACGCCCTGGGCGTCTGCCTCGGCGAGCGCGCGCTCGATCAGCGGCTCGACGTCGTCGAGGCTGTCGTCCGGCGGTCGGCCGACGAGCAGCCCGCCGCCGTCGAGCTCCCAGTGGGCCGCAGCCACGGCGGCCGCCTCCTCGGCCGAGTCGACCCGTGCGGAGACCGCCGGGCCGCCTGCCGCGCTGTAGAAGAGCGGCAGCGCATCGGTGCGGAACCCGAGCACCGGGATGCCGAGCGTCTCGAGCAGCTCGGCCGTCGCGGGGACGTCGAGCAGCGACTTCACACCCGAGGAGACGACGAGCGTGTGCGCGCGCGCCAGGGCCTGCAGGTCGGCGGAGACGTCCGGCGGCGTCGGCCAGCCGCGGTGGACGCCGCCGAGCCCGCCGGTCGCCATGCAGCGGATGCCGACGCTCGCGCAGACGGCGAGCGTCCCTCCGACCGTCGTCGCGCCGACCGCACGCTGCACGACGGCGGGAGCGAGGTCGCGCGGGCCGAGCTTCCGCGCGTCCGCGTCGAACCGCTCGAGCTGCCGCTCGGTGAGCCCGATGTGAACGCTGCCGTCGAGGACGCCGATCGTCGCCGGCACCGACCCTCTGTCGCGAACCGCCTGCTCGGAGGCGAGCCCGACCGCGACGCCCTCGCCGGGCGGGAAGCCGTGCGCGACGAGCGTCGTCTCGAGCGCGACCACACCGCGGTCGTCGCTGACGGCCTGCTGAACCTCCTCGGCGATCTCGATCATGGCATCGCGCCGAGCTTCGCACAGCAGCGCGCGGCCGCCTCGAGCCCGAGGGCGGGCCCGCCGACCAGAAAGCCTGCGGCCAGCGCGTCTCCGGCGCCGGTCGCGTCGACGACCGTCGTCGGAACGGCCTCGTGCGCCACGCCGTCGACCACGATCCCGGCGGCGCCGCGCTTCAGGACGAGCCGCGCGTCGAGCGGACCGAGCGTCTCGTGCTCGCGTTCGTTCGCGAAGACGACATCGGGCGCCACGTCGCGAACGCGCGCGGCGAACGCGGCGTCGGCGAGCGTGAACGTCGAGAGGTCGAGCGAGACCGTCGCGCCCTTCGCGCGCGCTGCCCGCACCGCCGCGCCCGCGGCCTCGGCGATCAGGCCGCCGTGCAGCGCGTACCCCGAGACGTGAAGTACGTCGCAGTCGAACCACGCGTCGTCGAGCTCGCCCGGCGCGAGGCCGGTCGCCTCGCCGCGGTCGGACGCCATCGTGCGGTCGCCTCCGGCTGCGAGCGACACGACGACGCCTCCCCGGCCGCCCAGCGGCCCGACGATCTCGACGCCGTGCGCGCGGACCTCGTGCGCGGCGAGCTCGCCGGCGGGGTCGCCGCCGCGCCGGCAGACGAGCCGGGAGTCGGCCCCGAGTGCCTGCGCCCACGCGGCGACGTTCGCGGCCTGCCCGCCGGCCCCGGCCCTGATCGTCGCCGGGCGGTCGTCCCCCGGGACGAGCGAGCCGTCCAGCGAGACGATCACGTCCAGGATCAGGTCGCCGAGCGTTGTGAGGCGCACGCGTACGATGCTCGCATGGACGGCAGCGGACGCGGCGGCAGGCTGCGGTCGTTCGCACTCGGCGGCCTCGTCGGAGCGGCGGGAGCGATCGCCACCGCGCGCCGTGCCACCTCGCGCGGGCGCCGCCCGCGCGGCGCGCCCTCAGGGCTGGCGGCGTTCGAGGACGCCCCGTGCTTCCTGGAGACCATGCTGGCCGAGCCGGCCCGTCGGGTCGACGCGCCGGTCGGGCGCCTCGCGACCGGGTCGAAGCTGCGTGAGGATCCCGACGACGACCACGACCGCGGCGACGACGACGATCTCGGCCGCGACCGAGCGCGTGAAGAGCGGTGAGCGCCGCTCGAGCAGCGTTCGGTTGAACGCGCCGACGGCGAGCAGCGCGACGAACGCTGCCGACTTCGCGAGCAGCGCCCACCCGTAGGAGGTCGTCCACAGCTCGTGCACCGGCCCGAGCTCGGTTGCCGCGCGGCCGATACCGCTGACCGCGAGCACGCAGACGGCGACGAGCGCGGCCGATGAGAACCGGCGCAGCACGGCGCGACGCTCCCACGCGTCGCGGGCTGCACGGGGAAGCACCCACAGCGCGGCGACGAGCCCGCCGAGCCAGACGGCCGCGGCGAGCGTGTGGGCGAGATCGAGGAGCGGTGCGACGACCCGGGGCTGGCCACGGTCGAGCGAGTGGCCGGCGAGGGCGGGAGCGGCCGTCAGCGCGATCGCGCACGCGCCGGCGGCTACCAGGAGCGGTGCGTAGACCGGCGCCAGCGCGGCCGCGGCGGCGCCCGCCAGCGACACGATGAGCGCCGCCTCGAGGACGCGCGCGAAGCGCGTGCCCGAGGCCGCGTCGGCCGCGAGCCCGCTCGTGCCGACGAACGCCGCCACGAGCGACGCGAACAGCAGGCCGGCGACGGGCCGGCGGAGCCGCGCGCCGAGCAGCGGCCGGGCGAGCAGGCCGAACACCGCCGTGCCGGCGCCGACGAGCACGCCGAGGTAGTAGAGCGTGCGCACGACGAGGTCGAGCGAGCGGACAGCGGGAGCGGGCGTGAGCACGGCGTGCGGAGGCGGGCTCCCCGGGCCGACCGCGAACGCCAGCACACCCTGCTCGCGGTGGCCGTCCTCGGAGACGACGCTCCAGCGGGCGGTGTAGTCGCCGCGCCCGAGCCGGCGCTCGAGCGGCAGTGTGACCACCCGACCGGCGGCCGAGGCCGGCGCGGCGAGGATCGAGTGCCGCGTCGCGTTCGCGACCACGGCGTTCCCGCCGCCGAGGCGCACGGTGTCGTCGAACTCCACCACCACCGCCCGCGGCGACCGCGCCAGCACGGCGCCGTCGTCGGGAACGGTGCGCACGAGCCGGGCGTGAGCCGACGCGACGGCGGGGCAGAGGAGGCCCGCGAGGACGAAGACGGCGAGGGCGCGCGCCACCGATCGATCATCTACCCGCTGCTAGCCTTGCCGCTCGCCATGCCGATCTACGAGTACAAGTGTCCGAACGGGCACCTGTTCGAGGTGATCCACGGCATGACGGAGGAGAGCCCGACCGCGTGCGAAGTCTGCGGCGAGGGCCCGCTGCGGCGCGTCCTCCACCCGGTCGCCGTGCACTACAAGGGATCGGGCTTCTACTCGACCGACTACGGCCGCAAGAAGAAGGCCGCCGCAAAGGACGGAGGCGCGTCGACCGACTCGTCGTCGGGCGGCGACTCCTCGGGCGGCGACTCGTCGGGCTCGAGCTCGGGCTCGTCGGAGTCGAGCGGCGGGGGAGAGACGAAGAAGGCCGCCGAGGCCTAGCGGAGCGTGTGGCCGATCACGCAGCCGGGCTCGAACTGCCCGGTGGGCGGCTGCGGGGCCGAACGCCCGAGGAACATCGCGATCGCCTCGGGGTTGTCCTCGCTCGGCGAGCCCGTGCCGCCGCCGCCGAAGTCGCCGCCGAGCCGGCAGTGCACCGAGCTGGCGTCGCTCGCACGGAACTTCGTCCACCCGAGCTGAACCAGCTGGCCGGCGGTCAGGTCGGTCGTCAGCGGCTTCACGAACGACGAGCCCGAGAACGGCATCCGCACGAGCGTCCCGAAGGACGTGAACTTCGAGGCGGTCGCGTCGAGCACCGCCTGCTGCCGCGCGCCGCGCGTGAAATCGGTCTCGGCCGGGTCGAGCAGGTTCTCGCGGATGCGCGAGTAGATCAGTGCGCGCTCCCCGCTCATGTGCTGCTTTCCCTTCTCGAACCGCCAGCCGGGCCACTTGTCGCAACGTGCCTGCGTCGAGTACGGGCAGTCGAAGTGGTTCGAGCGAATCGGCTTCGGCACGTCGACCTCGATGCCGCCGAGCGCGTCGATCAGGTCCTTGAAGTCGGCGAAGTTGACGACGACCACGTGGTTGATCGGCAGGCTCGTGAAGTTCCGGATCGTCCGGATCGCGAGCGCCGGACCGCCGACCTGGAACGCGGCGTTGATCTTCTGCGTTCCGGCGCCCGGGATCGGCACGACCAGGTCGCGCGGGATCGAGAGGTAATACAGACGATGGTGCTTCGGGTCCGTGCGCAGCAGGAGAATCGAGTCCGAGTGCCGATCGCCCTCCCGGCCGCCGACGCGCGCGTTGTCGGTGCCGAGCACGAGCACGGTCGTCGGGTGTGAGGTCAGCAAGCCGCCCTGGTGCGTGAGCGCGAGCTTCGCGTTCGGGTCGAGGCGCTTGTTCGCATCGGCGACGCCGCTCGAGAACGAGATCCAGCTCGCGACCGCCCACACGATCAGAAGGACGAGGAGCGCGAGGAGCACGAGGCCGACCACGCGCCCGCGCCGTAGGCGCCGGCGGCCCGGGGCCGCTCCGGGCCCGCGGTAGTCCCCGCTCGCCCCGCCGCCCGCGCCGTTCCGCGGGAGGCGGCCCGGCCGGGCCGGTGCTGGAACCTTCCCCTTCGTACGGCCGCCCCGGTAGACGCGATAGGGCTTCGGATCGGGCGCCATCCGGCGGGTTACGTTACCGAGCAGGCATGTCGGCCGATCGTGTCATCGGGATCGATCTCGGGGGAACGAAGATCCTCGCCGGAGTCGTCGATCGGGAAGGAACGGTGCACGAGACCGTTTCGCGGCCTACGGTCACGACCTCGCAGGCG
Organism: Gaiellaceae bacterium; assembly: GCA_035473635.1. Classification (GTDB taxonomy): domain Bacteria; phylum Actinomycetota; class Thermoleophilia; order Gaiellales; family Gaiellaceae; genus PALSA-600. The sequence continues at coordinate 81,467 of DATIOD010000037.1, read as the reverse complement.
GCACTGCTCGACGAGCTCGAGGCGACGGTCCGCGAGCTCCCCGCCGCCGGAACCGCCGCCGTGGGCTTCGGCATCCCGTCACGCATCGACCAGGAGCGGGGCGTCGCGCTCGGCGCGGTCAACATCCCGCTCCGCGAGGTCGAGTTCCGCCGGGAGATGGAGCGCCGGCTCGAGCTGCCGGTCGGGATCGAGAACGATGCGAGTTGCGCGGCGTACGCCGAGTACCGGCTCGGCGCCGGCCGCGGCGTCCAGAACCTCGTGATGCTGACGCTCGGCACCGGCGTCGGCGGCGGCGTCGTCGCGATGGGGCGGCTGTTCCGCACGTGGACCGAGCTCGGCCACATGGTGATCATCGAGGACGGCGAGCCGTGCTACGGAGCGTGCTCCGGACGGGGCCACGTCGAGGCGTACTGCTCCGGTCGCGCCGCCGACAGGATCGCGCAGCGCGTGCTCGGGCCCGAAGCGACCGCGCACGACCTCGTCGAGCAGCGCCACCACACGCTCGAGCAGATCGGCCATCACCTCGGGGTCGCGATGGGATCGCTCGTCAACATCTTCGGTGCGCAGCGGATCGTGATCGGCGGCGGCTTCGGCCTCGCTGCCTTCGAGCTGCTGCTTCCTGCGGCGCGGCTCGCCGTGCTCACCGAGGCGCTCGCCCCGGCGGGCCAGGAGCTCGAGATCGAGCGGGCGGCGCTCGGAGCGACGGCCGGCCTGATCGGCGCGGGCCTCGTCGCCTTCGAGGCGCTCGAGTAGTGCCGCTCGCGGTCTGCGCGACGCCGATCGGCAACCTCGACGACGTCACCCTGCGCGTGATCGCCGAGCTCCGCGCCGCCGACGTCGTGCTCGCCGAGGACACACGGCACAGCCGGATCCTGCTCGAGCGCCACGGGATCGACGCGCGACTGCTCTCGTTCCACGAGCACAACGAGGCCGGACGGGTCGCGACCGTGCTCCCGCGGCTCGAGGCGGGCGAACGGATCGCGCTCGTCTCCGACGCGGGCCTGCCCGGCCTGTCCGACCCCGGCCTCCGGCTCGTCCGCGCCGCGCGCGAGGCGGGGGTCGAGGTGACCGTGCTTCCGGGGCCGTCCGCGGTCACGACGGCGCTCGTCGCGAGCGGTCTCGGCGACGGCCGCTTCGTTTTCGTCGGCTTCCTGCCGCGGCGTGCGAAGGCGCTCGCCGCCTTCTGGGACGAGACCGCGTTCTGGGACGGCGCGCTCGTCGCCTTCGAGTCGCCGAAGCGATTACCGGCGTCGCTCCGCTCGCTCGCCCGGGCGCAGCCGACGCGGGTGGCCGCCGTCTGCCGCGAGCTCTCGAAGCGCTTCGAGGAAGTCGTCGTCGCCACCGCCGCAGAGCTCGCTGAGCGCTTCGCCGAGCCGCCGAAGGGCGAGATCACGCTCGTCCTCGAGCCGCGCGCGGCGCCCGATCGGGCCCGGGCGGACACGGCCGCGCTCGAGGCGGTGCTGGAGCTCGTCGCGGCCGGCGCGCCGCGGCGGACGGCCGCCGACGTCGTCGCCAGGCTCACCGGCGCCTCGCGAAACGCCCTCTACCGCGGAACTCTGTAACAACTTTGCCAATTCACTTGACGCGGTCGAGCGATCGCACCTACGGTGAGTCGTTGTCCTGTTCGACAACAGACCCGGACGCCGTTCCGGGCCATCACCAGGGGAGGATTCGATGCGACGTCTCGCCCGTGCGGTTGTTCCAACCGTGCTCGTCTTCGCGAACCTCGTGCTCGCCGACACGGCACCCGCCTGGACGTGGCCGACCGGAGGGGCCGTCGTCCAGCCGTTCTCCTTCGACCACGCCCATCCGTATGCCGCCGGCCAGCATCGCGGCGTCGACGTGGCGGGCACGGACGGAGAGACGATCGTCGCACCGGCCTCGGGAAGCGTCTCCTTCGCCGGGATCGTGCCCGGATCGGGCCGCAGCGTCACGATCGACACGCCCGACGGATACGCCGTGACGGTCACGCACCTCGGCTCGATCTCGGTCGCCCGCGGCTCGGCGGTATCGGAGGGCGCTCCCGTCGGCGTCGTCGGCGCGACGGCCGACGCGGAGATCTCCGGGCTCTACGTGCACCTCGGCGTTCGACTCGTGGCCGACGAACAGGGCTACGTCGACCCGCTCGGGCTCCTCCCGGTTCGCGCCGCGCCGGTCCCGCCGGCCGGGGCCGCACCGGCGCCCCCCGCGGCGCCCCCTGTGCCGGCCGAGACGCCCTCTGCGGCTGTGGTTCCTCCGGCAGGCGACGCCGCGACGGTCTCGCCGGCGCCCGTCGAACCTCCGGCCGCATTGCCGTCGCCGCAGTCCGAGTCGAGGCCGGCGAGCGACCCCGTCGCGCCGCCTGCCGTCGCGGCGCTGCACGCGCCGCGGCCGCGCGCGGCGCCCGCCCCGGCCCGCGTCCACTTGCCGGCCACCGCCCAGGCAGCTCGCGCGGCTCACGCGGTTCGAGCGTCTCGTGCACACGTCGCGACTCGCGTTGCGCGCGGCTTCGCGGCACCTCGGGCCCACCGCCCGGCGGCAGCGCCACCGCGGGTCAGCTCGTCGCGCCGGGTGCGCCACCGCGTCGTGACCCCGCCTGGACGGTCGCTCCGGCCGGTCGCAACGCACGCGCGGCACGAGCGCGCGGCCGTCGCTGCCCGTTCGCACCCTCACGCGGAGGGGATGCGTCCGCGCGGGCACGTCCACCGTGCGCCGAACCACGTCGACCGGCCTCCACCTGTCGCCGCACCGGCGCCGCTCACGGTCGCGGCCACGCAGATCGTCCGCCGTGGCACGCCGCCCGCGACGGTCGCCGCGCTGCTCGCCGTCGCAGCCGCGCTCACCGTTGCGGGCGTGTGCGCGCTCCGGCTCCGGCGGCGAAGGGCTCTCGACCCGGTTCGTATCATTGCCCCGAGTGTCAACAGCACCGAAGAAGAAGATCCTGGTTGCGCCGGCCTGGCCGTATGCGGCGGGGTTCCGGCACCTTGGGCACGCGGCGGCGTACGTGCCGTTCGACGTGTTCGGGCGCTACCACCGGCTCAAGGGCAACGACGTGCTCGCGGTGAGTGGAACCGACGAGCACGGCACCCCGGTGATGGTCGCCGCCGATCGAGAGGGGAAGTCCTATCGTGAGGTCGCCGACTTCTACAACGCCGCGCATCGCGAGGACTTCCGCAAGCTCGGCTTCGCCTACGACTGCTTCACGCGCACTACCACTCGCAACCACGAGCGCGTCACACAGGACCTGTTCAAGACGCTGTACGAGCACGGCGCGATCTTCGAACAGGCCCAGCTCGTCTCGTTCTCGACGACGACCGGCCACACGCTCCCCGACCGCTACATCGAGGGGACCTGCCCGATCTGCGGCTACCCCGAGGCGCGCGGCGACCAGTGCGACAACTGCGGCAACCAGCTCGACCCGACCGACCTGATCAACCCGCGCTCGAGGATCGACGGCTCGGTGCCGGAATTCCGCGAGACGAATCACCTCTTTCTCGACTTGCCGCGGTTCGCCGATGCGCTGCGTGGGTGGATCCAGGGCCACGGCGCATGGCGGCCGAACGTCCGCAACTTCTCGCTCGGCCTGCTCGACGAGATCCGACCGCGCCCGATCACCCGCGACCTCGACTGGGGCGTCCGCATCCCTGTTGCGGGCTACGCCGACGACCCGAACAAGCGCATCTATGTCTGGTTCGACGCCGTGATCGGCTACCTGTCGGCCAGCATCGAGTGGGCGTCGCTCCACGACGACCCGGAGCGCTGGCGCGAGTGGTGGCAGTCGGAGGACGCGCTGCACGCGTACTTTCAGGGCAAGGACAACATCGTCTTCCACACGGTGATCTGGCCGTCGATCCTGCTCGGCTACGAGCGTGGTGGCGAGGTCGGCGCCGGCAGGTCGCTCCACCTGCCCGACGACGTCTTCGCGACCGAATACCTGACGATGGAGAGCAAGAAAAGCTCCTCGAGCCGGTCGCACGGGATCCTGATCCGCGACTTCCTCGAGCGCTACGACCCGGATCCGCTCCGGTACTACCTGATCGCAGCGAGCCCCGAGACCCAGGACGCCGACTTCACGTGGGCCGATTTCGTCCGCCGCTCCAACGACGAGCTGCTCGCCAACTGGGGCAACCTGGTCAACCGCACATTGACGAACGCGTATCGCAACTTCGGAACCGTGCCGGAGCCGGGTGCGCTGGAGCCCGCCGACGAGGCGCTGCTCGCCACGGTCGACGGCGGCTTCGCGACGGTGGGCGATCACATCGAGCACGGCCGATTCCGCGCCGCGCTCGGCGAGGCGATGCATCTCGCGTCGAGCGTGAACCAGTACCTGTCCGACCAGGCGCCGTGGGCGCTCGTGAAGACCGATCCTGCGCGCGCCGGCACGGTGCTCTACGTGTCGCTGCGCGCGGTCGACAGCCTGAAGACGATCTTCACGCCGTTCCTCCCATACACGTCCCAGGTCGTGCACGAGCTCCTCGGCTACGAGGGCTGGCTCGCCGGACCGCTCGAGTTCCGCGAGGTGAGCGACGACGGCGAGACGCACGAGATCTTGACCGGCGACTACTCGAGCTGGGTGGGGAGCTGGGAACCGAGCGAGTTGCCCGCCGGCCAGCAGCTGCGCGAGCCCAGGCCGCTCTTCAGGAAGCTCGACGAATCCACCGTGGAGGAGGAGCTCCGCCGCATGGCCGCCGACGGCGAGCCCGGGTGATCGACACACACGCGCACCTCGGCGACGACGCTGCCGAGGTCCTCGACCGCGCGCGTGCGGCCGACGTCACGCGCGTCGTCGCCGTCGCGACAACCGTCGACGACGCGCGTCGCGCGCTCGGACTCGCGGATCGGGAACCGGGTCTCTACGCGAGCCTCGGCATCCATCCCCACGAGGCCGCTACGGCGGGCGCCGCGGACGTCGATGCGCTCCGCGAGCTGCTCGCGCATCCCAGGGCGGTCGCAGTCGGTGAGACGGGGCTCGACTACTTTCGCGACTACGCGCCGCGGGATGCCCAACTGGCGCTGTTCGAGGCGCAGCTTGCGCTCGCCGCCGAGAGCGGCAAGCCGGTGGTCATCCATACCCGCGCAGCCGACGAGGACACACGTGCACTGCTCGAGGCGCATGCGGGGACTGTCGTCCTCCACTGCTTCTCGTCGCCCGCGCTGCTCGAGCCCGCGCGCGCCCGGGGCTGGTACGTCTCGTTCGCCGGCAACGTGACGTACAAGAACGCCTACGAGCTGCGGGCCGCCGCGCGGGCGGTCCCGGCAGACCGGCTGCTCGCCGAGACCGACAGCCCTTACCTCGCGCCGCAGCCGGTCCGTGGTCGTCGCAACGAGCCGGCGTACGTCGTGCACACCTATCGCGTGCTCGCAGAGGCACGGGGCGTCGAGCCGGCCGAGCTTGCCGAGCAGATCGATGCGAACGCGGCGGCGGTGTTCGGGCTGTGAGCGTGCGCCCTCGCAAGGCGCTCGGACAGCACTTCCTCGTCGACGACAACATCCTGCGCGTGATCGAGCGCCTCGCGTCGCTCTCCGCCGCCGACGTCGTGCTCGAGGTCGGGCCGGGCCTCGGCGTGCTGACGCGTTTCCTCGCCGAGCGCGTCGCGCTCGTCCATGCGGTGGAGATCGATCGCCGTCTCGGACCGGGGCTCGCGGGGATCGAGCGAGTAGAGCTCCACTGGGGCGACGTGCTCGAGCTCGATCTCGGCGCCCTCGACCCGGCGCCCGTGAAGCTGGTCGCCAACCTGCCGTACAACGTCGCCACGCCGGTCGTCGCCGAGAGCCTGCGCATCGAGTCGCTCGCCGGCTGGTGCGTGATGGTGCAGCGCGAGGTGGCAGACCGCTTCTTCGCGCGCCCGTCGACGAAGGCATACGGTGCGGTGTCCGTGCTCGTGCAGCTTGCCGCGGAGCGGACCGGGCTCCATGCCGTCTCGCGTGAAGTGTTCCGCCCGCGTCCGAACGTCGACTCGGCGCTCGTCGCGTTCCGGCGCATCGGGCCGGCTGCGCCAAACGAGGTGAAGCGGCTGGTCGAGGCGGCGTTCTCGCACCGCCGCAAGACGCTTGCGAACTCGGTCGCCCTGAGCGGGCTCGTCGCCCGGGAAGACGCGGTCTCCGCTCTCGCGGCGATCGGACGAGAGCCGGGCGTTCGCGCGGAGGCGCTCGCGCCCGGCGAGTTCGTCCGGCTCGCCGAGGCGCTCTAGATGAAGGCCGACGCGCCGGCGAAGATCAACCTCGCGCTCGTCGTCGGCCCGCGACGGTCGGACGGCAAGCACGAGCTCGTGACCGTGTTCCAGCGGCTCGACCTCGCCGACCGGATCACCGTCGAGCCCTCCGATGCGATGGTGGTCGACGGCTTCTCGCAGGACACGCTCGTCGCCGCCGCGCTCGGCACGCTCGAGGCGCCCCACGCCTGGCGCGCGACGATCGACAAACGGATCCCCGTCGCGGCGGGGCTCGGCGGCGGCAGCTCGGACGCGGCGGCCGCCCTGCAACTCGGCAACGCGCAGCTCGCGCAGCCGCTCGACGACGGTCGGCTGCACGCGCTCGCGTCGGACCTCGGCGCCGACGTGCCCTTCTTCCTCCGACAGGGGCCGCAGCTCGGGACCGGCGACGGCACCACGCTCGAGCCGCTTCGGCTGCCCCAGGAATACGCCGTCTGCCTGCTGCTCCCGCAGGGCGTCGAGAAGGAGTCGACCGGCGAGGTCTACGAGGCTTTCGATCGCAGAGACGGGGCGGCGGGCTTCGACGCGCGCGCCGCCGCGCTGCGGGACGCGCTCGCCGGCGTGGCGCGTGCGGCCGATCTGTGCACACTGCCGCCGAACGACCTCGCGTCGTCGCCGCACGCGGCCGCGCTGCTCGAACACGGTGCGTTCCGGGCCGACGTCAGTGGTGCAGGACCGGCCGTCTACGGGCTCTTCGCCGACCGGCAAACGGCCGCGCGTGCCGCGCGGGCGCTTGCGTCCAGGGGCGCGTGCTTCGTGGCGAACCCTGCGTGGTAGCGTGATCGGCAATGAGCTACGCGATCGAGCACGGGTCGACTCCGACCGGCCGGTGGCTCCGCGTGAACCGCCTCCGGATCACACTGGCGATCGCCGCCGTCGAAGGCCTGCTCTACCTTTTCGGCGTCCTCAACTGGTGGGTCGCCGTGCTGTTCGCGGCGATCACGGGCGCGTTCTGGTGGTACTCCGGCCGCGCTCACCGCTCCGACGTCGTCCGCCACGTCAGCTGGATCCTTGCGACCTCGCAGCTGCTCGTGGTGTGCGTGCCGCTCGCGCTCGGCCTCGTGAAGGCGGTCGCGATTGCGGTCGTTGCGCTGCTCGCGATCGCCGCGCTGGTCTTCCTGTTCACCGATCGGAAGTAGCGCCGCACCCGCCTATACTCGGCCGAAGTGGGGCGTAGCCAAGCGGTAAGGCAGCGGGTTTTGGTCCCGCGATCCCAGGTTCGAATCCTGGCGCCCCAGCCATCTCGCTGACGCGACCTCATGCCAGATCCGCCGCTCGCAGCCGTCGTCATGGCCGGAGGTCTCGGCACCAGGATGCGCTCCGCCGTGCCGAAGCACTTCCACGAGATTCTCGGCCGTCGGCTCGTCGACTGGGTGATCGAGACCGCCCGCGAGCTCGGCGCCGACCCACTCGTCGTCGTCGCGTCGCCGTCGGGCCGCAGCGAGCTCGAGGCGGACGGGCTCGTCGTCGCCGTTCAGGCAGAGCCGCTCGGCACGGGCGACGCCGTGCGCGCGGCGCACGCCGCGCTGTCGGGCTACGACGGCGACCTCCTGGTGCTCTCCGGCGACACGCCGCTGCTCACGCCCGACCTGCTCGGTGCGCTGGTCGAGACGCACCGGTCGGAGCGCGCCGCCGCGACGATCCTCAGCGCCGTTCCCGCCGATCCGCGCGTCTACGGCCGGGTCGTCCGCGGCGAGGACGGAGCCGTTTTTCGCATCGCCGAGGGAACGGACGCGACGCCGGAGGAGCTCGAGCTCACCGAGGTCAACTCGTCGATCTACGTGTTCCGCGCCGATGCGCTCTGGCCGGCGCTCGAGCGCCTCCAGCCGAAGAACGTCCAGGGCGAGCTGTACCTCACCGACGTGGTCGCGATCCTCGCCGAGGCCGGGGAACGGATCGCCGCCCACGTGGCGCCCGACGCGAACGAGACGGAGGGCGTCAACACGCGCGTCGAGCTCGCGCAGGCGGGCGCGATCCTGCGTGACCGGATCAACGAGCGGCACATGCTCGGCGGCGTGACGATCGTCGATCCCGCCACCACCTGGATCGAGCCGACGGTGGCGCTCGAGGAGGACGTCACGATCAACCCGTTCACGGTTCTGCGGGGCCGCACCGTCGTCAGGCGCGGCGCCGTGATCCATCCGCACACGGTCGCCGTCGACGCGGAGGTGGGGGAGCGCGCGGTCGTCGGCCCCTTCTGTTACCTTCGCCCCGGAACGAGTCTGGGCGAGTCCTCGAAGGCAGGCACCTACGTGGAGATCAAGAACTCGCGTATCGGCGACCGCACGAAGGTCCCGCACCTCTCGTACATCGGCGACGCCGAGATCGGCGAGGACACGAACATCGGGGCCGGTGCGATCACGGCGAATCTGGGCCACCGGGCCGGCGAGCCGAAGCAGCGGACGACGATCGGGAGCAACGTCAGAACCGCGATCCACAATGGGTTCATCGCACCAGTGGAGGTGGGCGACGGCGCATGGACTGCTGCCGGTTCGGTGATAACCAAAGATGTTCCCCCGGGCGCGCTCGCGATCGCGAGACAGCGCCAGGAGAACAAGGAGGGATATGCAGCACGGCAGCGCGACGAGTGAGCTCGTGCTCCCGGGCCTCGAGGCCGTCGAGCCCATGACGAAGCCCGCTCCCGGCCACTGGATCGAGCGCGGGCCGCAGAAGCGGCTGATGGTCTTCAGCGGCCGCTCCCACAACGACCTGGCGCAGCGGATCGCAGAGCAGCTCGGTGTCCAGCTCGGCGAGATCGAGCTCGGCACGTTCGCGAACGGCGAGACGTACTGCCGCTACGACGAGTCGATTCGCGGCGCCGACGTCTTCATCGTGCAGACGGGCTGCGAGCCGGTCGACCGCAACATCATGGAGCTGCTCTTCATGATCCAGGCGGCCAAGCTCGCCTCGGCGAAGCGGATCACCGCCGTGATCCCGCTCTTCCCGTACGCGCGGCAGGACCGGAAGGCGAAGCCGCGCGAGCCGATCTCGGCGCGCCTCGTCGCCGACATGCTGCAGCTGGCGGGCGCCGACCGCGTGCTGACGATGGACCTGCACGCCGGCCAGATCCAGGGCTTCTTCACGATCCCCGTCGACCACATGACCGCGCTGCCGCTGTTCGCGCGCCACTTCCGCGATCTCGGGCTGGTCGGCGACGGGATCGTCTCGGTGTCGCCCGACGCCGGCCGGGCGAAGATGGCGGTCCGGTTCGCCGAGATGCTCGACGCGGAGTTCGCGCTGATGCACAAGACGAGGCCGGCGCACGACGTCGTCGAGATCACCGAGATCACCGGCCGCGTGCGCGGCAAGAAGGCGGTGCTCGGCGACGACGTGATCATGACCGGGGGCACGCTGCTCGCGAACGTCAACGCGCTCAAGGAGCACGGCGTCGAGGAGGTCTGGGTGTTCGCGACGCACGGCTCGTTCTGCGGCAACGCGCTCGAGCGCTTCGCCGCCTCGGACATCTCGGGGATGGTCGTCACCGACACCGTCCCGATCGACCCGATCGCCAAGCCCGACATGATGACCGTGCTGCCGGTGGCGCCGCTCCTCGCCGAGACGATTATGAATGTGTTCGCCGACGACTCGGTGAGCGCGATCTTCGGCGGCGAGAACCAGCTCTTCTGACCCGCAGACCGGCGGAGAGCGCCGACACGGGCCGCCCCTAGAACGCTGTCTCGTCGTCGAGCAGGAGCCTCAGCTGCTGCTCGATCCAGCGGAGACGCTCCGTGGTCTCGCTGCCGGGTGACGACCCCTCGCCGAGCGCAGTGACGATCGCCTCCACCTCGGGCCTCGAGAGGGCCCACAGCGCGCCGTCCCGTGCGGCGGCCTGCTCGATCTTCCCGGCCGCCTGCGCGGCCGCGTCCGAGGGAGTGCCGTGGAGCAGCAGTTCGCGCAGCAACTTCGCCTCGCCGTCGTCGATGCTGTTCGGCGGCGGAAGCTGGACGAAGCTGATGAACATCGCACGTTTCTACTAGGTGGAAGCCTGGCTCGCCCGCAGGTCGTGCAGCGCGGCGTCGATCAGCTTCTGCGCCCGGCCGGGCCGAGTGATGTAGAGGGAGTCGACGACGACGTTCAGGAGGCGCTCGTGTCGGGCGGTCAGACGCGGGTCGTTCGCGCAGCGAACCCGGCAGAGCGGCGAGTTGCGGTCGATCGGCGGAGACTGCCGCGCCTGTGACACCGACTTGAAGACGAGCACCGAGGCCGTGATCTTGTTGCCGACCGTGCCGAAGAAGCTCGCAAGCACGTGCCCGGCGCGAAGCTCATGCCGCGCGGCCGACGAGAACGACGTGAGGCGGATGCCGTGCCTGGCGAAGGCCACGCGAACCGCCTCCGCCGTGTACGGCTGGTTCGGCTTCGGCGCCGCCTCGTGATGCGACGAGCACGCGACGAGCAGGGCGGCGAGTGGGCAGAGGCAGACGGCTCGAGCGCGTGCGCCCCGAGTCACGCGGGGGCATCGGCGAAGACGGTCGCCCAGTCGTCTTTCATGCTGATCACCGTCCAGCCGTCGGTCTTCGCGCGCTCGAGGGCCGTCTCGGCGCCCGTGGTATAGGCGAACTCACGCTCGTCGTCGTCGTGGAGCACGAGCAGACGGAGCGCGGGCCGTTCGCCGCCTGCGTAGTGCAGCATCTGGCTGTCGCCGTTCGAGTTGCCGCACGCGAGGATCGGCCTGCGCCCGATGCGGCTCCAGATGCGCACCGGCTTCACGGGCCCGTCGTCGAAGACGTCCATCTCCGCCTCGTACACGACGCTGCCGCCCTCGACGTCCTCCCGGTAGCGGAGGCCGGTCGAGCTGCCGACGATCCGCTCGGAGGGGATGCCGTAGATCTCGGAGGTGATCGGGCGCATGAAGTCACGATCGCCGCCGGAGACGATGAAGTTGGTGAAGCCGTTGTCCTCGAGGTAGCGGAGCAGCTCCACCATCGGCAGGAAGCCGCAGTCGGAGAGGCGGCGGGAGAGCGTCGGGTGGTCGCCCTCGGTCAGAAAGGCGTGCGCCGCGGCGGCGTAGTCGTCGACCGTGTTTCCCGCGAACGCCTGCAGGATCCCGCCCATCAGCACTTTCACGTCGCTGTCGTCGCCCGCGTAGTGCTTGGTGATCACGCCGCCGAGCCACGCGTAGTCCTTCTGGTGCGCCGCCTTCCAGGGCTGCCGGTCGCGCAGCTTCGTGTCCTCGTCGGCCATCTCGGCGAGCCGGGCGAGGATGAAGCCGAGCTCGATCGGCATCGGCTTCTCGCACCAGAGCGTGCCGTCGTTGTCGAACACCGCGATCCGCTCGAGCGGCGGAACGTAGTCCGGGCCGCCTTCGGTGGTGACACGCTCGGCGAACTCGACGATCACGTTCCTCGTCGCGCCCTCCCTCCAGCTGCCAAGCGCTTCGCTCATGCGGGTGGCGGCGATCCTATCCAGAGCCACCTCGAGGCGAGACACCCCGCTACACTGCTCGGCCGTGCCGTCAGAGCGCCATCAACTCCTGGTTTCTCACCGCGAGACTCTCGGCTCGGCCGAGTCGCGGCGCCTGCGCCGCCGCGGTCTGATCCCGGGTGTCCTCTACGGCCGCGAGCAGCCCGTTGCGATCTCCGTGCCGGAGCGCGACCTGCGGGCGGCGCTCACGACCGAGGGCGGCCTGAATGCCGTGCTCGACGTCGTCGTCGAGTCGGGAAAGACGCACCCCTCGGTGCTCAAGGAGTACCAGCGAGACCTCGTACGCGGTGTGATCACGCACGTCGACCTGCAGGAAGTGCGCCTCGACCAGACGATCCACGCGACCGTCCCCGTCTCGCTCGTCGGGGAGCCGGCCGGTGTGAAGGAGGGCGGCGTGCTGTCGCAGGTGACGATCGAGGTGAACGTCGAGGCGCTCCCGATGGAGGTGCCGCAGCATCTCGACCTCGACGTCTCGGCGCTCGCGATCGGCGATTCGGCACGGCTCGAGTCGCTGCAGGTGCCGGAGGGCGTCAAGCTGCTCGACGACCCGGACACGGTGCTCGCGAGCGTCACGCACGCGACGCGCGTCGAGGAGCCCGAGGAAGCGCCGGCCGAGGGCGAGCTCGCCGAGGGCGAGGTTCCCGCCGAACCGGCCGACGAGGCCGCTCCCGAAGCCGCCGCCGAGGGCGACGGCGCCGCCGAGAGCTAGGGCGCGATGCGGCTCTGGCCGCGCCGGTCCGGCACGTCGCTCGACCTGCTCGTCGCAGGCCTTGGCAATCCCGGCCGTCTCTACGCGGCGAACCGGCACAACGTCGGTTGGCTCGTCGTCGACGAGCTCGCGCGCCGCCACGACGGTGCGTGGCGCGGCAAGTTCAACGGCGCGGTCGCGGAGGTGCGGATCGACGGCCACAAGGTCGCGCTGCTCAAGCCCGAGACGTACATGAACGACTCTGGCCGCTCGGTGCAGGCGGCCATGCGGTTCTTCAAGGTCGAGCCCGATGCCGTGCTGATCGTCCACGACGAGAGTGACCTCGACCTCGGGCGGTTGCAGCTCCGGCTCGGCGGCGGCACCGCCGGGCACAACGGCGTGCGCTCGGTTGCGAAGCAGCTCGGCAGCACCGACTTCATGCGGCTGCGCGTGGGTGTCGGGCGGCCCGAGCGGGGCGACCCGCGGCCGCTCGCCGACTGGGTGCTCGCCGACTTCGAGCCGCACGAGGACCCGGACGGACTCGTCGGCCGTGCGGCCGACGCCGTCGAGGCGCTCGACGCCGAGGGCCTGGAGGCCGCGCAACGGCACGTCAACGCGTGAACGAACGCGCGGTGATGCTCTCGGGGCTCGTCGATCGGCTCCGCGCGGAGGAGCGGCTGCAGGCGTACGCCGAGGCGTTCCCGGAACGGGCACGCGTCTCCGAGCCGATTCTGCCGCTGCTGCTGGCCGCTCTCCACGCGGAGCTCGGGCGCGGCCTCGTCGTGTTGCTTCCGGAGGACGCGGACGCGCGCGACGCCGCGGAGGCGGCCGGCTGGTTCGTCGGCGACGACGCGGTCGCGCTCTTCCCGTCGCGCGGCGTGCACTACGGCTCGGGGCTCGAGCCCCCGCCGCACCTCGTCGGCGAGCGCGCGCGGGCGCTCGAGGTGCTCGGGCGCGGCGGGCTCGTCTGCGCGTCGGCCGCGGCACTCGCGGAGGGCCTGCCGCCGGCTTCGGCGAGGCCGGCGCCGCTCCGGGTTGCGCCGGGGGACGAGCCCGGTCTGGACTCGCTCGCCGAGCATCTCGCCTCGGCGGGGTACGAGCGAGTTGAGCGGGTCGAGGAGCGCGGGCAGTTCGCCGTCCGCGGCGGCCTGCTCGACGTGTTCGGGACGACCGGGCGCGAGCCGCTCCGCATCGAGCTCTTCGGCGACGAGGTCGAGCAGATCCGCGCCTTCTCGCCGTTCACGCAGCGCGCGCTCCGCGAGGTCGACGAGGCCGTTGTCTATCCCGCCGGAGAGCGGCGCCGCGAGCTCGTCGAGGTCGACCTCGGCCCCGACGAGGACGAGCCGGCGGCGCCGCCGGTCCCGGACGATCTCGTACCGCCGTTCGACCGGCCGCCCGACATCGTCTGGCAGCCCGACGAGGTGGCCGCCCTCTGGGCCGACGAAGGGCTGACGCCGGTCGACCTGACCGGCTCGGCCGAGCTCGGCCCGCTCCCGCAGGGCCAGCGCTTCAGCTTCGACGCGCAGCGGCCTGCGCTCGCGGCCCGCGGCCTCTCGGAGGCGGAGAACGAGCTCGGCGGCCTGCTGCGCCAGGAGCTCGACGTCGTCGTGACCTTCCCGCACCGCGGCGAGGCCCTCCGCCAGCAGCAGCTGCTTCGGCGCGTGTCGGCGGCGATGCTCGACCCGGGAGCCGAGCCCTCGGAGCTCGTCTTCGCCGTGTCGCCGGCGCGGCGCGGCTTCGTGTGGCGTGACCTCGGCGTCGCGCTGCTCCCGGACACGCAGGTGTTCAGGAAGCGCCCGCCGCGCGCGGCGGCGGCGCCCGGACGCGCACTGCAGAGCTTCTCCGACCTGCGCACGCGCGACTACGTCGTCCACGAGGATCACGGCGTCTCGCAGCTGCTCGGGTTCGAGACGCGCGAGGTCGCAGGCGTCACCCGCGACTACCTGCTGCTCGCGTTCCGCGGCGACGACCGGGTCTACGTCCCGCACGAGCAGATCGGCAAGGTCAGCCGCTACATCGGAGCCGACTCGCGCGCGCCCGCGCTCTCGAAGCTCGGCGGCAAGGCGTGGGACAACCTCAAGTCGCGCGCACGGGAGCACCTGCGCGAGCTCGCCGGCGAGCTCCTCGCGCTGTACGCGCAGCGGCAGACACAGCCGGGCGTCGTGTTCGACGTCGAGAACGAGTGGCTCGAGCAGCTCGAGGCGGCGTTCCCGTACCGCGAGACCGACGACCAGCGCGCGGCGATCGAGGCGGTCAAGGAGGACCTCGAGGCGCCGCGCCCGATGGACCGGCTCGTCTGCGGCGACGTGGGCTTCGGCAAGACCGAGGTCGCGCTCCGCGCCGCGTTCGCGGTCGCCGTCTCCGGGCGGCAGGTGCTGATGCTGGTGCCGACGACGGTGCTCGCGCAGCAGCACTGGAACACGTTTCGCGAGCGCTATCGCGACTTCCCGGTGCGCGTCGAGATGGTCTCGCGCTTCCGTAAGCCGGCCGACGTCAAGCGGGTGCTGGCCGAGTTCACGGAGGGAAAGGTCGAGGTGCTGATCGGGACGCACCGCGTGCTCTCCCGGGACGTGATCCCGAAGGAGCTCGGGCTGGTCATCGTCGACGAGGAGCAGCGCTTCGGCGTCGCGCAGAAGGAGCTGCTGCGCCAGCTCCGGCTCGAGGTCGACGTGCTCGCCATGTCGGCGACCCCGATCCCGCGCACCCTGCACATGTCGCTCTCCGGTCTCCGCGACATCTCGGTGATCGAGACGCCGCCGGAGGGCCGGCGCCCGATCCGCACCTTCGTCGGCGAGCTCGACGACGACCTGATCAAGCAGGCGCTCGAGCGCGAGATCGCCCGTGAGGGGCAGGCGTTCTACCTCCACAACCGCGTCGAGACGATCGACGAGGCTGCCGAGAAGCTCCGCCGTCTCTGTCCGACGCTGCGCTTCCTCGTCGCGCACGGCCAGATGCGGGAGCGCGAGCTCGAGGACAAGATGATGACGTTCCTCGCCGGCGACGCCGACGTGCTCGTCTCGACCACGATCATCGAGTCGGGGCTCGACATCCCGCAGGCGAACACGCTCGTGGTCGAGCGTGCCGACACGCTCGGGCTCGCCCAGCTCTACCAGATCCGCGGGCGGGTGGGCCGCAGCGATGTGCTCGCGCACGCCTACCTCTTCTATCCCGACGCGACCGAGCTGACGCCCGAGTCGCGGGCGCGCCTCGCCACGCTGGCCGACCACACCGAGCTCGGCGCCGGCTTCGCGATCGCGATGCGCGACCTCGAGATCCGCGGCGCCGGCGACCTGCTCGGCGCCGAGCAGTCGGGGCACGTCGCCGCCCTCGGGTTCGAGCTGTACGTCGAGATGCTGCACGAGGCGGTTGCGGAGCTCACCGGCCAGCGCCGCGTCGCCGCGCGGCCGGTGCGTGTCGACGCGCGCGTCGACGCGTACGTGCCCGCGGGCTACATCGCCGCGGAGGCGCTGAAGATCGACCTCCACCGGCGGATCGCATTGACGGAGTCGGAGGACGAACTGCACGAGCTCCGGGTGGCCACCGAGGACCGGTACGGGCCGATCCCGGAGCCCGTCGACAACCTCTTCGCGATCCAGGAGGCGAAGCTGAAGCTCGCCCGGCTCGGGGCCGACTACCTCGTGTTCAGAGGCGGTCGCGCGTCAGTGGGACCGGTCGTGCTGGGGTCGGTCGAGCTACGTGAATTGCGGGGTCTCGTCGACACCGCGGTCTACTCGTCAGGAACCCGTGAAGTGTCGTTAAGGCACGATGAATTCAAGGCGGCGCTCGATTTGGTCGATGCTATGCTGGCGGCGCGCCGGGCGGCTTAGACGGCGCTTTCCTATGCAGAAGCACACTCTCCGCATCACGATGCTCGTTGCCTCGGCGCTGCTCTTCGCCGCGTTCCTCGCGGCGTGCGGGGGCGGGGGATCGAGCTCCGTCTCCTCCGACGACGTCGCCGTGGTCGACGGCACGCAGATCACGAAGCAGCAGTACGCGCAACTGCTCGCGCAGGCGAAGCTCTCGTTCAAGCAGAACGGCCGCGCGTTCCCCAAGCAGGGGACGACCGAGTACGAGGCCGTCAAGGCGCAGGTGATGAACCTGCTCGTCCAGGAGCAGGAGCGCGAGCAGAAGGCGAAGTCGCTCGGGATCGTGGTCACCGACAAGCAGGTCACGAACCGGCTCAACCAGATCAAGCAGCAGTACTTCGGCGGTAGCGAGAAGAAGTACCTCGCCGGGCTGAAGCAGCAGCAGGTCACCGAGAAGCAGGTGCGCGACTCGATCAGGCAGCAGCTGATCGCGACCGCGCTCCAGGACCGCGTCGCCAAGGGCGTCACCGTCTCGGACAGCGAGGTCCACGACTACTACCTGCAGCATTCGCAGGACTACGCGAAGCCCCAGTCGCGCGACGTCCGCTACATCCTCGTGAAGTCTCAGCCGCTCGCCCAGTCGCTCTACGCGCAGCTCAAGAACGCGCCGGCGAAGACGTGGTGCACGCTCGCGAAGAAGTACTCGCAGGATCCCGGCTCGAAGCAGAGCTGCGGGACCGGCAATTTCTCCAAGGGACAGACCGTCCCCGAGTTCGACCGGGTGCTCTTCTCGGCGCCGACCAACCAGGTGCACGCGCCGATCCACAACTCGCAGTACGGCTGGTTCGTGATCGAGCCGACCTCGACCGTCCATCCGCGCCAGGTCACGCCGGAGAAGACGGTTTCCGCCCAGATCAAGCAGACGCTGCTCTCCTCGAAGAAGCAGCAGGCGGTGTCGGACTGGATGAACGACCTGATCAAGAGCTACTGCAAGGGGAAGGTCTCCTACCAGGTCGGCTACACGCCGAGCCCGAACCCCTGCGCACCGCCCGCCACGACGAACGCGACCACCACCGGGTAGTACGTTCTCGGCGTGTCTCTCGCCGGCGCGCTCGTCGAGCTCCAGCAGCTGACCGAACGCCTGCGGCGCGAGTGCCCGTGGGACCGCGCGCAGACGACGCGCACGATCGTCCCGCACACGGTCGAGGAAGCCTACGAGGTCGCCGACGCGGCGTTGCGAGACGAGGACGCGAAGCTCCTCGACGAGATCGGCGATCTCCTCTTCCAGTGCGTCTTCCTGGCGCTGCTCCTGCAGGAGCGGGGGGAGGGCGACCTCGAGCAGGCGATCCGGCAGGTGCACGCGAAGCTCGTCGCGCGCCACCCGCACGTGTTCGGCGAGGAGACGGCCACGAGCGCGGGCGGCGTCCGCACGCGCTGGGAGCAGCTCAAGCGGGAGCACGAGGGCCGCGAGGGGATCTTCCACGACGTGCCGTCGAACCTGCCCGCGCTCCTCTACGCGCGGAAGCTCCAGCGGCGAGCCACCGCGGTCGGCTTCGAGTACCCGGATCTCGCCGGTGCGCTCGCCGACCTCGAATCCGAGCTCGCCGAGCTGCGCGCCGAGCTGCCCGAGGACGAGCCGGTTCCGGAGCGCGAGCCGCCGGCACGCGTCGCCTCGGAGCTCGGCGACGTGCTGTTCGCGCTCGTCAACGTCGCGCGCCGGCTCAACGTCGATCCGGAGCTCGAGCTTCGCGCCGCGTCGGCGCGGTTCCGCGACCGGGTCGAGCTCGCCGACCGGATCGCCGCCGCCGACGGAACCGACTGGAAGACGCTCCCGCTCGCCGAGCAGGACGCCTACTACGACCGAGCCAAGGAGGCAGGAGTGTGACCGGGATCGCGGAGGTACGTGGCAGGCAGGTGGTCGACTCGCGCGGCAACCCGACCGTGGAGGTGGACGTCCTGGTCGAGGGCGGCGCGCGCGGGCGCGCCGCGATTCCGTCCGGTGCCTCGACCGGAGTCCACGAGGCGGTCGAGCTGCGCGACGGCGGCGAAGAGTGGGGCGGCAAGGGCGTCTCCTCCGCCGTCAAGAACGTCAACGGCGAGATCGCGCAGGCCGTGCGGGGCCTCGACGCGCGCGACCAGGAAGCGCTCGACCGCGCGCTGATCGAGCTCGACGGGACGAAGAACAAAGGCCGGCTCGGCGCAAACGCGATCCTCGGCGTCTCGCTCGCCACTGCGAAGGCTGCCGCCGCCACAGCCGGGCTCCCGCTCTGGCGTCACCTCGGCGGCGAGCGCGCCTCGACGCTCCCGGTGCCGATGATGAACGTGATCAACGGCGGCGCGCACGCCGACAACTCGATCGACCTGCAGGAGTTCATGGTCGTCCCGGTCGGCGCTGACTCGTTCGCCGAGGGGCTCCGCGTGGGCACCGAGGTCTACCACGCGCTGAAGGCTCTGCTGCACGAGCGCGGCCTCTCGACCGCCGTCGGCGACGAGGGAGGCTTCGCGCCCGACCTCGATTCGAGCGAGGCCGCGATCGACGCGATCCTCGAGGCGGCAGACCGCGCAGGCCACGCCGAGCGCGTCGCGATCGCGCTCGACCCGGCGACGAGCGAGGTGTTCGCGGACGGCGTCTACCGGTTCGAGGGCAGGACCGAGACCGGCGACTCCATGCCGGCGTTCTGGGCCGGGATCGTCGACCGCTACCCGGTCGTCTCGATCGAGGACGGCTGCGCCGAGGACGACTGGGACGCGTGGGGCAAGCTCACCGCCGAGCTCGGCGATCGCGTGCAGCTCGTGGGCGACGACCTCTTCGTCACCAACCCGGAGCGCCTCCGGGACGGGATCGCCCGCGGCGTCGCCAACTCCGTGCTCGTGAAGGTCAACCAGATCGGGACGCTCACCGAGACGATGGAGGCCGTCCGGATGGCGCACGACGCCGGCTACACCGCCGTCATGTCGCACCGCTCGGGCGAGACCGAGGACGCGACGATCGCCGACCTGGCGGTTGCGCTCGGCACCGGCCAGATCAAGACCGGCGCGCCGGCGCGGTCGGACCGGGTCGCGAAGTACAACCAGCTGCTCCGGATCGAGGAAGAGCTCGGCTCCCGCGCCCGCTATCCGGGCCGCGAGGCCTTTCCGCGCGCCCGCGTGGCGGGTTAGGCGAGCTAGGCGGCTTCGAGCAGGCGCGGCGGCGCGATCAGCGCCTCGAGCGCGGCGAGCGTCTCGCGTGCGCTTCGGCGCAGGCCGACGTGCCGGACGACGCCGCCGGGGTCGACGATCAGCGTGATCCGCCGGTGCTCGGCGACCCCCGTCAGCACCGGGAAGCGAACCGGCGTGTCGGCGTAGCGGGCGGCCGTGTCGTGCCAGTCGTGCGGCGTCGCTGCGAGCACGACGGCGCCGTCGCCCGCGAAGGCCTCCTCGAGCTCGCCGAGCTCGACTGCGTCGAACCGGCGCGCGCCGAACGCGAGCACGACCCACGTGCCGCGGTAGTCCGCGAGCGACACCCGCCGACGCCCTTCGCCGCGCACGAACGCGTCGGCGACGACGTCGGGCGCTGCGCTGTTGGTGAAGATCGTCATGAAGCGCACGCTATCCACGGGCCCTCGCGGCGTCGTCGTCGGCGCGGACGATCTCGCCGTCCTCCCCGAGGACGAGCGGCGCGCTGCGTTCATCTACTCTGGACGTCGATGGCGGTCGACCGCCGCAGGACGAAGATCGTGGCCACCATCGGGCCCGCTTCGTCGACCCATGAGACGCTCATGCAGCTCGTCGAGCACGGCGTCGACGCCGTTCGCCTGAACCTTTCACACGGCACGCACGCCGATCACGCGGCGAGCGCCGAAGTGGTGCGGGCGGTCCAGGAGGAGACCGGCAAGCCGCTCGCCGTCATGGCCGACCTGCAGGGCCCGAAGCTGCGCATCGGCGATCTGCCGGCGCCGCGCGTGCTGCTGAAGGACGAGGAGGTGCACGTGGTCGGAGAGCAGGTGGCCCACATCGACGGCGAGTTGCCGATCGCGCCCGCCGTGATCGGCGAGGTGCTGAGCCCGGGCCACGACATCCTGATCGACGACGGGCTCGTGCGCTTGAGCGTCCAGTCGGTCGAGGGCGGGCGGGCGTGGTGCCGCGTCGTCGTCGGCGGCGAGGTGAAGTCGCACAAGGGCGTCAACCTGCCCGGCGTCCCGATCCCGATCCCGTCGCTCACGAAGAAGGACCTGGACGACCTCGAGTTCGCGCTCGCTCTCGGCGTGGACTACGTGGCGCTCTCGTTCGTCCGTGCGGCCGCGGACGTCCGCGACCTCCACGAGATCATCCGCCAGCACGGCTCGGCCGCCCGCGTGATCGCGAAGATCGAGAAGGCCGAGGCGATCGAAGCGCTGGACGAGGTGCTCGCCGAGGCGGACGCCGTGATGGTCGCGCGCGGCGACCTCGGCGTCGAGATCGGCGCCGCCACCGTCCCGCTGCTGCAGAAGCGCATCATCCTCCGCTGTCTCGCCGCCGGGAAGCCGGTGATCACGGCGACACAGATGCTCGAGTCGATGATCGAGCACGCGGAGCCGACGCGCGCCGAGGCGAGCGACGTCGCGAACGCGGTGCTCGACGGCACCTCGGCGGTCATGCTGTCGGCCGAGACCGCGACCGGGAACTACCCGGTCGAGGCGGTCGCCACGATGGACCGGATCGCCCGCGCGGTCGAGCCGTCGATGGGCTATCGGCACCAGATGCCGGAGCCCGGGGACGACACGACCGTCGGGACGGCGATGTCGAACGCCGCCTGCGATCTCGCGGAGGCGCTCGGTGCCCGCGCGATCCTCGTGCCCACGTTCACGGGCCGTACGGCCTCGGCGGTGGCGCGCCTGCGGCCCCGCCGGCCGATCGTCGCGCTCTCCCACCACCAGACGGCCGTGCAGCAGCTCGCGCTCGAGTGGGGCGTGACGCCCGTGCTGATGCCGCAGACCCACGATGTCGAGGATCTCTGGGCGCGCTCGATCGCCTCGGCAATCGCGTCGGGCACGGTCGATGCCGGAGACCGCGTGGTGCTGACTGCCGGCACTGCGGTGAACCTCCCCGGCTCGACCAACGTGATCAAGGTCGACGTCGCCTGACCGCGGGCGCGTACTCGATCCCGGAGGTGCAGCGGCTCGTCGCGACGCTCGTCGCGTCGAAGCCGGGCGGCCGGATCGCCGAGATCGGCACGTCGTACGGCGGCGGCGCGCAGGCGATCGTCGCGGCGCTGCCCGCCGAAGCGACCTTCGTCACCGTCGAGCTCGACGCGGAGCGCGCGGCACGGGCGGCCGAGGCGCTCGCCGGGACGCCGGCCGAGGTGGTGCAGGGCGACTGGCTCGAGGTCCTGCCGGGGCGCGGGCCGTTCGACCTCGTCTTCGCCGACGGCGGTGTCGCCTACGACCGTGTCGCCGACCTGCTCGCACCGGGCGGCATCCTCGTCAAGGACGACCTGACGCCCGGACGGCCCGTCGCCGGCGACGCGACGCGCGAGGCGCTGCTCGGCGACCCGCGACTCGAGGCGACGGAGCTGATGGTGACGCCGGAGATGGCCGTGATCGTCGCCGTCCGGCGCACGTAGGGAACACGCGGCCGCCGCCGAAACGTGCTCCATGCTGCGCCTGAAAGGCTCGCGTCTGCTCGCCGCCGCCGGGCTCGTGCTGCTCGCATTCCTGTACTGGAAGCCCGCGCACGCCTACTTCGACGCGAAGCACGAGCTGCAGAACCGCCGCGCCGAGGTGCGCGCACTGCACATCGAGCACGGGCAACTGGAGCGGCGGGTCGCGCAGGCGGGCACCGGCGAGCAGTTCGCGCGCGAAGCGCGGCGCCTCGGGCTCGTCAAGCCCGGCGAGAAGCTCTTCATCGTCAAGGGCATCGCCGCCTGGCGCAAGAAGCACTGACGGCCGCGTAGCCCCCGGCCCGCGTAGCCTCGGAGTGTGGACGACCGCGACACCGTCGCCCGGCAGCTCGGCCGGCGCCCCCGTGCGTTCCGCGACGTCGCGGTGCGCTGCCCGTTCGGCCGGCCGGCGGTCACCGAGCAGGCGCCGTTCGACGACTCCGGGCGGCCGTTCCCGACGCAGTTCTACGTGACGTGCCCGCACCTGGTCGCGGCGATCTCGCGCCTCGAGGCCGCCGGCGGCGTCGATCGGTTCACGCGTGCGGCAAAGACCGATCCCGGGCTTGCGGAGAGCCTGCGCCGCGCGGATGACGAGCAGCGCCGGCTGCGGCCCCAGCTCGCGGCGGGCATCGGCGGCTCGACGCGCACGGGCAGCCTCAAGTGCCTTCATGCGCACGCCGCGTTCGCGCTCGCGCGGCCCGGGTACGAGCTCGGCAATCGGATCCTCGCCGAGCTGCCCGCGCTATGGCCCGAGTCGTGCTGTACTCCCTGACCGTGGACGTCGAGCTCGCGCGCCAGCAATGGAAGGACGGCCAGCGCCGGCTCGACGAGACGCGGCGCGCGGACGCGCAGCGGTTCGCGGGCATCGCGCGCCAGGTCGACCTCGTCGTCGCGGCGCTCAGACGAAGGGTGGGCCAGACGTTCACGCTGTCGGAGCTCGCCGAGACCTACGGCGGCGCGGACAACTGGGTGCGCGAGCTGCTCGACGACGAGGATCCCGAGGGCGCCCCCGCCGTCGAGGCCGGCACGGTCGCCGACGCCGCGTTCGAGAGCTACGCCCGCGGGGCGACGGACTACCGTCCGTGACCTCGCCCCCCGCGCGGACGCCGCGCCCCCGTCGCCGCCGGCGCCGCCTCGCGCCCTGGCTCCTCGGCGGCGCCGCGCTGCTCGTCGCGTTCGTGGTCGGGGTCGCGCTCGGGGAGGCGCTGCACGACAACCCGCAACCGGGAGGGACGCAGACGTTCCTGCGAACGGTCACACTCGCGCCGTCGCCGGTGACGATTACCGCTCGAAACCCATAATTCGCGTTTAGGAAGCGGAAGCTTTGGTTACTTTTGCGAGATGGCATCCGCGAAGCGCTCGTCCGGCGGCGACCCCGACTGGCTGACCCTCGGGCAGGCGGCCAAGTACCTCGGCGTCGCCCAGTCGACGATCCGCAAGTGGTCGGACCAGGGGCGGGTGCCGGCGTTCTACACACCTGGGCGGCACCGGCGGTTCCTCCGCTCCGACCTCGAGGCGTTCGTCGACCGCTCCGGGCCGGAGGGCGCCGGGCAAGGCCCACTCGTCCTCGTCGTCGACGACAACGCGGCGCTCCGGGCGCTCGTGCGCGTCAACCTCGAGGACGAGGGCTACTCCGTACGCGAGGCGGCGGGCGCCGAGGAGGCACTCGCGGCCGTCGACGATCAGGCGCCGGAGCTCGTGCTGCTCGACGTCGTGCTGCCGGGGACCGACGGCTGGGAGCTCCTGAAGCGCCTCCAGGAGCGGCACGGGTCGATCCCGGTGATCATGTTCAGCGGCCAGGTCGAGGCGACGAGCGCCGACGCGGCCGAGCGCGGCGCGCGCGATTTCGTCGGCAAGCCGTTCGACCCGCGCCAGCTCGTCGAGCGCGCGAAGCAGCTCCTGCCGGCTTAGAGCTCTTCCATCGCCCGCAGCAAGCCGCCGCCGATCACGGCGAGCGCTGCGACGAGGCTGATCCAGATCCCGATGCCGCGGCCGTCGGCCGGCAGCACGGCATCCGGGATCGAGATCACGCGAATGATCACGAACACGGTCGCGAGCACGCCGAGCGCGAGGATCACCAGGCTCTCGGGCACGCTCGGCGGCAGCTCGAAGCCGAGCTCACGGACGATCACGAGCACGAGCACGGCGAGCCCGAGGAAGAACACGAGCTTCCCGAGGATCCCCGTGTTCCAGCCGATCACGGAGAGCTTGATCCCTGCCCCCGAGCCGGAGTACCAGCCCATGAACGACGAGAGCGCGAGCACCAGGGCGGCGACCCAGGTGACGAGCTCGCCGAGCGCGAAGATCCCGGTGGGCGCCGACAGGCGCTCACCGCCAGGCTGTCCCTCCGCGGTGGGAGCGTCGATGTCGAAGAAGTCCGGGGTTTCCACAGCGCGAAGTATGGGGAATCCTCCGGTCGACGGCCGCCGGATCCGTCGTGGCGGATCGGCGGCGCCGCCGGTAGAGTGCAGCGCAACAGGGGGTCGACGATGAGCGACGAGCTGGTCAGCTCGAACGAGTTGCAAGACGACCTGGTGACAGAACTCGAGTACGTTGCGTTCGCCCGCGTCGGCGACGGTGCCGCCGGTGCGTACCACTGCTCCGGGTGCGGCTACGGCGTGACCGTCTCGACGACGCTGCCGCAGTGCCCGATGTGCGACTGCGAGACGTGGGAACAGGCCGAGTGGAGCCCGTTCTCGCGCGCCGCACTCGCGCCGTAGCGATCACCCGGACGCGGTCGCGATGAACCGTTCGACCGCGATGCTGACGGCATTCGAGCGGATCGATTCGTAGAGATCGAAGTCGTGGTGGCCACCGGGTAGCTCGACGTATCGAGCCCCGTGGCTCGAGCAGGCGCGCATGCGCTCGATGAATTCGCGGACGTGTGACGGGTTGACAAGCAGATCGTTCTCACCGGCGATCGCGAGGAGTGGCGGCTGCGGCCGCTCGGGCACGAGACCGCCGTAGTACCCGTACCGGCCGACGATGCCGGTGACCCCGCTCGTGCCGGCGTTGACCGCATCGACCGCGAGGTATGCGCCGGCCGAGCTGCCGACCAGGAAGATCCGATCCGGATCGCCTCCGTATTCCCGTGCGTGCGACCGCACCCATTCGATCGCAGCCATGGCGTCGGCTAGTTGTTCGTCGTAGCCGACCCGCGGGCGCAGCCGGTAGTCGGCGCTCGCGCAGACCATGCCGTTGCTCACCAGATGCCCGATCAGGGGTCGGGCCTCGCGGCGCTTGTTGCCCGAGTGGAAGCCACCACCGTGGAAGTGCAGCACCACCGGTACGCCGGTTGGCCGATCGCGGCGGTGGTAGACGTCGAGGTTGCGGCGCGGGCCCTCGCCGTACGAGAGATCGCGGACCCGCACCACGTCGCGCCTGAACGCCGGTAGCGGCGCGATCAGGATGCGGCGCCACGGCCGGCGCGCCGGCCTCGGATTGTCGAGCGCGGCGTCCGCCAGCAGCGCCCGTCGAACGATCACGCCGAGTCCGAGGAGCACGACGAGCGCCGCCACCGCGACGATGACCCCGCCCACCGAATCGAGATCTCCCTGGGCTGCTGCGAGGGCCGTCGACGCTGTCAGCAGGTAGGCGCCGAGGAACGGCAGCTCGTTGGTCACCAACGCCGGGATCCGCGCGACTGCGCCGAGCCGTCGCCACCGGGTGAGGGCACAGGCGGTGCCCCAGCCCACCAGGACGACGGGGACCAGCAGACCGATCGGCATCAGGCATTGCCTTCCCCGGTCACCAAGACCGCAACCAGGTGATCCCGGCCCGCCCTCGAAGCTACTAGGGAGCTCTCAGACGCCGAAGAGCGTCTGCACCTGGTGCCACGCCGCGAGCACGACGAGCGAGGCGCAGAAAGCGAGCACGAGCAGCGTCCACCAGAAGCGGAGGTCGGACCGCCGCGCGGCGTCCTTGTGCCGGATGCGAGCACGCCGGCGCGCGCGCTCCCGCCGGTAGGCACGCTCGATCGCGAGCGGGTCGAGCGACGGCGACTCTTCGGGAAGCGTCTGAGCAGCGTTCCGTGCTGGCTCGGGCACGGAGGGATTCTAGGCAATATCAGGGTCGAGATGATCGCCGAAGGCGCCCGCACCCCCCTCGCGGAGCTGGCCGAGGCGTCCGCAGGGATCGCGGCGGCCGACGATCTGGGCGCAGCCCTCGACCTGCTGGCCGCGGCGGTCGGCCGGGCGCTGCGTGCCGATGCGGTCGTCGTGCGCGTGCGTGACGCCGACGGGCTGCTCGCCGCGCTGGCCGTCGAGCCTGCCGGCTCGGCGCTCGCGGCGGAGCTCGCCGGGACCACCGTCCCCCCAGGTCGCCTCGACGAGGAGGGAGCGCCCGAGGCGACCCGGCGTGCGGCCGACCGGGTCCGCGCCGCGGGCGTGCTCGCCGTCCCGGCGCGCGCCGAGGGCCACGTCGTCGGCTCCGTCGAGGCCGTCCGCATCTCGGCGCCGTTCGACGAGCGCGAACAGGCGGTCGCCGAGCTCGCTGCCGCGCAGATGGGGCTCGCCGTCCGCCTGCTCCGGCCCGATGCGTTCGCGCCGTCGATCCCCCGGGGCCGCGCGCTCGGGCTGGCAGGTGACGCGCTCGCCGCGGGCGGCGACCTGCGGCAGGCGGCGCAGCAGGCCGTCCTGATCGCGGTCGAGGCTTCCGGCGCCGCCGCCGGTGCGCTGTGGCGCGGCGCTCCGGTTGCGCCCGAGCTTGCCGCGGCCGCCGGCCTGTCCGACGACGTCCTCCACACGGCCGCCGAGCTCGCCGCGCAGGCACTCGACGGCCGAGCCTCGGCGCTGCGCTCGGATCCCCGCCTGCCCCCGGAGCTCAGCAGCGTCGCGGCGTTCCCGCTCGGGCAGCCGCCGACCGGCGCCCTGCAGCTGTTCTTCTCCGAGGAGCGCGTCCCGTCGCCGGACGAGCTCGCGACCCTCGCGTCGTTCGCCGCCCGCTCCGCTCACGCGCTTCGCCAGGGTGCCCATGCCGACGAGCTCGCCGGCGAGCTCGATCGCATGCGCGCCGTGCTGCACGTCACCGGCGCGGCGACCTCGGAGCTGTCGCTTTCCCACACGCTCGAGACCGCGCTCGACCGCATCGGCGCCCTCCTGGGGCTCGAGCGGCTCGGGTTGTACCTGAGTAGCGACGAGCAGCTCGAGGCGGCGGCCGGTCGCTCACTGCCCGTCGGCCATCTCGACGTCGCGGCCGGCTTGCTCGTCGCGGCCGTCGGACCGCTCCGAGCCCGCGGCGTCGTGCGCGCGGACGTCGCCGGCGCCGAGCCGGCGCTCGCGTCCGTGCGCAGCGCGCTCGCCCTCGCCGGTGAGCCGTCGGCCGTCGGCGTGCCGTTGCTCGTCCGCGGCGAGGCAATCGGGCTGCTCGCGGCGTGGCCGGGGGAGCGGGGCATCGCCGAGAGCGACGCGTCGCTGCTCGACGCGATCGCCGCCCAGCTCGCGGTCTCGGTGCAGAACGCGCGGCTGCACGAGCGCTCGCAGCTGCTGTCCGAGGAGCGGTCGCGCGCGCTGCGGTCGGCACGCGACGCCGGCAGGCGCCTGGCCGCGCTGTACGAGATCTCAAACGCGTTCGCCGAGACGCTGTCGCTCGAGCGAACCGCCGACGCGATCGCCGCGACCGTCGTCGGGGCGCTCGGCGTCGACGTCGCGCTCCTGCGCCTCCCGGACGGACGCGGCCTGGAGCTCGTCGCGCGCTCGCTCCACGTGGCCGACGAGCGTCACCGCGCGGCGCTCGAGCTGCTCCTCGCACGGCCGCAGCCGGTGCGGCTGAGGCGGTTCTACGAGCCGGAGCTCGTCACCGTCGCGTCGGCAGCGCGCCTCGGCGGCTCGTACGAGCTGCTCGTGCCGTTCCTCGAGCAAGGCTCGACGGCGGCGCTCATCCCGATCGCCGGCAAGGGCGAGCTGCTCGCCGAGCTGACGATCCTGTCGCTCGATCCGAGTGCGCCGATCACCCACGAGATGCTCGCCACGGGCAGGACGCTCGCCGGCCAGGCCGCGCTCGCGCTCGAGAACGCGCGCCTCCACCAGCAGCTGCGGAGCTTCGCCGAGTCGATGCGGCAGTCGCTGCTTCCCCAGGAGCAGCCGAAGGTCGCCGGGATCGAGGTCGGCCATCGCTACGAGTCGGCCGCGCAGGTCGAGGTGGGCGGCGACGTGTTCGACTTCCTCGAGCTGCCCGACGGCCGGCTTGCAGTCGTGCTCGGCGACGTCACCGGCCACGGCGTCGACGCGGCCGCCGAGATGGCGATGGCGAAGTTCGTGTTCAGGTCGCTCGCACGGCAGCACCCCGAGCCGGCCGCGTTCCTCGCCCACGCGAACGACGTGGTCGAGGCCGAGATCGCGCTCGGCGGATTCATCACGCTCGTGTACTCGACCGCCGACCCGGACGGCGCGTTCGCGTGCGCGAGCGCCGGCCATCCGCGGCCCCGGCTCGTCCATCCGGACGGCCGCGTCGAAGAGCTTCACTGTGGCGGTCTCGCGCTCGGGATCGCGCCCGACCAGCAGTACGAGGAGGAGCGGGTGCAGCTCGAGCGGAGAGCTGCCGTCGTCCTCTACACGGACGGCGTGGTCGAGACGCGCCGCGACGGCCAGTACTACGGGATCGAGCGGCTCGACGCCGTGCTCACCGCGCACGCGTCGAGCGACGCACAGGCGACCGCCGACGCCGTGCTCGCGGACTGCCGCGCGTTCGCCGGAGGCGAGCCTTCGGACGACTGCGCGGTCGTGGTGATCCGCCGGCCGTGAACCTGAGGCGCATTGAAGGTCCGCCGCTCGTGATCGGCCATCGCGGCGCGGCTGCCCACGAGCCCGAGAACACACTTCCGTCGCTCGCGGCCGGCGTCGCCGGCGGCGCCGACCTGATCGAGTTCGACGTCGGTCCCGATCTCCGGCTCGCGCACTCCGAGCGCGAGCGCCCGGTCGACCTCGTGTCGCTCGACGAGGCGCTCGGGTTCCTGTCGCAGCACGACGTCGGCGTGCACCTCGACGCGAAAGAGCCCGGCTACGAGCAGGCGCTCGTCGACGCCGTGCGCCGCCACGGTCTCGAGGGCCGCGCCGTCGTCTCGACGGCATTCACGGAGACGACGAGGCGGCTCGAGCAGCTCGCTCCGTGGCTGCCACGCGCGATCGGATACCCGCACGACCGGTTCGGCGTCTCCGGGTTTCACTGGCCGCGGGCCGTGACGCGCGCCGGGGCCGTCGCGCTCGCCCAGGCGATGCCGCTGCGGCTGCCGCTCCTGATTCGGCGCGCCCGCGCGAACGTGCTCTCGCTCCATCACACGCTCTGCTCTCAGGCAGCGGTCGCCGCCGCCCACCGCGCCGGCGTGCCGGTGCTGGCGTGGACGGTCAACCACGAGGATCGAGTGCGGCGGCTCGCCGACATCGGCGTCGACGCGATCGTCAGCGACGACCCACAGATGGCTCGTCGGGTGCTCGCTACACTGAACCGCCCGTGAAGCGGCTGCTTTTCCCTGCACTCTTCGCTGCCGGCTTCATCGCTGCCGGGACGTTCACGGGCGTCGTGATCGCCGACGTGACGACCACCGGCGCCACGACCACCGCGCCCCAGACCACGACGGGTGCGACCACCACGGCGCCGACCACCACCGCCGTCACCACCACAGCCCCCACGACGACCACGACGAAGGCGCCGACCACGACGGCGGCGCCCGCCCGGCCGGCGGTCATCCCGGCCGGTGTTCGCATCGCCGGCGTCCGCGTCGGGGGACTCACCCCGGCCGAGGCCGTGGCGGCTGTGGAGGGAGCGTTCGAGAAGCCGCTCGTCGTCGTCGTCGACCGCAGCCGCTTCGTGCTCTCGCCCTCGAAGTACGCACTGGCCTATGTCCCGACCGCCGTTGCCCGGGCCCGCGCCTCGGCGCCGGGCACGAACAACCGGCTGGTCGTCGATGTTCGCGGCGGCGCGGTGCGGGCGTGGGCGAGCGACGTCGCGCACCGCTTCGCGCGCCGCGCGGTCGACGCCGAGCTGACCTTCGCCGGCGACGCGCCGCGCCTCACGAAGGATCGCGTCGGGCGCTCGCTCAACGCGCGGCGTCTCGGCGCGCGCGTGATCGCCGCGCTGCAGGCGAACTCGCGCCTGCCGGTTCACGTGCGCACGCACACGGCTCCCGCGAACGTCACCGCCGCCTCGTTCGGCGCGGTGATCGTGATTAACCGCTCGCTCAACCGCCTCACGCTGTACGACGGCGCGCGCTTCGTCCGCGCGTTCCCGGTGGCGACCGGGCAGGCGATCTATCCCACGCCGCAGGGAACCTTCCACATCGTCGTCAAGTGGAAGAACCCGTGGTGGTACCCGCCGGTGCAGGACGACTGGGCCCGCGGTCTCAAGCCGGTGCCGCCCGGGCCGAGCAACCCGCTCGGCACGCGCTGGATGGGCCTCTCCGCGCCGGGTGTGGGCATCCACGGAACGGACGAGCCGACCTCGATCGGTTACAGCGCGTCGCACGGCTGCATCCGCATGCAGGTGCCCGACGCCGAGTGGCTGTTCAACCAGGTCGCCGTCGGCACCACGGTTCACATCGTCTGATGCGCCCGCTCCGGGCCGTCGCCGTCGCTGCGGTGGCCGCGTTGCTCGGGCTGCTCGTCTGGGACCTCGCGCACCAGCAGAACAAGGGCATCGCCGAGAAGGTCGACCGCGGCGAGACGGTGAGCGCCCCCGAGCTCAGGCTGCCGTCGATCGCCGGCGGCACCGATCTCGACCTCGCCTCGTACCGCGGCAAAGTCGTGGTGCTCAACTTCTGGGCGTCGTGGTGCGTCGAGTGCAAGGTCGAGGCGAAGACGCTGCGCGACGCCGCGGCGCGCTGGCGCGGAAAGGCGGTCGTGATCGGCGTCGACACGAAGGATCTCTCGTCCGCCGCGCGGGGCTACATGGCGCGCTACGGCGTCAACTACGGGGTCGTGCGCGACGTCGACGGCTCCGAGAGCGACCGCTGGGGCGTGACGGGGTACCCGGAGACGTTCTTCGTCGACCGGAGCGGCAAGGTGATCCCGCCGCACGTGAGCGGGCCGATCCCGGCCGCGCGCCTGAACGCCGCGATCCGCGAGGCGCTCCGCTCGTGAGCGCGCGCACCGCGCTCCGGGTCGTCGCCGGCGTCGCCGTCGCCGCCCTCGCCGCGGTGCTCGTCTGGCACGTCACCCACCAGCCTCGCTCGGTCGTGCGGCAGGTCGCGAAGCACCAGGTCGTCCGCGCGCCCGGGTTCGACCTCGACCGGCTCGTCGGCCCGGGCCGGCTCTCGCTCGCGTCGCTGCGCGGCAAGGCCGTGGTCGTCAACTTCTGGGCATCCGACTGCGGGCCGTGCAAGCAGGAGATGCCGCGTCTCGTCTCCTTCGCGCACAGCTGGTCGGGGCGGGGGGTGGTCGTCGTCGGCATCGACGTGCTCGAGTACTCGAAGGGCCCCGCGCGGGCGTTCAGCCGCCGCTACGGCGCGACCTACCCGATGGTGTTCGATCCGCGCGGCTCGACGGTCGATCCGTGGGGCGTGGGGCAGGGAACCCCGCAGACGTTCTTCGTCGACCGGCACGGCCGCATCGTCGATCACGTGCTCGGCCCGGTCACCACGCAGGCGCTCCACGACGGCGCGCGGCGCGCGCTGCGCTCATGAGAGCGGCACTCGCGGCGGCGGTGCTCGCGCTCGCTGTCGCCGCGCCCGCGCTCGCAGGGTCGCGGCCGAGCGAGTCGGACCTCGAGACGAAGCTCGTCTGCCCGGTCTGCCACGAGACGCTCGACCAGTCGAACGCGCCGGTGGCGCAGCAGATGAAGGCCGAGATCCGCCGTCGGATCGCCCAGGGCTGGACCGAGAAGCAGATCCTCGACGAGATGGTTGCGAACTACGGCAGCAACGTCCTCTCGACGCCGGCGACGCACGGGTTCGACCTGCTCGCGTGGATGCTGCCGCTCGCCGCCGTCGCAGTCGGAGCCGTCGCGCTCGGGATCGGCGCGTGGTACTGGTCGCACGGACGCCGGGACGACCCCGAACGAGCGGACGCCGCGCCGCCCCCGTCACCCGAGGACGAGGCGCGCGTCGATGCCGCGCTGCAGCAGTTCGATGCTTGAGAAGCTCCCGGTCGCGTTCCTCGCCGGCCTGGTCTCGGTGATCACCCCGTGCGTCCTGCCGCTCGTGCCCGGCTACCTCTCCGCGCTCTCGGCAGTGGACGTGGCGCGCCTCGGCGAGCGTCGCGTGGCGCGGCGCGTCGTCACCGCGAGCGTGCCGTTCATCATCGGGTTCACGGTCGTGTTCGTCGTGCTCGGGGCGGCCGCCGCGGCGATCGGCAGCACGGTCGACAAGCGGTCGCAGCTCGAGATCGCGGGGTTCGTGCTGATCGTGATCGGGCTGGCGTTCCTCGGGGTGCTGCCCGTGACCGAGCGAACCGTCGCTCCCGGCCTGATGCACCGCGCGCGGGGCACCGGCTCGAGGCTGCTGCTCGGAGGCGCGTTCGCAGTCTGCGCCGCACCATGCATCGGCACGGTGCTGGCATCGATCCTCGTGCTCGCGTCCTCGTCGGGGACGATCGTGCGCGGAGTCGTGCTGCTCGTCGCCTACTCGCTCGGGCTCGCCGCGGCATTCGTGGCGGCGGGCATCGCCTTCGCCCACGCGATGGCGGCATTCCGGTGGTTCCGCGACCACTATTACCTCGTGCGTGCCGCGTCAGGGGTCGTGCTCGTCACGCTCGGCGTGCTGCTGTTCTTCGACCGTGACTGGTGGCTGCGGGTCGCCCTCGACCAGCTGTTCACGCGGATCGGCCTCGGCACGGTCTAGGGCCGACAGCAAGCCCGCGACGTCGAGGCCGCGATGGGACGGCGCATAGGCGCGCAGCCGGCGCAGCGCCTTCTGCCGCTGGCTCTCGGCGGCGACCGGACGGCCGCGCCCGCGCTGGTACGCGGAGACGACGACGTGCACGAGGCCCTGGAAGAAATCGCGCTCGGTCGTCTCGCAGGCCCGCCACGCGAGCTCGAACGCCTCGTGCGCATCGAAGAAACGGCCCTGCTGTGCGAGCTCCAGGCCGCGCTTGTATTCGAGGGTGACGGTGCTAGATTCGCCCTCGGGCATGGCGACGATCCTGTTGTGTGGGGTCGACCTGATCGTCCGAAGCAAGCTCGAAGCGCTCGCTCCCGATCATCGCTTCGAGACCTCGGACGGGGTCGATCCGCCAGATCTCGTGATCGCGGACGTGGCAAGACTCGACCCGACCGACGTCGCGGAGAGCTTTCCCGAGGTGCCGATACTCGGCTTCACGAATCACACCGACACCGCAGGTTTGCGTCGCGCACACGCTGCAGGTTTCGACCAGGTCGTCGCGAAATCCGCTCTCGTGGAGCGCGGTCGCGAGCTGATCGACGGCCTGCTTGCGTCGGTAGAGTAGGCGCCGATGACGTACATCATCGCCGAGCCGTGCATCGACATCAAAGACCGCTCGTGCGTCGACGTGTGCCCCGTCGACTGCATCCACGAGTTCGAGCGCATCCTCGTGATCGATCCCGAGGAGTGCATCGACTGCGGCGCCTGCGAGCCCGAATGTCCGGTCGAGGCGATCTTCCCGGAGGACGCGCTGCCCGACAAGTGGAACGCCTTCGTCCCGATCAACTACGCCTATGGTGACGGCGCGGAGGCGGTCAACCGCCTGACGAACGAGTACGCCACCGAGCACAACGTCCAGAACGCGCCGCTCGAGTAGCCGCGAACCGACTGGCCCTGCCCGGCGAATCCGGCTCGAGGACCTATGGCCGACGACATCCACGAGCTTTCCGCGCTCTACGCGCTCGACGTCCTCGACGGCGAGGAACGGGAGCGCTACGAGCAGCACCTCGTAGGCTGCGAGCGATGCCGGCGCGAGCTCCGCTCGCTCGGCGAGGCCGGGGCGGCCCTCGGCTACACGGCGGAGGGGCCTGCGCCCCCGGCCGAGCTGCGCTCCCGGATCCTCGATCAGGCCCGGGCCGAGCCCTCGAACGTCGTCCCGCTACGACCGCGCCGGTCGATCGCCGTCTCGGTCGCCGCGACGCTCGCCGTCGCCGCGACCGCTGCCGCGGTTGCGCTCGGGATCTGGTCGGCGTCGCTCCACAACTCGCTGACGACCGAGCGCGCCGCCGTGAAGGTGCTGGGCGATCCGCAGGCGCGCCACGTGCCGGTGCAGGGGGCGACGGGCACGCTCGTCGTCACGCCGTCCGGCAAGGCGGCGCTCGCTGTCGACCTGCCCCCGCCGCCGAAGGGAAAGACCTACGAGACGTGGGTGATCGACAACGGCGTGCATCGCGACCGCCTGTTCAACGGCCGTCCGGCGGTGCTCGACCGGAGGCTGCAGCCCGGCGTGACCGTGAAGGTGACCGTCGAGCCGTCGGGCGGTGTCGATTCGCCGACCACGCAGCCGATTCTCAGCGCGCAGGTGTGACACGGACGCGTGCGCGAGGGTGTTCGTTCGCGTTTTCCTTTCCAGCAACGAGCGAGTGCATGTCTGTCGTCCGCATTGCACGTTACAAACTCACGTGGTAGGGAATCGTGCACGCGCAATGCGATCAGGAGGTCGTAGATGACCCAAGAGGATTGGAGCGGGACCGGCTCGACGGACGAACCGTCCGCCGGCTCGTTCGGTGAGTCGCCCGACACGGCACAGGAGACACCCGCGCCGGCGTGGACCGACTCGACGCTCGACGCGACTGCGGACGAGATCGCCGAGCCCGAACCCGCCGTCGCCACCGCGGCGATTGCGGCCGCAACCCGGTCGGGAACGCGCTCGCGCTCCAGTTCGCGTAGCGGCTCGAGGGCCAAGTCGGGAGCCAAGAAGAAGGCGGCTCCGAAGCGCAAGGCAAGCGCCAAGAAGGCCGGCGCGAAGAAGGCAGGTGCGCGCAAGAAGACGACGGCCCGGAAGTCCACGGCCCGCAAGTCGACCGCTCGCAAGTCGACGGCCCGCAAGTCGACCGCTCGCAAGTCGACGGCCCGGAAGTCGACGGCGCGCAAGAAGACGACCGCGCGGAAGACGGCAGCCAAGCGCAAGACGGCGGCCAAGAAGACGACGGCGCGGAAGAAGTCGACCGCCCGGAAGGCGACCGCGCGCAAGAAGACGACTGCGCGGAAGACGACGGCGCGGAAGAAGTCGACCGCCCGCAAGACGACCGCGCGCAAGACGACGGCGCGGAAGTCGACGGCGCGGAAGACGACCGCGCGCAAGAAGGCGGCCCCGAAGCGCAAGGCGACCGCCCGCAAGACGACTGCGCGGAAGACGACGGCGCGCAAGAAGACGACGGCTCGCAAGTCGGCGCGGAAGACGGCGACCCGCCGGCCCGCGTCCCGCTCGAGATCGTCGTCGCGCACGTCGCGGCGCAGCTCGAAGTAGAGAGCAGGCGAAACCGGGCTCTGCGCTTTCCGGCGCGGAGCCCGGTCAGCCGACGCATCGCAGCCTGCATGCGCTGCGCTACGCTCGGGCGAGATGGAGCCGAAGACACTCGACCACGTGGCG
This sequence comes from Gaiellaceae bacterium, assembly GCA_035473635.1. Lineage (GTDB taxonomy): Bacteria > Actinomycetota > Thermoleophilia > Gaiellales > Gaiellaceae > PALSA-600. Next base: position 46,284 of record DATIOD010000037.1, on the reverse strand, counting down.
TTCTGGGTCGCCGGCCGCGCGCCGATCGTCGACTTCGTCGAGCGCTACCTCGGCATGCACGTGATCGTCGCCGAGGAGTCGTTCACGCTGCTCGGCGCCGACGCCCGGCGCGGAAAGCTCACGCTCTTCGACGCGGAAGGGCCGAGGGAGCCCGGGCCGTTCAAGCACGTCGCGCTCCGCGTGGCGGACCTCGCAGCGGCCCGCGAGCTGCTGCCGCCGGGCACGCCCGACGTCTTCGAGATCGGCGACGGGATCAACGTCAGGCTCGTCGAGGCGGACACGGACCTCGACTACGACCTCGACCATGTCGCGCTCTGGGCGGGCGACCCGGGGGCGACCGCCCTCGAGTACGAGCGCTACGGGTTCGACCCGGCCGGCCCGGGCCGCGTCGAGGTGGGCGGCGCGTTCCTCGAGCTGCACCAGGGCGAGGTGGCGCCCACCGAGCGCCCGCTGCTCAACCATCTCGCCGTGCTCGTCGACTCGGCCGACCAGGTGCTCGCCGAGGCGGGCGAGCTCGACATCGAGGTCGATTCGGTCGTGGACGGCCCGAACACCTACGCGGCGTTCCTCGTCGGGCCCGAGCGCGTGCGCATCGAGTACGTCGAGCACAAGCCGACATTCAGCCTGACGTAGTCATCGCGGGCGCCGGCATGGCCGGCCTCGTCGCGTCGGCCAGGCTCCGCGAGCTCGGCGTCCGTGCGACCGTGCACGAGCGGGGCGACCGCCCGGGCGGGTCGATGCTTCTCTCGTCGGGTTTCGTCTGGCGGCACCGGGAGTGGGAAGACTTCCGACGCGAGTGCCCCGGTGGCGACGAGGCGCTGCAGCGGCTCGTCTGGGAGCGCTTCGACGACGCAATCGCGTGGCTGCAGGGGCTCGGTGCGGAGCCGACGGCGACCGAGACGGGCAATCCGCTCACCGCGGGAGCGCGATTCGACCCGCGCGCGCTCAGTGCGCTGCTCGCGCGCAACGCCGACATCCGGTACTCGGCTCCGGCCGGCGACGTCCATGAGCCGCTGGTGCTCTGCACCGGCGGCTTCTCGGCCTCGACGGAGCTCGTCGGGCGCTACGTCCGTCCGGCGGCGCCGCTCCGGCTCCGCGGGAACCCGTGGTCACTCGGCGACGGCCTGCGAATCGGCCTCGACCGTGGCGGGGCGCTGTCGCGCGGGATGGACGAGTTCTACGGCCGCAACATGCCGGACGCTCCCTGGTCCGAATCGGAGCTCGTCGCGCTCTCACAGCTGTATGCGCGGCACGCACGCATCTTCGACGAGGACGGGAGCGAGTTCTTCGCGGCGAAGGACGTGACGTGGTCCGAGACGAACGTCGTCGCCGCGACCGCCCGACGTCCGGGCGCGCGCGCGTACTACCTGCTCGACGAGGCTGCCCTCTCGGCCTCGGTTCGCGACCGCACCGTCGCCGAGATGGTCGCCGCCGCGCCGGTCGAGGCACGAGTCGATCCCGAGGCGCTGCCGTTCGCGGCGCCGGCGGGCACGGTCGCCGCCGTGCGGGTGGTCGCGTCGATCACGCACACGATCGGCGGCCTCTCGGTCGACGTCCGGGGACGGGTCCTGGGCAGTGACGGACGGCCGCTGCCGGCGCTGTGGGCGGCCGGTGTCGATGCCGGCGGCGTCGCGACCGGCGGCTACGCGAGCGGGCTCGCGCAGGCGCTCGTGCTCGGCCTCGCCGCGGCCGAGGACGTCGCGGCGACGCTCGGACCGTCGCCATAGGATCGGGCCGGTGGCGGGCGAGACATTCGACAGGGGCGAGCTCTTCGACGACGACTACCTGTACTTCTACGAGCCGGGCCTGGCGGCGGTCGCGGACGCCGATGCCGACTCGATCTGGCGACTGCTGTCGCCCGAGCACGGCACCGAGGTGCTCGATCTCGCGTGCGGCCACGGGCGAATCGCCAACCGGCTCGCCGGCAGGGGAGCGCGAGTCTCGGGCCTCGACGCGACACCGGCCTTCCTCGAGCGCGCCCGCGCCGACGCGACGTCCCTGGGCGTCGACGTCGAGTACGTCGAGGGCGACATGCGGTCGCTGCCCTGGCCCGACGGACGGTTCGACTGCGTCGTCAGCTGGTTCACCTCGTACGGGTACTTCGACGACGACGGGAACCGGGAGGTGCTGCGGGAGGCCCACCGCGTGCTGCGGCCCGGCGGACGCCTCCTGATCGAGAACAACAACCTCAGCGAGCTCCTGCCGCGCTGGCTGCCGTCGGTGGTCGTCGAGCGCGACGGCGACTTCTCGATCGACCGCTCCCGCTTCGATCCCGTCACCGGCAGGGCGGTCGCCGAGCGGGTGTTGATGCGCGCCGGGCGCACGAGACGCTTCTCCTTCTCGGTGCGTCTGTTCGTGGCGGTCGAGCTGCGCGACTGGCTGCTCGCGGCCGGGTTCGACGCGGTCGACTTCTACGACGGGGCCGGAGAGCCGCTGACGGCAGGCGGCCGGCGCATGATCACGATCGCCCGCCGCTGAGAGCGGGTCGACGCGTCAGCTCTTGCCGACCGAGAACGCGCAGGGGCGCCGGTCGTCGGGCAGCGGTGACGCGCCGATCTTCGAGACGACGATCGTGCGCCCGTCCTCCTCCAGCTCCTGCCCGACGCGCGGCAGCTCGCCGTGGAGCTCGCGCAGCGTGTAGCCGGAAGGCGACCAGACGAAGAGCAGGTAGTCGGTGCCGCCGAAGTCCGTCATCGCGGGGAGATTAGCGTCGCGTCGCGTAGGGCGGAAGCGTGACGACGACGTGCGTCCCGCCCTCGGACGACGGCTCGACGGCGATCAGGCCGTGGAGCTGCTTGACGCGCTCCTCGATCGCCTCGAACGACCGCCGCCGGCGCTCCGGCTCGGCGTCGTCGGAGACGACCGTGGTGACGCCGCCGCTCGGCGCCTCCGCCATCGCGATGCGGACGAACGTCGGCGGGCCTCGGCGCACCGCCTGCTCGAGGAGCTCGCGGATGAGGGTATAGAGCGCGATCTGGGCCGACTCGCCGAGGTCGTCTGCCACGTCGATGTCGAGGTCGAAGCGCACGCCGTGGGCGGCCGAGAGCTGTGAGGCGAGCGCCTGGACGGCGGCCCCGAGTCCCTGGTCGCGCAGCACGACGGGCTCGAGCGCGAACGAGAGGTCGCGCAACTCCCTGATCGTCGCCCGCTGGCGGTCCATGGCGGCGGAGAGCACGCGGGCCGCGTCGTCGTTGTTCCCGGTCTGGACCGCGTGCAGGACGGCGTCCAGCATCAGGGCGATGCCCGACAGGTTCTGCACCGGCCCGTCGTGAAGGAACAGCGCGATGCGCCGCCTCTCGTCCTGCTCGGCCGTGACCAGCCGGTCGAGCGTCTCCCCGCCCTCGGTCACCCCGTCAGTCGATGATCGCCTCGCGCAGCGCGATCGCGACGGCATGCGTTCGGGTGTCGGCCTCGAGCTTCGTGAGGATGTGGCGGACGTGGCTCTTCACCGTTTCCGCGGAGATGAACAGCCGCCCCGCGACGTCCGCGTTGGAGAGCCCGTCGGCGAGGAGCTGCAGGATCTCCCGCTCGCGGGTCGTGAGCATGTCGGTCGAGTCCTTGCCGGCCAGGAACGCGGGCATCAGGGCCGGGTCGACGTAGCCCTCGCCGTCGGCAACCTTTTCGATCGCGCGCACGAGCGTCTGGTGAGGCGCCTCCTTCAGGATGTAGCCCTTGGCGCCCGACTCGAGCCCCCGACCGAGCAGCGAGCGCTCCGAGTAGGCGGTGAAGATCAGCACCTTCGCGTCCGGGACCTTCTGGGTGAGGAGCTTCGTCGCCTCGAGCCCGTCCATCCCGGGCATCCGCACGTCCATGATCACCACGTCAGGCTTACGGCGCTCGGCCATCTCCACCGCGGACGCGCCGTCGGAGGCCTCGCCGACGACCCTGATGTGCGGCGCCCGCGACAGCGACAGCCGCAGCCCTTCGCGAACGACCTCGTGGTCGTCGACGATCAGGGTGGTGATCTCCTTGGGCACGGAGGGGAATCCTATTGGCTGAGGAGGCTGAGCTGTTCCGGGCGCGCCGGCGGCCGGAGCGGCTCGGGGCGGCGGTCGCGTACGCCGTGGCGCCTCGCGAGCGTCGAAACGAGCTTGCGGACGGGGGCCGCGTCGCTGTTCGGCGCGTACACGCGCCCGGCGTAGAGCCGCTCGTAGCGGGGAAGCTGCTCCGGCCAGTCGCGGGCGAGGCAGCCGAGGAAGTGCTCGCGGGTGCCGGGCTTCAGGTGCAGCAGGTTCGCCCAGATGCCGCAGGCGCCGGCGTCGCGGGCCGCCTCGACGACGCGCCGGATCTGCTCGGGCGCGTCGGAGAGCCCGGGGAGGATCGGCGCCATGCCGACCGATGCGCGAATACCGGCGTCCACGAGGACGCGGAGGGCGCGCAGCCGCTGCAGCGGCGGAGCCGTTCCGGGCTCGGTCGTCCGCCAGACGTCGACGTCGATCGTCGGAACCGAGAACGTGACCGAGACGTCCGTGCGCCGCGCGGCGTCCGCGAGGACGTCGACGTCCCGCACGATCAGCGGGCCGCGCGTGATGATCGAGAACGGGTTCTCCACGGCACCGAGCACCTCGATGCACGCGCGTGTGAGCCGGTAGCGGCCCTCCGCCGGCTGATACGGGTCGGTGGCAGCGCCGATCGCGACCGGCTCACCGCTCCAGCTTGGCCGGTGCAGCTCCGCGCGCAGGACGTCGGCGATGTTGACCTTGACGCGGATCGACCGCCCGTAGCGGTCGTCGGACGGCCGCTCGGCGCGGAGCTCGAATGCGCGCACGTAACAGAACGTGCAGCGGTGCACGCACCCCATGTAGGGGTTCAGCGACCAGCCGAAGGGCATCCCCTTCACGTGGTTCAACGCGGCGCGGCAGGGCTCTTCGCGGTACTCGACGCCCATCCCGGCATGATAGAACACACGTTCGTATCGGCGAGCGCCGCGGCTATACTCGGTGCCAGCTGATTCGCGTGGACGACGATCTGCCGCCCAGTACGCGCGCGCCTTCGATGAGGCGCAGCCGTTGACTCTCCCGCTCGAGCTGCTGGCCCTCGCCGGGCTGATCGTCCTGAACGCGTTCTTCGTGGCGGCGGAGTACAGCCTCGTCACCTCGCGCCGGACGCGGATCATGGAGCTCGTCCACCGCGGGAACCGTAAGGCGCGCCGCGTGCTCGGCATCACCAGCGACCCGCCGCGGTTCATCGCCGCGATGCAGCTCGGCGTCACGATCTCGTCCCTGGCGATCGGCGCGCTCGGCGAGCAGGTGCTCGCCCGGCGTTTCGACGCGGTGATGGCGTCGTTCCTCGCCGTTGTGCTCGCGCTGCTCGTCGTGACGTACCTGCACGTGGTGATCGGCGAGCTCGTCCCGAAAGGGATCGCGCTCGGTCACGCCGAGCGCACCGCGCTCTGGGTCTCCGGCCCCGTGCGCGTGTTCTTCGTGGTGTTCCGGCCGCTGATCTGGCTGCTCGAATGGTCGACCGAGGCGATCCTGCGGGCGCTCAAGCTCGAGCCGCCGGGCGCCGAGGGCGAGGCGCACTCGGAGGCGGAGCTGCGGATGCTGCTCTCGAGCTCGGCCGAGCAGGGCGAGATCGAGCAGGAGGAGCAGGAGATGCTCTACAAGGTCTTCGACTTCGCCGACAAGGAGGTGGCCGACGTGATGGTGCCGCGGCCCGAGGTGGCAGCGATCTCCGTCTCGCTCCCGCCGGAGGAGGCGCTCCAGGCGGTGCTCGACTCGCCGTACACGCGCTACCCGGTCTACCGCGAGTCGCTCGACGACATCGTCGGCGTCCTGCACGTCCGCGACCTGGTCGAGGCGATCTACGACCGTGGTCTCGCCGCCGTCGACCTGGAGGAGATCGTCCGCCCGGCGCACATGGTCCCCGAGACCAAGGATCTCGCGGCGCTGCTCACGGAGTTCCGCCGCACGAACCAGCATCTTGCGATCGTGATCGACGAGTACGGCTCGACGGAGGGGATCGTCACGCTCGAGGACCTCCTGGAGGAGATCGTCGGCGAGATCGAGGACGAGTTCGACCTCCCGGACGAGACGGTCGAGCGCGTCGACGACGAGACGGTCCGCATCGACGGCACCTTCCCGATCGACGACTTCAACGAGCGCTTCGCCGTCGAGCTCCCGGAGGACGGCTACCACACCGTCGCCGGCTTCGTCTTCGGCCGGTTGGGCCGCGCTGCGCTTCCGGGCGACGAGGTCGTGCACGAGGCGCTGCAGTTCCAGGTCGAGTCGGTCGAGGGCCAGCGCATCGAGCGCCTGCTCGTGACGTTCCTGCCGCGGGCCCCACATCGGCACGAGCCCGACGAGGACGGCAGCGCGTGAGCGGGCCGATCGAACGGCTGCGCTCGAACGCCGGGTCGGCGCCGCGGCCGCGCGCCGAGCTCGGCGACTACCTGGAGAAGGTGCGAAGCGGCGCGTACGCCGTGACCGACGCCGACGTGGAGGCGCTCACCGGCGCCGGCATCCCCGAGGACGAGATCTTCGAGCAGACGGTCGCGGTTGCGATCCGCGAGGGGTTGCGGCGCCTGGACGCAGCGACGGCGGCGATCGGCCGATGAGGCTCGCGGTCGTCGACGGCGGCCACGCGCCTGCGGAAGCGGGCGTCCTCGCGCAGATCCGCGAGCGGAGCGGCCACGAGCCGCTCGGCGTCGTCAAGACGCTCCTCTACCGACCCGAGCTCTTCGGCACGCCGTTCTCCGAGGAGCTCGACCGCGTGATGCGCGGGCCGTCGGACTGGAGCGCGGGGGAGCGGGAGCTCTTCGCGGCGTTCACGTCGCTCTTGAACCAATGCCCCTTCTGAATGGGCTCCCACGGCGCAGTTGCGTCGTACGCGCTCGGCGAGGAGGTCTGGGAGGCGGTCGTCGCGGACTGGCGGACGGCGCCCCTTCGGCCCGAGCTGGCAGCGACCCTCGCCTTCCTCGAGAAGCAGACGCTGCGGCCCGACGAGCTCGCGTCGGCCGACGCCGCTGCCGTCCGCGCCGCCGGCGTGTCCGACCAGGCGTTACGCGACGCGGCGACGATCTGCGCGCTCTTCAACATGATCGTGCGGCTCGCCGACTCGCTCGGCTGGGACGTCCCGAGCCGCGAGCGCCTGCAGCAGCGGGCGCCCGCCATGCTCGAGGGCGGCTACCTGCTGACCTCGGTCGGGAAGCGCTAGCGGCCGGAGGCCGCGAGGCGGCGGCGCGAGACGGTGTCGAGCGTCACCGCGGCGAGCAGGATCAGGCCGGTGACGATGTCCTTGGTCGCATCGCCGTAGCCGACGAGGTCGATGCCGTTCTCGATCGTCGAGATCACGAGCGCGCCGAGCAGCGCGCTCCGCACGTACCCGCGCCCTCCGAACAGGCTCGTGCCGCCGATCACCGCCGCCGAGATCGCGTCGAGCAGCACGGTGCCGCTGCCGGCGGTCAGGTCGACCGAGTTCAGGCGGGCGGCGAAGACGATGCCGCCCATCGCTGCCATCAGGCCCGAGATCAGGAACACGATGATCCGGATCCGCGCGACGTTGATTCCGGCGCGGCGCGCCGCCTCGGCGTTGCCGCCGACGGCGTAGACGTGGCGCCCGAAGGCAGTGCGCTGGGCGATGAACGACCAGAAGATCACCATCACGACGATCAGGACGGCCGCGAACGGCACGCCGCGATCGTGGTTGCAGATGGCCACCACCCCGAACGCGCCGACCGCGACGAGGACGACCTTGACGATCGGGACGGTCAGGCTGCTCGCGGCGAGACCGGCGCGGCGGCGCCGTATCACGGAGCCGATCACGATCCCGGCGTAGCTGATCGCGATCACGGCTGCGATCAGCCAGCCCCACGCGTCCGAGAAGTAGTAGGAAGCGATCTTGTTGACGGTGTGGTTCTGGATGCCGATCACGCCCTCGGTGCCGAGCGCGCGCAGGATCACGCCCTGCCACACGAGCAGCCCGGCGAGGGTCACCACGAAGGACGGCACGCCGACGAGCGCGATCACCGACCCCTGCAGGATCCCGATCGCCGCGCCGGCGGCGAGGGCCAGCAGGATCGCGCCGATGCCGCCGAAGTTGTGGTTCGTCCCCGACTGCTGCAGCTCGGCGACAACGACGCCGCCGATGCCGCTGACATACCCGATCGACAGGTCGATCTCGCCGATCAGCAGGACGAAGACGACGCCGATCGCGATCAACGTCGTCCCGGCCGTCTGCACCAGCAGGTTGTTGAAGTTGACCGCGGTGAAGAAGACGCTCGCCTTCGACGTGAAGAAGATCGTGATGACGATCAGCGCGACGATCACGGGCAGCGGCCCGACGTCGCCGGACTTGAGCGCGTCCCACTGCCGGCGTACGAAGACGCCGAGACCGTCGGCTACGGGCTCGGCCTGGGCGGCAGTGCTCATGTCTGCTCCCGGCACCGGCAAAGCCGGCGCCTGCGCTCGTTGTTGAGCTCCGTCGAGCCCACGCTCATGCCTCGTCGACCTCTGCGTCGGGGATCCCGGCCACCTTCGTCGGGACGCCGGCGGTGATCGCGCTGACGATCTCCTGCTGCGTCGTCGCCGTGCGGTCGTAGACGCCGACGTTCCGGCCGAGCCGGAGCACGGTGATCCGGTTGGCGACCTCGAAGACGTCGTGGAGGTTGTGCGAGATGATCACGGCCCCGAGGCCCTGCTCGGCGAGCCGCTTGACGAGCTCGAGCACCTGGCGCGTCTGGGCAACACCGAGCGCCGCGGTCGGCTCGTCCAGGATCACCACCCGCGAGTTCCACATCACGGCCCGCGCCACCGCGACGGACTGGCGCTGGCCGCCCGACAGCGTGGCGACCGGCTGCCGGATCGAGCCGATGGTGGTGACGGCGAGGGTCTTGAGCGTCTCCTCCGTCCGACGCTCCATCGGCGGCTCGTTGAGCCGGTAGATGAAGTCGTGCTCTTCGCGCCCCAGGAACATGTTCTGCACGACGTCGAGGTTGTCGCAGAGCGCGAGATCCTGGTAGACGACCTCGATCCCGAGCTTCGCCGCATCCTTCGGGCCGTGGATCGTCACCTGCCGGCCGTCGAAGAGGATCTCGCCCGAGTCGATCGAGTTGATCCCCGCGATGCACTTGATCAGCGTCGACTTGCCGGCGCCGTTGTCGCCGACGAGCGCCATCACCTCGCCCTCGCGCACCTCGAAGTCGACGTCGCTGAGCGCCTGCACCGAACCGAACGATTTGGAGATCCCGCGAAGCTCGAGAGTCGGTGCGGCGGCGGCCATGCGCGGGTTCGTACCTTACTCAAGCTTCTTAGCCCGGAACGGGCGAGGCGCCCCCGAAGGGCCGCCTCGCCATTTCGCTCCGAACGATCCGACCGGCTACTTGCAGTACTGCTTGTAGTCGCCGGTGCAGATCTGGCTCGGCTTCAAGAACCCGTCCGTGAACAGGATCTTGTAGTTCGACTTCGTGACCCACTGTGGCGTCAGCAGGATCGACGGCGTTCCACTGACCTTGCCGGTCGTGGGCACCTTCTGCTGGCGCAGCACCTTGATCACCGTCGCCGCTGCCGCGGCCGCCTCCTTCTTCACCGACTTGTAGACGGTGCCGCTCTGCCAGCCGGCGAGGATGTACTGGACGCCGGTGGGCGTCGCGTCCTGGCCGGTCAGCGGGATCGGATTGAGGCTGGCGTTCTTCAGGTCGGCGACGACAGCGCCGGCGAGGCCGTCATTGGCCGCCAGCACGCCGTCGATCGTGTTCCCGTTGCGGGTGAGCATCTGCGTGAAGATGGTGGCGCCCTTCACCGGGTCCCAGTTCGTCCACTGGTCGCCGGCGTCGGCCTTCTTGAAGACGCCCGCCTTGTACAGCGGGTTGAGGATCGAGTCGTACCCCTGCTTGAACAGGTGGGCGTTGTTGTCGGTGAGCGCGCCGTTGAGCTCCGCGATCACCGGGTGCTGCGAGTACTTCCCGTTCGCCTTCAGAGCGGCGACGAGGCCCTGTCCCTGCAGCTTGCCGACCCGAACGTTGTCGAACGACACGTAGTAGGACGCCTTGCTGCCCACGACCAGGCGGTCGTAGTCGATGACCTTGGCGCCCTTCGCGACAGCGTCGTTCGTGATCGCGATGCCCGAAGCCGGCGTGAGCTGGTCGAGCAGTAGTACCTTCGCCCCCGCCGCGAGGCAGGCGTCGGCCTGCGACTTCTGCCGTTGCGGGTCGCCCTGCGCGTTCAGCACGTGGGCGGTGACGTGGCCCTTCAGGAAGGCCTGGGAGAGATACGGAGCGTCGAACAGGGTGTAGCGCGTCGAGGACTTCGTGTCCGGGAGCAACGCGCACGCCGAGATCGACGCCGAGTGCTTGGTGGAGCGGGCCGCCGCGGTCGTGGCGAGGATCGCGACGACGAGGACGCCCACACCGAGAAGGGCAATCACCCTCCTGGGAAATCTGCTCACTTCTTCCTCCTATGTCGGGACGGGGGGCACCGGGAGTATCGCGAATTTCGAGCAGCGACCGCGCGAATCGGGCTGCGTCAGAGCTTCTTGCCCGGATTCAGCAGCCCCTTGGGGTCGAAGCTGCGCTTGATCCGGGTGTGCAGGTCGTAGCCGAGCGCGCCGAGCTGCCGCTCGAGCTGGCCGCGTTTCAACCATCCGATCCCATGCTCGCCCGTCACGGTTCCGCCCAGCGAGAGCGCGAGGTCGAAGAGGTCGCGGCAGGCGTCGTCGGCGCGCTCCTCTTCGCCCGGCGCGTCGGGCGCGAACAGAAAGGTCGCATGGATGTTGCCGTCTCCGGCGTGCCCGAAGGAGAGCGCAGGCACGTCGTGACGCGCGCCGATAACGAGCGTCTCGCGCGCGACGTCGCGCAGCCGGTCGAGGGGCACCGCGATGTCCTCGCTGAACGCGCCGCCGCGCTGGGCGAGGATCCCGAACGCGACGCCGGCGCGCCAGCGCCAGAGCGCTCCGACCTCGTCCGCCGACGAGGGGGAGTGCACGGCGACCGCGTCGTCGCCGAGCGCCTGTCGCAGCTCGCCTGCGACGCGCGCGGCCTCGGCGGCCGAACCGTCGGCCTCCGTGACCACCATGAAGCCTGCGTCGTCCGGAAGCCCGAACGGATACGTGTCCCCCGAGACCCGCAGGGTCTCGCCGTCCAGGTACTCGATCGCCGCGGGCACGACGCCCGAGGCGAGGACGCGCTCGATCGCGCCGATCCCGGCGTCGGCGTTCGGGTAGACGCCGACCACCGGCAGCTCCGCTTCCGGCGCCGGGATCAGCCGCAGCCAGGCTGCGGTCACCAGGCCGAGCGTGCCCTCGGAGCCGACCAGGAGGCTCTTCAGGTCGTACGCGGCGACGTCCTTCCGCACCGGCCCGCCGATCGTCACGATCTCGCCGGGCGGGACGACTGCCTCGAGCCCGGTCACCCAGTGGCCGGTCACGCCGTACTTGAAGGCGTGCGGGCCGCCGGCGTTGCACGCGATGTTGCCGCCGATCTGGGAGAGCTCCGCGGCGCCGGGGTCCGGCGGGAAGCGCAGGCCGTTCTCGCGGGCCAGGCGCTGGACGTCGCCGGTCGTCACGCCCGCCTCGACGTGCATGCGCCAGAGCAGCGGATCGAACTGGCGGATCCGGCGCATCCGGTCGAACCCGATCACGACCCCGCCGTCGACCGGGATCGCGCCCCCGGCAAGGCCCGTACCGCCGCCGCGCGCCGTCAGCGGGACGTCGTGCTCGTAACACCACCGCATCACCGCCGCGACCTCGTCGGTTGTGGCAGGCATCACGACCGCGTCCGCACGGCCGACGACGCCGCGTCCCATCAGATCGGTCAGGAATCGGCCCTGCGGTTCGATCAACGACTCGGGCGAAACAATTGACGCGAGTTCCATGTCGGCGAGCGTACCCTGTCGCTCGGCAGCAACCATCAACCGAGGAGAGACCTTGAAGATCGTGCTACTCGCCGCGCTGTGCGCGGCCCTCGCCGCTCCGGCGGCGTTCGCGAAGTCGCAGGCGACCACCCTCACGGGCACCGTCGGCCCGGGATTCACCATCACGCTGAAGCAGGGGTCGAAAGCGGTGAAGTCCCTGAAGGCCGGCAAGTACACCTTCAAGATCAGCGACAAGTCGAACATCCACAACTTTCACCTGAGCGGGCCCGGCGTGAACAAGAAGACGTCGGTCTCGGGCACGGGCTCGAGCACGTGGACCGTCACGCTCAAGAGCGGCACCTACAAGTTCGTGTGCGACCCGCACGCGTCGATCATGAAGGGGTCGTTCAAGGTCAGCTGACGTCGTTGTCCTCGTCATCTCGCTGCTCGCGGCGGAACAGCGCGAGCAGCGAGGGGACGAGAATGCTCCGCACGACGAACGTGTCGAGCAGGATCCCGATCGTCAGCGCGAGCGCGAGCTCGCGCATCGGCCGAAGCGGGATCAGGGCGAGCATCGCGAAGCTGCCCGCCAGCGCGAGCCCGGCGGTCGTGATCGTCGACGAAGCCCGCGGCGCCGCCTGGGCGATGGCGTCGCGCAGCGGCAGCCGTTCGGCCGCGTGCCGGATCGCGCCGAGCATGAAGACGTTGTAGTCGGAGCCGAGCGAGATGAGCAGCACGCCGGCCGCGAACGGGACGTAGTAGGTGAGCTCGTCGTGGCCGAGCAGGCCCTGCATGATCCACGTCACCGCGCCGAGTGTCGCCACGAGGGCGAGCACGCTCGCAGCGAGCAGGACGAGCGGCGTCCAGAACGAGCGCAGGAAGAGCGCAAGCAGGACGTAGTTCACGAGCAGCACCGCGATCGCGACGCGCACCGCGTCCGAGCGGACCGTATCGACGGTCTCCTGCGCGAGCGCCGTGTCGCCCGCGTACGAGGGGCGAACTCCGCCGAGCCCGTTGCGCTCGAGCAGACCGGGGACACGGTCGCGCAGCCGGTCGAGAGCCGTGATCGCCGGCGCGCCGAGCGGATCTCGGTCGAGGACGACGGCGAACCGCGCGGCCTGGCCGCTGCGCGCCACAAACACCGGTAAGTCGCGGCGCGTCGGCTGCTCGCGAGGCCCGAGCACGTTGGCGACCGACGGGGCGCGGGCAAGGTCGCGCTCGAAGCGCGCGAGCGCCGGGCGTCGCGTGCCGACGTTCCCTTCGAGCAGCAGCTCGGTGGGCGCGACGATGCCCGGCGCAAATCCTCTCGCAGCATCGTCCGCGGCCGTCCGCACCTCGCTGCCCGCCGGCTGCCCGCTGATCAGGGTGAAGCCGAGCCGGGCGTGTGCGATCCCCGCGGCGACGACGAGCAGGCCGGCGACGACCAGGATCGCCAGCGTTGCCGAGACCGGGCGCGCGGTCGCGAGACGCCAGAGCCGGGCCGACACGGGGCTGTCGCGGTCGGGTGACGGCGTGCCCGGCCACAGGAGGGCCGGGCCGAGCAGCGCGAGCACGCCCGGCACGAAGGTCAGCGCGACCGCCAGGGTCACCAGCACGGTCAGTCCCATCGCCGGGCCGAACGAGCGGAAGACGTCGAGGTGGCCGACAACGACCGTCGCGGATCCGAGCGCGACGATCATCCCGGCGGTGAAGACGACCGGCAGGTTCTCCCGCGTCGTGCCCTCGGCGGCCTCGAAGCGCGACTCGCCGTCTGCGAGGCGGCGCCGCATGCCGGAGACGAGGAACACGACGTAGTCGGTGAGCAGCCCGAGCAGCAGGGCCACGAGCACGGGCTCCACCTCCTTCGGGAGCGACCGGTGCTCGTGGCGCGCCAGCCACGACAGGAGGCGCACCGAGATCGTGTACGAGACCGCGGCGGCTCCGAGGACGACGACCGCCGGCACGGGGGAGCGGAACGCAACCAGCAGGATCACGAAGATCAGTCCGATCGTCGCGAGCGTCACCCAGGGCAGCCACTGCTGGATACGGTCGAACTCGGAGGTGCGCGCGAGCAGCGCGCCGGTGCGGAGGCCCGGCGGGTCGAGGCCTCGTGCGTAGGTCTGGGCGAGCGCGAGCTGCGCGCCCGCGCTCACGTGGGGCGCGAAATAGAGGTAGGTGACGGTCGTCGTCCGGTTGTGCGAGAGCAGCGGAGCGGCGAACGCGATGTGGCGGAGGAGGTGCGACCGGTGTCGGTCGACGATGAGCGCGGCGTTCGCGGTGCGGTCGAGCTGCCGGCGCGTCAGCGGGCGGTCGCGGTGCTGGACGACGACGACGCGCGTCAGGATCGTCGAGCCGAACGCCCGTGCCTCGCGCTCCTGCGTCACGATCGCGGCGGCGCCGCCCGGAACGAGGCCGCCGAGCGGGTTCGAGACGCCCTGCGTGATCCCCGGCAGGTAGTGGCTCGCCGCGAATGCCGCCACGATCCAGGCCGGCACGAGCACGAAGCCGAGCCGGACGACGATCCAGGCGGCCGCGTCGGTCACCGGCGCGAGGTTCCCGCAGCCGCGCCTAGGAAACGCTCAGCGGGATCTCGGCGACCTCGTCGCGCGAGATGCGCCACGCTCGCAGCTCGTCGTAGGCGGGCGAATAGATCAGGAACGGCCGGCCGGCCCAGAGGCCGGACAGCTCGCGGTCGGTGCGGGACGGCTCGGGCTTCGTCGCCGGATGCGAGTGGAACACGGCGAGCTCGTAGCCGTCGTCCTCCAGGAACCAGACGACCGGGTCGATCTCGAGCTGATAGCGGTACGGCGACTCGAGGGCGTTTCGACCGCGGACGTAGCGCTCGGCCACGCCGTCGGAGAAGACGATCACGCCGCAGCACTCGTTCGGCGCCTCCTCCTCGGCGTGAGCGCGGAGCTCCGCGCGGAGCGCGGCGGGGATCACCACCAGAGCACCGCCTCGTCGATCTCCTCGCCGCTCCAGAACTCCGCCGACAGGTACTTCCAGCCGCCGTCGGCGAGGATCGCAACGACGACGGCGCCGTCGGGGAGCTCCTCGGCGATCCGCCGGGCGACGTGCACCACCGCCCCCGACGAGACACCGGCGAAGAGCCCCTCGCGGTCGAGCAGGACGCGCGCCGCCGCGGCCGCCTCCGCGTTCGAGACGAGCAGCTTCCGGTCGAGCGCCGAGACGTCGAGGATGGGCGGGACGTAGCCGTCCTCGAGCGAGCGAAGCCCCATCACCGGGTCGCCCGGCAGCGGCTCGGCGGCGACGACGAGCGCATTGGGATACGCATCCCGCACGCGCGCGCCCGCGCCCATCAGCGTCCCGCCGGTCCCGAGGCCGGCGACGAGCGCGTCCATGTGCGGCAGCTCGCTCACGATCTCCGCGCCCGTGCCCTCGTAGTGCGCGCGAGGGTTCGCCTCGTTCGCGTACTGGAAGAGCATCACGAAGCGGTCGTCGCGCGCTGCGATCTCCTGGGCAAGGGCGACGGCGCCGTTCGAGCCCTGCTCGGCCGGCGAGTCGACGATCGTCGCGCCGTACAGCTCCAGGATCGCGCGCCGTTCCGGCGTGGCGTTCGCCGGCATCACGCAGGTCAGCTTGTAGCCCTTCAGCTTCGCGACGAGCGCGAGCGAGATGCCGGTGTTCCCGCTCGTCGGCTCGAGCAGCTCCTGCCCCGGCTCGAGGTCCGCCGCCTCGACCATCGCGAGCGCGACGCGGTCCTTGATCGAGCCGGTCGGGTTCTGGCCCTCCAGCTTCGCGTAGAGCGTGCGGCCGGGCGGTGACAGCCGGCCGAGCTCGACGAGCGGCGTGCCGCCGATCAGGTCGAGCAGGGAGCTAGCGACCACCGGCCATCGCCGGCAGAAGAATGACGGTCGACGTGGTCGAGACAGGCGTGTCGAGCCCGCTGCGCGTGCGCACGTCCTCGCCGTCGACGTAGACGTTCACGAACGGCCGCAGCTCGCCCGCCTCGTAGACGCGCTCGCCGAGCGCCGGCAGCGTTCGCCTGAGGTCCTCCATCACCTCGCGCACCGTCGCGCCCTCGGCGACGACCTCGCGCGCCCCGCCGGCCTCGCTGCGCAGCACCGGCGGAACCCGGACGACCGTCATCTACGCTCCGGCGCCGGCAAAGCCGGCACCTCCACGTCTTGCGACTCCGTCGAGCCTACGTCGCTCATCTCGCGCAGAACTCCACGTAGTCGATGTACTCGGTGATCGTCGGGTGGTCCCCGCACACCGGGCAGTCGGGGTTCCGCTCGACCCTGACCTCGCTGAACTCGGTCACGAGCGCGTCGAACAGCAGGAGGCGCCCGATCAGCGGCTCGCCGATGCCGGCGGCCAGCTTGATCGCCTCGTTGGTCTGCAGCGAGCCGACGATGCCCGGCAGCACGCCGAGCACGCCTCCCTCGGCGCACGACGGCGCGAGCTCGGCCGGCGGCGGCTCTGGGAAGAGGCAGCGGTAGCACGGGCCCTGATGCGGCGAGAACACCGTCACCTGGCCCTCGAAGCGGTAGATCGAGCCGTGCACGACCGGGATGCCGTGCCAGACGGAGGCGTCGTTGACGAGGTAGCGCGTCGGGAAGTTGTCGGCGCCGTCGACGATCAGGTCCCAGCCGTCGCCGAGGATGCGCTCCACGTTCTCGGAGGTGAGCCGCTCGCGGTAGGTGACGACCTCGACGTCGGGATTCAGCGCCTCGATCGAGCGCCTCGCCGAGTCGACCTTCGGCGTGCCGAGCGTCTCCAGCGAGTGCGCGACCTGTCGCTGCAGGTTCGTCTCGTCGACGATGTCGGCGTCGACGATCCCGATGCGGCCGATGCCGGCGGCGGCGAGGTAGAGGGAGGCCGGCGACCCGAGCCCGCCGGCTCCGATCAGGAGTACGCGGCTGTCGAGCAGCTTGAGCTGTCCCTCCTCGCCGATCTCCGGGATCAGCAGGTGGCGCGAGTAGCGGGTGCGCCGCTCCGGCGAGAGCGTCCGCGGAAGCGTGACCTCGCCGCCGTTCCGCTTCCAGTCGGTGAACCCACCGACGAGCGAGTGCGGTGACGAGTAGCCGAGCTCGACGAGCGTCTCGGCGGCGAACGCGGAGCGGGCGGCCGAGGCGCAGTAGAGGACGATCGGCGTCGCCTTGTCCGGCACGGCCGTCTCGACGCGCGACTCGAGGTTGCCGCGCGGGATGTGGATCGCGCCCGGGATATGGCCCTCCTGCCACTCGTCCGCCTCGCGAACGTCGATCCAGACGGCGTCGCGAAGGGCTTCGGCGGCGCGGGCGTCGACCTCGGAGATGCGCTCCTTGGTCCGCTTCAACAGCTCCCTGTACGTGGTCATATCTTCAGAAACGATAGTGGTAGCAGCGCGCATTCCCGCTACGTTGCCGCCGTGTCGTCCGCCACCCGGGTGCGCATCGTCGCCGGCCTCGGCGCCGTGGCCGCCGCGGCGATCGTGGTGGGGGTCGTCTCGGCGACGCGGCAGGACCCGCCTCGGCTGAAGCAGCGCTGCGACCACGGCGTGACGCCCCTGGTCGCCCCCAACGTCCCGACCGCGCATGCGGCCGCCGTCAAGGCGGCGTTCACCGAGCGCGGCGCGGGCGCCGCACGGGCGCTCGAGCCGGTCGCGCAGTCGGCGCCACGCGACGCTGTGGTGCAGTTCAACTACGCGGTCGCGCTCTACTGCGCGGGCTACGTGGACGAGGCGGCCCAGGCGTTCCGGACGGCGAAAACCGTCGGCCGGGACACGATCTACGAGATGCGCGCCGACGAGATCCTGCATCCGCAGTATTTCGTGCCGCAGGACGGTCTCTATCCATTGTTCCAGCAGACGCGACCGAACGTGCTGCTGGCCCAGGGCGTCGTGCTTCAACGCCAGGGTCGCCAGCACTCGGCCGAGCGCCTGTACGAGCGAGCAGCCAAGGAGCACCCCGATGACGACGAGGCCCAGGTGGCGGCAGCGGTAGGCCGGTTCGACGAGGGCAACCTCGTCGCCTCCTTCTCGCGCCTCGGACCGCTCGTCCGGCGTTTCCCGGACAGCGTGTCGGTTCGCTTCCATCTGGGACTGCTACTTGCGTGGACGGGACAACGCGCGCAGGCTGTGAAGGAGTTCCGGGCCGCATCCAGGCTCGGTCCGAGCACACAACTGGGGCGGGAAGCGAACGCCTTTCTGCGGCGTCTAGGGAGGTAATCCGGCAGGACCGAACGAGCGCAAAGATGAGCCGGGCGGCCCTGGCGTCCGTCCGGCCCCGATGCGAGAGTTCCGCATCCGGTGAGGGGGAACCATGGGAACGCAGGGCCGCACGGTGGAAATCGAGGAGGGGCCTCAGGCCGTCGAGGAAGACGGCGACGACGAGGCGACGGGGGAGGACGACGAGCGCGCAGCGGAGGTCTACGCGGCGCTCGACGAGGTGGCGATCGACGAGGTCGACGACCCGGTCGAGGTCGAGTTCGAAGTCTCGACCGATTCGCTGCAGTTGTTCCTGAAGGACGTCGGGCGCGTCGACCTGCTGACCGCGGCGCAGGAGGTCGAGCTCGCGAAGCGGATCGAGCGCGGCGATCACCGCGCGAAGCAGGAGATGATCGAGGCGAACCTGCGCCTGGTCGTGTCGATCGCGAAGCGGTATCGGAACCAGGGGCTGCCGTTCCTGGATCTGATCCAGGAGGGCACGATCGGGCTCGTCCGCGCAGCCGAGAAGTTCGACTGGCGGAAGGGCTACAAGTTCTCGACGTACGCGACCTGGTGGATCCGCCAGGCGGTGGCGCGTGCGCTCGCCGACAAGTCGCGGACGATCCGCATGCCGGTTCACGTCGTCGAGAAGCTGAACAAGATCGTCCGGACCGAGCGCAAGCTCCGCGCCGAGCGGGGCCGCGAGCCGACGAACATCGAGATCGCCGCGGAGCTCGGTCTGAGCGTCGAGGAGGTCGACGCGATCCGTCGCACGTCGCAGGTGCCGGTCTCGCTCGAGAAGCCGGTCGGCGACGAGGAGGAGTCGGAGTTCGGGCACTTCATCGAGGACGACAGCGCACCGCTGCCGGACGAGGCCGCCGACACCGCCTTCCGGATCGCGGCGCTGCAGAAGTGCCTGGCCGCGCTTTCGCAGCGTGAGCGCAGGGTGCTCGAGCTGCGCTACGGCCTGAACGGGGGAGCGCCGTGCACGCTCGACGAGGTCGGGCGTGCGTTCCGGGTCACGCGCGAGCGGATCCGCCAGATCGAGAGCCAGGGGCTGAAGAAGCTCCGCGCGCTCGCCGACAGCGAGAAGCTCCGCGAAGTCGCTTAGCGGGTCGGGAGGGAAACCGTCCTGGTTTCCCTCCCGAGCGCCGCCGGTTAGGCTCACGCGCATGCCGGAGCCGTGGTTCGACGAGCTCGCCGAGCTCCTTCGCATTCCGTCGATCAGCGCCGACCCGGCGCACGCGGGGGACGTGCTGCTCGCTGCCGACTGGGTGCGCGACTTCCTGCGCGCTGCAGGCGGCGAGGCCGACGTCGTCGACTGGAACGGGCAGCCGCTCGTGATCGGCGAGCTGCGGGCGTCGGCCGGCGGGGACGCTCCGACCGTGCTCTGCTACGGGCACTTCGACGTGCAGCCGCCCGACCCGCTCGAGCTCTGGGACTCGCCGCCGTTCGAGCCCGAGGTGCGTGGCGAGTACCTCTACGGGAGAGGCACCGTCGACGACAAGGGCCAGCTGTACATGCTCCTGTCGGCGGCGCGGGAGCTGGCGGCGGCGGGCGAGCTGCCGGTCAACGTGCGCTTCTGCTGCGACGGCGAGGAGGAGTCGGGCGGGAACTCGATCGTCGAGTACCTCGCCGCCGACGAGCGGGGCGCCGATGCGGCCGTGATCTTCGACAGCGGGATGATCCGGCGCGGGATGCCGGCGTTCGACCTCGCCACGCGCGGCATCGCGTACTTCCACGTCACGGTGCGCACCGGCGAGCGCGACCTGCACTCGGGGATGTTCGGCGGCGCGGCCCTGAACGCGGCGCACGCGCTGATGGAGGCGCTCGCCGGTCTGATCGCCCGCGACGGAACGCTGGCCGAGCCGCTCCGTCAGGGCATCGCGGCCC
Organism: Gaiellaceae bacterium; assembly: GCA_035473635.1. Classification (GTDB taxonomy): domain Bacteria; phylum Actinomycetota; class Thermoleophilia; order Gaiellales; family Gaiellaceae; genus PALSA-600. Next base: position 26,475 of record DATIOD010000037.1, on the reverse strand, counting down.
CGACCGACGAGGAGCTCGCCGGCTGGGCGACGCTCCCGACGGGCGCCGACGAGCTCGCGGAAGGCGGCGCGCGGCCGAAGGACCCGAACGCGACCGCCGACTTCCACCGGCGCACGCTCGCCGAGCCGGCGGTCGACGTGAACGGGATCATGAGCGGCTCGCCTCAGCTGCAGAAGACCGTGCTGCCGGTCGAAGCGGTCGCGAACGTCTCGATTCGCCTCGCGCCCGGTCAGCAGGTCGAGGTGATCGCGCCCGAGGTCGAGCGACTGCTGCGCGCGTCGGCGCCCGCGGGCGCCGACGTCACCGTCGATCTCTGGTCGTCGGCGGAGCCGGGCCGCGTCTCACCCGACGAACAGGCGATCCAGCTCGGGCTCGACGCATTCGAGCGCGCACTCGGCGTGCGTCCGGTGCTGGTTCGCTCCGGCGGCACGCTTCCGATCGTGCCCGCCCTCACGCGGAAGGGGATCCCGACGATCATCACCGGCTTCGGTCTCCCCGACTCGCAGATCCACTCGCCGAACGAGCGGCTGGTCGTCGAGTACGTCGAGCAGGGGATCGCGGCGGGGCGCGAGCTCTTCCGCGCCTTCGGCGACCTTTAGCCGTCAGCCCAGGGGAGGTCGCCCCAGTACGGGGGCCGACCCTTCTGTGCGCGCTCGAAGCCTGCGTAGGCCTGCCTGGGGTCGCTCGTCTCCTCGGCCGCGCTCGCACCGTACTGCGCGGCGAGCTCCGACACCGGGTAGAGCAGCTGCTCGTCCTCGGTCCGCGCGCCGACCATCAGGATCGCGCACGGCCCGTCGCCGGCCCCGACGAAGACATGGTTGGTGCCGGCCGGGCAGTGGAAGAAGTCCCACGCCTCGAGGGGCCGCTCCTCGCCCTCGACGAGCAGCTTGCACTCGCCCGACAGCACGAGGAATGCCTCCTGTTGCGACTCGGAGTGGTAGAGGCAGTTGGGCTCTCCCGGCTCGAGCACGCTGACGTTGATGCCGAACTGACGGAAGAGGTGCTCGTCGCTCTCGAAGACGGTCGCCGACCCGGTTCGCTCGGACGTCCACCAGGTCGCGTCGCGCACGTTCACGACGAACCAGCCGTCGGCGGCCGGTGCGAGTCCGGAGCCGACGTCCTCGAGCTTGGCCTCGGGCACGCCGCGAGTCTACGCGCCGACGCGCCGCGGCCGGCATCGCTGCCGGCCACGGCGGTCTCGCTTGGGGGAGAGAAGCGCTAGTTCTGACTCTGGGGGTTGCCCGGCTCGTGGTCGCCCACGTGCTTGGCGGGCGACGCCTCGACCTGCGCGAGCGTGGCGTCCCTCGGTGCGCGGATGCGGATCGTGATCCGGTCTCCGGCCTGGAGGTGCGAGGCGTCGATCACGGTCGGGACCTTGCCCTGCCAGAGCAGGAAGATCGTGCCGTCGTCGTAGGAGAAGGACTGGTCGAGCGACTGGCCGAGCATCGACTGCAGGCCGCGCCAGTTGCCGCTCGAGACGTGCAGCGCGATGTGGCCGCCCGACTGCGGGCCGGTCACGGTGCCGACGTAGAGGTACAGCGGCTTCGACGCCGGGTTCGAGTTCTGGCCGTGGTCGCCCACGATGCCGGCGGCGGTCGCCTCGATCGTCTGGAGCGAGGAGCCGTGCGGTGCGCGCACGTTCACCTGAACGTTGTCACCCTGCTTGAGGTCGGTGACGCTGCCGACGTGCGGCACGCCGTGCGACCAGACGAGGATCTCGGTCGACGGGCCGATCGTGAACGTCTGGTTCTGCGACTGGCCGATCAGGGCCTTCAGGGCGGCGTGGTTACCGCCGTCGACCTGCACCTGCACGTTGCTCGAGCTGGCGTTCAGCAAGTCGCCCCTGAACTGGAACTGCTGCCCCTTCGGCCCACCGGTCGCCGTGGCGGCGACCGTGGCGAACAACGCCGCGGTGAGCGTGAGGGCGAGAATCAGGCGGTGCTTCATCGTGGGTCCTCCTGCTGGGCTCGGAAATCTTCTGACGAAGGACACGATCTCCCGGTGGCGCAAGCCGCCGATACAGCCGGTGTAAAACGGAGGCAAAACCGGTCGGACTGATTACCAGGGGGGTGGGTTGTGCACCCAGCGGCCCCCGACCATCGTCGCCACCACCTGCGCGTCGAGGTCCTCCCAGGGGTCGCGGTCGAGCACGACGAGGTCGGCGAGCATGCCCGGGACGAGCCGCCCGCGGCTGCGCTCCGCGTGCTCGAGCCAGGCGGGGGCGATGCACGTCGCCCGGAACGCCTCGTCGACCGTGACGGCCTGCTCCCCGTGCCAGGCCGGGCGGTCGTCGATCGTCCGGCGGACGCCGGCGCGGATCCCGGCGAGCGGATCGAGCTCCTCGATCGGCGCGTCGGAGCCGTTGGCCACCGTAGCCCCGGTGTCGAGCAGCGAGCGGTAGGCGTAGGCGCGGTCGGTCATCCCGGCCCAGTTCCTGTCGGCGAGGTCGCGGTCGGAGGGAGCGTGCGAGAACTGCACCGACGCGGCGACGCCGAGCTCCCCGAAGCGTGCGATGTCGTCGCGCTCGAGCAGCTGAGCGTGCTCGATGCGCGGACGCAGCCCGACCGGGGCCCATGCTTCGCGCGTCTCCTCGAACGCGTCGAGCGCCTGGCGGTTCGCGCGGTCGCCGATCGCATGCACGGCGACCGGGAGACCGGCGGCGGCGCCCGCGCGCACGATCTCGGCAAGCTCGGCGCCGCTCGTGATCTGCACGCCGCTGCCGTCCATCATCCAGGCCGTCTGCGAGCCGAGCGTGCCGTCCATGAACGCCTTCAGGTAGCCGAGCTTGAGCAGGGGGCCCCCGAAGCCCGAGCGCAGGCCGACGGCCTGCGCGTGCTCGAGCTGCTGGTAGGGGATCGACTGCCAGACGCGCAGCGTGAGCGCGCCGGCCTCCTCGAGCTGCCGCCAGAGCCGGAGCGCGCACAGCCAGCCGTCCTTGTCGTGCACCGCAGTGACGCCGCGGCTCGCCGCGAGCCGCACCCCGTGCCGCATCGCCTCGAGGTACTCGGAGTCGGCGATCGTCAGGTGGCGATCCTTGAAACGCCACGCCGCTTCCTCGCGCAGCACGCCGGTCGGCTCGCCGTGCTCGTCGCGCTCGACGACGCCGCCCGCGACCTCGAGGTCGCCGTTCGCGTGGGCGAGCCCGGCGGTGTTCAACCAGAGCGAGTGGTAGTCCTTCGCGATCAGCGCGACCGGCGTGTCCCTCGTCAGCTCGTCGAGGTCGAGGCGCGTCGGCTCTCGTTCCGGCTCCCAGTCGCCGCTCCGCCAGCCGTAGCCACGCAGCCAGCGGCCTGCCGGCGGCCGCGGGACGTCGCGCAGCCGTGCGAGCGCCTCGTCGAGTGACCGGCAGCCGTCGAGGTTCACCTCGGTTTGCGCGACCGCCCACGTCGGGAAATGCACGTGCGCGTCGTTCAGGCCGGGCACGACCGTGTAACCGCAGAGGTCGACGACCTCGGGCGAGGCGAGCGCGGTCTCGTGCACGCCGACGCCGCCGGCGACCAGCTCGCCCGCGATCGCGAGGGCACGCTGCGTCGGGACCTGCGGGTCGAGCGTCCGCACGAGGCCGTTCTCGAGGATCACGCGCACGAATCTAGCGCGGCGGCGCGACTAGAATCGCCGCCGTGAGCGTCGTCGATCCGCTGACGGACGAGCAGCGGGAGATCCGGGAGCTCGTGCGCACGCTCGCCCGCGAGCGCATCGCGCCGCGGGCCGCCGAGATCGACAAGTCGGCCGAGTTCCCCTGGGACGTGGTCGAGTTGTTCCGCGAGAACGACCTGTTCGGGATCATGTACGACGAGGCGTACGGGGGCATCGGCGCGAGCGCGTTGATGACGCTCGTGACGGTCGAGGAGCTCTCGAAGGTCTGCGCGACGAGCGGCCTGATCATCGCCGTGCAGGAGCTGGGCTCGCTGGGGATCAAGTTGGCGGGGAGCGAGGAGCAGAAACAGCGCTTCCTGCCGAGGCTCGCCTCGGGAGAGTGGCTCGCGGCCTATGCGCTCACCGAGCCCGGCTCCGGGTCGGACAGCGCCGCGATGCGGACGACCGCCCGGCTCGAGGGCGACGAGTTCGTGCTCGACGGCGGCAAGCGCTTCATTACGAATGCAGGCGTGGCGTCGGTCTACGTCGTCTTCGCGAAGACCGAGCCCGGGGCGGGGCACGGCGGCATCTCGGCGTTCGTGGTCGAGGCTGACGCACCCGGGTTCGAGGTCGGGCGCATCGAGCCGAAGATGGGGATCAAGGGGTCGACCACCGGCGAGATCTTCTTCAACGGGTGCCGCGTGCCCGCCGCGAACCTGCTCGGCGCCGAGGGCGACGGCTTTCGCATTGCGATGCGCATCCTCGACCGCTCGCGCCCCGGGATCGGCGCGCAGGGGCTCGGGCTCGCGCAGGGCGCCACCGACTACGCGCTCGAGTACGCGCGCACCCGCGAGACGATGGGCAGGCCGATCGCCGAGCACCAGCTGATCGCGGGGATGCTCGCCGACATGGAGACGCGCTGCGAGGCAGCGCGCGGCCTCCTCTACAAGGTCGGCCGGCTGATCGACGCCGACGAGGACGGCCCCGAGCTGACGAAGCTGTCGGCGATGGCGAAGCTCTACTGCACGGACGTCGCGATGGACGTGACCACGGACGCCGTCCAGATCCTCGGCGGGTACGGCTACATCTCCGAGTACCCGGTCGAGCGCATGATGCGCGACGCGAAGATCACGCAGATCTACGAGGGGACGAATCAGATCCAGCGTCTCGTGATCGCGCGCGAGATGCTCAAGGAGGATCGCGCCTTTCTCCTCGCCGGTGTCGGCTGACGGCGGCGAGATGGAAGCTCCCGAGCGCAGCTTCGACCGGATCGCGGAGAACTACGAGCAGCTGCGCCCGGATTATCCCCAAGCGGTGCTCGGCGGGCTGCCGGTCTCGGCAGAGGCGACCGTCCTCGACGTCGGGGCGGGCACGGGCAAGCTGACGCGCGTCCTGGCCCGGCGCTACGCGACGGTGATCGCCGTCGAGCCACTCGACGGGATGCGATCGGTCCTCGAGCGTGTCCTGCTCGGCGTCGACTCACGCGCCGGCAGCGCCGAGGAGCTCCCGGTTGCGGACGGGACGGTCGACGCTGCATTCGCCGGTCAGGCCTTTCACTGGTTCGACCACGAGCGCGCGGTCCCCGAGCTCGCCCGGGTGCTCCGCCCGGGCGGCGTGCTCGCGCTCGTCTGGAACTCTGGTGACGAGGCGCGGGCCACGCCGCTGCCCCCGGCGTTTGCGGAGTACGTCGAGACCTTGCACGCGGTTGGGCTCAAACGGTTCGACGACGCACCGCCGTGGCAGGACGTGATCCGGCGGGGGCCGTTCGGGGAGGTTCGCGAGTACGCCGTGCCCCACGACCACGTGCTCGACCGGGTCGGCGCGGTCGACAGCATGTGCACGGCGAGCTGGATCGCGAGCCGACCGGAGCCGGAGCGCGTGGAGATCCGCGCGCGCCTGCTCGAGCTGCTGCCCGAGGAGCGCATCTATGCGATCCCGAATCTCGCGAACGTCATGTGGGCGGTGCGTGACCGCTGAGCCCACGATCGGGCGGACGTTCGGCCGCGTCGCCGCGGAGTACGAGCGCGCCCGGCCCGACTACCCGCGCGAGGCGATCGCCCGAGGCGCCGCCGAGCTCGGCCTCGGCCCCGACGCGAGCGTGCTCGATCTTGCCGCCGGCACCGGGAAGCTGACGCGCCTCCTCCGTGAGCGGTTCGCGCACGTCGTGGCGGTCGAGCCGGACGACGAGATGCGGGCGTTCGTCCCGGGCGACGCGCGCGCGGGCTCGGCGGAGAGCGTCCCCGCCGCTGCCGGCGCGTTCGACGCAGTCTTCGTCGCCGACGCGTTCCACTGGTTCGACGCGGACGCCGCGCTGCGCGAGCTCACGCGCGTCGCAGTGCCCGGCGGCGGTCTCGCGCTGCTCTGGAACACCTGGTGGGACGGCCAGGAACCGCCCCTTCCGCCCGCCGCCCGGGCGCTGCTCGACGACGTGTTCACGCGCCTGAGCGTCGCGCGCCGGTCGAACCAGGCGTGGCAGGAGGACGTCGAGCGCGTGACCGGCCCGCTCGGCCGTGCCGAGCTCGTGACGCGCGTCCCGTACGACCGCGGCCGGATGGCCGACCTCCTGCTGACGACGAGCTCGCCGGCGGCGCTCGACGGCGACGCGCGCGCGGAGCTGCGACGTCGGCTGCATGCAACGCTCGGCGACGGGTACATACTCACCGTGCAGACGCAGCTCTACTGGGGACGGCTCCCGTGAGTCACGCCGTCTCGCTGTCGAGCGCCGACCGCGTGCTCTTCCCGGACGACGGCGTGACCAAGGGAGAGCTGTTCGCGTACTACGACACGGTGGCCGACGCGATCGTCCCGCATCTCCGCGACCGCCCGTTCACGATGAAGCGCTGGCGCGAGGGCATCGCCGGCGACGCGTTCTTCCAGAAGCAGGCGCCGAAGGGGATGCCCGACTGGATCGAGACGCGCCAGTTCCGCACCTGGCCGCGCGGCGGCAAGGGCGAGTCGCGCCTCGTCGATTTTCCTCTCGTCGACTCCCGCGAGGCGCTGCTCTGGATGGTGCAGATGCATTGCATCGACATGAACGCGTGGTACTCGCGCGTCGACCATCCCGATCGTCCCGACTTCGTGCTGTTCGACCTCGACCCGCCCGACGAGGACGGCGCGTTCGCGCTTTGCATCCGCGTGGCGCACCACGTCCGCGCCGCGTTGCAGGCGCTCGAGCTCGAATCGTGGGTGAAGACGAGCGGCTCGGACGGGATCCACGTGCTCGTGCCGATCACCCGCCGCTCCACATTCGAGGACACCTACGAGTTCGCCGAGCGCGTCTCGCGGCAGCTCGAGCGTGAGCATCCGGGCGAGGTGACGACCGAGTGGCTGAAGAAGAAGCGGTCCGGCGTGCTCGTCGACCACCGGCAGAACGGCTGGGGGAAGACGATCGCCTCCGTCTACTCCGTCCGGCCGAAACCGGGCGCGCCGGTCTCGACGCCGCTCCACTGGGAGGAGCTGACGGAGGACGTGCGGCCGCGCGACTTCACGATGGCGGTGGCCCTGGATCGGGTCGCGCGACTCGGCGACCTGTTCGAGCCGGTGCTCCGCGGCGGCCAGGCGCTCTCGCCGGCGCTCAAGCGGCTCCGGGCGAATGCTGGCGACTGACTGGGTGACCGTCTCGTCGCTCGCGACGGCGGCGGCGACGCTCGTGCTCGCATTCGCGACCTTCGCCTCGGTCCGGTCGGCGAACCGAACCGCCCGCGCGGCGGAGCGGTCGCTGCTCGCCGGCCTGCGGCCGGTGCTCATGCCGTCCCACGCCGACGATCCGCCGCAGAAGGTCGGCTTCTTCGACGACCGCTGGTTCCTCGTCCCGGGGAGCGGTGCGATCGCCGAGGTGACCGACGAGGCGATCTACCTGGCGGCGTCGCTCCGCAACGTCGGGACGGGGATCGCGGTCCTGCACGGCTGGTACCTGCACCCGGACCGCCGCGGCGGCGGCACCGAGCACACGCCGATCGACGACTTCCGCCGGCTCACCCGTGACCTCTACATCGCACCGGCCGAGGTCGGCTTCTGGCAGGGCGCGTTTCGGGACCTGGACGACCCGGCGTTCGCCGAGGTACGCGCTGCGATCGAGGAGCCGCGGCGCATCGCGGTCGAGATCCTGTACGGCGACCACGAGCTCGGCCGCCGCGCGATCAGCCTCTTCTCACTGTCGCCGCGGGGCGACGGCGCCTGGCTCCTTTCCGTCGCGCGGCACTGGAACGTCGACGGGGTGGATGCCCGCTAGACCGGTGCCAGGCACCGAGGTGCCTGGCACCGTTTACGCGCCGAGCGCGGCCCTGACGCGCTCGCAGTTCTCGCGCCAGACGTCCGGCGGGACGGGCGGGAGGATGTCGTCCCAGATCGCGGCGAACGAGCCGATCAGCTGGGGCATGCGCGCCGGTCGCGCCATGAACCACACGTGGAAATGCTCGCTGCCGTCGCCCCATCGGCAGACGTGCACGTTGCCGATCTCGCCGACCGCGCACACGGCACGCTGGACCCGCAGCAGCATCGGCCCGAGCTCAGCGGCGAGCTCATCCGGCAGGTCGGGGAAATCGTGGTGGGCGCGCGTCTCGAGCATCACGACGATCGGCAGCCCATTCGGCGCCAGCGCGCGGACGATCCAGTTCTCGTTGGCCCACAGCGCGTTCTCGTCGCCCTCGAGGCAGCGGCGACAGTCGATGCCGCCGGCGCCGTGACGCGGGGGCTCGGCGTCGACCGGCCGCTCGAGCTCGCGAGGCCGCGCCGCGCCGACGAACGGGAACGTCTCCCACTCCTCGACAGGAGGCGTGCGCAGCGATGCGTGGGCGCGAGCCCAGAGCTCGTCAGGCGTTTCCGGCACGCGCGCGAAGCTCGGCTTTGTACGCCCGCTTGGCTGCCTGGTAGCGCTCGAGCGCTTCGGTGGAGTCAACGTCGCCGAGCGTCGGGTGGTTCGGTACGAGCGGTCGGGCGACCTCGACGTCGAACCGCTTCGCGAGCACCGAGCCGAGCGCGGTGATCTTCATCGGGCCGAAGCCCGGCAGCGCGCCGATGCGCTTCTTCAGATCGTCTCCGTCGGCCGCCTCGCCCCAGATCCGCGACGCCTCGCCGCCGTAGTCGTCGCTCACGACTGCGGCCAGCTCGCGCACGCGCTCGGCCATCGCGCTCGGGAAGCGGTGGATCGCCGGCCGTTCGGCGAAGAGGGGTGCGAGATCGAGCTTCGCGAGCTTCTTCGGATCGAGCGTCTTGGCGCGCTGCTTCAGCACGTACGGCCCGGCGAACGCCTTCTGCACCGGCACCTGCTGATCGATCGCGAAGCCCACCAGCAGGGCGAACGGGTCGTCGGCGAGCAGCTCGCATGCGGCCGGGTCGTCGGTGAACCAGAGCGCGTCGGGCATGCTCCGATCCTACGCGCGCTGCGAGAATCCGGGCGTGGAATGGCCGACGGCGTTCTATGCGCGGCGGCGCGGGGAGGGCTGCGCCTTCTGCGAGCAGGGACGGCCCGACGAGACGCCGTACGGCATCCGGTACTTCGCCGGCGGGGTCGTCGACGCGTATCTTCAGCGCGCGGCGATCCAGCGCGGGTACAGCGTCGTCGTCTGGCGAGGCCGTCACGTCGTCGAGCCGACCGACCTCGAACCGGCCGAAGCCGCGCTCTTCTGGTCGGAGCTCCTGGCGGTCGGGCGTGCGCTGATCGAGTGCCTCGAGCCGGTGAAGCTCAACTACAACCTGCTAGGCAACTCGCTGCCGCACCTGCACGCGCACGTGATCCCGCGCTTCGCGATCGACCCGCGGCCCGAATGGCCGTTCCCGTTCCCCGAGGAGGAGCAGGAGCCGTTCCCGGAGGCCGAACTGCGCATGGACGTCGAACGGCTCCGGGCCGCGATCAGCGGCGGTGGACGCCCATCGTGATCGAGCCGACGTAGCCGCCGGTACGCCGCTCGAGCGCGAGCAGCGACCGGCTCCCCCCGTTCACGAAGATCGAGTCGTCGGCGTTCCGCGTCGTGCGGTTCGGGCGGCTCGTGTAGGGCTTCACCTTGTACGCGGTGTCGGTGACGTGGTCGTTGAAGAAGAGCTGTCCCGTGTGCACGACGTTCCCGCCGACGTGCACCTTGACGTGGATGTGCACCGTGCGGCCCTGGTACCAGCCCGGGTACACGGTCACGAAGGTGGCGAGACCGCGGGCGTCGGTCTTCTGGATGCCCCGCATGAACGTCCGGCTCGACGCGCCCGCTCCGAACCCCGAGTAGGCGCCGGCGGCATCGGCGTGCCAGATGTCGATTGCTGCACCGGGGATCGGCTTGCAGGTCGAAGCGTCGACGACGGTCAAATGCAGTGAGAGCGGCGTTCCGGGCCGGCCTTCCGTGATGTTGCGCCGCACCTTCTCGCCCGCGAGGTAGTAGGGCCCCTCCGTCATCTCCGGCGTCAGGACGCACGTGACGAGCCCGGACGAGACCGCCGCCGGCCCGCTCCCGTCCGCGCTTGCGGCCGAAATGCCGCCGCCCGCCGCGGCGGCCAGAACCGTCCCCAGGCGGGCCAGTGATCCGCGGCGGGTGAGGCGGTCGTCGAAGCTCATGGGCGCGAGGCTAGCCCTCGAACCTGTGAGGTGGCTACGAAGGTCGCGTAACTACCCTTCCGGGAGTGGATCCGCTCGGCGTGTTCTCGCCTGCGACGCGCGCCTGGTTCGAGCGCACGTTCGCCGCACCGACGCCTGCTCAGGCGCTCGGCTGGCCTGCGATCGCGGCCGGCGGCCACGTGCTCATCCAGGCGCCGACCGGCTCGGGCAAGACGCTCACCGCCTTCCTCTACGCGCTCGACAGGCTCGCGAAATCTCCTGGACGCGGCCTGCGCGTCCTGTACGTCTCGCCGCTCAAGGCGCTCAACTACGACATCGAGCGCAACCTGCGCGGGCCGCTCGCCGGGCTGCAGTCCGACGTCCGCGTCGCCGTGCGGACGGGTGACACGCCCGCGAAGGAGCGGCGGGAGCTGATCGCGGAGCCCCCCGACATCCTGATCACGACGCCGGAGTCGCTCTACCTGATGCTCACCTCGCAGGCACGCGACACGCTGCGGGGCGTCGAGACGCTGATCCTCGACGAGGTGCACGCCGTCGCCGGCACCAAGCGGGGTTCGCATCTCGCGCTCAGCGTCGAGCGGCTCGAGGCGAACCTCGACGTGGCGATGCAGCGGCTCGGCCTGTCCGCGACGCAGCGCCCACTCGACGAGATCGGCCGCTTCGTGTCGGGCGGACGCCCGATCGAGCTCGTCGACGCCGGCACGCGCAAGGAGCTCGATCTCGAGGTCGTGATCCCGGTCGAGGATCTGCGCGAGCTCGGCTCGACCGCCGCGCTCTCGCATCCGGCGCCGGCCGACGGGCAGGAGATGGACATCGGCACCGAGCGCGGCGCCCGGTCGATCTGGCCGTCGATCTACCCGGAGCTGCTGCGCCTGGTAGAGGCGCACCGCTCGACGATCGTCTTCGTCAACAACCGCCGTCTCGCGGAGCGGCTCGCGCTGCGCCTCAACGAGCTCGCCGAGCGCGAGATCGCGCGCGCGCACCACGGCTCGCTCGCGCGCGAGCAGCGCGTGCTCGTGGAGGAGGACCTGAAAGCGGGGCGCATCCCGTGCCTCGTCGCGACTTCCAGCCTCGAGCTCGGCATCGACATGGGCGCGGTCGACCTCGTCGTCCAGGTCGAGTCGCCGAAGTCGGTCGCGCGCGGCCTGCAGCGGATCGGTCGCGCCGGCCACGAGCTCGGGCAGGTGTCGAAGGGGCGCATCTTCCCGAAGTTCCGCGCCGACCTGCTCGAGAGCGCGGTGGTCGCGCGCGCGATGCGCGAGGGCGAGATCGAGGAGACGCGGATCCCAAAGAACCCGCTCGACGTGCTGGCGCAGCAGGTCGTCGCGATCGCCGTCGACGAGGAGATCGCCGTCGACGACCTGCACGCGCTCGTCACACGCGCGTACCCGTTCCGCGAGCTCTCGCGCGCGCAGCTCGAGAACGTCCTGGACATGCTCGCCGGTCGGTATCCATCGGACGAGTTCGCCGAGCTGCGGCCGCGCATCGTCTGGGACCGCACCGGCGGCACGATCCGCGCGCGCGACGGCGCGCGGCGGCTCGCGGTCACGAACGCGGGGACGATCCCCGATCGCGGCCTCTTCGGCGTCTTCCTCGTCGACGGCGGCGGACGGGTCGGCGAGCTCGACGAGGAGATGGTGTACGAAGCGCGGGCCGGGCAGACGTTCCTGCTCGGCGCGTCGACGTGGCGGATCGAGGAGATCACGCGCGACCGCGTGCTCGTCTCGCCGGCGCCCGGCGTCCCCGGCGCCGTGCCGTTCTGGAAGGGCGAGGGCGTGGGGAGGCCGTACGAGCTCGGCGCCAGGATCGGCGCGGCCACGCGCGAGCTGTCGGCGCTCCCCGAGCCCGAGGCGGCTGCGCGGCTGCGCACCGACTACCACCTCGACGAGCGCGCCGCCCGCAACCTGCTGACGTTCCTGCGCGAGCAGCAGGACGCGACCGGCGCGGTCCCGTCCGACCGCACGATCGTGATCGAGCGCTTCCGCGACGAGATCGGCGACTGGCGTGTCTGCATCCTGACGCCCTTCGGTGGGCGCGTGCACGCGCCGTGGGCGATGGCGATCGCGGCGAAGCTGCGCGAGGCGCACGGTTTCGAGGCGCAGTCCATCTGGTCGGACGACGGGATCGCACTGCACTTCGCCGAGACCGATGCGCCGCCGCCGGTCGAGGAGCTCGTCATCGACCCGGCCGAGCTCGAGGACCTGGTGGTCGCTGAGCTCGGCGACACGGCGCTGTTCGGTTCGCGCTTTCGTGAGAACGCGTCGCGTGCGCTGCTGATCCCGCGCCGCCGCCCGGGCATCCGCACGCCGCTCTGGCAGCAGCGCCTGAAGGCGCAGTCGCTGCTCCAGGTCGCGCGCCGCTACGGCTCGTTCCCCGTCGTGCTGGAGACGTTCCGCGAGTGCCTGCAGGACGTGTTCGACCTGCCGGCCCTGCGCGGGCTGCTCGGCATGCTGCAGACGCGCGAGCTCGACGTCGTCGAGATCGAGACGCAGACCGCGTCGCCGTACTCCGCGTCGCTGCTCTTCGACTACATCGCGACCTACATGTACGAGGACGACACGCCGCCCGCCGAGCGTCGGGCGCAAGCGCTGAGCCTCGACCGCGACCTGCTGCGCGAGCTGCTCGGGCAAGAGGAGCTCCGGGACCTCCTCGACCGCGACGCGGTCGAGGAGGTGGAACGGCAACTTCGCGGAGATCCGCGGACGCCCGACCAGCTGCACGACCAGCTGCGTGTTCGCGGCGACCGGCGCGACGGCGAGTACGACGCGCAGCTGGCCGCCGCGCTCGTCGACGAGCGGCGGGCGGTGTTCGTTCGGATCGCCGGCGAGGAGCGCCTGATCGCGGCCGAGGACGCCGGACGCTACCGCGACGCGCTCGGCGCGATGCCGCCGTCGGGGCTGCCCGACGCGTTCCTCGAGGGCGGCCCGGATTCGCTCCGGCAGCTCGTGCTGCGCTTTGCGAAGGGACGCGGGCCGTTCACCACCGCCGATGCGAACGAGCGGTTCGGCCGCGACGTCGGCGCCGAGCTCGGCGCGCTCGAGACCGACGAGCTGCTCGTGCGCGGCGAGCTGCGGCCCGGCGGCACCGAGCGCGAGTGGTGCGACCCCGACGTGCTCCGCCGCCTCCGCCGCGCGTCGCTCGCGGCACTGCGGCGCGAGGTCGAGCCCGTCGAGCAGGAGGCGCTCGCGCGGGTCCTGCCCGCCTGGCACGGCATCGGGCGGCGCGCGTCGCTGCGCGAGGCACTCGTTCCCCTGCAGGCGCTGCCGCTCCCGGTCGCGCTCGTCGAGTCCCAGCTGCTCCCGCGACGCGTGCCCGGCTACCGTCCGGAGCACCTCGACGCGCTCTGCGCGAGCGGCGAGCTGGTCTGGATCGGCGCCGGCCCCGATCGCGTGGCTCTGTACTTCCGCGAAGACGCCGGTGCGCTCGGCCGCGTCGCCGGATCTCCGCCGCCCGAGGGCCCCGAGCACGATGCGCTGCGCGCTGCGCTCGTCCACGCGCTCCACTGGGACGAGCTGATCGCGGAGAGCGGGCTCGACGAGGCCGCCGCACTGCCCGCGCTCTGGGACCTCGTGTGGGCGGGCGAGGTGACGAACGACGCCTGGGGCCCGCTCCGCGCCGCGCGCCGGAACGGTCTGCCCGCGGCGGAACGCCGTCCGCGGCGCTTCTCCCGCCGGCGCAGCAACGTCACGTCGGCGACGCAGGGACGGTGGTCACGCACCGAGCGGCTGTTCGCCGCCACGCCCGAGCGCCGCGCGCTCGCCGAGCTGCTGCTCGAGCGGCACGGGGTCGTGACGCGCGACGGGGTGCGCAGCGAGAACATCCCCGGCGGTTACGGCGCGGTCTACGCCGACTTGCGTGCGCTCGAGACACTCGGTCTCTGCCGCCGCGGGTACTTCGTGGAGGGGCTCGGGGGCGCGCAGTTCGCGCTCGGCGGCGCCGTCGAGCGGCTGCGCGAGCTGCGCGAGCGGGTGGACGACGAGCCGCTCGTGCTCGCCGCCGCCGATCCGGCGCAGCCGTACGGCGCGGCGCTCCCCTGGCCGAAGCGCGCCGGGGCGCGGGCCGCGCGTGTCGCGGGCGCGCTCGTCGTGCTCCAGGGCGGTGAGCCGCTGCTCTACGTTGAACGGGGCGGCCGCTCGCTCGTCCCGCTCAGGGAGCCGGATCCGGAGTGGCTGGGCCCGGCGCTCGACGCGCTCGTCGCGCACGTCCGCGCCGGCGGCGCCAGGCGGCTCGCCGTCGAGCGCTTCGACGGCGAGCCGGTCGGTGAGACCGACGCGATGCCGCTGCTCGTCGAGGCCGGGTTCCTGGCCGGTCCGCGCCGCGCTGTGCTTCGCCCTTAGCTCAGGCCGCGTCGATCTCCTCGTAGAGCCGTTCCCCGCGGGAGAGCCGCCGCGCGATGTCGAATGTCTGCCGCTCGGAGCGGCTCGTCGCCGCGTGGGCGGCGAGGTAGCGCGCCGCGGCGATCAGCGGGATCGCCGCCTCGTCGGAGTCGACGAGCTCATGCTGGTTGACCGCCGCCTCGACGCACTGGATGGTGTGGAAGTTGCGGTTCTCGCGCACGAGCCCCGCGCCGAGGGCGGCGATCAGCTGTGCCGGGGCGCCGCCCGCGGCAAGGAACGACGCGGTGACCCGCGCGGCGTCGTCGACCTGCTGCTGCCGGTCGAAGACGCGAGGCAGCTCGTCGAGCAGCGCCGCCGGATCCGCTTCGGCGTCCGCCACGGGCAGTCGCGCGGCGGGCACGTTCAGGAAGCGATCGAGGTGCACGCTCGCCGCGGCGTCGAACACGCCGCGCAGCAGCTCGCCGGACGCCGAGCGGCGCAGTCCCTGCTCGACCGCGTTCGCGAACGTGAACGTGTGCAGCGCCGTATCCCAGTCGCCGAACTCGTTGCTCGTCGGGAAGCGTGCGATCCGTGTTGCCGCCGCGAAGGAGACGGCCGAAGCGAGCTCGACCTCCGTGGCGCCTCCGGCGAGCGAATCGAGCAGCGCCTGCACGAGCTCGGCGGGCTCCGCCCCGATCAGCGTCTGCACGAGTTGGTCTCGCCCGGCCCAGGTGCCGCGCGCCGACGCGCCCTCTGCGAGCGTCGACGGCAGCGCCTCGAACGCGCGCTCGAGGAGCACGACGAGGTCGACCGGGTTTCGCCATGCATTCGCCTCCTCCATTCGCTCGGCGCCCGCGAGCTGGGCGGGCAGCGAGGCGAGGACCGGCTCCGCATGCTCCCAGCCGGCGATGTCGAGCGCCTCGAGCGCCTTGTTGACGAAGTCGAGCGTGTGGCCGCCGTCGAGGTAGCGGTGGTCGGTCGCGGCCGCGAAGAGCATCTCGGCGAGCTCGTGCTGCGACGCGCCAGCGCGCACCGCCGACACGAGGGCGCGCTCTGCTCCCTCGGCGTCGCGCACCTCGACGAATCGCCTGAACCACGTCGCGAGCCGTGCCGGCTCGGGTGCGGCGCCCGGCAACGGCTCGAGCGCGAAGTGCGGCGGCGCGTCCGCCGAATCGCGTGCCACGTCGGCGAGACCGTGGTAGAGGGCCGGCGCGCGGTCGGCGGCCTCGAGCCGGGGCACGAGACGCATGAAGCACGTCAGGGTCGTGAGCCCTCGGAACCATCCGCCGCCGCGGCGGGCGACGCCGAACGCGAGCCCGTCGCGGAACACCTCGGCGCCCGTCGGGTCGTGGTCGAGCAGGGCGATCGCAGTCTTCGCGACGACGAGCGGGATGTCGCGCTCGAGGCCGTCGTGCAATCGGCGCCGTGCGTGAGCGATGTGCTCGGCGGGCGGCGACAGGTCGACGAGGACGTCGTCGCCGTCGATCGCGACCGGGAAGCGGCGCAGGTCGTCGGCGAACTGGTCGAACGTGCCGCCCGTGCGAAGGTCGAAGCGCGCGTGGTGCCAATGGCACGTGAGGATGCCGTCGCAGACCGAGCCGCGGTGCAGTGGGAAGCCCATGTGCGGGCAGCGGTTGTCGACGGCATGGACGTCGTCGCCGTCGGCGAACAGGCAGAGGGTGTGGCGATCGACGTGGACGACGAGCCTGCCGGCGTCGCGCAGATCGCGGAGCGAGGCGGCGCGCGTGAGCCGCGTGGGTGATGCAGTGATAGCCATCCGCCGAGGGTAGAACCTCAAGTAAGGTTGAAGTCAAGTGCGTGACGAGCTGACGATCGGAGAGCTCGCCGAGCGGAGCGGCGTCGCGGCGTCGGCGCTCCGCTTCTACGAGGAGAAGGGCCTCGTGGCAGCCGACCGCACCGACGGCAACCAGCGCCGGTACGACCGGTCGATGCTCCGGCGAATCGCGCTGATCCAGGCCGGCCGGGCCGCCGGCATCCCGCTGGCGCAGATCGGCGAGGCGCTTCAGACGTTGCCGCCGAATCGCACGCCGACGCGGCGCGACTGGGAGCGGCTCTCGCGCCGCTGGCGCGAGGATCTCGAGCAGCGCATCGCGACGCTCGAGGCGCTGCGCTCGCGGCTGACGACGTGCATCGGCTGCGGCTGCCTGTCGATCGACCGGTGCTCGCTGCTCAACCCGGACGACGAAGCCGCCCGCGTCGGGCCCGGGGCGCACTACCTGCTCGAGGACGCACGTGCCGGAAGGTGACGCGATCCACCGTGCGGCGCGGCGGCTGCAGCCGCTCGTCGGCCAGCGCCTTTCGGCGACCTCGCCGAACGCGCGGGCGCAGGCCACACGCGTCGCCGAGCGAATCGACGGACGCCGGCTCGAGACGGTGGAGGCCTTCGGCAAGAACCTCGTGCTGCGGTTCGACGGCGGCGTCGCCGTTCGTTCGCACCTCCGCATGTCTGGACGCTGGACGGTCCGTCCGAAGGGCGGTGTGATCGGCAGACCGTGGCTGATCCTCGAGGGTGACGAGCTCGCGGCGGTGCTCTGGAACGGCCCGGTGCTCGAGCTGCACCTGCGCGCGCTCGACCGGCTCGGGCCCGACATCCTGGCGGCGCCGCCCGCGTTCGCAGAGATGCTCGCGCGACTGCGCGCCGCCGATCCGACGCGCACGCTGGGGGAGAGCCTGCTCGACCAGTCGCTCGTCGCCGGCATCGGGAACATGTGGCTCGCCGAGACGCTCTGGTCGGCGGGCCTCTCGCCCTGGCGGCGCCTGGGCGACGTCGGCGACGACGAGCGACTGGCCGCGCTCGAGACCGCGGCCGGGCTGATGCGCGCCGCGCTCGACGGCGGTCGCGGACAGCGGCGGGTCTACCGGCTCGCCGGCAGGCCGTGCGCACGCTGCGGCTCGAGGATCGAGTCGCGCGGGATCGGCGACGACAACCGCACCGTCTACTGGTGCCCCGCCTGCCAGGCCATCTAGCTCGCCGCGGCCGCCTCAGCTGCGAGCTGCGCGACGAGGCTCGCCGCCGGTAGCTCGCGCACGCCCCGAAGCCCCTCGCCGGCCCAGAGGTTGAAGCTGTCGGCGTCGCCCGCGTTCCTCGCCGCCGCCCGGAGCGGGGCGGTCAGGTGGTGCACCTGTGGGTACGCGGCGGGTGCATCGGGATGGCGGCGCATGAACTCGTTGACGATGCCGCGTGCCCGGCGGCCCGTGAACGCGCGCGTCACGGCGGTCGCGCCGCCGGCCGCGAGCGCACGGCGGTGCGCGTCGTGAGTCCCGGCCTCCGGGCAGAGCAGGAACGCCGTGCCGAGCTGTGCCGCGCGCGCTCCGGCTGCGAGCGCCGCGGCGATGCCCGCGCCGTCGACGATCCCGCCCGCCGCGACGAGCGGAAGCTCGACCTCCGTCGCCACGAGCTGCAGGAGCTCGAACAGCGGTAGGTCGTCGCCGGCGTCGTCGAAGCTCCCGCGGTGGCCGCCGGCCTCGGAGCCCTGCACGACGACCGCGTCGGCACCCACGGCCTGCGCGCGCGCGGCCTCCTTCGGCGAGCAGACGGTGACCCACACCGACGCGCGGGTCTCCTGCAGGCTGCCGACGACCTCGGCGTCCGGGCAGTCGAACGTCGTCGACACGACCTCCACCTGTGCCTCGCGCACGACGGCGAGCTTGTCGCCCCACTCGTCGTCCTCGAATACCGGCTCGCCCAACGCGACCCCGAGGCCGCGCGCCTCCGGCTCGAGCTCCGCCGCGTAGGCCGCGATCGCCGCCGCGTCGACCGGCCGCGGACGCAGGCAGAAGAGGTTCACGCCGAGCGCGCCCCCGGTCAGTGCGCGCGTCTCGTGGATCCGCCGGTCGAGCGCCTCGGCGCTCAGGTAGCCGGCGGCGAGGAAGCCGAGACCGCCGGCGCGGGTCACGGCGGCGGCGAGCGCGGGCGTGGACGGGCCTCCGGCCAGCGGGGCGAGCACGATCGGGTGGCGGAGCGACGGGAATCCCACGGTGCCGTCGATTCTGGCTGGTCGGAAGCGGTAGGAGTGCAGCGCCGCGGCGCGTAGTAGATGCGGTGGCGCTTCGCGCTCCTCACCTCTACGAGTCGCTCCGCGCGTTCTGCCTCGCGGCGTTCGCGGCCGAGCGCGGCGCGCAGATCCCGTTCGCGTTCGAGGAGCACGTCTCCGCGGGCGGCCCCTCGCTGTACGAGTACCGCCCACTCGTCCGTGGGTTCGTCGACGAGCAGGCGCCGACGCTCCGGCGCCTTCCCGACGCTCGCAACGCGATCGACGACCTCCGGCGCGAGCCCGCGGCGGCGATCTTCGCGCGCGCGCACGCCGGCTACGCGCAGACCCCGGACGACGCGCTCTTTCGCTCGATCCTGCTGCCGATGCTGAGCGCGACCGCGGAACGCTGCGGCGGCTTCGACTGGAACGACGACGCGTTCGGCGTCGCCTATGCCGACTTCGAGCTGTCACTGTTCGGCTCCGCGCGCTCGTACCTTGCGCTCGCCCCCGTGGTCGGGATCTCCTCCGGCGCCGATGTCGACCTCGGCGGCGGCATCCTGCTCCGGCCGGCGGTCGCGGGCGAGCTCTCGCAGCTCTGGCCCGAGGCGCAGGGCCTGCTGCCGAGCGAGTTCGGGCGCGACGTCGACCGGCTGCTCGTGCTGTCGCTGGGCCGCGAGCTCGGCGCCGACGAGGATGCACCCGACGCGGCGGCGGAGCTCGCCGATGCGGTCACGGCGCTGCGGCTCGCGACCGCCGGCGCGATCGCAGGCGGCCCCGTCGTCTTCGAACGCCTCGACTATCGCCCTCTCCGGATCACCACCATCCTCCCGATCGCCGGGACGCAGCCGCGCGGCGAGGCGGTGCGGCTCGACGCGATCCGCGGCCGGCTGGCCCGCGACCTGCGCGAGCGGCTGACGCTGGCCGACGCCGACCGGCCGCTCGGCGAGGCGCTCGACCGCTGGGAGCTCTCCCTGTTCGCCGAGGAGCCGTTCCGCTCGGCGCAGGTGCGCGAGAGCCTCAACTCCCTGCTGGGCGCGGACGGCGGCGACTGGGCATCGGGCATGCGCGCCGCCGTGCTGCTCGCCGACAAGACGCCCGAGCGCACCGAGCTCGTCGACGGCCTGCGCGAGGAGCGCCTCGGCCGGGGAGCGCGCGATGCCGTGCGGCGCGCGCTCGTCGAGACGCTCCTGCACGGCAACCGCGCCGACCTGGTGACCGCGCTCGACGAGACGCTGCTCGGGCTGCGCCCGCGGCCGTCCTCGGCGCTGCGCGTCGCGTAGCTCGCAAGTCGGCGCCGATCTTTCGCAGAGACGTCACGAAGTCACCGCTACGGTCGGCGGATGGAGCCTGCCGCACGCGTGCTCGACCGCCTCGACCGCCTCGAGCGGCTCGAACGGGCGCGCGCGCCGACCGCCGAGCTGCTCGACGAGCTACGGGCACTCGTGGACGAGGCAGAGCACTGGGCGCGCACGGAGGGCGACGAGCGGGCGCTCACGGCCGTCTCGGAACTTCGAAGACGAACGGGAGGAATGTCCTAGACCAACCCGAACTGCGAACAACAGATGGGTCTCGCCCGCCTGCTTCCGCGCCCCAACGTTCGTCCCACGAGCGGGGCTGCGCCTGGCTCGGCGACGGTGATCGCGCTCGCCAACCAGAAGGGCGGCGTCGCCAAGACGACGACCACGCTCAACCTCGGAGTCGCCTTCGTCGAGCAGGGCTACCGCGTGCTCGTGATCGACCTCGACCCGCAGGGGAACCTGACGATGTCGCAGGGGCTGAACCCCGACACGATCGAGCGGTCGGTGTTCGACGTGCTCGTGCACCGGCTTCCGCTCGAGCAGGTGATCGAGCAGCGCGAGGTCGACGTCGCGGTGTCCTCGATCGACCTGGCGGGGGCCGACATGGCGCTCGCGAGCGTGATCGGCCGCGAGCGCGCGCTCGAGAAGGCGCTGGCGCCCATCAAGGATCGCTACGACTACATCCTCATCGACACGCCGCCGTCGCTCGGCCTGCTCACGATCAACGCGTTCGTCGCGGCCGACGGCGTGATCGTGCCCGTCCAGACCGAGTACCTCTCGCTGCGCGGGCTCGTGCAGCTCGAGAACACGCTCGCGATGGTGCGCGAGAACCTGAACCCCGGGGTGAAGATCATCGGGATCGTGCCGACCATGTACGACCGCCGCCTCACGCACTCGCGTGAAGCCGACGAGATCCTGCGCGAGAACTTCGGAGACCTCGTCTACGCGACGCGGATTCGCAAGACGATCCGGTTCGCGGAGGCGCCGGTCAAGGGATTGTCGGTGCTCGCCTACGAGCCGAACGGCGAGGCCGCCGCCCTGTACCGTGATCTCGCGAAGGAGGTGCTCGATGGCCAGAAATCGCGCCAGTATGCGTGAGGGCCCGCTGGCGGAGCTCTTTCGCGCGACCGAGGCGTCGAAGCGCGGGGGCCAGGACGACGCGCACGAGCAGCAGCAGCTGACAACGGAGCCCGAGCCGGGGACGAAGGCGTCGGAGCCGGACCCGCCCGAGCCGACGCCGCTCCGCGTCGCCGAGCCCGCGCGCGTCCCGCAGCAGCCCGAACCCGCCGAGCTTCCCGAGCCGGCCGCCGCGCGTCCGCCGACGCGCTGGCTCGACCCGCTTCCCGAGTCACCGGCCCGCCTCGAGCGCGCGCGCGACAGCACGTCCTACCTCGCGGTGATCCGCGTGGTCGGCGTCGGCGGAGCCGGCCTCAACGCGGTCGACCGGATGATCGACGCGGGCATCACGCAGGTCGACTTCGTCGCCGTCAACACCGACATCCAGCAACTGCAGATGTGCGACGCGCCGACGAAGATCCACATCGGCAGCGAGCTGACCGAGGGCCTCGGGTCGGGCGCCGATCCCGAGATCGGGCGCCACGCGGCCGAGGACGGCTACGACTCGATCAAGCGGACGCTGCGCGGGTCGGACATGGTCTTCGTGACGGCCGGGGAAGGCGGGGGCACCGGCTCCGGCGCCGCACCGATCGTCGCGCGGATCGCGCGCGAGGTCGGAGCGCTCACCGTCGGCATCGTCACGATGCCGTTCAAGTTCGAAGGCACACGGCGGCGCAAGCAGGCCGAGGACGGCGTCGCGGCGCTGCGCGAGGCCTGCGACACGCTGATCGTGATCCCGAACGACCGACTGCTCGAGGTGCTCGACCGCTCGACGTCGATGCTCGATGCGTTCCGCATCGCCGACGACGTGCTCCGGCACGGCGTCCAGGGCATCTGCGACCTGATCACGAATCCCGGTCTGATCAACCTCGACTTCGCCGACGTGCGCACGGTGATGAAGGACTCCGGCACCGCGCTCATGGGCATCGGCTACGCGACCGGCGAGGGCCGCGCGAAAGAGGCGGCCGAGCGCGCGCTCCGCAGCCCGCTGATCGAGACCGAGATCACCGGTGCCCGCGGCATCCTGCTCTCGATCGCCGGCGGAGACGACCTCACCCTCTTCGAGGTGAACGAGGCGGCCGAGGCGGTGCGCGAGTCGGCGACCGACGACACGAACATCATCTTCGGCGCGACGATCGACGACCGGCTGACCGGCCAGATGTGGATCACCGTCGTCGCGACGGGGATCGGCGGCGGCAGCAAGCAGTCGCGGCGCGGGACGTTCGTCACCGCCGCGTCCGGCGGGAGCGGCGAGATCTTCGAGCCACCCTCGTTTCTGCGCGACGAGCTCTAACCGCAGCTACGTCAGGTCGACCCAGCGTCAGGGGCGTGCCGGGCGTAGTGGACGCTGGCGCAGCCGACGAGCGTCGTTGCGAAACTGTCGTCGTGACTGTTAGGGGCCAGAAGCCGAGCGATGAAGGCTGGACGGGGCAGTCTCAGCGACGGATGATCTAGGTCCGTGGGTGCGGATCTTCGGGCCGGCACGGTCACGATGCTCTTCACTGATATCGACGGCTCGACGAGGCTGATCGACGAGCTGGGTGAGGACGCCTACGTGCGGGCGCTTGGGGAACACCGCCGCGTTCTGCGTGCCGCGTTCTCCGCGCATGGCGGCGTGGAGGTCGATACGCAAGGAGATGCGCTCTTCTACGTCTTTGCCGATCCGGCCGAGGCGCTGGCCGCCGCAGATCAAGGCCAGGAGGCGCTGACGCCGGGCAAGGTAAAGGTGCGGATGGGACTCCATACGGGCGACCTGCTCCTGACTAGCGAAGGCTATGCCGGCCGCGAGCTGCACCGGGCCGCCCGAATCGCCGCAGTGGGACACGGCGGCCAGGTCGTGCTGTCGGCTACGACGCGGGCGCTCGTTGGCGGCGACTTGACCGACCTCGGCGAGCACCGGCTAAAGGATTTCGCCGAACCGGTCTGGATCTTTCAGCTAGGGCAGGGGCGCTTTCCACCGCTGAAGACGATCTCGAACACGAACTTGCCGTGGCCGACGTCGTCGTTCGTGGGCCGAGAGCAGGAGGTGGCAAAGGTAGTCGAGCTGTTGCAGGGTGCTGCGCGACTCGTGACGCTGTCTGGCCCCGGTGGATCGGGGAAGACGCGACTGGCGATCAAGTCGGCGGCCGAGTTGGTGCCGCAGTTCAGGAACGGGGTCTTCTGGATCGGGCTCGCTGCTCTACGCGACCCGGCCTTGGTCGCTGAGACGATCGCCCAGACATTGGGGGCGAAGGACGGTCTGGCCGAGCACGTCGGCGAGCGCGAGCTGCTGTTGTTGCTGGACAACTTCGAGCAGGTGGTGGAGGCGGCGCCCGAGCTCGCCTCGCTGCTCGAGTCGTGCCCCAACCTCCGCCTCCTGGTCACGAGCCGGGAGTTGCTGCGCATCCGCGGTGAGGTCGGGTACGTGGTGCCGCCCCTCCAACATCCGGAAGCGGTCGAGCTCTTCTGTGCTCGCTCCGGCCTCGAGCCGAGCGAGGAGATAGCCGAGCTCTGCGCTCGCCTGGATGACCTGCCTCTCGCGGTGGAGCTCGCGGCCGCCCGAGTCAGCGTCCTCTCCCCGGCCCAGATCCTGGCGCGCCTCGCGCAGCGGCTTGACTTGCTCAAGGGCGGCCGCGACGCCGAGGCGCGCCAGCAGACATTGCGCGCGACGATCGAGTGGAGCTACGAGCTTCTCGACGAGCGGGAGCGGCGGCTCTTCGCGAAGCTCTCCGTCTTCACGGGCGGGTGCACGCTCGAGTCCGCGGAAAGTGTCGCGGGCGCCGATCTGGACACGCTGCAGTCGCTGGTCGACAAGAGCCTCCTGCGTCATACGAACGAGCGCTTCTGGATGCTCGAGACGATCCGCGAGCTCGCGATCGAGCGCCTCGCAGAAGACGGAGACGCCGACGAGCTACGGCAACGACACATCGCGTACTTCCTCGAACTCGCGGAGCTCGCACAGCCAGAGCTGGATGCAGCGAGTTCGTCGATCTGGTTCGACCGAATCGAGGCCGAGCACGACAACGTCCGCGTTGTGCTCGCAGATACGCTCGAGCATGGGCGCGCCGGCGTCGCACTCCGGCTCGGCCACGCGATCCACACCTTCTGGTTCGCCCGAGGCTACTGGGGCGAGGGCCGTCGCTGGCTCGAGTCCGCTCTCGCAGGCACCACCGACCCATACCTCCGCGCTGACGCGCTCCCAGCCGCTGGCGTGCTCGCGATCTGGCAGGGAGACGTTGAGAGCGGCCGAGCCGTGTCGGAGGAGCTCCTCACCCTCGCCGAGCAGATCGGTTCCACGCGGGCGCGCGCGGAAGGCCTACTGATCGCCGGGATCGTTACCACCGACCCGGACGAAGAAGTGCGGCTGGCTACCGAGGCGGCGCAGCTCGCACGCGACCTGGGCGACTGGGCGCTGGTCGGCCACTGCGCGAACAACATCGGCAACGTCGAGCTCGGCCGCGACAACTACGAACGCGCACTCGATCTTTTTGAAGAAAGCCTGGCGGCCGGCCGGCAACTGGACAACCAGGATCTCGTCGCGCGCGCGGCGACGAATCTCGGTCTCACCACCTTCTTGCTCGGCGATGTCGAGGGCGCCCGTCCACTGCTGCGCGACGGTCTCAACGCCGCGCGCGCGCTCGGTCAAATCGAAGGGTTCGTGTACGGGTTCGTCGGGCTCGCAGCGGCGTACGCGCAGGAGAACCCGTCTCTCGCCGCCCGCCTGCTCAGCCGCGCAGATGCGATGTGCGAGGAGACCGCCTACAG
This sequence comes from Gaiellaceae bacterium, assembly GCA_035473635.1. Lineage (GTDB taxonomy): Bacteria > Actinomycetota > Thermoleophilia > Gaiellales > Gaiellaceae > PALSA-600. The sequence goes on along the minus strand of DATIOD010000037.1, from coordinate 1,889 downwards.
ACTAGAGCCGCTCGAAGGCCGCGTTCGCGACGAGACAAAGGCACAGCTACGGGCAAACCTCGGTGAGGACGAATACGCGGTCGCCTGCCGGGACGGGCGCGCACTGACGCTCGAAGACGCGCTCTCCCTAGCCCTCCGCCAAGACTGAGCCGAGAGCTCGGCCTTGTTCCACCTCAGGGGTCATTCCGGAACACTGGCGCAGCGCGCCGCCGTTGCGCTTGAACGTCGTGGTGACGGGGGGATACTCGCCCGGTATGCGGCTCGTTGCCTTCGCTGGTTTTGTGCTTCTTCTCTACGTCGCGGCACCGGCTGTGTCGTCGCTGCATTCGGGGGCCGGTGTGACGATGGTGCACAAGTATCAGCGCTACGCGGGTGAGGAAGGGCTCGGGGTCGGCTTCGGCTCTCTCTGGGTCAGCGGTGCGGACAACGGTGACAGCGTCGCACGCATGAGCCTCGCGTCGTTGAAGTCTGTCTCGATCCCTGCGGCGAGCGACGAAGACACGGAGATCGGCGTTGGCCCCGACGCGGTCTGGATGAGCGACTTCGGCGACGGCGTCGTTCGCCGGATCGATCCGGCGACGAACCGTGTCACGGTCTCCGTCAACAATCTTCCGGGTGCCTCGTGGTTTGCGTTTTCTGGCGGCGACGTCTGGGTCGCGCTTCACCACGGCCAGGCGGTCGTGGAACTCGACGGGAAGACCGGCCGCCTGATCGAGCGGCTGCCGGTGCCCTCACCCGGCGGTGGCGTCGTTGCGAATGGGCCTTCGTACGTTGCGCTCGGATTCGGGTCTGTGTGGACGCAAGTGCCGAACATCATGGCAGTCGTGCGTTTCGATCCTGCAACACGCAAGGTCGTTGCGGTGATCCACGACGGAGCCAACTGCTGCGGCCACGTCGCCGTTGCGGGCGGGAGCATCTGGGTGAGCTCAGGGGGATCGGTCGACCGGATCAACCCGAAGACGAACACTGTCACTGCCCGAATACACGTCGGCTCGGCAGACGATCTCAACTCGGGGATCGCTGTGCTCGACGGGAAGCTCTGGGCCGCTCCCGGCAACACCGTCGTCGAGATCGATCCTGTCACCGCTCACGTGATCTCCCGCACGGCGTTCTCGAAGGCCTACTTCAAGGACATCGAAGTCGGGGGCGGGGCACTTTGGGCCTGGGACGCAAACACCAACTACATCGACCAGCTTCGCGTTCGCTGACGGCCCCTTTCGTCAAGGTGTCTTCGCGAACACTCGCGCAGCCGAGCGTCGACGGCTTCGAACAGGTGGTCTTGCCCAAGCCGCCTGGCGCGTTCCCGGCTACCGGGCCGGGTCGATCGTCGTCCGCATCACGGTGTGGTTCTTGCCCTTGGGCCGCACGTAGCTGAAACCGGCTTGTTCGAACAGGCTGCGGGTGACGCTGTAGAGGAACGACGCCGTGATCTTCTTGCCGCCGGTGTCCTGGGGATAGGCCTCCACCACGCCGCCGCCAGCCTTGGCGATCAGGTCCAGCGCGCCCTGGAGCGCCAGGGCCGAGACGCCGCGGCGCCGGTAGCGCTTGTCGACGAAGAAGCACGTCAGGCGGTAGTCCGGCAGGCCGTCGAGCTCGGCCTCGTACTCCTTGCGGTGCTTGATGTTCTTCAGCTCGTCCGGGCTTCCGAACTGGCACCACCCGACGGCGACGTCGCCGTCGAAGACCAGCGCGGCGTGGGCTTGGCCGTCGCGAACGAGTCCCTCCTTGAGTGCTCGGTTGGCGTCGTACGAGAACTCCTTCTCGGCGTGGAAGGTATGGAACCACGTGCACCAACAACCGCCCCACACGCCGTTGTGTCGTTCCGCGAGGCCCGCGAACGCGTCCCACGTCTCCGGAGTCAGAGGTCGAACGGTGAGGGTCGCGGCGGC
>DATIOD010000036.1:0-35663 GCA_035473635.1 Gaiellaceae bacterium | reverse complement strand
CCTTTTCCAGCCGCCCCGAAGAGCTGCTGGGCCATCCGGTATTAATCCGGGTTTCCCCGGGCTATCCCGGTACCAAGGGTGGGTTGCCCACGTGTTACTCACCCGTTCGCCGCTTTCCCCGACGCCCGAAGGCTTCGGTTCTCGCTCGACTTGCATGTGTTAAGCGCGCCGCCAGCGTTCGTCCTGAGCCAGGATCAAACTCTCCGTGAAGAAGTGATTGCCGGCACTGGAGCTGAGATTCAACTCCACCGGCAGTCTTTTCACCTTGAGCTTGAGCTCAAAGTCCGCCCCATACTGCGGGGCGGGACAGGGTCTACTGAGGCAGCCCGAAAGCTGCCTTTCTCGACGTAAACGCTCGCTGCTGAGTTTTCAAAGACCGGTGCCACAGGCTCGGAAGCGATCTCTGTGACGGCGAAAAAAAACCTCCGACTCGCGCCAGAGGCCTCCGAGGAAACGAATCGTATCGGATACGAGTCGGGCCTGGAGGCTCCTTGATCGAGGTCGAGGGACTTTCCGAGAACCGTCCTCCCGGACGGCGCAAAGCAGTATAGCAGGGCCTACCCGGGGGTCAAACGGGCGAATCGGCGCTTGCCGACCTGCACGAGCGCGCCCGCGAGCGCGTCGCGGGGCACGTCGAGCGCCGATGCGGGCTCGCCGTTCACCTTCACCCCGCCCTGCTCGATCAGGCGCCGCGCGGCCGAGGTGGAGGCCACGCCGAGCCGCTCGACGAGCAGCACGGGCAGATGCACGGGATCGCCCTCCGGGAGCGCCACCTCGGGGACGTCCACCGGCGCCTCGTGGTGCCGGACGACGCGCGTGAAGTGCTCCTCGCCGGCCTGCGCCCCCTCCGGCCCGTGCCAGCGGGCGGTGATCCGCCGGGCGAGCTCGAGCTTCCAGGCGAACGGATCGGCCGGGTGCTCGGGCTCGGAGACCAGCATGTCCCACCAGTGCGGTAGCAGCTCGTCGGAGATGCTCATCGTCTTGCCGAACATCTCCCCGGGCGACTCGGTGATCCCGATGTAGTTCCCGCGCGACTTCGACATCTTCAGCTCGCCGTCGAGGCCCACGAGCAGCGGGTAGGTGACGACGACCTGCGCCTCGAGGCCGTAGGCGGGCATGACGTCACGGCCCGCAAGCAGGTTGAAGCGCTGGTCGGTGCCGCCGATCTCGATATCAGCCTCGATCGCGACCGAGTCGTAGGCCTGCATCACCGGGTAGAGGAGCTCCGAGAGCGAGATCGGGACGTGGCCCGCGAACCGCTTGGCGAAGTCGTCGCGCTCGAGCAGCCGCGCCACGGTCATCGTGCGAGCGAGACGCACCGTGTCGGCGTAGCTGAGCTTGCCCAGCCACTCGCCGTTGAACCGCACCTCCGTGCGCTCGCGATCGAGGATCCGGAACGCCTGTTCGGCAAAGTACGTCGCGTTCGCATCCAGGACATCGTCCTCGAGCACCGGGCGCTCCTTCGAGACTCCCGACGGATCCCCGATCCGGGCCGTGTAGTCGCCGACGATCAGTACGATCACGTGCCCTGCCCGCTGGAAGTCGGCAAGCCGGTCGAGGACGTAGGCGAAGCCGAGGTGGACGTCCGGTGAGGTCGGGTCGACACCCAGCTTCACCCGCAGCGGGCGGCCCAGTTTCAGCTTCCGCTCGAGCTCTCCCGCGGGGAGGACGTCGACCGCATGCCGGACGAAATCAGGGGCCACAACCGGGCTAGACTACCCGCGCTCTGGCGCCGTTCCGGAAAAAGACGCGCCCGCGCAAGCGGCGGCGCATCCGCAAGCTTAGGCTTCTCGCCCTTCTTCTCATCCTCGGGGTGCTGGGCATGGCGTCGTTCGCCGTCGGCCTGCTGACCGCGGTCGCCGCGAAGATCCCGCAGCTCGATCCGGCGAAGCAGAAGCAGACGCAGGCGAACACGTATGTCTACGCCGGCGACGGCCACACCGTGCTCGCGATCCTGCGCGGCGCGCAGGCGCGCGTGATCGTGCCCTCGTCGCAGATCTCGCCGTGGATGAAGCACGCGATCGTGGCGATCGAGGACAAGCGCTTCTACGAGCACCGCGGCGTCGACGTGCGCAGCATGGCGCGCGCGTTCTGGGCCGACGTCACGAATCGCGGCGCGGTGCAGGGCGGCTCGACGATCACCCAGCAGTTCGTGAAGCAGGCCTACCTGACCAGCCAGAAGTCGGTCGGCCGCAAGCTCGTCGAGGCGGCCCTCGCCTGGCAGCTCGAGCAGCACTGGCCGAAGGACAAGATCCTGACGGCGTACCTCAACACCGTCTACTTCGGGAACGGCGCCTACGGGGTGCAGCAGGCCGCGCGCATCTACTTCCATCACAGCGCGAGGCAGCTGACGGCGGCCGAGGCCGCGCTGCTCGCCGGCATCCCGCAGGACCCGGGCCTATGGGACCCGGTCGGCCATCCGACCGAGGCGCGCAAGCGGCGCGACATCGTGATCCAGCAGCTCTACACCCAGGGCTACCTGACGCCGGGGCAGTACCGGCATGCCCTCAACACGCCGATGCCGAGGCCGAGCGAGGTCAGCCTGCCGTCGACCCAGGGCCAGCAGGCGCAGTTCTTCACGAACTACGTCAAGGATCAGCTCGTCCGCCGGTACGGGCCGAGCCGCACCTACGGCGGCGGTCTCAAGGTGAAGACGACCGTCGACCTCGGGCTGCAGCGCATCGCCCGCCAGGCCGTCCAGTCGGTGCTGCCCGGGCCGGCGGGCCCGACCGCGGCGCTCGTCGCGATCGATGTGCGCAGCGGCGCAGTCCTCGCCATGGTCGGCGGCCGCAACTACCACCAGAGCCAGTTCAACCTCGCGACGCAGGGCGAGCGCCAGCCGGGCTCGGCGTTCAAGCCGTTCGTGCTCGCGACGGCGCTGCGCAAGGGGATCGCGCCGTCGACGGTCCTGACCTCGAAGCCGGTCACGATCGACGCCGGCGGACGGCTCTGGCAGGTGAACAACTACGAGGGCGAGTACCTCGGGCCGATCGATCTCACCGCGGCGACGGCGTACTCCGACAACTCGGTGTTCTCGCAGCTGACGGCGATCGTCGGTCCGAAGGCGGTGCGCGCGACGGCGAAGGACCTCGGGGTCACGACGCCGCTCAGCGGCTACTTCGCGATCGGGCTCGGCGCCGAGCCGGCGACGCCGCTCGAGATGGCGCGCGCATACGCCTCGTTCGCCGACGGCGGCTACCGCATCGACGGCTCGATCTTCGGCGACCAGCCGCGGGCCGTCGCGACGGTTACCGATGCGAAGGGCCACGTCGATCCGAACACCGCAGTCCCGCACAAGCCCGTCGCCCTCACCTCCGACCAGGCGGCGACGATGGATCAGCTCCTGCAGGGCGTCGTTCGCTACGGGACGGGCCGCGCCGCCGCGCTGCCCGACCGCGAGGTTGCGGGCAAGACGGGCACGACCGAGAACTACGGCGATGCGTGGTTCGTGGGCTACACGCCGCAGCTCGTCACCGCTGTCTGGGTCGGCTACCCCGACAAGCTGATCCCGATGGAGACCGAGTTCCACGGGCATCCGGTCGCAGGCGGAACCTTCCCGGCGCTGATCTGGAAGGCGTTCATGACGAAGGCACTCGATTACCTGAACCTCCCGCCCGAGTCGTTCCCGTCGCCGTCCTCGGGGTACGCCGGGCCCGTCAACGTCGTCAACAGGGGCGGCGTCCTCGAACGCGACGACGGCGTCTGCCACAACACGGTGCAGCTCGCGTTCTACGGCGGCACCGCGAGCGACATCCCGCTCGCGGACTGCAAGCCGAACGAGGTGCAGGTGCCGAACGTCGTCGGCGAGACCTACGCTGCCGCGAAGACGCACCTCGAGGCGCAGCCGCTCACGCCGACCGTCGTCTACCGGCCCGCGCGCCCGGGCGAGCGCCTCGACGTGGTCGTGAAGCAGATGCCTGCCCGCGGCACCGCCTCCGCACACGACACGATCACGCTCGTGCTGCCCAAGTCGCTGCACGGCGCGATCCCGCGCCTGGTCGGACTGTCGTTGACGCGCGCGCAGGCGAAGGTCGCGCCGCTCCACCTCGACCTGCACGTCGAGGGCGACTCGGACGGACGCGTGACGCAGCAGTCGCCGCGTCCGCGGACAGCCGCTTCCCCCGGCCTGCGACTCACGCTCACGGTCAAGGGACGATCGGGCGACTGAGGAACGGCGAGCCGCGGAGCGCGTAGCGCCACGGCTGCTCGGTCGCTTTCGTCAACCCGACGCGCCGGCCGACGGCGACGTCGACCGTCCCGCGCCGCCGCCGGAGCTCGAACGGCGGCCGGTCGAGCGGCAGCCCGTCGTGGTCGCGCGTCACGCCGAGCGCCTGGCACAGCCGGCCTGGCCCGGCACAAAGCCGCCGGATGTCCTCGACGCCGCGCCGCCGGCGCATCTCGTCGAGCCCGTGCGTCGGCGCGAGGGCGCGCACGAGCACCGCGCTCGCGGTGCCTGCCTCCCCGCACACGAGGTTGAGGCACCAGTGGATCCCGTACGAGCGGTACACGTACGCGTGGCCGCCGGCGAGGAACATCGACGCGTTCCGCTCGGTCTTGCGGTTGCGGTACCCATGCGCCGCCGGATCCTCGTGGTCGTAGGCCTCGACCTCCACGACCACGCCGCCCACACCGTTCACCAGGAGCTCTGCGCCGACCAGCTCGGGCGCGACTTCGTGGACCGAGCGCTGGAAGAACGACCGCTTCACGCCGCTCGAGGATCTCGCGAGTCGTAGCGCACGAAGCCGGGCAGCGCGAGCGTCGCGATCACGCAGCCGACGATGCAGAGCACACCGCCCGACACGACCGAGAAGCGCAGCGACGTGAGCGACGCCAGCACGCCGGCCTCGACGTCGCCGAGGCTCGGTGCGCTCGCGACCTGCATGAACTCGATGCCCGAAAGACGGCCGAGCAGGTGCGGCGGCGTGGCGCGGACGAGAATCGTCGACCGCAGCACGGCGCTGTAGAAGTCCGCCCCGCCGGCGATCGCGAGCAGGACGAGCGCCGGCCACAGGCTCGTCGCGAACCCGAACAGCGCGATCGCGAGCCCCCAGACACAGGCGGCGATCGTGACGGCGATGCCCTGACGCCGAACGAACGGAATCCAGCCCGAGAAGAGCGAGCCGACCAGCGCGCCGGCGTACGGCGCCGCGTACAGGTAGCCGACCGTGGCCGCGTTCCCGTTCAGCTGGTGCAGCGCGATCGCGGGAAAGAGCGCGCTCGGCATTCCGAAGACCATCGCGTTCGCGTCGACGACGAAGATCCCGATCAACGCCTGACGGCCCTTGAGGTAGCGGAAGCCTTCGGCGATCGCCCGCAGGCTCGGCCGCTCGACGTTCTCGGCAGGCTCGAGGCGCGGGAGCAGCGCGAGCGCGACGAACGACGCGGCATAGGTGACCAGGTCGATCCCGTACGTCCACGGCACGCCGGCAGCGGCGATCAGCAGGCCCCCGAGCGCAGGACCGCCGACCGAGGCGAGCGAGCCGTACACATTCTCGACCGCCATCGCGGCCTCGAGCTCGGTGTCGGGGACGAGCCGCGGTGTGAGCGTGGCCATCGCCGGCCGGCCGAGGCTGAAGATGGTCACAGCGAGCGCCTGTAGGACGAAGAGCGCCCAGACCCGCGGCCGGTCGAGCAGCGAGTTCGCGAGGAAGAGCGCCGTCACGATCGCCATCCCCGTCTCGGTGCGCAGCAGCACGGTGCGGCGGTCGACCGCGTCGGCGAGCGCGCCGCCGATCAACGGCACGACGAGCAGCGGAACGAGCGAGGCGAGGCCGAGCAGGCCGACCACCGCGGTCGAGTGCGTGAGGGTGTACGCCTGGTACGGGACGGCGACCGTCCCGATCTCGCCCCCGATCGACGAGATCGCCTGGCCGAGCCAGAGGTTGCGGAAGTCGCGGCGGCGCAGCGGCCGCAGGTCGATCCGGGCCCGGCCTAGAACAGGTTCTCGTCCTGCGGACTGGGGCGGCGCCGCGGCGCCGCGGCGCCCATCTCGACGAGGATCGCGCGCTCGGTTCGCGACGCGATCAGCGGTTCCGCGATGCCCTCGACCCACACGCGCGTGCGCGCCCCGGAACCGCGCGCGTCGGCCGGCAGCGGCTCGAGCGCGTAGATTCGGTCGGCCCGGACGTACTTGCCGAACCCGAGAAACACCATCCCTTCGCTCACCCGCCGATTATCGCTGGCGGCCCTGATGCTGGCCGCGATCCTCGGCGCGGTCGGCTTCCGCCTGCTCGGGACGCGCACGGGATTCGGGCGCGAGTTCGACATCGAGGCCGTCCTGAGCGGCTTCTTCTTCAACGACAAGGAGCGCAGCGCAAGCAACGCATTCCTGGTCGCGATCTCCTCGACCTCCTTCGTGGTGATTGGCGGTCTGCTCGTCGCCATGTCGCTCGTACAACGCCGGCTCGACCTCGCGCTCGCGGCCGCGCTGACGCTCGGCGGGTCGTTCGTGACGACGGAGCTCCTGAAGAAGACCCTGCCTGCCCGCGCGAACGTCCCCGACTTCCTCGCGCACAGTTACCCGAGCGGGCACTCGACCGTCGCGCTCGCGCTTGGGCTCTCCTTCATCCTGCTGTCGCCGAGGCGGGTGCGAACGGCGGCCGTCGTCGGCGCGACGATCTGCGCGGCCGCCATGGGAGCGTCCCTGGTGTTGAACGCCTGGCACTTCCCGTCGGATGTCGGCGGAGGCTTCTGCGTCGCGACCGCGTGGGCGGCGGCGGCCGCCCAGCTCGTCCGCCGGCCCGCGGAGCGGGGCGTCCCGGGCATCCTGCTCGCCGCCGCGGCGGTAGTCGTGGTCGCGGCCGCGCTCGGAGCGATTCACCTCCGGCCGGGGCTCAGCTTCGACGTGCACGCGCATGGGCGGCTGTTCGACGCCGCCCTCGGGATCGTGCTCGTCGCAGCGGCCTGCTGTGCGGCGTACGCCTACGCGATCGCGGCGCGCAGCGCAGCGGCGACGCGTTCCTGATCCGCGCGCTCGAGCCGCGCGTGGAACGGCAGCGCGAGCGTCCGCGCGCTGCAGTCCTCGCTCACCGGCAGCATCCCCTCGCTGAACCCGTACCGCTCGCGCATGTACGACTGGAGATGGATCGACGGGAGGTACGGGGCGGTGGCGATGCCGTCGCCGGCGAGCCGTTGCATGACGCCGTCGCGATCGACGCCGGGCGGCAGCTTGACGACGTACACGAACCACGAGCGCTCGTGATCCTCGTCGTCGGGAACCGGCAGGTCGACGTCCGCGTTGCCGAGCAAGTCGGCGTACTCGGCCGCGACCGCGCGACGCGACGCGAGGATGCGGTCGAGCTTCTCGAGCTGGCCGATGCCGAGCGCGGCGGAGAGATCGTCGAGCCGGTAGTTGAAGCCGAGACGGCCGTGCTGCAGCCAGCTCGAGGTCTCGAGCCTGCCCTGGTTGCGGAGCGACACGAGCAGCTCGTGCTGTGACTCGTCGTGCGTCGTCACGGCGCCGCCTTCGCCGGTCGTCATCTGCTTGTTCGGGTAGAACGCCCAGACGGCGGGGTGCCCGTGGGAGCCGATCGGCATGCTGCGGTAGCGAGCGCCGAGCGCCTCGCACGCATCCTCGACGAGCGCCAGCCCGTGCCGCTCGCAGATCGCCTGGAGCTCGGCGAGCTCGCACGGGTAGCCGAAGATGTCGACCGCCACGATCGCCTTCGTCTTCGGCGTGATCGCCGCCTCGACCGCCTGCGGCTCGAGGTTGTACGTGCGCGGGTCGATGTCGGCGAACACCGGAGTCGCGCCTTCGTAAATCGCGCAGTTCGCGGACGCGACGAACGAGTAGGGCGACGTGATCACCTCGTCGCCGGGCCCGACGCCTGCGAGCCGCATGCAGAGGTGCAGACCGGCGGTGCCGGACGAGACGGCGGCGCAGTACGGAGCGTCGACGGCGTCGGCGAACAGCGACTCGAAGCGCGCGCCCGTCGGGCCGAGCGAGAGCCACCCCGAGCGCAGCACCTCGAGGACGAGCTCCTCGTCGCGCTCGTCGATCCACGGGGCGGAGAGCCCGATCCGCGTCGTCGCCGTCCTCACGGCGCTCAGGTCCTGGCGAGCTGCGGGACGTGCTCGAGCCACTGCGACCAGCGCTCGCTCTTGCCGCGCACGGTGTCGAGGTACGCCTGTTGGATCTGCTGCGTCAGCTCGCCGACGCCGAGCTCGTGGTCGTCGACCGAGCGGAGGGGCGTCACCTCGGCGGCCGTCCCGCACATGAACACCTCGTCGGCGAGATAGAGATCGGAGCGGATGATCGACCGCTCGACGACCGTGTGGCCGAGATCCTGGGCGATCTGGATGATCGCGTCGCGCGTGAGCCCCGGCAAAATGCCCGTCGAGAGGTCGGGGGTGTAGAGCACCCCGTCGCGCACGACGAAGATGTTCTCGCCGGAGCCGTCGGCGACGAGCCCGTCGGGCGTGAGCAGGATCGCCTCGTCGTACCCCGCGCGCGTCGCCTCGCTGACGGCGAGCATCGAGTTGAGGTAGACGCCGGACGCCTTGGCCGCGTGCGGGACGATGTTCGGCGAGACGCGCTGCCAGGACGACACCTTCGCGCTGATCCCGTTGCGCAGGCTCTCCTCGCCGAGGTACGGCGCCCAGGGCCAGCTCATGATCGCCACCTCGACCGGGTTGCCGCGGGTCGCGACGCCGAGCTCGCCGTAGCCGTAGAACGCGATCGGGCGCACGTAGCACTCTGGCAGCCCGTTCGCCCCGATCAGCTCGTTCGTCGCAGTCCGCAGCTCCTCGACCGAGAACGGGATCTGCATGTGCAAGAGCTGCGCGGAGTTGTGCAGCCGCTGCATGTGGTCGGTGAGCCGGAAGACGGCCGGGCCCTTCGGCGTGTCGTAGCAGCGGATGCCCTCGAAGACACCGGTGCCGTAGTGCAGGCCGTGGACGCCGACGTGGACCTTGGCATCCGCCCAGTCCACGAACTCGCCGTTCATCCAGATCTTCTCGGTCTCCTGCACCGGTCCGGCTCCTTTCGACGCTTGGCCCCACTTTAGATGGTTGATGCCACGTGCTCGTGTGCCCGGATGCGTGGCCTGAGGGCGCCCGGCCGCTCCCGGCCTGTTCGTGGCGGCGGAGCCGCCCCGAACAGGCCGTCCGCTTCACGCCGTCGCACCGGCACCGATGGCGCTGCCATCGCCACCGGCACGCCGCCGCGCCCGACCACCCTCAGTCCACGCCCCGGAACAGACGATCCCATGGCATCAACCATCTAGCCGCGCGTCACGAGGTCGACCGGCGTCGCTCTGGTGATCCGCTGCAGCTCGGCCGGCGCGATCGAGGCGAGGTGCTCGTCGGAGCCGGCGCCGATCCAGACGACCTCGTGCTGCAGGAGCGAAGGGTCGATCAGCACGCGGACGACGGCGCGCAGCGGGAACGGCGCCACAGCGCCCGGCGTGAAGCCCGTGGCGAACACGACCTCCTCGGCGTTCGCCACCCGCACCGTCGAGGCGTTCGTCGCGGCGGCGATCGCGCGCTCGTCGGCGCGCTGGTCGCCGGGCACAAGTGCGAGGACGAACGCTCCGTCGCACACGAAGACGAGCGACTTGACGATCTGCGCGAGCTCGCACCCGATCGCGCGGGCCGCGTCGCGCGCGGTCGCTGCGCCGTCGGTGAACTCCTCGATGCGCGCATCGACGGCGGCGTTCCGCAGCACGGACGCGACGCGCTCGACGGGCTCCGGCCAGGCGGCCACGCTACTGGATGACGTGCGCCTCGTCGGTGCCCTCGCGCAGCCGCGCGATCAGCTCCGGCGGGACGGGAGCGTCGATCGAGAGTGCCATCAGCGCCTTGCCGGCGTCGCGACTCCGCGACACCGCCATGTTGGCGATGTTCACGCCCGCGTTACCGAAGAGCGTCCCGACGCGGCCGATCACGCCCGGGACGTCGTCGTAGCGGAGCAGCGCCATGCGCGGAGCGAGCTCGATCTCCACCTGGAAGCCGAGCGCCGAGACGAGCCATTGTCGGTCCTCGGTGCCGATCGTCGTTCCCGCGACGCGGCGGCCGTCGGCCGAGACCGCGACGAGGTTCTTGTAGTCGTGCGACGTACGCCGGGTCTCCTCCACCACCTCGACACCGCGGTCGGCCGCGATGATCGGCGCGTTCACGTAGTTGACCGGCTGGTCGGTCCGGCCCTGGAAGGCGCCGTTCAACGCCGCGACCGTGAGCAGCCGCGTGTCGTAGTCGGCGAGGTCGCCCTCCGCTTCCACGAGCACGCGCCGCATGTCGCCGCCGACGAGCTGCGCGGCCAACCGACCCAGCTTCGCCGCGAGCGGGATGTACGGCCCGAGCACCTCGAGATCGTCGGCGCCGACCGTCGGGATGTTGACGGCGTTCGTGACGAGCTCGCCGCGGAGCGCCGCCGCCACCTGCTCGGCGACGATCACGCCGGCCCGGTCCTGCGCCTCGTCGGTCGAAGCCGCGAGATGCGGGGTCACCACCACGTTCGGCGCGGTAAGCAGCGGTCCGGAGTAGGGCTCTTCCGCGAACACGTCGATCGCCGCGCCGGCGACCTTCCCCGACTCGAGTGCGGCGATAAGCGCGGCCTCGTCGACGAGCTCGCCTCGCGCAGCGTTCACGAGGCGCACGCCGTCGCGCATGCGCTCGAGCTGCGCCGCGCCGACCGCGCCGCGCGTCGCGTCGTTGAGCGGAAGATGGAGCGTGATGAAGTCCGAGCGCTCGAGCACCTCGTCGAACGTCGCCGGCTCGACGCCGAGGTCGCGGAAGCGCTCCTCCGAGACGTACGGGTCGTGGCCGACGACCTTCATCTGGAGCCCGAGCGCTCGCCGCGCTACTTGCTGTCCGATCCGCCCGAGCCCGAGCACCCCCAGCGTCTTGTCCGCCAGCTCGACCCCGCCGTACCGCGAGCGCTCCCAGCGGCCCTCCCGCAGCGCTGCGTGCGCCTGCGGGATGTTGCGCGCGAGCGCGACGAGGAGCCCGATCGTGTGCTCGGCTGCGGAGACCACGTTCGACTCCGGCGCGTTCGCGACAACGATTCCCCGGCGGGTGGCGGCCTCGACGTCGACATTGTCGACGCCGACGCCTGCGCGCCCGATCACCTTCAGCGCCGGTGCGAGCGCGAGCACTTCGGCCGTCACCTTCGTCGCCGAGCGCACGATCAGCGCGTCGGCGTCGCCGAGAAGCGACTCGAGGGGTGAGTCGGCGTCGACGACGACGTCGAGGCCGTGCGCGCGCAGCAACTCGATGCCCGCCTCCGCGATGGGCTCGCGGACGACGACGCGCGCTGCGGCGGTCACGCCGCGACGCGGCCTTCGAACGCCTCGAACGCCCGGGCCACCGCCACCCCACGCTCGATCTCGGCGCCGAGCTCCGTGAGCGACAGCTCGACGGCGGCCAGCGCGGCGGCGATGTCGAAGATGTCGAACCAGCCGATGTGCCCGATGCGGAAGATCTTCCCCTTCAGGTGCGCCTGTCCCGGCGCGAGCGTCACGCCGTGCTCGTCGCGAAGATGCTTCAACAGCGCGTCGCCGTCGACCCCGTCCGGGACCCGCGCGGCCGTCACGACCGCGCTCGAGTCATCGTCCGGCGAGAAGAGCTCGAGCCCCATTGCCTTCACGCCCGCGCGCGTTGCGCGGCCGAGCCGAACGTGGCGCTCGAACGCCGCCTCGAGGCCCGCGTCGAGGATCAGCCCGAGCGCGACGTCGAGGCCGCGCACGAGCGAGACCGCAGGCGTGAAGGCTGCGTCGAGCGCGTCTTGGGCCTTCTTCGTCGCGCGCCAGTCGAAGTAGAAGCTCCGCCCCGCAGTCCCACGCTCGAGCGCCCGCTCCGAGACCGAGACCAGCGCGAGGCCCGGCGGGCACATGAGCGCCTTCTGCGAGCCGGAGACGGCGACGTCGATGTTCCACGCGTCGGTCTCGAGCGGCACCGCGCCGAGCGACGAGACCGCGTCGACGACGACCATCGGCTCGCCGATCGCCTCCTTCAGCGCCCGCACGTCGGAGACGACGCCGGTCGACGTGTCGGACTGCTGGCAGAAGACGATCCCGGCGCCGGATTCGCGGACGGCCGAGGCAACCTCGGCCGGGTCGGGCGTCTCGCCCCACTCGTACCTGATCGCGTGGACGTCGGTGCCGTACTGCTCGCAGACGGCGATCCACCGCTCGCCGAACGAACCGTGGCTGACGACCGCGACGGTATCGCCGGCCGCGCAGAGGTTCGCAACCGCCGAGTCCATTCCCCCGGACCCCGACGCCGAGAAGAGCAGCACGTCCGAGCGCGTCCGGTAGACGTCGCGCAGGCGAACGAGCGTCCGCTCGTAGACGACCCGGAAGTCGCTGCCGCGGTGGTGGACCATCGGCTCTGCCGTCGCCGCGAGCACCTCCGGCGGCACGGGCGTCGGGCCGGGCGTGAACAGGTAGCGCTTCTCCAAGTCGCCAAGCGTAGCTACGCCGGAGCGAGCAGACTCCCGGGAGCGTGAACGCGCTCCTCTCCTTTGCCTCGGCGCTCGTCGCGCTGCGCCTCGGCGGCCAGCTCGCGCGACGGCGGCGCTACGCATGGGCCGGCGGGCTGTTCTCGTTCGCGGCGGCGACCGCGGCGATGGCCTGGGGCTCGGCCCACGGCTGGGACGCGCGCACGTTCCGCGTCTATTACCTCGCGGGCGCGCTCCTGTCCGCGCCGCTGCTCGGCGTCGGCTCGCTCCAGCTCGCCAGCCGGCGGTGGGCGGCGCCCGTCGGTCTCGTCTACACCGGCCTCGCGGTCGGGATCGCCCTGGCGATGCCCGTGCACGGCGCCTTCGGCAACGACGTTCCCCGCGCCCAGGACCACGTCGACGCCGTGCCGCGCGTGGTGGCGATCGTCGGCAGCTCGCTCGGCGCAGCGGCGGTGCTGATCGTCGCCGCGGCCACGCTGCGCACCCGGCCCCGCCAGGGGGCGCTGATCGTCGCGGCGGTGGCCGCGGCGGCCGCCGCCTCCGCGCTCACGCAGACTGCGGTCGCAGCCGCCGCCGCGTGCTTCGCCGCCGCGGCGCTCCTCCTCTACGCAGCGGTGGCGTGGCCGACGCGGCGGAGCACCTAGTCCCCGGGCCGCTCGAGCGAGTACCAGGCGACCACGCGGTCGGCGAACAGCTCGTCCACTTCCTCGCGGGGCTCGCAGCGGAACGCCTTCGTGCGGACGTTGCCCAGATAGCGTGCGATGTCGTTCGGCCCCTTCCCGCGGCGCAGCATGCGACCGACTCGCTCGAGATAGGGGTCGTAGATGCCCGCCCTCATCGCGTCGTCGTAGACGTTCATCGGATCCCAGTGCTCGAGCGCGAGCAGCCGTAGGGCTGGCATCCCCTCCTCCGACCACCAGCGCCGGCGGGTCCGCCCGCGCATCAGTTGAGCGTGACCCAGACGCCGCCCTCGCCGGCGGCGATCCCGCGCGGCAGCCGGCCGACCGGGATGCGGCGCGTCGCTCGCGCGGTCATCGGGTCGACCTCGACCACGGTCATGTCGCTGCACGCGACCCACGCGGCACCCTCCCCGAACGCGACCGCGAGCGCGTTCTTGCAGACAGGGATCTTCCGGATTCCGTGCAGCCTCGGATCGAGGCGCAGCAGCCTCCCGTCGGTCTCGCTGATCCACACCGAGCCGCCGCCGACCGCCACGCTCGTGGGATCGGCCGCGACCTTGCCGGCGTTGAGGCTGGCGATCGACACGAGGCCGATGCCGTTCGTCACGCGCCCCGTACGCGTGTCGACGCGCGCGACGCGGTTGCCGAGCGACGCGACGTAGTAGGCCGCCGCATCGTCGGCCGCGACGAGGTCGCCGTCCATCAGCCCGAGATCGATCCGGCTCATGCGCCCCGTCTTCGGATCGGCCCGCGTCGAGGCGTGCTCCCGCGTGCGGAGCACCCCGCTCGACCACAGCGCGCCCCCGCCGGCAGCGAGCACCGCGGCGCCGGCCGGCGTGCGGAACGACTCCACGACTCGGCCGTCGCCGGGATCGATGCGCTCGAACGCCGTCGTCGCCCGCGCGGCGGTCGCATCGCGCGGATGGCCGGCGAACCAGACGCCACCCGCGCCGAGCGCGAGGGCGTTCGCAGTCGCGTCGGTCGTGATCGTGCCGACGACCTTGCGGCTTCGGGGATCGATGTGGGTGACGGTTGCGTCCTCCTTGTTCAGAACCCACACACCGCCGTAGCCGGCGCCGATCGCGGTGGGCTGGTGCCCGACGTGGATCCGGGCGACGAGCCGGCCCTGCGCCGGGTCGATCACCGCGACGCTGTCCGCTCTCCCGGGTGGAGGCGGCGCCGCGCTGCCGTTCCCGCCGCGCAACGCGAGGAACACGCCGGCGTCGACGGCTGCAGCCGCGACCGCGACCGCGCCCACGACGAGCGCCCACCGCGGAACCTTCCGCCCCATGACGGCCACTACGACGAGTCTACGACCGGCGGTTTCGCGCGTACAGTTCCGTCGTGCGCGGTGCGATCCTGATCGCAGCGGCAGCGGCGGTCCTCGGCGCAGCTCTCGCGGTGCGCGGCGGATCGGCCGCCTCGAGCCCGACCTACTACCGCGACGTCTCCCCGATCCTCGATGCGAAGTGCGCCTCGTGTCACCGGCTAGGCGGGATCGCGCCGTTCGCCCTGATGACCGCGGCGGACGCCAAGGCGCACGCGGCGGGCATCGTCCGCATGACGCGAGCGGGCCTGATGCCGCCGTGGATGCCGGGGCCCGACTCGGCGCCGCTCGTCGGCCGCGACCACCGGCGCCTCTCCCGCGCGCAGCTGCAGACGCTCGCCGAATGGGCCGATGCCGGCGCTCCCGCCGGCGACCCGGCCGACCGGCACTCCCGGCCGTCGACGGGCGCCGGGCTCGGCGGGCCGGGACGGACGATCACCCTCCAGCCGCCGCGCGCGTACGTCCCGCACGCTCCGGGCGGCAGCATCGACGACTACCACTGCTTCCTGCTCGACCCGAAGCTCGAGCGCAGCGAGTTCGTCACCGGCGCCCTCATCCAGCCGCAGCGCACCGGGATCGTGCACCACGTGATCCTCTACGAGGTGACGGGCGCCCAGGCCGCCGCCGCAGCGCAGCAGAATGCCGCGAACGGCGGCCGAGGCTGGACGTGCTTCGGCGGGCCCGACCTGCCGCCCGACGTCGGCGGCGCCGGCGCGATCGAGCGCCTCGGCCAGCCGCCCTGGATCGCGGCGTGGGTCCCCGGCCACACGACAAACGCCCTGCCGCGCGGCACGGGCGTGCTCCTGCGCAAGGGCGCGCTCGTCGTGATGCAGGTGCACTACAACCTGATCGAGGCCGCCGGCCCCGACCGCTCACGCGCGCAGCTGCGCATCAGGCCGGCGACGACGCACCTGACGCCCCTGCAGACGCACCTGATCGCGGCGCCGGTCGAGCTGCCGTGCCCCACCGGCGTCTCCGGCCCGCTCTGCACGCGTCAGCGCGCGCTACAGGACGAGATCTCGAAGTACGGCAACGACGCGGCGTTCATCCCGTACGCGCTCCTGCAGCTCTGCGGCAAGACGCTCGCCGACTATCCGGCCGACGTCGGCACCGGCACCTCGATCCGCACGTCGTGCAGCCGCCCGGTCAGCTCACCCGAGACCATCTACGGCGTCGCCGGGCACATGCACCTGCGCGGGCGCGACATCAGCGTCGTGCTCGATCCCGGGACCCCGAAGGAGCGGACGCTGCTGCACATCCCCGCCTGGGACTTCCACTGGCAGGACGTCTACTACCTGAAGACGCCCGTGCACGTCACCGCCGCCGACACGGTCCGCGTCACCTGCACGTTCGACAACTCGAAGGCCGGACAGCCGGTGATCGGCCGGGCGCAGCTCCGGCCGCGCTACGTGCTCTGGGGCGAGGGGACGACCGACGAGATGTGCCTCGCGATGCTGTCCGTCGCGAGCGGCTGAGAGGTTCTATGCGCCGAGCTTCTCGCGCACGCGCTCGTTGACGACGCGGGGGTCGGCCGAGCCGCCTGTTTCCTTCATCACCTGGCCGACGAAGAAGCCGAGCAGACCCTGCTTCCCGCCACGGTAGGCCTCGGCCTGTCCGGGATTGGCGGCGATCACCCGCTCGATCACGGGATCGAGCGCGCCCGCGTCCGAGACGACCTTGTGTTCCAGGTGCGGATCGGCCTTGAACCCGTCGTCGCCGACGTGGGCGAGCGCCTCGTCGAAGGCCGCCCTGGGGATCTCGGCGCGCGCCGTCACCAGCCTCGCGAGCTCCTTCGCGTCGACGCGCTCGGGCGCGATGCCCGCGGCGACGAACTGGTTCGCGATCACGTTCGCCGCCTCCTTCGGGTCGGCGCCTGCGTCGACCACGCCCGACCACAGCCGGTCGAGGCCGCCGGTGACGAGCACGTCGGCGTCATAGAACGAGAGCGTCTGGGCGAGCCGATGGATGCGTGCACCCGGCAGCTCGCCGACCTCGCTGCGAAGCCGCTCGACGACCTCCGACGGCGGGTGCACCGGCACCAGGTCGGGCTCGGGGAAGTAGCGGTAGTCCTGCGCCTCCTCCTTCGAGCGAAGCGGAGGAGCCTCCTCGTGCGTCGGGTCGAAGTGCAGCGTCTCCTGGTCGACCGTCCCACCCGACTCGTAGACCTTGATCTGCCGCGCGATCTCGCGCTCGATCCCCTTCGCCGCGAACGCGAACGAGTTCATATTCTTCAACTCGGTGCGCGTGCGCAGCTCGTGGGTGCCGCTCGGGCGAACCGACACGTTGACGTCGAACCGCATCGAGCCCTTCTCGAGCTCCGCGTCGGAGAGCCCGAGCTCGACGACCGTCTGCCGCAGCAGCTGGAGGAACCGCTTCGCCGTATCGGCGTCGTGCAGATCCGGCGCAGTGACGATCTCGACGAGCGGCGTCCCGCAGCGGTTGAAGTCGACGAGCGTTGCAGTGGCGCCGTGGATGCGCCCCGACTCCGCGACGTGCGTCGACTTCGCCGCGTCCTCCTCGAGGTGCGCGCGCACGATGCCGATCGTCACGTCCCCGTGCTCGCCCGGAAGCGTGAGGTGACCGTTCGCGCACAGCGGCTCGTCGTACTGGCTGATCTGGTACGCCTTCGGGTTGTCGGCGTAGAAGTAGTTCTTGCGGTGGAAGACAGCTCGCTCGGCGACGGTGCACTCGAGAGCGATGCCAAGCTTGATCGTCTCCTCGATGGCGCGGCGGTTCGGCACCGGCAGCGCGCCGGGGAACGCCAGGCACACCGGGCAGGTGTGCGTGTTCGCGGTCGCGCCGAACTCGTTCGGGCAACGGCAGAACATCTTCGTCTCCGTCTTCAGCTGGACGTGGATCTCGAGCCCGATCACGGGCTCCCAGGCGGAGACGCTCATTTCCGGTACCTCGTCGGGACCGTGTCGAGGCCGAGCGCGCGCTCGAGCGCGTGCGCCGTCCGGAAGAGCCTGTTCTCGGAGAACTGCGGGCCGACGAGTTGCAGCCCGACCGGGAGCCCCTCGGACAGCCCGCAGGGCACGCTCAGCCCCGGCAGGCCGGCCATGCAGGACGGGATCGTCAGCAGGTCGCTCAGGTACATCGCGAGCGGATTGTCGGCCTTCGCGCCGAGTGGGAAGGCGACGGTGGGGCTCGTCGGGCTGACGAGCACGTCGAACCGCTCGAACGCCTCATCGTGCTCGCGCTTGATCACGGTCCGCACCTGCTGCGCCTTCCCGTAGTAGGCGTCGTAGTAGCCGGACGAGAGTGCGTACGTGCCGAGCATGATGCGGCGCTTCGGCTCGTCGCCGAGCCCGTCGTGCCGCGACGCCATCACCATCGAGCGGAAGTCGGCGCCCTCGGAGCGCAGCCCGTAGCGCACGCCGTCGTAGCGCGCGAGGTTCGACGACGCCTCGGCCGGCGCCACGAGGTAGTAGCAGGCGAGCCCGTAGTCGACCGACCGCGGGAGCGAGCACTCGGAGACGCTCGCGCCGAGCGATTCCGCGAGCTCGATCGCCTCGCGCACGCGGTCGCGCACGCCCGGCTCGATCCCCTCCGCCTCGTTCAGCTCCTTGGGGACGCCGATGCGCAGCCCCTTCAGATCATCGGCGTCGGGCAGCTCGACCGGCGGCACCTCGACCGTCGTCGAGTCGTTCTCGTCGCGGCCCGAGATGATCGAGTAGAGCAGTGCGCAGTCGCGGACGTTGCGGGCGACGGGTCCCACCTGGTCGAGCGACGAGGCGAAGGCGACGACGCCGTAGCGCGAGACGGTCCCATACGTGGGCCGCAGCCCCACGTTCGCGCAGAGCGCGGCGGGCTGCTTGATCGACCCGCCGGTGTCGGAGCCCAGCGCCCACGGCGCCAGCCCGGCGGCGACCGCCGCCGCCGACCCGCCCCCGGAGCCGCCGGGCACGCGCGTCGGGTCCCACGGGTTGCGCGTCGGCCCGAACGCGGAGTTCTCGGTCGACGAGCCCATCGCGAACTCGTCGGTGTTCGTCTTGCCGAGCAGCCGCAGCCCGCGGGCCTTGCAGCGCGCCGTCACGGTCGCGTCGTAGACCGGGACGTAGCTCTCGAGCATCTTCGAGCCCGCGGTCGTGGCGACGCCCTTCGTCCCGATCACGTCCTTGATCGCGATCGGGAGGCCGTCGCCGCCGGGGTCGTCGCACACGGCGAGGTAGGCGTGCAGCTCGGGATCGCGCTCGTCGATCGCCGAGCGGTACGCGGCGAAGAGCTCGGCGCCGGAGGCCTCGCGCGACTCGACCAGCCGCGTCGCCTCCTCGGCCGTGAGCCTGAGCGTGTCGATCGTCATGCCGGCGGCACCCTGAAGAGATCGTCGTCGCGGTCGGGAGCGTTCGCGAAGACCTCCTGCAGCGTCAGGCAGGGCCTGGGCACGTCGTCGGCCCATGCGTTCTGGATCTCGAGCGGATGCGCGGTCGCGGGCACGTCGCTCAGGTCGAGCTCCGACACCTTCGAGACGGCGCCCAGGATCGCCGACAGCTGCTCCTGGAACTTCGCGACCTCGTCGTCGGTGAGGTCGAGCCGCGCCAGCGCGGCGACGTGGAGCACCTCGTCCTTCGTGATCTCTGCCATCTCGCTCGACATCCTCCTCTAAACGCCGAAGGCTCCTTTCGGAGCCTCCGGCAAGCTTCGGTTCCGAAAGAGTGCTACAGCGCCTCGACGTTCGCCGCCTGCAGGCCCTTGTCGCCCTGCACGACGTCGAACGACACGCGCTGACCCTCGGTCAGCGACTTGTAGCCATCACCGGCGATGGCGGAGAAGTGGACGAACACGTCCGCCTCGCCGTTGCCCCGCTCGATGAAGCCGTACCCCTTCTCGTTCGAGAACCACTTGACCGTGCCTTCAGCCAAATCCAACTACTCCTTGCTTTGACGACTACAAGTCCGCGAGCTCTCCGCGGAGCGGCGGGAACCTTAGCACTCAATCAGACCGGAAAGGCAAGCTCGTTGCGCCGAAATCGGGCGCAGCGAACGGCGTTTTCCAGCAGGCAGGCGATCGTCATGGGGCCGACCCCGCCGGGAACCGGGGTCATGTAGGCGGCGAGGTCGGCCACCGCGGGGTCGACGTCGCCCACGATGCCGTCGTCCGTCCGGTTGATCCCGACGTCGATCACCGTCGCCCGGGCCTTCACGAGCTCGGGCGTAACGAAGCCGGGCACGCCGATCGCGACCACCAGGACGTCCGCGTCGAGCGTGTGCCGGTCGAGGTCCCGGGTGTGCGAGTGACACACCGTGACCGTCGCGTTCCGCTGCACGAGCAGCTGCGCGACCGGCTTGCCGACGATGTCGCTGCGGCCGATCACCACCGCCCGCGCGCCGTCGAGCGGTATCGCGTGCTCGTCGAGCATCGCCAGGATCCCGACTGGCGTCGCACCGACGAGCGTCGGCCGGCCGAGCAGCAGCTGACCGGCGTTCACCGGGTGCAGGCCGTCGACGTCCTTCCGCGGGTCGATCGCCGCGATCACCCGCGCCTCGTCGAGATGATCCGGCAGCGGCAGCTGCACGAGCAGCGCGTCGACGCGGTCGTCGGCGTTCAACTCGGCTACCTGTGCGAGCAGCGCCTCCTGAGAGACGTCGGCCGGAAGCCGCAGGTCGCTCGACGCGATCCCGGCGGCGAGCGCCGCCTTCTGCTTGAGGCCGATGTAGATCTCGGACGCGGGATCGTCGCCCACGAGCACCGTGACGAGCCCGACGTGACCGAGCCGCCGCACGTCTTCGGCCACCTGAGCGCGGATCCGGTCGGCGATCGGCTTGCCTCTGATCGGCGTTGCGGTCACCGCGCCGAGTCTAGGCTCTCCCTCGTGCGCTGGCCCCGCAAGAACGACCCGGAGTCGATCGAGCGTCGCCGCGCGGCGATGCGGCTCCAGGACGGGCTCGTCACGTCCGTCGAGCTCGCACCGTTCGCAGCGGCCGCCGAGTCGCTGGTCGGCGTCGCGGTGATCCCCGTCTCCGCAGTGCCGCTGTCGGTCGAGCTCGGTGCGTACGAGCTCGACGCGGACGGGGTGGTGCGCGAGGTCGATCGCGCGGTGGAGACCGTCCACGTCCCGCTCGCGCACACGGAAGGCGGTCTCACCGCCTCGCTCACACGCGGCTCGCTCGCCGCCGGAACCCTCCGCACGTTCGTGCTCGCCGACCGCATCACGCGCGCGTCATGCTTCGTCTGCGCCGATGCGGCGCACGCCGTGCAGCTGGCGGAGTGGATCGAGGGCGAGACGGCCGACATGCGCGAGTGGCTCGAGTCGTCCGACGACCCGTCGCTGTCGCGCCACGCGCGACTGCGCGAGGTCGAGACGCACGTGGTCGGGCCGATGTGCCACGTGCTCTGGCGCTGGACGACCGGCGACGCGGTCGGGCCGAACATGATGACGCGGAACTCCTATGCCCTGAACATGGGCTACGTGATGCAGCGCGCGCCGGCGAAGCCCGAGCGCGCGATCCTCGAGGCGAACATGGGCGGCGACAAGAAGCCGTCGCACGAGTTCTTTCGCTCCGGCCACGGCAAGTCGGTGCTCGCGGAAGCCTTCGTGCCCGACGAGCAGATCGCGCGCGTGCTCCGCACGACCGCCGAGGATCTCGAGGCGCTCTCGTGGGCGGGCACGCACGGGTCGGTCGCGAGCGGGATGCAGTCGGTCGCGTTCACGCCCGCTTCGGCGATCGCCGCCGTCTTCGCCGCGACGGGCCAGGACCTCGGCATGGTGGGGACGAGCTCGATGGCGCACGGCACCGGCCGGCGCGTCCCGGGTGGCATGCAGGCCTCGATTCGGTTCGGCGGGCTCGAGGTCGGCACGGTCGGCGGCGGCACCACGCTCCCGTCGGCCCACGCGTGGCTCGAGTCGATCGGCTGCGCCGGCCCGGGGAAGGTCTACCGCCTGGCGCAGATCGTCGCCGCCGCGGCGCTCTGCCTGGAGCTCAGCGCGTCCGCCGCGATGGCGACCGCCGGCAGCGAGAACTTCTTCCGCGCGCACCACGAACGCGGCGGCCTGCGGTGATCGCGCTCGTGTTCGCCTACGAGACCGACGACGCCACGGAGTTCGAAGAGGTGTACGGAGCGAACGGCCCGTGGGCGGCGTTCTTCGAGCGCGGCGCCGGCTACGTGGGGACCGAGCTGCTCCGCGACCTGGAGCAGGCCGGGCGCTACGTCGTCGTCGACCGCTGGGAGAGCCGTGAGGCCTACAACCACTTCGTCGAGGACAACCGCGACGAGTACATGCGCCGCGTCGACGAGACCGCCTACCTCTACCGGCAGGAGCTGCGCCTCGGCACCTTCGAGAACGTCTGGGCCGATGGAAATCCCGCCACACCATGACCCCTCGTGCTTCGGCTGCGGGGACAACCCGAACGGGCTCCATCTGCCGCATCCGGCAGCGCCCGGCCTGACCGAGTACGAGGCGTACTTCTCGTTCGACGAGCGCCTCCAGGGAGGCCCCGGGATCGCGCACGGCGGCCTCGTCTCGGCGGCGCTCGACGAGGCGGCCGGGCTGCTCGCCACCTGGCACTCGTTCCCCACCGTCACGGCGCGCCTGTTCGTCCGCTACCGCCGGCCGGTGCCGATCAACACCGAGCTGCTGCTCACGGCGACCCTCGTCGACGTCCACGGACGCCGCCTGCACGTCGACGCGCGGATCACCGGCGGCGACGAACCGCTCGCCGAGGCCCGCGCGGCGCTCCTCCACGTGCCGTTCGAGCACTTCCTCGCGACGCCCGAGGGACGTGCCGCCGCCGAGCGCTGGCGGGATCAGGGCTCGTAGACGCCGCGCAGCTTCGTCCGGAGGAGCGCGCGTGCACGCGAGCTGTCGAGCGACACGTTCGGCGCGCGGTCGGCCGCCGTGTGCCCCGCCTCGATCCGCGCGGGGTCGGCGCCGAGGAGCACCGCGAAGTCGTAGCGGCTGACGTCGTCGGCGCCGCCGAGGTGGAGCGGCCCGGGAACGTCGAGTGAGAGCAGCTCGAGGATCGCGTCCGCGAGGTCGCCCACACGAAGGGGCGAGCGGATCTCGTCCACGAAGAAGCGCGTGCCCTCCCGGGCCAGCCGCTCCTGCGGGCCCGGCTCCGGGCCGCCGTACAGGAGCGAGGTGCGCACGAGCGTCGCCTGCGGGTGCAGCTCGGCGACGAGCCGCTCGGCCTCCGCCTTCGAGCGCCCGTACTCGTTGACCGGCGCCGGCGCGTCCTCCTCGCGGTACCGGCCGCGGGCGCCGTCGAACACGAGATCGCTCGAGAGGTGGACGAGCCGCCGTCCGCGCGCGGCGCGCGCGACCGCGGCCGACCCGTCGACGTTCGTCGTCCACGCCGCCTCGCCGTCCTGCCGGTACGCGGTGTGCACGACGGCGGCCGCCCCGCTCGCGACGGCGGCGACCGCGCCCGCGTCGCGCACGTCGATCCGGTGCCAGGCGCCGGGGAGCCCGCCGGGCTCGCGCTCCCACCACGTCGCGGTGACGTCCACCCCGGCCGCGTGGGCCCGCCGGACGAGCTCGCTGCCGAGGTAGCCGCGACCGCCGCTGACGAAGAGCCCGCTCACCTCCCGGCCGGGTCCTGCCGTGCTGGTTGACTGTCGAGGTGGGAGACGAGGCACGCGCAATCCGCCGCCGCGGCCAGACGTACGCGGTCGGCGCCGCGCTCGCGTGGTCGACGGCCGGCGTGTTGCAACGGGGCCTGTCGGTCGACGCGGCGACACAGGTCGCCGGGCGTGCGTTCTTCGCGGTGCTCGCGCTGCTCGCGTTCGTCCGCTACTCGAAGCACGGCGGCGGCCTGCGGGCGTTCAGGTCGCTCGGACGCGCCGAATGGGCGGTCGCCGTGACCACCGGGATCGCCTCGTCGATGTTCATCGTGGCGCTCAACCACACGTCGGTGGCGAACGTGCTCTTCATGCAGGCGGTCGCGCCGATCGCAGCGGCGCTGATCTCGTGGGTTGCGCTGCGCGAGCCGATCTCGCGGCGCACGGGCGTTTCCATGGTGGTCGCGTTGGCAGGCGTTGGGCTGATGGTCGGCGGCCCGGGCGGGGCCCAGGGCGTCGGGCTCGTGCTCTCGGTCCTGATGACGCTCTCGTTCGCGGTGACAGTCGTGATCACGCGGCACCGGCGCGACATCTCGATGGCGCCAGCGATCTGCCTGTCGCAGGTGCTGGTGCTCGTCGTCTTCGCGCCGTTCAGCAGCCCAGGTCAGATCGACAAGAAGGACCTCGCTTTGATCGCTCTGCTCGGCGTGACGCAGATCGGGCTCGGGCTCGCCTTCCTGACCATGGCGGCCCGGCTGATCCCGGCCGCGGAGGTGGCGCTGATCTCGCTGCTGGAGGTGGTGCTCGGGCCGCTCTGGGTGTGGCTCGCGTTCTCCGAGAGCCCGTCGACGGCGACGCTCGCGGGCGGCGTCGTGGTGATCGCGGCGGTCGTGCTGCAGGCAGCGCCGGCCGGGCGCGGCTACCAGCCCCGGCGCTCGAGCAGCTCGGACGGCTCGAGCGACGAGGTCGAGATGCCGACCATCGCCTCGCCGAGCCCCGCCGACACGTCGGCGAGCACGCTCGCGTCGAGGTAGTGCGTCGTCGCCTCGACGATCGCGCGGGCGCGCTTGTCGGGATCGCCGGACTTGAAGATGCCCGAGCCGACGAAGACGCCGTCGGCGCCGAGCTGCATGCAGAGCGACGCGTCGGCCGGAGTGGCGATGCCGCCCGCGGTGAAGGTGACGACGGGCAGGCGGCCATGCTCGGCGACCCACTTGACGAGGTCGTACGGCGCCTGCAGGTTCTTCGCCTCCGCGTAGAGCTCCTCGCTCCGCAGCGACTGCAGCCGGCGGATGCTGCCGAACACCGAGCGCATGTGCGTGACGGCGTTCACGATGTCGCCGGTGCCTGCCTCGCCCTTCGTGCGGATCATCGCGGCGCCTTCGGCGATCCGCCGCAGCGCCTCGCCGAGGTTCGTGCAGCCGCAGACGAACGGCACGGTGAACTCCCACTTGTCGACGTGGTGCTCGAGGTCGGCGGGCGTCAGCACCTCGGACTCGTCGATGTAGTCGATTTCGAGCGCCTGCAGGATCTGCGCCTCGGCGAAGTGCCCGATCCGGCACTTCGCCATCACCGGGATCGTGACGGCTTCCTGGATCTCCCTGATCTTGTCGGGGTCCGACATGCGCGCGACGCCGCCGTCGCGGCGGATGTCGGCGGGCACGCGCTCGAGTGCCATCACGGCGCAGGCTCCTGCCGCCTCGGCGATCTTCGCCTGCTCGGCGTCGACCACGTCCATGATCACCCCGCCCTTGAGCATCTCGGCGAGGCCGCTCTTCACGCGCATCGTCCCGGTCTCGTGCATGGCTCTCATGCTATCGGCGCGAGCGGGCCGCCAAGCAGGCGGCCGACGGCGGGGTCGACGCCGTAGCGGTCACGTAGCTCGCGGTACTGGCCGAGGGCGCGCCGTGCCCGGCCCGGCGACGGAGCGCGCACGGCGCGGAGGAGCAGGTTCTTGGCAGTGTGCTCCGCCGACACGAACTCGATCACGTCGACCTGGTAGCCCTCGGTCTCGAGCGCCGCGGCGCGTAGCGCATCGGTGACGAGGTCGGCCTGGCGCCCGAGCAGGAGGCCGTGCCGGAGCAGCGCGTCGGCGCTCCGCCCCTCGATCTGCGCCGCGAGCTCGTGGTGACAGCAGGGGGCGACGACGATCGCCTCCGCCTGCAGGCGCACACCGGCCGCGATCGCCTCGTCGGTCGCCGTGTCGCACGCGTGCAGCGATACGAGCAGGTCGACCGGCTCCTCGTCGCGAAACGCCTCGATCGACGTCGCCTCGAACCGGGCCTCGCCGTATCCGAGCCCCTCTGCGACGCCCCGCACCGTCTCGACGACGGCGGGGTTCACGTCCAGGCCGACGAGGTCGACGTGCGTGCCGCATTCGCGGCCGTACGCCACCAGCGCAAGGCTCAGGTACGCCTTGCCGCACCCGGCGTCGACGACGCGGATGCGGTCGCGCTCCCAGAGCGGCAGCGCGCGCAGCAGCTCCACGTAGTGCTGCACCTGCCGGCGCTTCGCCGGCGAGCTGCGCGTGGCTGCGAAGAGCGGATGGTCGGCGGGCAGCGGATGCTGCTTCGCGCGATCGTGGCGGCCGTCCGCTGCAGCCGTGGCCGACGGCCGTCCGCGCGACACGAGCCAGCGGCCGCGCTTCGTCCGGCGCGCGTGCAGGTCGCCCGACGGTCCGTGCAGGTGCACGTGCTTCGCGTGCTGGAGCAGCTCGTCGAGCCGCGCGGGCCACCCCGCCTGCGGAACGGTCTCCGTCCGCACGCCGTCCACGATCTTGACGGCGGGGCCGCGCCGCAGCTCCACCGGCGTCGCCGCCACCCCGTCGGCGACCAGCTTCCTCCACTCTCGCCCGAGCGCCAGCTCACGCAGCTCGTTCATCCTCGGTCAGTGTAGGAGGGGCCAGCGGAACGTCGTTCGTCGCTGGGGTGCGATGGACGTTCCGAGGCAAGGACGCAGGGAGTCGCCGATAGCCGAGCTATCGGTGCGACCGAGGACGCAGCATCGGGGCGTCCAGCGCGCCCCGGCGGCACAAGCTGCGTTTTGCTGGCCCCTCCTCTAAAGCGCGACGACCTCGAGCTCCGGCCCGGGACGGCGCAGGAACGACGCCACCGCGAGCAGGTCGTCGGCTGCGTCCGGCTCGACCGTCGGCTCGGCGCGCCGCACGGCCGCGAGCCCCGCCTCCCACTCGAGCCCGCGCGGGCCGGTATACGGTCGCGCGCACACGACCTGCCCCTTCGCGACGAAGAACGCGCGCCGGCCGTTCCCGTCGAGCGCGGGCGCGACCACGCAGACCGAGAGCGCGCGGAGGCGCCGCAGGCGCTCGAGCTCCGCGCAGACCTCCTCGAGTGCGGCGATGCGGTCGCGCAGCCGGGCGGCGTCCTCGAACCGCAGCTCCGAGGCGATCCTCCGGAGCTTGCGGCGGAGCTTCGGCAGCGCCTCGTCGACCGTCTCCCACTCGACGCCTTGCAGCGCACGCGCTGCGAGCTGCGCGCGCCGACGGCTCTTCAGCGGCCCGAGCTCGCCCGGGCGCGCGCTGCAGACGACCGACTCGCCGTGACGGCGCAGGTAGACGTAGCGATCGGGCCGCGCCGAGCGGGCGTTCGCCGGTGGTCGCAGGCTGCGGATCAGCCGAAGCTCCTCAAGCGCCGCCTCGAGCTCCGAGCCGGTGACGCGCCATTCGATCCGCGCGAGCGCGCCGAGCGCCGCCTCGACGGCCGGGCGCTGCCGGTCGGAGCGGAAGTAGGAGCGCAGCCGTGCGCGCAGGTCGCGTGCTCGCCCGACGTACAGCACCTGCTCGTGCGCGTCGCGGAAGAGGTAGACGCCCGGCTGCTGCGGCGCGCCGAACGCGAGCGATCGCTTGCGGTGGACCCGCCGCGGCCGCGTGGCTGCGAGCTCGCCGAGGTCGGCGATCGTGCGGGCGCCGCGCTCCTGCGCGAGCCCGATCAGCTGCACGAGGATCTCCGCCGTCGCCTCGGCGTCGGGAAGCGCGCGGTGGCACGGCCGCGCGTCGGTCGCGAAGCGATACGCGAGGGCCGCGAGGCTGACGGGTTGGCGCCCGAGCAGCCCTCGCGCGAGCCCGACGGTGTCGATCACGGTCGTGGCCACCCGCTTCCCCGAGAGACGCATCGTCTCGCAGTCGAGGAACGCCATGTCGAAGCGCGCGTTGTGTGCGACGAGCACGGCGTCGCCCGCGAACGCGAGGAAGCGGCGCACCGTCGCGGCGACCGGCGGCGCGCGCCGCAGCTCCTCGTCGCGGATTCCCGTGAGCGCGGCAATCGCGGGCTGCAGCCGCGCTCCGGGGTTGGCGAACGTCTGGAACCGCTCGCCGAGCTCGAGCCCGTGGACGCGCACGGCGCCGAACTCACACGGGCGCGCCTGCCCGGGCCGGAGGCCCGTCGTCTCGAGGTCGAAGACCACGAACGTCGCGCGCTCGAGCAGGTCGTGCTCGGCGTCGACGCGAGCGAGGGTGACGAGGTCGCCCGCGAAGCGCAGGCGCGCGTCCGCGTCGACTGCGTCGGCGAGCAGCGACCGGGCGAGGCCGACGGAGACGGGCGCGCCGAGCTTCAGCACCGCACGCGCCGCCTCCTCGGCGGGCACGGGGCCGCGCCGCTCTTCCACGAGCTCGACCAGGCGGTCGGCGGCGTCCAGCCGGAGCTGCATCCCGTCCGACCCTAGTGCGAACATACGTTCGTGTCCAGGCTCGTGACGACCGCCCGGTGCTCGAGCCGGCGCCCGGGGCGGTCGAGATCCCCGCCGGGCTCCTACCCGGTAGCCGTTCGAGCGCGTGACGTACGCAGGGCGAGACCGGTCAGCGCCTCGCGGACGATCCTCTCTGCGACGAGCGCGGTCGGGTCGGCCGAGCCGATCGCCGACGGCAGCACCTCGACGACGTCGAAGCCGGCCAGCTCGAGTTGCTCGGACGCTTCGCGGACCGCCCAGAGGAGGTCGATCGACGTCATCCCTCCCGGCTCCGGCGTGCCCGTCCCGGGCGCGAACGCCGGATCGAGCACGTCGACGTCGACGGTCAGGTAGACCGGCCCCGCCCCGACCGCGGCGAGCGCCCGCGCGAGCACCTCGCGGATGCCGAGATCGCGCACGTCGTGCATGAAGAAGCTGGCGATCCCGCGCTTGCGCTGCCAGGCGAACTCGGCCGGTCCGGGCCAGTAGCCACGCAGCCCGATCTGGGCGTATCGGGAACCGTCGACGTGCCCTTGCTCGACCAGCCTGAACATCGGCGTGCCGTGCGATCGCTCGACGCCGAAGACCTCGCGGCCGGTGTCGGCGTGGGTGTCGAAATGGAGCAGCCCGATCGGGCCGCGTCGCGCCGCGACCGCGGCGATGCTCGGCTCGGTGATCGAATGGTCGCCGCCGAGGACGACCGGCAGCGCACCCGTGTCGACGATCTCGCGCACCAGCAGCTCGATCGCGGCATGGGTGGCGACCGGATCGGCCGGGATGACCGCTGCGTCGCCGTAATCGACGACGCGCAGCACGTCGAAGGCGTCGATGCCGGCCTCGAGGTGCGGCCCCGGCGGACAGGAGGCGCTGCGGATCGCGCGCGGGCCGAAGCGCGTGCCGGGCCGGTCGGAGACGAGATCGTCCGTCGGCGCGCCGACGATCGCCACGTCGACGCCGTGGAGCTGTGCAGGGTCGTCCGCGAGCGGAAGGCCGGCGAACGAGAGCACGCCGGCGTAGTCGGGTTTGTCGGGGAGCGGCCGCCAGCGTCTCTGCGGGTCGAGCACCGGGAGCACTCTCACACACGCGCGGCCATCACCCAGCCAGACCTGCGAGGAACGTCGTCGCGATCTCGCGCTCCGCCGTTGCGACGGCCGCCGGGTCGTCCGGCAGCTGGCCGAGCACCCAGCCGGTGAGCACCTCCTCGAGCGCGCCGTACAGCATCCAGGCGGCCAACCGCGCGTCGAGCGACGCGCGGAAGATGCCTTCGGCCTGCCCGCGCCTGACGATTCGCTCCAGGCTGGTGAACGCACGCCCGATCTCGTCGAGCTCGGCGGAGATGTGTGAGCCGCGCGTGACCTCGCGGACGAGCAGTCGTACGAGATCGGGCTCGTCGCGCCACACGCGCAGGACGATCTTGACGACCAGCTCGAGCTGTTCGGCCCCCGTCTTCCCCGTCTCCTCGGCCAGCGCGATCGCGGCGAGCAGCCGGCCCCACGCCTCTCGGAAGACCGCGAGCAGGACCGCGTCCTTCGAACCGAAGTAGTGGTACACGAGCCCGTAGGCGACGCCGGCCTCCCGCGCGACGTCGGCCATCCGGGTCGCCTCGAATCCCTTGCCTGCGAACACGCGCACCGCTGCGGCGAGGATCTGACCGCGTCTGTCGGCGGGCGCGGCCATCAGTCCGGCCGGCGGCGGAACCACTCGGCGGCCGCCGCCGTCCGCGTGTGCACGCCGAACTTCTCGAAGACGTGCTCGAGGTGCTTGCCCACCGTCCGCGGCGAGAGCCCGAGCGCCGCTCCGACCTCGCCGTTCGTCTTTCCTTCGGCGACGAGCGCCAGCACGTCGCGTTCGCGCGGGCTCAGTTTCGGCATCGCCTCCGCTCGAGCATACGGCAAATAGCGTATTGAACAACACCGCGAGGTGCGGTCCCCTGGTACGGGTCAGACGAAAAGAGGAGGTTGCAATGGCTTCGGCTACTCAGGCCGCCGGGTTCGCCACGGCGCTCGGGGAGCGCCTGCGCGGCACGGCGATCGGGCCCGGCGACGATGGCTTCGACGAGGCGCGGAGCGTCCACAACGGGATGATCGACAAGCACCCGGCGCTGATCGCGCAGTGCATGGACGCAGGCGACGTCTCGCAGGCGGTGAGCTTCGCCCGCGACGAGGGCCTGGACGTGGCGATCCGCTGTGGCGCGCACAACGCCGCCGGGTTCTCGTCGGTCGACGACGGGCTCGTGATCGACCTGAGGCCGATCCGCTACACGCAGGTCGACGCCGATGCGCGCATCGCCCGCGTCGGCGGCGGATCGACGCTCGGCGACGTCGACCACGCAACGCATGCGTTCGGGTTGGCGACGCCGTCGGGGACGTTCTCGACGACCGGCGTCGGCGGCCTCACGCTGGGCGGCGGGATCGGCCACCTGACGCGCGCATACGGCCTCTCGATCGACAACCTGCTCGGCGCCGACGTCGTGCTCGCGGACGGAAGCATCGTGCGCGCCGACGAGAAGAACGAGCCCGATCTCTTCTGGGCGCTCCGGGGCGGCGGCGGCAACTTCGGTGTCGTCACCGAGTTCCGCTTCCAGCTGCAGCCGGTCGCGAGCGTGTTCGGCGGACCGATGCTCTGGGAGCTCGACGACACCGAGACGATCGCACGCCTCTACCGCGACTGGCTGCCCTCGCAGCCCGACGGAGTGAGCGCCTTCTTCGCGATGCTCACCGTGCCGCCGGTCGATCCGTTCCCGGAGGAGCTGCGCCTACACAAGGTGGCCGGATTGATCTGGTGCAACACCTGCTCGGAGGAGGAGTCGAACGCCGCGCTCGACACCTTCCGTGCCGCGGCGGCGCCCGCACTCGACGGGGTCGGCGAGGTGCCCTATCCGGGGCTGCAGTCGGCCTTCGATCCGCTCATTCCGTTCGGTACGCACATCTACTGGCGTGCGCACTTCATCGAGGACATGGAGGACGGCGCGATCGCGGAGTACAACCGCTTCGCGGAGAGCGCCCCGACGTGGGTGTCGCAGACGCACATCTATCCGCTGGGCGGCGCCGCCGGACGCGTGGGCAACAGCGACACGGCCTGGGGCTGGCGCGACGCAGGGTACGCGCAGGTCTTCGTCGCGATCGACCACGAGGCGGGTAACGACGACGCGCTACGCGAGTGGGCCGTCGACTATTCCGACGCGATCAAGCCGTACGCAATGGAAGGCGCGTACACGAACTTCATCATGGACGAGGGCCGGGACCGGGCGCGGGCGTGCTACCGCGGCAACTACGACCGCCTGCAACAGATCAAGGCGAAGTACGACCCCGACAACCTGTTCCACGTCAACCAGAACATCCAGCCGGCGTCATAGCTCTCTCGAGGGCCGAGTGACGGTTGAGGTGCCCCTGACGCACCCGGACCGCACTCGGCCCTCGACAACACATCGACAGAAACGGGCGCGCCGCCGATCGCTCGGACGGCTGGAAATCTCTGGACCCGAGGATGGACCGGTGGCTACTGGGTCTCGCCGGCGGCGTCGGCCGCCTTCTCCGCCTCCTCGGCGGCCTTCTTCTCCTCGCGCTTGCGCCGGTGCTCCTCCTTGCGCTCGGCGACCTGCTCCTTCGCGCCGACGTAGGAGTCCGAGACGAGCTGCTTGCCGCCCGTCCAGCCGAACACGACGATCACCATCACCGTCGCGAAGAAGACGTTCCACGCGGTCGTGATCAGCTGCTGGGCAGTCGAGTAGGCGATCGTCGTGTTCTTCGGAACGTGGCAGCAGACGTCGAGCGCGAGCGCGTTCGTCGCCTGCGTCACGCCGACCGAGCCCGGCGTGAAGGACGCCACGTTGGCGAGCGATCCCGACCCGACGATCCAGGCGATCGACTCGAACGTCACCGGGATCGCGAACGCGGCCAGGAAGATGCCGATCACCGCGAACTTGCACACGTAAGAGATCAGCGAGGGCAGGAACGCGCGCGTCATGTAGCGCTTCGGCGTGGAGAGGATCACGCCGCCCTGCTTGGCCTGCGCCCACAGCTTCTTCACTTGCTTCCAGAATGCGCGCCCGACGACCACGATCAGGAAGCCGGCGCCGACGGCGATCAGGACCGTGAACCAGGGGTGACTCGAGATGTTGCCGAGGTTCAGGTCGAACGACCCCGGCACCGACAGGAACAGGTACAGGTAGATGAACGTTCCGGCGATCGTGAAGAAGATCTTCTGCACGAGGTACGCGGCGATCGAGCCGCCGATCGTGCACGCGGGTATCAGCGCGACGAACATCACGAGCGTGACGAACGTGCCGATGTTGGCGGGCAGGAAGTTGTTCATCGCGACGCCGACCGCGTACGCCGTGACGATCGGCCAGAGGAACACCTCGCCCGGGTAGGCGGCGGACAGGATCCCGTAGTAGGAGAGCCCGGCGAACAACGTCTGCCCGGTCTGGAAGACGAGGGCGGCGACGATGTAGCCCACCGGGACCGCCTTGATCTGGTCCCACAGGTCCTCGAACCAGCCGCGAACGTCGACGCCGAGCAGGTTCAGGATCCCGATGCAGACCGCGATGCCGAGGAGCCAGGCTCCGACCTTGGCCAGGCGGTGGACACGCGACGGCTCGGCTGGCACGCCCTCGGCGGCTGCGGCGCCCGGCTCGGTCATCCGCGTGAGCCTACTTCAGACAAGCGCGAAGATCCCTCTGACGACCAGCAGGACGCCGGCGAGCGCGCAGATCCAGGCTCCGATCCGCCGCCCGTTGGCCGAGAGCCAGTCGTTGAAACGGCTCGTCAGCGCGGCCGTGCGCTCGGGAGCGATGAAGTACGCCCCGAGCGGCACCTCGAGAAGCACGAACATGACCAGGTAGAAGCCCGTCACGGTGAGGATCACCTCGGTCGTGCCCAGCCCGAGCTCGGCGATGTCCTTCAGCGCGACGAAGGGCAGGACTCCCGGGAGGATGTTCAGCAGGATCCCGAACACGAACGCGATCGGTGCGCCGCGCGTCATTGCTCGCTCCGCCCACGAGTCGCCGTTCTTCCCCGACGGCTGCGGGTTCGGCTCCGGTCGCTCCGGAAGCCGCGTCAGCACGAGGGCGACGATCAGCAGCAGCGTCCCGGCCACGAAGTAGACGACGGGGTCATAGGTCGGCCGGGAGCGGTTGACGAAGGCGGTCTGGTCGATTGCGAGCACGATCACGACGCCGATCGAAATCGTGGTGAGCAGCGACCCGGCCAGGAAGAAGGACAGCAGCCTGGGCGGATCGGGGCTGCGGAGCGCCACGAGCGTGACCGCGATCAGGAGCGGCCACAACGCGGAGCCCAACGCGAGCACGAAGATCTCGCCCATCGGGCGATCATCCCGAATCGACCTGACGGCGCACGTAAACTCGGGCGCATGACCACCACCTTCGGCCCGGTGGGCGCTGACGTCGAACGGGCGCTCGAGAACATCTCCGTTCCCAGCTACGTGATCGACACGGCGGGCGTGATTCGCTGGGTCAACCCCGCCGCGCGACAGGTGGCCGGAGACGTCGTCGGGATGCAGTTCACGTCGGTGGTCGCACCCGAAGAGGTGCGGCGCTCACGAGAGACGTTCGCGCGGAAGATCGCCGGGACGGCGCAGGCGACCGACCAGGAGGTTGTGATCGTCAACGGCGACGGGGAACGGGTCACGGTGGACATCTGCTCCGTTCCCCTCTACGACGGCCACCGCGTGGTCGGCGTCTTCGGCCAGCTGGTCGGTCAAGCGCCGGCGCCCGCGCCCGCTCATCCCGCGCTCACGCCGCGCCAGGCGGAGATCCTGCGGCTGCTCGAGCACGGTCACTCGACGCGTCAGATCGCCTCCGAGCTGCACCTCAGCCTCGACACCGTCCGGAACCACATCCGCTTCCTGCTGCGCGCGCTCGGCGCCCACTCGCGGCTCGAGGCGGTCGCGCTGGCGCGCAAGGCGCACGCCCAGGCGACCCCGGCCTGACCCGCCGGGGCGCGCGACGCGCCCTCAGCTGACGATCGTCAGGACGCCGCGGAGGATGAAGATGCAGCCGATTGCGGTCAGCGCGATCACGAGCACCTTGCCGCCGTGGACCGCCAGCCAGCCCTTGAAGCGCTCGATCGCGAGCGGCGTCCACTCGGGCGCGAGGGCGAAGCAGACGAGCGGAACCTCGAGCAGTGCGAGCATCACGATGTTGACCGCGAGCACGGCCAGCACGACCTCGACGGTGCCCAGGTTCTGGCGGGAGATCTCGGTGAGCGAAGCGAGGTACGAGGCACCGGGGAAGCTCAGCAGCAGTCCGATCACGAACGTCGTCCGTGCCGATCCGCCGCTCAGCGCCTCCTGCCAGCGCGGCGGCTTCTTCGGCTTGTCGCTGCGTTTCTCCGCTCTGCGCGCGCGGGCGCGCGCGACCCGCCCGCTCTGGACGACGTAGGCGGCGAGCAGCGCGATCACGCCGAACGCGAAGTCGAGGGAGGGTGCGAGCGTGTGCTTCGTCGAGCTGACGACGCCGGAGTCGCTCATCCATTCGACGATCGCGATGCCGACGACCATCCCGGTCGTGAACGCCCCGGCCAGGTAGCCGAGCATCAGGCGCTTCGGGCTCGGCAGGAGCAGCATCACCGTGGTCGCGGTGAGCAGCGTCGGGTTGAGCGCCGCCGTGAATGCGAACAGGAATGCCTTGCCCATCCGGCGAGCCTACGCCCTTCCGTGGTCGGCTACGTCCGCGACGCGCGACCCGCTACCTCACCCGCGGAGGCGAGCAGGACGTGGACGACCGGGTCTCGCTCCAGGACCGGCGCGAACTCCAGGAACGCCTCGACGACCACGTAGCCGCCGGCCTCGTCGACGGCGTTGCCGTCGGCGAGCAGGTCGGCGATCGCATCGCTCAGCGAGTAGGCGGTCTTGAACGACGGCCCGCCGCGGCTCCCGTCCGGCCTCCCCCAGCCGTAGAGCGCGTACACCGTTCGCCTCCGGGGGATCTGGAGACGGTCGAAGGACTCAAAGCCGCCCATGGCGACCTCTTCGCGCGGGTGCGCGGGCTAGCAGTCGCAGTCCGGGCCGCAGTCGCAGTCCGGGCCGCACGGGCAGTTCGGGTTGTCGCACGCGGAGCGCATGCCACGAGAGTAGCGCTGTCGCGGGACCACAGGAAGGCTCCGGGTGGCGAAGAATTCAGGCAGTCGTGTTCCGCGTGCGCTCCCTCTGGGCCGCTGTCCAAGGTGACCCGGTGTTCATGAGGCGAGTCAACGGCTGGCTCGCGATCTTCTGGATCGCGATGATTCCGATCTCATACTCGCTGGGCTGGTAACAGCGTTGCTCGCCTGAGCCTCAGCGGTCAATGCCTCTGACCGGAGCCGGGCGCGCGAGAACGCCGGTGGTCGGAACTGCTGCGGGCCGGCGTCCCTGAGGCGCCGTATCGGAGTAGTGTCGGCGCGTCTAGCGAGGAGGCTTGGAGTGGCGACAGCAAGGATCGTCAAGACGGGAATCACACCCGACGAGTACGACCAGATGCGCGAGAAACTCGGTGTC
The DNA here is from genome assembly GCA_035473635.1 of Gaiellaceae bacterium. Taxonomy (GTDB): domain Bacteria; phylum Actinomycetota; class Thermoleophilia; order Gaiellales; family Gaiellaceae; genus PALSA-600. Next base: position 586 of record DATIOD010000036.1, on the reverse strand, counting down.
GGCGACACCCCACCGGCCGGGGCCGTGTTCCACGTAGCCGCGGTCGGCGAAGACGGACGGATTCAAGTCTTTGAGGTATGGGACTCGCGTGAGCAAGCTGAGGCGTGGGGCGAAAAGGTGGCAGCGGTCCGGACGGAAGCGGGCTTCGGAGACGGGCCGCCCTCGATCGACCACCTCGAAGTCCACAACGTCATTCAGCGCTAGTCGGGAAGACCGCCCGGCAAGAGGGCCCGCCTGGACTTGAACACTCCTGCTAATCGGCGTTTCCTTCGTGCGAGGTATGCACCGGGGTATGCACCGCACGTACACGCTTGAGATGATCGACCGGTGCTGAGTCGTGAAGAACTGGACAACATGACGCGGTTAGCCACCGACGGACTGCAGGTGGAAGGTCACCGCGTGAAGCCCTGAGGACTACCCACACGACACCGAACTGAAGGTCCCCGGCTCGGTGATCGGGAATCTTCAGTTCGCGCTGAGGAAGGCAGTCGACGAGATCGAGCGGCTCTACGCCGCCAAGACAGACTCGTAGTCGAGTTCGGCTCCTTCGACGAGCACATGCGTGTAGGTGTCGCTGGTGATGCTG
>DATIOD010000035.1:0-19389 GCA_035473635.1 Gaiellaceae bacterium | reverse complement strand
GAGCCGGTAGGCGGCCGCGCCCCCGCACGGCCCGATCGGAGCTACCGGCCGGGCGAGCTCGTCCGCCGGTCGGTTCCAGAGCTGGTCCCACGAACGGAGCGTCGGGTCGAGCTCGATCCCGGCGGAGTCGACGAGATCGGGGTCGCCGTCCTGGAGCAGGACGCCGGCGACCATGCCGACACCCTCGTCCGAGAACGGCTCGAGCATCCGCTCGACGAACTCGGGCTCGCAGACGGCGTCGTTGTTGACGAGCACGACGACGGGCGTCTCGACCAGCTCGACGCCGCGGTTCACGGCCCGTCCGAAGCCGAGGTTCTCGTCGAGCGCGAGCAGCCGCACGTGCGGGAAGCGCTCGGCCACGAGCTCCGCCGTTCCGTCTCGCGATCCGTTGTCGACGACGACCACGTCGTGGCCGACCGTCTGCCGTTCGAGGCTCTCGAGCGTCTCGGCGAGCAGCATCCGCCCGTCCCGGGTCGGGATCACGACGGTCGCTCGCACGCCGCACGATATGCAAACCTCGACGGCGTGGCGCAAGGCGCGACCGACCTGCTGAGCTCACCGGAGGCCGGGGGACGCGTCATCCGTGGGGGGCTGTTCCGCGGCACCGCGTACTTCGGGGGCGCGCTGTTCGCCGCCGGCACCTCCGCGCTCCTCTTCCGCCATCTCGGCACCGACGACTTCGGCCGCTACGGCACCGTCGCCGCGCTGCTCGGGATCGTCAGCGGCATCAGCGACGCAGGCCTCACGGCCGTCGGGAGCCGCGAGCTCGCTCTCGCGGAGCCCGACCACGCGATGCGGCTGCAGCGCAATCTCGTGTCTCTGCGAATCGCGATCACGCCGCTCGGGATCCTCGCCGCCACGATCTTCGCGGCAATCGCCTACGACCGGACGATGGTCTACGGCACGCTGCTCGGCGGGCTCGGGGTCGCGCTCGTGAACACGCAGGCGACGATGATGTTGCCGCTCTCGGTCGAGCTCCGGCTCGGGACGGTCGCGCTCTTCGAGCTCGCGAGAGCGGCGCTCGGGTTCGTCGTCGTTCTCCTGCTCGTCGTCGCCGGAGCGACGCTCGTACCGCTGCTCGGCGCGCAGATCCCGGTCGGGCTCGTGCTGATCGCGGTCACACCGCTGGTCATCCGCGTCCGGCGGAGCCTGATCCCGGGACTCGACGCGGTGACGGCCCGTGAGCTCGTGCGCGAGGCGCTACCGCTCGCGATCGCGCTGACGATGAACGTCGTCTACTTCCGGGTGCTGATGATCATGACGTCGCTGCTCGCGTCGTCGACGGCCACCGGTCTCTTCGCGACGTCGTTCCAGATCTTCGCAGTGCTCTTCTCGCTGCCGCTGCTCGTGCTGTCGAGTGCGCTGCCGCTGCTGTCGGTCGCGGGCCGGGACGACGACGACCGGCTCCGCTTCGGCCTGCAGCGCATGACCGAGGTCGCGCTCGCCATCTCGATCGTGTTCGTGCTCGGCATCGTCGCCGCCGCGCCGTGGGCGATCCCGTTCCTCGGCGGCGACGCGTTCCGCGACGCGGTGCCGGTGCTGCAGATCCAGGCGTTCGCGCTGATCCCCGTCTTCGTCGGGCAGACCTGGCAGCTCGGGCTGCTGTCGCTCCGCCGGCAGGCGTATCTCACCTGGGCGAACACCGGGGCGCTCGTGCTCGTGATCGCGCTCGGCGCGATCTTCATCCCGCTCTGGTCGGCCGAGGGGGCGGCGGCCGCCGCGGTCGTGGCCGAGACGGGGCTCGCCGCGCTCGTCTACTTCTTCCTGCGCCGCGCCCGCCGGACGGTGGCGCCGCAGTTCGGCCTCACGCCGCGAGTCGTGCTCGCGGCGCTGCCCGCCTTCGCCGTCCTGCTCGTGCCGCTGCCGTGGCTCGTGCACGCGGTCGCGAGCATCGCCGTGTTCCTCGTCGCCGCTGCGGCGCTCCGCGCCGTGCCGTCCGAGCTCCTGAAGGCGCTCCGTCCGTGAGCCTCCCGCGCGTCCTCCTCCTGCGCGGCCACTCCGCAAACCCGTGGGACCTGCGACCGTGGGAGCTGCTGCGGGATCGCTACGAGGTGCGCCTGCTCGTGAGCGGCGCGAACGCGTTCGACGTCTCGGGGCTCGATCTGCCGGTCGAGCGAATCGGGTCGGTGCGGGAGCGGCTGCCGAAAGGGCGGGCGGGCGACCTGGCGACGCTGGCGGTCGGGGACCGCTACCTGCGGCTCGCCGACGCGCTGCGCGGCGCGGACCTCGTGCACGCCGCCGAGATCGGCGTGCCGTACTCGCACGGCCCGGCGATGCTGCGCGACGAGCTCGGCTTCTCGCTCGTCCTGACGGTGTGGGAGACGATCCCGTTCGGCGACGCGTACCGGCGCTTCCGCGGCCGCCGCTACCGCCGCGAGACGATTCCACGGGTCGACCTCTTCCTGGCGGCGACGGAGCGGGCGCGTCTCGCGCTGCTGCTCGAGGGCGCGGCGGCCGAGCGCGTCGAGGTGGCGCCGCCCGGCGTCGACACCGCGCGGTTTCGCCCCGGCGATCCGCCGGCCGAGCACCTCGTGCTCTCCGTCGGGCGGCTGGTGTGGGAGAAGGGACATCAGGATCTGCTGCGCGCGCTCGCGCTGCTGCGCGAGGGCGGCCGGTCGTGCCGCACGCTCGTGGTCGGAACCGGGCCGGAAGAGGAGCGCCTGCATCGCTACGCGCGCGATCTCGGTGTCGCCGACCTCGTCGAGTGGCGTCGGCACGTCGACTACGACGAGATGCCCGGTGTGTTCGCGCGCGCGTCCTGCTTCGTGCTCGCGAGCCTCGCCACCGTGTGGTGGGAGGAGCAGTTCGGGATGGTGCTGGCCGAGGCGGCTGCGGCCGGCGTCCCGATCGTGGCGGCCGCCTCGGGCGCGATTCCCGAGGTGCTGCGCGGCGCCGGTTCGACGTTCCCGGCCGGCGACTGGGTTGCGCTGGCCGCGGAGCTCGAGCGCGTGCTCGACCGCCCGCCGGCGCGCGAGCGGCCGCAAGCGCTCGCCGAGGCCTACTCGACGGAGGCGGCGGCCGGGCGCCTCCAGGCCTCCTATGACCGGCTGCTCAGCTCGCGGTAGACCGCGTCGTGGCCGCGTGCGGTCGCGTCCCACGAGAAGGCCGCCGCCCGCGCGAGCCCGCGCTCGACCCAGCCGTCGGGGGCAGCGAGCACGGTCGACACCGCGTGCGCGATCGCCCGGGGGTCGCGGGGGTCGAAGAGCGCCGCGGCGTCGCCGACGACCTCGGGCAGGGCGCCCGCGTTCGAGCATGCGACCGGGCAGCCGCACGCCATCGCCTCGAGCGGCGGCAGGCCGAATCCCTCGTACAGCGACGGGAAGACCAGCGCGGAGGCCGTCTGCAGCAGCCGCACCACCTCGGCATACGGGACGTGGCCACGCGCCTCGACACCGGCGGGCACGTCGCGGAAGTCGCCGCCGCCCGTGAGCACCAGCCGCAGCTCGGGGCGCTCGCGGCGGAGCTCCGCGAACGCGGCGAACAGCGACGCGTGGTTCTTGTGCGGCCAGCGGCGCGCCGGGTAGTAGAGGAAGGCTTCGCGCTCGCCGCCGGGACGCAGCAGCTCGTGATCGAGCCCGAGCGGGACGACGCGGATCCGTTCCGGGTCGAGGCCGAGCGTCGCGACCGCCCGCTCGCGCACGAACTCGCTGATCGCGATGACGCGGTCGGCGCGCCGCAGCGACCGGTGCCACGCGAGGGCGCGAAACGCTCGCTCGCCGCGCGGGAACAACGTCGGCAGGTCGAGATGCTGGACGTCGTGGAGCGTCATGATCGAGGGACGCTCGACCGTGGGCAGGGCGATCGTGAGTGGGTAGTGGACGACGTCCGCGGATGCGAGCCGTGCGCGGAGCGGGCCTGGGCGTGCGGCGGCGAGCGCCATCGCCCCGAGCCTCGACGGGACGGTTGTCGCTCGGCGGTACTCGACCGCGACGTCCGAGTCGAGCCCCTCGGCGGCGTCGGGCGCCGCGGGCGGCAGCAGCACGCGGTAGTCGAGCTCGCCGACCCGCCCGAGGCCGCCGAGCAGGCCGCGTACGTACGTCTCGCTGCCGCCGAGCCTGCCTGGCACGAGCGTGAGGAGCGCGATGCCGACGGTCATCGAGCAAACGATCGTAGTGTGCGCCCGTGCGCGAACTCGCCGCCGTCGTCCTCGCGATGCTCTCGTCGTCCCTCTACGGCGGCGCGTCGGCGCTGCAGGCGCTCGAGGCGCGGCGCATGCCGGCGTCCGCCGCGCTGCGCGCGAACCTGATCACACGCCTGTTGCGCCGCCCCTTGTGGCTGCTCGGGAGCGGCGCAGGCGTGGTCGGCTGGGTCTGCTCGGCCGTTGCGCTCTCGCTCGCGTCGGTGGCGCTCGTGCAGCCCGCGCTCGGCCTCGGGCTGATCGTGCTGCTCGTGCTCGCCTCGCGGATGCTCGACGAGCGCGTCGGGCCGGTCGAGATCGCCGGTGCGTCGGCGATCGTCGTCTCGGTCGCGATCCTCGCGTGGGCCGGACCGACCCAGACGACGTCCTTCACGACCGGCGGCACGTGGACGATCGCGATCGCGCTCGCCCTGATTGCGGCGGCGCCGTTGGCGCTGCGCGCCGTCGGCCGCGCGGGCGGGCTCGCAACGAGCGTCGCCGCCGGCCTCGGCTGGGCGTCGGTCGGCCTTGCGACGGCGCTCGTCGTCGATGCGATCGGCAACCGCCGGTGGGTCGAGTGCGTCCTGTGGGGCGCGGCGGTCGGGCTCGCGAGCTGGGCGACGCTGCTCTCCGAGATGACGGCGCTGCAGTCCTGGCCGGCGACGCGCTCCATCCCGGTCGTGTTCTCGCTCGAGATGGCGGTGCCGGCGGCGGTCACGCCGCTGCTCGCGGTCGGCTCGTCGCCGCCCCACCCGGTGCTGTTCGTGCTCGCGCTGGCCCTCGCCTGCGCCGGGGCCGCGGTGGTGGGCCGCTCCAGGGGCGTCGCCCAGCAATTCGCCGGCTAACAGTGCCGTAACGGCCGGTCTTTACACTCCCGCGCATGGCCGGCCCGGAGGAGACGACCGACGTCGCCGCCCTGTATGCGCGCCTCCAGGAGGAGGTTCGGGCCGCCGGGCCGCGGGCCGCGGACGTGCCTCCGGCGCAGGTGCGCCTGAGCGTCCGCGACCAGGCCGAGCGGCTCTGGCCGGTCTCCGCGGAGCGGCCGATCGTGGGCAAGGGCGGCCCGCTCAAGTCGGTGCTCCGCCGCCTGATGCGGTGGTACGTCGAGCCTGCCTTTGCCGACCAGCGAGCCTTCAACGACGCCGTCCTGAAGCTCGTCGATGACCTCGACGAGCGGCTCGCCCGGCTCGAGCGCGACCGGCAGCCGTGAGGATCGCCGTCTGTGCGCCGCAGGTGCCGTTCGTGCGGGGCGGTGCGGAGGTGATGGCCGACGACCTCGTGTCGGCGCTCCGGTCGCGGGGCCACGAGGCCGAGCTCGTGACCGTGCCCTTCAAGTGGTACCCGGGCTCGCGTGTCCTCGACCAGGCGTTTCTGTGGCGGCTCCTCGACCTGACGGAGTCGGACGGCCGTCCGATCGACCGCGTGATCGCGACCAAGTTCCCGGCCTACTGCATCCGCCATCCGAACAAGGTCGCGTGGGTGCTCCATCAGTTCCGGCAGGCGTACGACTACGACCGCACCGAGCTCGGGCAGTTCTCCGAGTCACCGGAGGACCGCGCGACGCGACGCGCGGTCGCGCGTCTCGACGCGGTCGCGCTCGGCGAGGCGCGTCACGTGTTCGCGACCTCGCGCAACGTCGCCGACCGGCTTGCCCGCTTCAACGGGATCGAGGCCGAGGTGCTGCCGCACCCGCCGCAGGCGCTCGCGTACCGGACGGCCGAGTCCGAAGGTTTCGTGCTCTCGGTCAACCGGCTCGACCGCGCGAAGCGCATCGACCTGCTCATCTCCGCGGTGCGTTCCGACCCTGCGCTGCGCGCGGTGATCGTCGGCGACGGGCCCGACCGCGACCGGCTCGAGCAGCTCGCCGACGGGCTGAACGGCCAGGTCGATTTCGCCGGTCCGGTCGACGGCGACCGCCTGGCCGACCTCTACGCCCGGTGCCTCGCGGTCTACTACGCCCCGGTTGACGAGGACTTCGGGATGGTGCCGTTCGAGGCGTTCCTCTCCGGCAAGCCCGTCGTGACGACGAGCGACTCGGGCGGCCCGCTCGAGGTGGTGCGCGACCGCGAGACCGGCATCGTCGTCGCGCCGGACGCCGCCGAGCTGGCGCGCGCGTGCGCCTACCTCGGCGGCCACGCGGACGAGGCGAAGGCGTGGGGCCGCGCCGGGCAGGCGGTCGCGGAGCGCGTCACGTGGGACGCCTGCGTCGACGCACTGCTCCGGTGAGCTAGAGATGCGGGTCGCCTACTACTCGCCGCTGCCGCCGTCGCCCTCGGGCATCGCCGACTACTCCGCGCTCCTGCTGCCGGCGCTGCGCGAGCGGATCGACGTGGTCGTCGCCGACCCCGGAAGGCGCCCGCCGCGCGCCGACGTCTCGCTCTACCACGTCGGCAACGAGCCGGACGTCCACGGCTGGATCGTCGACGCGCTGCGCGAGCGACCCGGGGTTGTCGTGCTGCACGAATACGTGCTCCACCACCTGATGGCCGGGATCACGATTGGGCGCGGCGACGGCCGCGGCTACCTCGACGCGATGGAGCGCGAGCTCGGCGTCGCCGGCCGGCTGCTCGGCCTCGGCGTGCTCGACAACCTGCTGCCGCTGCTCTGGGAGACGCAGCCGGAGCGCTTCCCGCTCGCGGGCACCGTGCTCGACCGCGCCCACGGACTGATCGTCCACTCGCGCTTCGTCGCCGAGCGCGCCCGCGCGGCGGGCTACGCGGGCAGGCTCTGGCGCATCCCTCACCCGGCCTGGCCGCGCCCGGACGTCGCCCCGGCGACCGACGTCGCCGGCGAGCCGCTGATCGGCTGCTTCGGGCACCTGAACATGAACAAGCGGATCCCCCAGCTGCTCGAGGCGTTCGCGTCGGTACGGCGGACGATGCCGGGCGCGCGCCTGTTGCTGGTCGGCTCGTCGGGCGAGCGGTTCGACCTCGACCGCAGGCTGGAGCGTCTCGGCCTCGGCGACGGCGTCGAGCGGATGCCGTACGTGCCCGAGGAGCGGATGTGGTCGCTGATGGCGGCGTGCGACGTGCTCGTCAACCTGCGCTTCCCGACGATGGGCGAGACGTCCGGATCGGTGGTGCGCGCCCTGTCGCTCGGCAAGCCGCTCGTCGTGTCCGACGTCGGCTGGTTCTCCGAGCTGCCCGACGGCATCGCCCTGAAGGTGCCGGTCGACGAGCTCGAGGTGCCGATGCTCGAGGCGGCGATCGCGTTCGGCGCGGAGCACGCCGACGAGCTCGGTGCAGCCGCGCGCGGCTACGTCGAGCGCGAGCACTCGCTCGAGCGGGCCGCCGACGCGTACGCCGCGGCGATCGAGGTCGCCGCCGGCGGCGACGCGGTCGACGACACGGTGCTGCTCCGCATCGCGGAGGCGGCGGCCGAGGTCGGTCACGACGACCCGGCCTCCCTCGCCCGCGCCGCGGTCGACTCCGGCATCGTCGAATGAGCGATGCCGTTGCGCTGATGCGCGCCCGCGCGGTGGCGGTGCCGGCGTGGGCGTGGCTGACGGCGATCGTCGTCGGCTCGGCGATCGTCCGGGTCCTGCTCACGCGCCAGGTCGCCGCGCCGTGGATCATGGTCGACGAGCTCGTGTACTCCGAGCTCGCGAAGTCGTTTGCCGAGCACGGGCGCTTCCTGATCCGCGGCGTGCCGATCGGCGGCTACGGCTACGTCTATCCGGTCCTGATCGCGCCGGCGTGGCGGCTCTACAGCTCGATCCCGCACGCGTACGCGGTCGCGAAGGGGATCAACGCCGTCGTCATCTCGCTCACCGCGATCCCGGCCTACCTCCTCGCGCGGCGCCTCGTCGGCAGCGGGCTCGCACTCGTCGCGGCGCTGCTCGCCGTGCTCGTCCCCTCGATGCTCTACGCGGGGACGATCATGACCGAGAACGCGTTCTACCCGCTGTTCACCTGCGTCTGCCTCGTCCTCGTGATGGCGCTCGAGCGGCCGAGCACGCGCAGGCAGATCGCGCTGCTCGCGCTCGTGCTGCTCGCGTACCTGACGCGCGCGCAGGCCGTCGCGCTCGTGCCGGCGATCGTGATCGCGCCGCTTCTGCTCGGCTGGATCGAGCGCAACGTCCGCACGCAGCTGCGGGCGTTCATCCCGATGTACGGGCTGATCGCCGCGGGCGCAGTGCTCGCGCTCGGCGCAACCGTCGCGCGCGGCCGTTCACCGCTGACCCTGCTCGGGGCGTACCGGGCGGCGACGTCGTCGGGGTACGACGTCGGGCAGATCGCGCACTACCTGCTCTGGCACGTCGAGGAGCTCGACTTCTACCTCGGCGTGATCCCGTTCGCCGCGCTCCTCGTGTTCTGGCTCGCGCCGCGATCGCTCGACCACGCCGGGCGCGCGTTCGTTGCCGCGTCGGCGCCGGTCACGATCCTGCTCGTCGTCGAGGTCGCCGCGTTCGCGAGCCGGCAGTCGTTCCGGATCGAGGAGCGCAACATGTTCTACGTCGCACCGTTCGCGCTCACGGCGCTCGTGTCGCTCGGAACGCTCCGCTCGACGCGGCGCCGTGTCTTCGTCGTCGCCGCGGTCATCGCGGCGTTGCTGCCGGGGCTGTTCCCGTTCGACCGGTTCATCGACACCCCGGCCGTCTCCGACACGCTCGCGCTGCTCCCGTGGTGGTGGGTCAACGACCACTCCCTCGCGCTCACGCAGATCCGCTACGGCGCGCTCGCCGGCGCGGTCGTCGCCGGGCTGCTGTTTCTCCTCCTGCCGCGCCGCTATCTCCCGGCACTCGCGCTGCTCGTCGGGGCGGCGTTCGTCGTGACCACGGCCGCAGCCCAGAACGGGCGGCATGGGATCCGCATCGCCGCGGCGGGCGCGCTGTTCGCCGGGATCCGCGTCGAGCACCCGGACTGGGTCGACCGTGCGGTCGGCCGCGACGCCGACGTGTCGCTGCTCTGGAACGGTCGGCTCGAGGCGCACTCCGTCTGGGAAACCGAGTTCTTCAACCGCAGCGTCGGCCGTGTGTACGACCTCGGCGGCGCCGTCCCCGGCGGCCTCCCGGAGACGCACGTGACGCGGTCGCCGGGCGGCGCGCTCGTCGACGACGCAGGCAACGTGGTGCGGGCGCAGTACGCGCTGACGAGCGACGGCGCCGATCTCGTAGGGCGCGTGATCGGGCGCGATCCGCGCATCGGCATGTACCTGGTCCGCGTGAACGGGCCGGTCGTCCAGATCAAGACCGACGTTCACGGCCTCTACAACGACCCCGGCGACACCTGGTCCGGCAAGAAGGTCACGTACGCGCGGTCCTCCTGCACCGGGGGCAGGCTCTCCGTGCTGCTGCAGAGCGACGCGAACCTGTTTCACGAGGAGCAACTCGTGACGGCGACCGTCGCGGGGCGGCGTGCGGGTGCCGTTCGGGTCCCGCCGGACCGCCTCGCGCGCCTCGTGGTCCGGCTCGTTCCCGGCCCGGACCACGTGTGTCGCGTCCGCTTCGACGTCGGGAAGACGCTCGTCCCGGCCAAGGTGGTGCCGGGCAGCACCGACAGGCGGCCGCTCGGAGTCCACTTCCTGCGCTTCGACTACCTCCCGTGAGGATCGCCTTCGACGTGAGCCCGCTCTCCCACGAACGGACTGGTATCGGCAACTACATCCGCGGTTCGCTCGCCGGCCTCGTCGAGGCTGCGGGCGGACGGCACGAGATCGTCGCGTTCGCGCCGACGAGCCCGCGCGGCCTGCGGCGGATCCCCGAGGCGCTCGAGGGAATCTCGCTCGAGCCGAAGCTCCGCTTCCTGCCGTTCGCGCACTTCTGGCGTCAGGCCTGGAGCCGCGGAGGGCGGCCGTCGCTCGAGCGCTTCCTCGGCGCCTTCGACGTCCTTCACTACAGCGACTGGATGTACCCGCCGCAGCGCGCCGGTCTCCGGTCGACGGTCATCCACGACCTCGTGCCGCTCCATCATCGCGAGTGGGTCACGCCGCGCACGTATTCGATGCACTCCGCGAAGTACCGCGACGCGACCACGTGCGACACCGTGTTCGCGAACTCCGCGTACACGGCCCGCGACGTCGTCGAGACGCTCGGGGTCGCCGCGGAGCGCGTGCTCGTCGCACGCCCCGGGGTCGACCCGGTGTTTGCCTCCCGCGGCGAGCGGGCCGAGCTCGGCGGCGGGTACGTCCTCACCGTCGCGACGCTCGAGCCCCGCAAGAACCTGCAGGTGCTCGTCGACGCGCACCGCCTGGACGGCCGGCTGCAGCTCGCCGTCGTCGGCGGGGAGGGCTGGGGCGACCAGCCGGAGCTCGACGGCCCCGGGATCCTGCGCCTCGGCCGCCCGGACGACGCCGAGCTGGCGCGTCTCTACCGGGGCGCCGCCGTCGTCGCGTACCCGTCGCGCTTCGAGGGCTTCGGGATCCCGATCGTCGAGGCGATGGCGTGCGGGACGCCGGTCGTCGCCTCGTCGCATCCCTCGATGGACGAGGCCGCCGGCGACGCGGCGCTCCGCGCCGACCCGGAGGACGCGGATGCCTGGGCGCGCGCGCTCGAGGAGGCCGCCTCACGCAGGGACGAGCTCGTCGCGCGGGGGCTCGAGCACGCCCGCGGGTTCACCTGGCGGCACGTGGGAGAGACGATGCTCGCGGCATGGAGCAGCCGGCGATGAACATCGGTGTCGACGTGGCGCCGCTCGTGCTCGACAACGCCGGGACGGCGCGCTACGTCCGCGGACTGCTCGACGGGCTCGCCGGCCGGCGTGACGTGCGCGTGCGCCCCGTCACCTGGGGCGGACCCGGCCGGCTGACCGCGGCGGTGCGCGACGTCGCCTGGTACCCGCTCGCGCTTCCGCTGCGCGCGCGATCGCTCGATGTCCTGCACTGCACGACGTTCCGCGCGCCCTTGCGCGCGCCGGTGCCCGTCGTCGTGACGGTGCACGACCTCGCCGTCGTGCGCCATCCCGAGCTCTTCACGGCGTGGACCCGCGCGTACGCACGCACGCTGCTCCTGCCGGTGCTGCGCGCGGCGCGGCGCGTGCTCGCCGTCTCCGAGTTCACCCGGCGCGAGGTGGTCGAGCTCGCGGGCGTTCCGGAGGAGCGGGTGGACGTGGCGTACAACGCTGCCGACCGCGGGGTCTTCGGCCCCGACGGAGACGGTGCCGAGGGTGACTATGTGCTCGCCGTCGGCACGCTCGAGCCGCGCAAGAACCTGGCGCGGCTGATCGAGGCGACCGCCGCCCTCGGCATCGAGCTGCGCGTGGCCGGCGCTGCCGGGTGGGGCTCGGTCGAGGTGGCGGCGCCGCACGTCACCTGGGTCGGCCGCCCGGACGACGCCGAGCTGGCCGCGCTCCTCCGCGGAGCGCTCTGCCTCGCCTACCCCTCGCTCTACGAGGGCTTCGGGATCCCCGTGCTCGAGGCGATGCTCTGCGGCGCCCCGGTCGTGACGAGCGCCGGGAGCGCGATGGAGGAGGTGGCCGACGGCGCGGCCGAGCTGGTCGATCCGACCGATGTCTCCTCGATCGCGGCAGGCATCGAGCGAGCGCTCGGCCGGCGGGCAGAGCTTCGCACTGCGGGGCTCGAGCGCGCGCGGCGCTTCAGCTGGGCGGCGACCGCGGCGGCGGCGGCGGCCTCGTACCGCGGGGCGGCAGCGTGAGCGCGCCGCTCGTCGCGATCGACGCCGACGTGCTCGGCCGCCGGCGCACCGGCGACGAGACGTACGTCGCGAACCTGCTCGCGGAGCTCGGGCGCCTCGAGACCGGGCTGCGCCTGGTCGCGATCACGCGCCATCCCGAGCTCGTGCCGGACGGGGTCGAGCCGTACGAGGTGCAGGCGCGGAGCCAGCAGCTGCGGATGGCCGTGGCGGTGCCGCGCGCCCTGCGCCGCCTGCGGCCCGCGCTCGTCCACTTCCAGTACGCGCTGCCGCCGCTTCCGCGTGTGCCCGCCGTGGTCACGGTGCACGATCTCTCGTTCGAGCGAGATCCCTCGGCGATGGGAAGGCTGGACCGGCTCACGTTCCGAGCGGTCGTGCCGCGGGCGGTGCGCCGTGCAGCGCGCGTGCTCACCGTCTCGCAGCGGACGAAGGACGACCTCGTCCGGCTCTACCGGGTTCGGCCGAGCAAGGTCGTCGTGACGCCGAACGGCGTCGACCCGGTGTTCGCACCGGCGGCGGACGGAGGGGGCAACGGCGGCTACGTCCTCTTCGTCGGCGCGATCCAGGCTCGGAAGGATCCGCTCGCCGCGCTCGCGGCCGCCGAGGCGGCAGGCCTGCCGCTCGTCGCCGCCGGGCCGGAGCGGGAGCCTGCGCTCGCGCAGGAGCTGCGCTCCCGCGGCGCCGATCTCCGCGGGTACGTCGCGCGCGACGAGCTGGTCGAGCTCTACCGCGGCGCGGTCGCGCTCGTGCTGCCGTCGCGTTACGAGGGATTCGGGCTGCCGGTGCTCGAGGCGATGGCGAGCGGCACGCCGGTCGTCGCGACCGCCGACCCGGCGCTGCGGGAGGTCGCGGGCGATGCCGCCGTGTACGCCGACCGCGACGAGCTCGGCGAGGCCCTCCGCCGCGCGCGGATCGAGCGCGCGCGCCTAGTCGCGGCCGGGCTCGCGCGCGCGCAGACGTTCTCCTGGGCGGCGGCGGCGAAGCGGACGGCCGAGGTCTACCGGGAAGTGCTCGCGCGATGAGGACGGCAGCGGTCGTCGTCTCGCACGGGAGCGCGGCCGAGCTCGAGCGGCTGTTGCCGGCGCTCGAGGCCCAGGTCGACGAGCTGATCGTGGTCGCGAACGTGCCGGGCAGCGCCGGGCCGTTGCCGCCGTCCGCACGGCTGATCGAGAACGAGCGTCCGCGCGGATTCGGCGCCAACGTCAACGCGGGGACGGCCGCCTCGACCGCGGAGCTCGTGTGCAGCGTGAATCCCGATGCCGTCCCGCGCGAGGGCGCGGTTTCGACGCTCCGCGACTTCCTGGCGCGGCATCCGCGCGCCGGCGTCGCGGGGCCGCGGATGCTGTATCCCGACGGCAGCCTGCAGCCGTCGCGGCGTCGCTTCCCGACGGTCGCGGGCACGCTTGTCCGGCGAACGCCGCTCCGGCGCGTGCTCGATCCGCAGCGAGTGCAGGAGCGGCACTACTACGCCGGCGAGGCGCCGACGGAGCCGGTGCAGTCGGACTGGATGCTCGGCGGCTTCCTGATGCTGCGCCGCACGATGCTCGACGAGCTCGGCGGCTTCGACGAGGGCTTCTTCCTCTACGGCGAGGACATCGACCTCTGCTACCGGGCGGCGCAGGCGGGCTGGGAGCGCTGGTACGTGCCCGACTCCGTCGTCGAGCACGAGCACCAGGCGGTCACCGACCGGCGCCTGCTCACGCGGCGGACCCTCTGGCACTGGCGCGGGATCCTGCGCTTCGTGCGCAAGCATCCCGAGCGACTGCGCGCGCTCGGTTAGCGGCGCGCGCCGGGCTCGAACCCGAACCCGACCTGGGCGCTCAGCTGCCGTGGGTCGTACTGCGACGGCTGGAACGTGCGGTCGGCCGACACGTCGACGCGGAACGGCGGCCGCACCGGTACGCGAACGGCGAACGAGTCGCACGGCGTCGATCGCAGCGTCCGCCGCCGCACGGCGACCAGCCGTCCGGCGGCGGGCTGGCGGTCCTCGTTGATGCGCACCTTCGACACACGCACGACGATGTGCGACGGCGGCAGGTCGCCGCACGCCGCCGCCCGGCTCAGCGTCACCACGGCCACCCCCGGGCGCGCGTTCGGCTTCGCGAAGCGGGTGTAGACCGCGCTCGTCGACATCCAGCCGTCGGGCGAGATGCCGCTGACCGAGTCGCGGATCCGGATGGGCTTCGAGAGGCGGTAAAGCGTCAGGCCGCCTGCGACCTCGGCGACCTTGCCGACCATGTCGACGCCCGGCGTCGCGACCGCGAAGTCGACCGGGATCTGCGGCGACACCTGCCCGTCGAGGTTGGTGAAGTCCGGTGTGATGCCCGGGCCGGGCGGTGGGACCGTCGCGTCGACCGACCACACGTCGCCGATCGACTGGTTCCAGAACTCGATCGACCAGAACGCGTTCGATCCCTGCAGCGACTTCCCGATGAACATCGTCCGCTTTCTTCCGGTCGCCTGGTCGATCCAGTCCGGGGGTGTCGGGAGGGTGCTGCGAAAGTCCGAGGCAATCGAGTTCGATGCATTCGCCGCGGCGATCTCGCCGGTCAGGTTCCACGCGACGACGAGTGCGGCGACGGTGCCGCCGACCGCGATCGCCGCGAGCCGGAAGCCGCGCCGAGGCGACCGCCGCCGCAGCAGGTCGGACGCGAGCCCGGCGACGACCGTGAGCACGAGGATCCCGAAGAGCATGCGCTTCAGGTCGGTGTTCGTCATGTACCACGTGCGGTTCAGCCACTCGAGGATCGCGAGGCCGAACGCGTCCGAGTAGAGGTGCTCGTAGGCGTGGTAGGGCGTCGTCGCGATCAGGTAGCCGGTCGCGGCCGTGGCGAGCGCCCACGGGACGATCCGGAACCGCCCCTGCGTGAACCAGCGCGCCGCGACGGTGAAGACGATCGGGCTCACGTAGATGAGATTTCGCTCCTCCACGCGGATCGCAAAGATCGTCGAGATGTAGGACGCCTTGACCGCGGTGTACGCGATGAAGCACACGACGGTGCCGACGAACAGGCCGAGCAGGATCGTCTCGTCACTCGTCCGGCAGCGCGCGCCGAGGGCCCACGCGAGCGCGACCAGCACCGGCAGGACCCCGACGCCGATCATGTACGCCCCGATCGCCCAGAGGCCGTACGTGATCATCCGGTGGTGGAACGCGGTGCCGATCTGCCACGACGTCGAGTGATGTGAGACGAACGACCCGAACCAGACGAGGCCGAGCACGATCAGCGTCGCCGCCCCGATCCGCTCTCGCCGGGTCCACGAGCCGATCAGCTGCCGCCCCCGCGCCGAGCCGGCGTAGGCGAACGCCGCCGCGATCGCCGCAGCGGGCACCAGGACGGCGAGCTCCGAGCGCACGAGCGGCGAAATCAGGAGCGCCCCGACCGCGAACGCCGCGGTCGTTCGCCCGGGACGGATGAGCGCCCGCGCGACCAGGTACAGCACGAGCGTCGACCACAGGTACGCGAGCGACTCGGGGATCAGCATGCCGGCGTACGCGACGGCTGGCGTCGCTGCCGTCGCGATCGCGACGACGTACGCCGCGGCGCGCGACACGAACAGCCGGGCGAGCCCGTACGCGGGGAACAGCGCCGCGGCGGCCGCCGCGGCGTTCAGGTACTTCGCGGCGGCGTAGGCCTTGCTCGTCGCGCCGAGCCACCACGCCGGCGCGAGGAAGTAGGTGTAGAGCGAGTGGAACGCCGCGGGGTGGCTGCGCAGCTCCGGCCTCCCCGTGTGGGCGACCCCGCGCGAGAGCGCGGCCCACTGGAGCTCGTCGATGAAGTTCCACGGCGCGGAGTGCTTCGAGACCTGCCAGCCGTAGACGATCAGCAGCAGCACGTAGCCCACGATCAGCGGGTACGCGGCCGCGAGCCGGTCGAACCACGTGCGCTCGCGACCGGCGAGCACCGCTGCCTCTGCGGTCACCGAGTCGCGCGGAGGATCGCCTGGGGATCCAGGTCGGCCTCGCGCCGGACGAAGCGGCACGTCACGTCGAGCTGGGCGCAGGCGCGGACGATCTCGTCCAGCCGGTCGCGCGCTGCCTCCGGGATCGTCACGAGGACGACGTCGGGTTGCGCGCGCTCGAGGCTCTCGCGCAGCGTCGAGACGCTTCCGAGCACGCGGACGCCGGTGAGCCGTCGACCCATGAGCGCCGGATCGTCGTCGACGAAGCCGACCACACGCTCGCCGGGCGTCTCCCGCAGCTCGCGGAGCAGGCTCCTGCCCGAGCGGCCCGCGCCGATGATCAGCACGCGGCGCGCCTCGCGATGGTGGAGGAACTCGACCCCGCGGGTCAGCGCACGCTCGGCGAAGCGCGCGGCGATGATCGCTGCCGCGCAGATGAACGCGTCGATCACGAAGACGTCACGCGAGAAGTCGCCGGCCGGCTCCTGCGTGAGCACGAGCAGCCCGACGGCGAGCACCTCCGAGACGCCGACGGCGGCGGCGGCGCGGATCGCGTCGCGCGAGCCCGCGTAGCGCCTCACACCGGCGTAGAGCCCGAACGGCACGAACACGACGTAGCGGCAGAACAGGAGCATCGGCAGCGCGATCAGGAAGTAGTGCCGCTGGTTGATCGAGCCGACACCGTCGAAGCGCAGGAAGTAGGCGGCGAGGAAGGCCGCCGCGATCAGCGCGCCGTCGACGAGGACCTCGAACATGCGCCGCGTGTAGACGAGCAGGGGTCGGCGCGTCGTGCCGCCGCCGCGGTCGATGTCGGCGAGGAAGCTACCGAACTGGACGAGCAGCGCGAAGGTGATGAGGACGCCGATCGCGGCGACGCGGCCGTTCCCGAACGCCTCGTAGGCGAGGCTCGTCGCTCCGAGCGCAGCCGAGATCACCGCAAGCAGCACGACCGCCGACGTCTCGGAGGCGCCCAGCGAGACGAGCCGGTGCGAGCTGTGGTCGCGCCCGCCCTGCGTGACGGGCCTGCCGTCGAGCAGCCGCACGACGGTCACGAGCGTCGTGTCGAGGATCGGCACCGCGAGCACGATGATCGGGAGGAGCAGCGTCGCAAAGGTGGACGAGGCGACCGTGTAGCTCGACGCAAGACCGAGCGATCCGAGCATGAAGCCGATCAGCTGCGAGCCGCTGTCTCCCATCCACGCCAGCGCGCGACGGCCGGGTCGCATGTTGAACGGCAGGAATCCGATCAGCGCCGCGGCGAGCGCGAGCGACATGACGAGCACGAGATCCGACGACTGGTACCACTTCGCCGCCGCGGCGAAGAAGATCGCCGCGATCGCGGCGAGGCTCGCCGCGAGGCCGTCCATGTTGTCGAGCAGGTTGAACGCGTTCGTCATGCCGACGATCCAGATCAGCCCGAGCGCGATCCCGATCACCTCGGAATGGATCAGCTGCACGGTCGTGCCCGTCGAGAGGACGATCACCGCGCCCGTGAGCTGCGCCGCGAGCTTCCACTTGGCCGAGAGCGACCACAGGTCGTCGATCAGGCCGGCGACGAAGAGCAGGGTCGCGCCGAGGAAGAGGCCGACGAGCTGCTTGCTGGCGTCGAGCGGGCCGAAGGCCACCGCGAGCCAGATACCCGCCGTGATCCCCGCGTAGATCGCGATCCCGCCCAGAAGCGGCGTCGCCTGGGTGCGCCAGCGCGACTTCTCCGGCGCCGCCCGAAGACGTCGTGCGAGCGGGCTTCGCAGGAGGAGCGTGAGCACGCACGTCGCAACGGGAAATGCGGCAAGGGCCGCGAGATTGCTCACGGATCAGAAGGGTAGTGGCGCGATGTTAGGAGGGTTTGTTGACCCCTACACTAGAGCCCGCCTCCGATGACGGTCTACGCCGACCTGTACCGGTTCCGCGAGCTCTTCGGGAACCTCTTCCGCCGCGACTTCCAGGCCAAGTACAAGGGGTCGCTGCTCGGGATCGTCTGGTCGCTGCTGAACCCGCTCCTGTTGCTCGCCGTCTACCTCGTCGTCTTCGGGCTGCTGTTCCCGAACGCGAAGACGCCGCACTACCCGCTCTACCTGCTCAGCGGTCTCTCCTGCTGGCTGTTCTTCTCCGTATCGCTCCAGTCCGCCGCCCGTTCGATGATCGACAGCGGCGAGCTGATCAAGAAGGTCCGCTTCCCCCGGCAGCTGGTTGCGTTCTCGATGGTCGCGACGCAGGCGGTGACGTTCGGCGTGATGCTCGTCGTCCTGATCGTGCTCTCGGTCGTGTTCGTCCCCGACGCCCGTCCGTACGTCTGGCTGTCGGTGCCGCTCGCCGTCGTGTTCGTCGGCCTCGTGGCCGGGCTCGCGCTGCTCGCCGCGTGTCTCAACGTCCTGTACCGCGACATCGAGCACATCATCGCGGCGGGGCTCCTGCCCTGGTTCTTCCTGACGCCGATCCTCTGGAGCATCGACAACCTTCCGGCGCGCGCGCAGGCGCACCCGGGGCTGCTCGACGTGCTCCGCTGGGGGAACCCGCTCGCGCCGCCGATCTTCGCGATCCGCGACGCGATCTGGTCGGGCCACGCGCCCCGGCTCGCGGACGTGATCTACCTGCTCGTCGCCGCGGCGGTCGCGCTCGGGCTCGCCGCGTTCGTCTTCCGCCGCGTCGACGACCAGATCGCGCTCGAGCTCTAGCCGTACTAGCGGCGCACGCGCAGAACGATGCGCGCGTCGTAGAGCCACGGCTCCGCAAGCGGCGCGGCGTACGCGGGGAGGCCGGCGACGTCGGCGAGCCGTTCGAGCTGCACGCCGTCCAGCACCGAGGGACAGACGAGCGGCGCGGAGAAGCCCGGCTGTCGCCCGCCCTCGGGCCGGTACGGCTCGAGCTCGCGCGGCCGCCGCCTGCGCGCACCTTGCACCTCGATCGCGCCCGCCACGACCGCGTAGCCCTCGGCGTGCGCCGCGCGCACGCGCTCGTCCCAGCCCTCGCCGGGCTCGACGTCGGGCGGCAGGTCGGCGTGCGGCTCGCCTGCGCGCGGGAGCACTTCGACGTCGGTCGCGAGCATCGGGCTGCCGAGCTCCGAGAACCACGCGCGACCCTCCGCGACGAGGTCGAACGCGAACCGGTACGGCCCGGGCGGGATCGGCGCCCGGACGTCCGTCGTCACCTCCGCGCGCTCTCCCGGCTCGAGGACCGGCAGCGGCGTGCGGAGCCCGTCCCACACGATCGGGTTGTCGCGCAGGTCGAGCCAGTGGTACGCGAGGAAGATCGTCGCGCCGAAGCGCACGGCACCCGTGTTGGCGATCTCGACGCGCGCCTCGCCGACCGCGCCCGCATGCTGCGCGCCGAGCGACGATTCGCCCCAGCCGACCGAGAGCGGTCCGTGCGACACGGGCGGTTAGCCTAGTCGCCTGTGGTTCCGCTTCTCGTGAGGGCGGCGCGCCGTGAGCACGTCGAGCGGACGCCCGTGTGGTTCATGCGCCAGGCCGGGCGCTCCCTGCCGGAGTACCGCGAGCTCCGGGAACGCCACAGCTTCTGGGAGGTCGCCGGCACACCGGAGCTCTGCGCCGAGGTCACGCTGCAGCCGGTTCGCCGCCACGGCGTCGATGCCGCCGTGCTCTTCGCCGACATCATGACCCCGGTCGTCGCGATGGGCCTCGACGTCGAGCTCGTGGAGGGCGTCGGCCCCGTCGTCGCCTCCCCGGTACGTACGCTCGACGACGTCGTCCGGCTGCGGGTCCCGCAGCCGGACGAGGCTTTCGGGCCGGTGCTCGAGGCAATCCGGATCGTCCGCGGCGAG
>DATIOD010000034.1:0-24263 GCA_035473635.1 Gaiellaceae bacterium | reverse complement strand
GGTGGGCCGGGACGGACCCTGACAGGGGAGTAGGACCCGCACCGCATCTCGTAGGCGTTCAAGGTTCACGGCTGTCCCACCACTTAGCTTTCGACTCCCGCTATCGGCTCTGGCGTCTCTCAGGCGCGGTGCGCGTGCTCGCGTCCGCTGTCACTGGCGCTCTTGGTAGCTCCGGGCTTCGCAGGTTGCCCCTTTGTCGTTTCCCGGCCCCCGGTCGATAAGTACCGCTGCTCGACTCTCGCCTACGTTGTCGCCTAGGCGCCACCCGCCGGCGCCTGGCCTGCTGGCGGTCTAGATCTCGAGCACCAGCGTGACCGGCCCGTCGTTGACGAGCTCGACCTGCATGTGGGCGCCGAAGACGCCTGTCTCGACCGGGACGCCCAGGGCTCGCAGCTCGTCGCAGAAGCGGTTGTAGAGCGGCTCGGCCACCTCCGGGCGGGCGGCCAGATGGAAATCCGGCCGGGTTCCCTTCGATTGTTTGGTATCGGCGATCAGCGTGAACTGGCTGACCACCAGCGCGCTCCCGCCGACGTCGAGCAGCGAGCGGTCGAACCTGCCGCGCTCGTCGGCGAAGACGCGTAGCTTCGCGACCTTCCCGGCGAGGCGCGTGCAGGCGCCCTCGTCGTCGCCCTCGGCGATGCCGAGCAGCACCACGAAGCCGCGCCCGATCGCGCCGCCCGGCCGCGAGCTCGCCGAGGCGACCCGTTGGACGACCGCCTTCAATCGAGATCGCGGATCCGCGACAGGTACTGCTCGGAACCGGGCTTCATCGAGCTCGCGAGCTTGAAGTGCCCGTTCGCCTCGGCCGCCTTCCCCTGCTTCTCGAGCGCGCGGCCGAGCGCGTAGTGCGCGTAGTCGTCGGTCGGCGCGAGCTCCTCGACGATCGCCCGGAACTCCCGCTCGGCATCCTGCCAGCGGGAGAGGCGGAAGTACGCGATCCCGAGCGCCTCGCGGATCGAGGCCTTCTCCGGCTCGAGCCGCTTTGCCTTCTCGAGCGGCACGGTCGCCTGGGCGGTCATGCCGTCGCGCAGACGCTTCTGACCCTCGCGAAAGAAGTCGTACGCATCGCTCATGCGCGGCCGAGCAGCTCCTCGACAGCGTCGAGCACGGCGGCTGCGACCTCGGCCTTCCGCGTCTTCGGCACGACGCGCTCACCGTCGCGGGTGACGAGGACGACCTCGTTGTCCCCGGCATCGAACCCGATATCGGCGCGCCCGATGTCGTTGTAGACGACGAGGTCGGCGTTCTTCGTCTCGAGCATCGACCGCTTGCGCTCGAGGCCGGCCTCGCCGTGCTCGGCGCCGAAAACGACGAGCACCTGGCCGCCGCCCTTCCGCTCACCGAGCGCCCTCGCGATGTCGTCGGTCGGCGCAAGCTCCACCTGCCACGCGTGCTCGTCCTTGGGGCGCTTCGCCGCGTACGTCTCCGCGGGGCGGTAGTCGGCGACGGCGGCCGCGAGCAGCGCGACGTGGACGTCCGGCAGCGCGAGCGCGGCGTCGAGCATGGACTCCGCGGTGGGTGTAGGGATCGTCTCGACGCCGGCCGGCGGATCGACCTGCAGATTGGCCGCGAGCAGGACGACGTCGGCGCCGCGGCGCCGCGCCTCCTCGGCGAGCGCCACACCCATTCGTCCCGACGAGCGGTTCCCGAGGAAGCGCACGCTGTCGAGCGGCTCCCTCGTCCCGCCGGCCGTGACGAGCACGCGCCGCCCCGCAAGCGTCCCCGGCGCGAGCAACTGCTCGACGCGCGCCGCGATCTCGTCGGGCTCGGCGAGCCGGCCGACGCCCCACTCCCCCTCGGCGAGCTCGCCCTCGTCTGGCCCGACCAGCTCGACACCGCGGCGCACGAGCGTCTCGACGTTCGCGCGCGTCGCCGGATGCGCCCACATACGTGGGTTCATCGCGGGCGCGACCAGCACCGGCCCGCGATGCGCGAGCGCGGCCTCGGTCAGGACGTTGTCGGCGAGCCCGTGTGCCAGCTTCGCGAGCGTGTTCGCGGTGCACGGCGCGACGACGAGCAGGTCGGCGCGCTCGAGGTGCGGATACGGGTCGCCCGTCGTGCGCCGCCGGGCGAGCGCCAGGAACGTTTCCTCGGAGACGAAGCGCTGCGCGCCCGTCGTGATGAGCGGGATCACCTCGTGCCCGCTCTTCACGAGCAGGCGCGTCAGCTCGCACGCCTTGTAGGCGGCGATTCCGCCGGACACACCGAGCAGGACCCGGCTCATGCCGGGAATTGTGCCTCTACTTGGTGTACTCGTAGACGATCTTGCCCTCGGAGATCTCCTCGAGGGACATCGTCAGGTAGTTCTTCGAGCGCGACTCGATCAGCGGCGGCGCGAGCTCGTCGAACGTGCCCTCGCCGAGCTGGTGGTGGTAGTTGTTGATCTGACGCGCGCGCTTGGCGGCGATGATCACGAGCGCGTAGCGCGAGTCGACCTCGTTCATCAGTTCGTCGATGCGTGGATGAATCATGGCCGGGCCATGGTAGCGGCACCGTCCAGCGAGCGGGCGATCACGGCGGCGAGGTCGTTCGCGGCCTGCTCGCGGTCGACGTTCACGACGACGTGGTCGAAGCGCGGCTGGAGCTGCAATTGCTCCCGGGCGGTCGCGATCCGGCCGCCGATCTCGCCGGAGCTCTCCGTCGCCCGGGCGCGTAGGCGGCGCTCGAGCTCCTCGACCGGGGCGGTGACGAAGATGGTGACGGCGCGAGAGACCCGCTCTTTGACCCGCAGGGCCCCGTCGGTCTCGAGCTCGAGCAGCGGAGCCCGTCCCTCGGCCCGGAGGCGGTCGATCTCGGCCCGCAGCGTCCCGTAGCGGTTCCCCACGTAGTCCACCCACTCGAGAAACGCGCCTTGCTCGACCCTTCGGTCGAATTCGGCGCGGTCGAGGAACCAGTAGTGGACGCCGTCGACCTCGCTCGGTCGGCGCGCGCGCGTCGTCGCCGAGACGGCGAGCGCGAGCTCGGGGAACCGCGGCAGCACCAGCTGGATCAGCGTTCCCTTGCCGGCGCCCGAGGGGCCGGTGACGACGAAGACCGGCGCTTCGCTAGCGGCCGTTGAAGAGCGCAATCAGCTCGTGGCGCTGACGGTCGGAGAGACCGCCGACGGTCTTCGACTGGCTGATCCGGCACTGGTTGAGCAACCGCGCCGCTTTCACCCGACCGAACTTCGGAACGGCGACAAGCATGTCGAACACCTTCGCCGTCGATACGAACTCGGGCGGGTTACCGAGGATCTCCTCGATCGAGACCGCACCCGACTTCAGATCCTTCTTCAGCTGCGCCCGCTTCACGCGGATGTCGTTCGCACGCTTGAGCGCCTCCATGCGTTGGTCGAGCGAACGTACGGGGGCCTGGATCTGTGCCTGGGGGGGCGCCATGGAAGGCCAGCATCCTACCAACCTCTCACGCGGCTGCAACAAGTGTCGTTCAACGGCCGTTGGCCGAGTGGGCAACGGTTCCGTGTGCGGCGCCGAACGCGTCGTCCGGTGACGCGTGCCCGGCGTCGTGCGCAGCGATCTCGAGCTCACCGCGCACGCGAATCGGGGAGTCGGGATCGACGAACAGCACCGTGCCGAGCGCGACGTCGTTCGCACCGCACGCGACGAGCTCCAACGCGTCGCGGCCCGACACAACGCCTCCCATGCCGACGATCGGAAGCGACGTCGCGCACCGCGCGGCGTGCACTGCGGCGAGCGCGACGGGCTTCAACGCCGCGCCCGAATACCCACCCGCTCCGCGCGCGAGCGCGGGCGCGAGCCTCGACGAAAGGGCGAGCCCGCGCAGCGTGTTCACGAGGCTGATCCCGTCCGCGCCCGCGGCTTCGACCGCGCGCACCGTCTCACCGATGTCCCAGGCGTGCGGGGAGAGCTTCGCGTACAGCTGCAGCGACGTCTCCCGCCGGCACGCGGCGACGATCTCGGCCGCCGACTCCGGCGCCTCGTCGACGTTCGGGCACGAGAGATTCAGCTCGACGCACGCGACGTCGTCGGGAGGGAGCCGCGCGCACGTCTCCGCGTAGTCGCCGGCCGAGAACCCGCCGACGGAGACCCAGATCGACGACCCGAGCTCGCCCAGCAACGGCAGCGTTTGAGCCAAAAACACCTCGCGGCCGGGATTTGCGAGGCCGATCGCGTTCAGCATCCCGTGATCGGTCTCGGCGATACGCGGCGGCGCGTTCCCCTGCCGCGGCTCAGGCGTGACGGTCTTCGTCACGAAGGCGTCGAGGCTCCTGGCGACCTCCGGCGCGGCGAGAGCGTCCAGGCACCCGCTTGCGTTCAGGAGGCGCACAACACCGGCCCTTCGACGCACAAGCGGGCGAGCGTGCCGTCCACCTCGACGACGCACCCGTAGCACGCGCCGTAGCCGCACGCCATCGGCGCCTCCCATGCGAGCTGCGCCGACGGCGCGAGCTCTCGCACGGCCTCGAGCATCGGCTCGGGCCCGCACGCGAGCACGTCGCGGTCTGCCGGGATCAGCTCCGTCACGAGCACCGGGTCGATCACGACGTCGGCCGCCGGCAGCAGAGACGCCGCCTCGGCGTGATGCTCGGTGCGAAAGCCGAGCACGACCGGCGGACGGTCGAGCGCCAGCGCGAGGTACGGGAGCGGGGCGATGCCGATCCCGCCCCCGACGAGCACGGGTCGCGGCACGTCGAGCCGGAAGCCGTTGCCGAGCGGCCCGAATACGTGCAGTTCGTCGCCCGGGTCGAGCGACGCGAGCGCGCGCGTGCCCGGCCCGATCGGATCGATCAGGAACCAGAGCTCCCCGCGCGGGGCGAGGCACAACGACATCGGGCGCGGCAGCGGGCGACCGGGCGCCTCGAGCATGAAGAACTGTCCAGGGGTGCCGGGGTCGGTCCCGCCACGCTCGACACGCAGCAGTGCGTACGGCCCGAGCCGCTCGACCGCGGCGACCCTACGCGGCGCGCGCGTCGGCCTCGACATCGATTCGCTCCTGCAGCGAGAGCACCGTCTCGGCGCGTGCGTCCGCGATGGCGCGAGTCGCCGCCACCGCGGCGGCGATCGTCGTGATGCACGGTACGCGCGCGACGAGCGCCGCCTCGCGAATCTGATAGCCGTCCGACCTCGGTCCGGCGCCCCCGCGCGGCGTGTTCACGACGAGATCGCAGCGCCCCCGCCGGATCAGGTCGACGACAGTCGCGGCTTCTCCACGCTCGCTCACCTTCCGCACGTCGTCGACCTCGAGCCCCGCCGAGCGCAGCGCGGACGCGGTCCCGGTGGTGGCGTGCAGGCGGAAGCCGAGCCGGGCGAACGCCCGGGCGACCGGGACGACGGCGACCTTGTCGGTGTCGCGAACCGAGAGGAACACCGAGCCGCGCACCGGAAGCGGCCGTCCCGCGGCCCGTTCCGCCTTGGCGAGCGCCGTCGCCAGGTCGGTCGCGCTGACCATCACCTCGCCGGTCGACCGCATCTCCGGGCCGAGCACCGGATCGGCGCCCGGGAACCGCGCGAACGGCAGGACCGCGGCCTTGACGCTGACCTGCCGCGGGGGCCCTTCCGCGGGCAGCCCGAGCTCGTCGATCCGGGCCCCGGCTGCCAGCTTGCACGCGGCCTCGACGAGGTTCACACCGGTCGCCTTCGACGCGAACGGGACGGTCCGCGACGCCCGCGGGTTCACCTCGAGGACGTAGACGGCACCCTCGACCACCGCGAGCTGCACGTTCAGCAGCCCGACGACGCCGAGCGCGGGCCCGAGACGGCGCACGGTCTGCTCGATCTCGGCGAGCTGCTGTACGCCCACCGACTGCGCCGGGAGCACGCAGGCTGAATCGCCCGAGTGCACGCCGGCCTCCTCGACGTGCTGCATGACGGCGGCGACGTACACTTGCTCGCCGTCGCAGAGCGCGTCGACGTCGAGCTCGATCGCGTGCTCGAGGAAGCGGTCGACGAGGGTCGGCCCGGCCACCCCGCGGAACGCCGCGACGACCTCGTCCTGGCCGTTGCACACGCGCATCGCGCGGCCGCCGAGCACGTACGACGGCCGCACGAGCACCGGATAGCCGACGCGCTCCGCGGTCGCGATCGCCTCGCGCGCGGTGCGCGCGATCCCCCACTCCGGGCACGCGATCCCGAGCTCGTCGAGCAGCAGCCCGAAGCGCTCTCTGTCCTCGGCGAGGTCGACGGCGTCGAACGGCGTGCCGAGGATGCGGTGGCCGGCGGCCTCGATCGCGCGGGCGAGCTTGAGCGGCGTCTGCCCGCCGAACTGGATCACGACGCCCTCCGGACGCTCGCGCTCGCAGACGGCCAGCACCGACTCGACGTCGAGCGGCTCGAAGTACAGCCGGTCCGACGTGTCGTAGTCCGTCGAGACGGTCTCGGGGTTGCAGTTGACCATCACGGCCTCGTAGCCGAGCGCGCGGAACGTCTGCACGGCGTGCACGCAGCAGTAGTCGAACTCGATGCCCTGCCCGATCCGGTTCGGGCCCGAGCCGAGAATCACCACCCGGCGGCGCAACCCCTGCGGCGGCGCCTCGTCCCGCTCGCCCCACGTCGAGTAGTAGTAATTCGATTCGGCCTGCACCTCGCCCGCGCACGAGTCGATGCGGCGGTAGACAGGGCGCGCCTTGCGCTGCCGCCGCTCCTCGGCGTCGGTGTCGTCGAGCTCGCGCGCGAACCACGGATGGAGGTTGTCCGGGCGCCAGTCGAGCTCGCCCTCGAGCCCGCGGCGCGCCTTGACGAACGCCTCCAAGAACGTGCGGCCGATTCCCATCGTCTCCCCGACCGCCTTCATCTGCGTGCCGAGCGTCCGGTCGGCGCCGGGGAACTTCTCGAACGCGAAGCGCGGGATCTTGACGACGACGTAGTCGAGCGCAGGCTCGAAGCTCGCCGGCGTCGTCCCCGTCAGGTCGTTCGGGATCTCGTCGAGCGTGTATCCGACGGCCAGCTTCGCGGCGACCTTCGCGATCGGGTAGCCGGTCGCCTTCGACGCGAGCGCCGACGACCGGGAGACACGCGGGTTCATCTCGATCACGCGAACCTCTCCGGTGACGCGGTCGCGCGCGAACTGGATGTTCGAGCCGCCCGTGTCGACGCCGACCTCGCGGACGATCGCGATTGCCGCGTTGCGGAGCTCCTGGTAGGCCTCGTCGCTGAGCGTCATCTGCGGCGCGACGGTGATCGAGTCGCCGGTGTGCACGCCCATCGGGTCGAGGTTCTCGATCGAGCAGACGATCACGACGTTGTCTGCGCGGTCGCGCACGACCTCCAGCTCGAACTCGTCCCAGCCGCGCACCGACTCCTCGACGAGCACCTGTGTGATCGGCGACTCGGAGAGGCCGCGCTCGACCTGTGCCCGAAGCTGCTCGACCGTCTCGGCGAAGCCGCCGCCGTGCCCGCCGAGCGTGAACGCCGGACGGACGACGGCCGGCGCGCCGATCCCATCGAGCTGGTCGAGCGACGTGACGATGCGCGACCGCGGCACGCGGAGCCCGGCCCGCTCGACGCACTGCTTGAACAGCTCGCGGTCCTCGGCGCGCGCGATCACGTCCACGTCGGCGCCGATCAGCTCGATCCCGAGCTCCGCGAGCACGCCGTCCTGGTGCAGCGAGCGGGCGAGGTTGAGCGCGATCTGGCCGCCCATCGTCGGCAGCAGCGCATCGGGGCGCTCGCGCCGCAGCACACCCGCCACCGCCTCGACGTCGAGCGGCTCCAGGTACGTGCGGTCGGCGAAGCCGGGGTCGGTCATGATCGTCGCCGGGTTGGAGTTGACGACGATCGTGCGGAAGCCGTCCTCGCGCAGCACCTTCAGGGCCTGGCAGCCGGCGTAGTCGAACTCGGCCGCCTGGCCGATCACGATCGGCCCCGAGCCGATCAGGCAGATCGAGTGGAGATCGGCTCTACGCGGCAAGGTCGCTCACCCACCCTTCGAGCACGAGACGCGCGTCGTGCGGGCCGGGTGCGGCCTCCGGATGGAACTGCGCCGAGCGCGCGCGCAGCTTCGGGAGGTCGAGGCCCTCGACCGTGCCGTCGTAGAGCGAGCTGTGCGTGACGCCGCCTTCCTCGCCGGCGGCGACCGCGAAGCCGTGGTTCTGCGACGTCACGAGCACGCGCCGCGTGCGGTGGTCGACGACGGGGTGGTTCGCCCCGCGGTGACCGAACGGCAGCTTGTAGGTCTCGCGCCCGACTGCCCGCGCGATCAGCTGGTGCCCGAGGCAGATCCCGAGCACGTTCGTGCGCCCGAGCAGCTCCTGCACCGTCCGCGCCTCGTCGTCGAGCGGCGCCGGATCGCCCGGTCCGGGCGAGAGGACGACTCCGTCGTATGCAGCGAGCGTGTCGGCGTCGACCAGGTGCGGGAAGACATCGACCGCGGCGCCCGCGGCGGCGAGCCGCCGCAGCACCGAGCGCTTGCAGCCGTAGTCGACGACCGCCACGCGGACGCGCCCGTCCGCCGTGTGGGTGTACGGCGCGTCGGTCGAGACGTCGGCGACCAGCGCCGTCCCTGCCATCTGCGGCTCGGCGAGCACGTCCGCCTGCAGCGCCTCGGCGTCGCCGCCGTCAGCGCACACGACCGCCCGCATCGCGCCGCGCTCGCGCAGCCGCAGGACGAGCGACCGTGTGTCGACGCCGGTGATCGCGACGACGCCGTTCGCCTTCAGCCACGCCGGCCACTCGGGGCCGCGCGCCTCGCGCATGACCGCGGCCCGCGCGTGCGGCCGTTGCGACTCGGATCTCGCGTCGGCCACGCCGTAGTTGCCGATCATCGGGGCGGTGAAGCAGACGATCTGCGCTTCGAAGCTTGGGTCGGTGACGACCTCCTGGTAGCCGCTCATCGCTGTCGTGAAGACGGCCTCGCCGAACGCGCGGCCCGCCGCCCCCACGGACTTGCCGGGAAACGCGGTCCCGTCCTCGAGCACGAGAAGCGCCATCACTCGTCGTGCGCCACGCGGCCGGCGGCGACGGTCAGACGGATCCGGCCGCGCAGGCGCTTGCCGAGCAGCCACGAGTTCGACGAGCGCGAGCGCAGCCGCGAGGGCTGCACCCGCCAGCGTGCATTCAGGTCGAGCAGCACGAGGTCGGCCCGCACGCCGACCGCGATCCGCGGCCGCTCGATCCCGAAGATCGCCGCCGGGCCGGCGGACATGCGCTCGAGCAGGGTCTCGAGCGGCAGCACGCCGGGCTCGACGAGGTAGGTGTAGAGCGCCGGGAAGGCGGTCTCGAGACCGATCACCCCGAAAGGTGCCGACTCGAACGGCACCTCCTTCTCCTCCGCCGAGTGCGGAGCATGGTCGGTCGCCACGGCGGCGATCGAGCCGTCCCGCAGCCCGTCGATCAGCGCGCCACGGTGATCGTCGCTCCGCAGCGGCGGGTTCATCTTGAAGTTCGGGTCGAGCGAGCGCACCGCCTCGTCGGTGAGGCACAGGTGGTGCGGCGTCACCTCCGCGGTCACCTGCGCGCCCGTCGCCTGCGCGCGCCGCAGGTGCTCGACCGACTCCGCGGCCGACAGGTGCATGAGGTGGAGCGGGCGGCCGGTCTCGCGGGCGAGGTCGACGTCCCGGCCGACCATCAGGCTCTCCCCGAGCGCGGGCCAGCCGCCGAGGCCGAGCTGCCCCGCCACGTCGCCCGCGTGCGCGTGGCCGCCGCGCGTGAGCGTCGGCTCCTCGCAGTGCACCGCGATCGGCAGCCCCGTGACCGCGTTGTACTGCAACGCACGCCGCATCACGCCGGCACCGGTGACCGGCCGCCCGTCGTCGGTGAAGCCCGCGGCGCCGGCATCGGCGAGCGCTGCCAGCTCGGCGAGCTCGGCGCCTTCCTGCCGCTTCGTGAGGGCGGCAAGAAAGCCGACCGGCACGCGCGCCTCCGTTCGGGCGCGCTCGCGGAGCCCGCGCAGGAGATCGGGCTCGTCGACCGGTGGGTCGGTGTTCGGCACGGCGAGGATCGCGCAGTAGCCGCCGGCGGCGGCGGCCGCGGTCCCGCTCTCGATCGTCTCCTCGTCCTCGCGCCCCGGCGTCCGCAGGTGCACGTGGGGATCGACGAACGCCGGCGCGAGCACGAGACCCTCCGCCTCGATCACGCGGTGCCCGTTCACGTCGACGCCGGTCCCGATCTCGGTGATGACGCCGCGGTCGACGCGCACGTCGAGCACGCCGTCGACGCGCTCGAGCGGATCGAGGACGCGCGCACCGCGGAGGACGATGTCGTCGGCGCCGCTCGGGCCGGCGAGGATCGTCATGCGGTCTCCACGGCGGCCTCGACGGCCACCGGACCTGCGGTGAGCAGGTCGTAGAGGATCGCCATCCGCACGACGAGGCCGCTCCGCACCTGCTCCAGGAGGAGCGACGCCTCCGAGTCGGCGACGTCGCCGGCGAGCTCGACGCCGCGGTTGATCGGCCCCGGGTGCATGACGCGCTGGCCGGGCCGAAGGCGGTCGGCGGTGATGCCGTAGCACGCTGTGTACTCGCGCAGCGATGGGACGAAGTTCGCGCCCTCGAGCATGCGCTCCCGCTGCATGCGCAGCACGTAGACGACGTCGGCGTCGGCGATCGCGTCGATGTCGTGCGAGGTCGGCGCGATACCGGCCGGGAGCAGCGCCGGCGGGCCGACGAGTACCGCTTCCGAGCCGACGAGCTGCAGCGCCTGCACGAGCGACCGCGCGACGCGCGAGTGCACGACGTCGCCGACGATCGCGACGCGCAGCCCGTCGAGACGCCCGAAGGCCTCACGCAGCGTGTAGAGGTCGAGCAGCGCCTGGGTCGGGTGCTGGTGCTTCCCGTCGCCGGCGTTCACCACGCGCCCGTCCGTCGAGCGCGCGACCAGCTCTGCGGCGCCCGCTTCGGGGTGGCGGACGACGATCACATCGGGCTCGTACGCGGACAGCGTCAGCACCGTGTCTTTCAGCGATTCGCCCTTCTCGATCGACGAGCCCGACGCGCGCAGCGTCATCGTGTCGGCCGAGAGCCGCTTGGCTGCGAGCTCGAACGACGACGACGTCCGCGTCGACGACTCGAAGAAGAGGTTGAGGACGACGCGGCCGCGGAGCGTCGGCAGCTTCTTCGTCTCGCGCTCCTGCGAGTGCGCGAACGATCGCGCCGTCGCGAGGACGCGCTCGACGTCGCCACGCCCGAGGTCCGAGATCGAGAGCAGGTGACGGTGCGCGGCTGTCGCGGGCGGCGGCAGGAGCTGGTTGCCGACGAGACGCAGGTCGGTCATCGGTCCTCCTCGGTCGGGATCAGCACGACTCGGTCGACCTCGTCGATCTCGACGAGCTCGACCTGGATCCGCTCGCCCTTCCCGGTCGGCAGGTTCTTGCCGACGTAGTCGGGGCGGATCGGGAGCTCCCGGTGGCCGCGGTCGGCGAGGACAGCGAGCTGAACGCGGTCGGGTCGGCCGTACTCGAACAGCGCGTCGATCGCCGCCCGGATCGTGCGCCCTGTGTAGAGCACGTCGTCGACGAGCACGACCGTGCGGCCCTCGAGCTCAAAGTCGAGCTTCGTGTCGCGGACGAGCGGCTGTGCTCGCCGCGGCGCGCGGCCCCGGCGCACGTGCACGTCGTCGCGGTGAAAGGTGACGTCGAGCCGCCCGAGCGGCACGTCCACGCCGGCGCGCTCCTCGACCAGCTGCCGTAGCCGCTGTGCGAGCGGGACGCCCCGCGTCTGGATCCCGACGAGCGCAACCGTCTCCAGGTCGTCGTTCCGCTCGATGATCTCGTGGGCGATCCGAGAGAGCGTCCGGCGGATCGCCTCGTCGTCGAGCAGGAGGTGCGGCGCCGGTTCGACGGCAGGGTGCGACATTCGACTCCTTTCCGGCCTCGCTGGACCGGGTTAAAGGGGCGGTGCGCTGCGCACGGTACATCCTCCGCCGGACGGATGGAAACCGTACGCTCCGACGCGCCGTGGATCGCGACCTGCTCGAGCGCTACGCCGACCTCGTGGTCGGGGTCGGTGCGAATGTCCAGCCGGGCCAGATCGTCTGGATCCTGGCGGACCCGAGCTCGGCCCCGTTCGTGCGTCTGGTCGCCGCCGCCGCGTACGAGCGCGGCGCACGCTTCGTCGACCCGTGGTACTTCGACCCGTACGTCAAGCGCATCCGGCTCGAGCACGCCGACCCCGAGACGCTCGACTTCGTCCCGAGCTGGTACGGCGAGAGGCTGCTCGCGCTCGGCGAGAGCCACGGCGTGCGCATCTCGATCACGCCGCAGGTGCCGCCCGGCCTCCTCGCCGGGATCGATCCGGCCGTCGCCGGCAAGGACGCGCTGCCGGCGATCCGCGAGAACTTCCAGGTGATCAACTCGCGCACCACCAGCTGGACGGTCGTGCCGTGGCCGACCGCGGACTGGGCGTGCGCCGTGTTCCCGGCGCTCGAGGCGCACGAGGCGGTCGAGCGCCTGTGGGAGCAGCTCGTCCACGTGCTGCGCCTCGACGAGCCCGACCCCGCCGCCGCCTGGCACACCCGCCTCCAGGAGCTGCACGACGCCGGCACCCGGATCGACGCCCGGCGGTTCGACGCGTTGCGGTTTCGCGGCCCGGGAACCGATCTCACGGTCGGGCTCCTCCCCACCTCACGCTTCTCGTCCGATACACCGGGGATGCAGACGGTCGACGGTGTGGTTCACGCGCCGAACATCCCGACCGAGGAGATCGCGACGGCGCCGGATCCGCTGCGCGTCGACGGGACCGTGACCGCGACGAAGCCGCTCGACGTCTCGGGCTCGGTGATCACCGATCTGGTCGTCCGCTTCGAGGGCGGGAAGGCCGTCGAGCTCGAGGGCACGAACGTCGACGCGCTCCGGGGGCGCACGGTGGTCGACGAAGGCGCGTCTCGGCTCGGCGAGGTGGCGCTCGTCGACGGCTCGGGACGGATCGGCAAGACCGGGACGGTGTTCTTCAACACGCTCCTGGACGAGAACGCCGCCAGCCACCTCGCGCTCGGCAACGCCTACGCGATCTCCGTCGACGACCAGGACCGCGACCGCATCAACAAGAGCGCGATCCACATCGACTTCATGATCGGGAGCGACGACGTCGCGGTCACCGGCGTCGCGAAGGACGGCACGGAGACGCCCGTCCTCACCGGCGGCGCCTGGCAGGTCTAGGTCGACGTCGAGCTCGAGGCGACGGGCGCGTCGCGCGGCGGGCGCGCGCCGCGTGGCACGAGCTTCGGCGGCCCGCGCTCCGGGAACGGCACCTCGATCACGTCGAAGTCGCGCGGCACGACGGTGTTCGCGAACACGTCTTGCGCCTCACGGGCCACCTCGGGCCCGAAGTAGCGCGTCGACAGGTGCGTGAGCGCGAGCAACTGGACGCCGGCGTCCCGCGCCAGCTCGGCGGCCTGGACGGCCGTCGAGTGCAGCGTCTCGGCGGCCCGCTCGCGCTCGTCCTCGCCGAAGGTCGCCTCGTGCACGAGCACGTCGGCCCCCTCCGCGAGCACGCGCACTGTCTCGGTCGGCGCGCTGTCGCCCGGTAGCACGATTCGCCGCCCATGGCGTGCCTCGCCGAGCACCACGTCGGGGGTGAGCACGCGCCCGTCGGGCAGCGTGATCGACTCGCCGCGCTGGAGCGCGCCGCGCTCGGGGCCGTTCGGCACGCCGAGCGCGTCCGCTGCCTCGACGTCGAACCGACCCGGCCGAGGCTCCTCGACG
The DNA here is from genome assembly GCA_035473635.1 of Gaiellaceae bacterium. Taxonomy (GTDB): domain Bacteria; phylum Actinomycetota; class Thermoleophilia; order Gaiellales; family Gaiellaceae; genus PALSA-600. Next base: position 10,670 of record DATIOD010000034.1, on the reverse strand, counting down.
AGGGCGTATCCGACCGCCGACACGCCGTGGTGCACCGGGAAGACGAGGATCCGGTAGCCGTCGCGCTCGAGCGCCTCCCCCGCCCGCACCTCGACCGTCTCCACCGGGTAGGTCAGCTTGCCGAACACGCGCCGGAGGGACCCGAACAGCTCGCGCAGCCCCGGTGGGCCGTAGACGGTGAGCGGCACCTCGCGCTGGCGGAGCGCGAAGGTCTTCAGCATCCCGGGCAGGCCGAGGTAGTGGTCGGCATGGAAGTGGGTGACGAAGATCTGCTCGAGGTCGGGCAGGCCGACGAGCGAGCGCATCAACTGACGCTGCGTGCCTTCGCCGCAGTCGAACAGGAGCCGGTCGCCCCCGCGGCGGACGAGCACGGCCGGAGCGCCGCGCGCCGCCGTCGGCGCGCTGCCGGAGGTGCCCAGGAAGACGACGTCGAGGTCCACGCGCGGCCGATTGTGGCGAAGCGGCCGCGGGGGTGTCGCCGCTTCCCTACGGAAGCACGAGCCGCTGGCCGCTGCGGACGTCGGCGCCCGGCAGGTGGTTGGCGCGCTCGATCCGCCAGATCGCCTCGCGCACGTCGCCCGCATAGTGCTGCCGGGCGATCGACCACAGCGTGTCGTTCGCCCGCACCGTGATCACCTGGCGCGGTCCGTGCGCCTGCGTCGAGTGGGCCACCGCGCTCCACACGAGCACTGCGATTCCCACGAGGAACAAGACCCGGACGAACATGTGTTCGACATGCTAGCGAACACCTGTTCGGTCCGTCAAGGGCCTATTTCGGACGGGGCGGAAGCGGCGGGCCGAGCGGGAACGGGAACAGCCCTCGCGGCAACCCGTCCGCGGAGAGCGTCGTGCCGAGGGCGTCGAACGGCGCCCAGTACTGGGGCCGTCCCTTCGGGCACTGCCCGCCGACACGGTCGATCTCGCTGCGGACGGCGCCCGCCGAGGCCTTCGGGACGTACCCCGTGTAGTAGAGGCCGCTCTGCCATCCCGCGCGCGACGTCTCGTCGACGAGCTTGAAGAGGTTGACCGACTGGATGTCGGCGTCGCACTCGGCGAAGTCGACGAGCTTCATGTACCACTGCGCCTGATAGCGCTCGGTGTCGTACGGCGGCCGCAGGCCGCCGAGCACGCCGGCGGCGGTCTCGATCCCGGTGTATCCCGGCCGCCCCTTCGAGGACGTCTGGATCCCGACCTCGTTCAACTGCACCGGCAGGCGCCCGAGCAGGCCGACGGTCGGCTGCCCGGTCCCGATGAACGCCTTGTAGAAGGCGGCGTAGACGCGCGGGAGGTTGGTGACGCTGTAGCTGCGCGGATTCGCGTAGCCGGTAGCGAAAGGCAGCGACTGCGGGATCGGATACGGGTGCAGGTCGAGCCCGTCCATCAGCGGCGCCGTCCGCCTGCTCCCCCGATACCACTGCCCCAGGAAGGCGAGCCAGTCGATCGGATCCGTCGACGGGTGATCCTTCTTGTCGGGACGGTTCCCGCGCGGCGACAGGCCGAGCCCCCAGACGAAGATGTCGGGCGACACGGCCTTGAGCGCGTCGAAGCCCGCGGCGAGGAACGCGCCGCACCTGGCCGCCGACAGGTTGCGGCCGCGCTTCGACTGCGGGTTCACGAACAGGTCCTGGTTGCACTCGTTCATGACGACGTACTGCGTAACCTCGGGATACGCCTCGGCAAGGCCGGTCAGGAACGCCGCGAACTTCGTCGGGCCCTTCGGGTCGGCGAGCTCCCGCGCATGACGCGGGTACACGTCGAACTCGACCGTGACCCCGGCCTCCTTCGCCGCGGCGAGCGCGTTCGGGAGATCCTGCTCGTCGATCGCGCTGAGCCCGCTCTCGGTCGTCTCGTCGAAGCGCAGGGTGATCGTGTTCGTCGTCAGCCCGAGGCCGAGCATCGTGTTCCAGAACACGGTGTCGCCGTCCTCGTAGAGCCCGGCGTTGTCGTTCACGCCCCACGAGATCCCGTCCGCCGACGCCCGGGCGGCACCGAACGACAGCGCCGCGACGAGCGCGGCTGTGGCCGCAAGCAGTCTCTTCATCGCAAAATCCGCCGGAACGGTACTTCGTCGTTCGCGGCGACCGGGGCTAGACCTTTGCCGGAGCCTCGCGGACGAGCGGCTCGAGCGCGTCAACCAGTCTGGCTGCCCCGAAGCGCACGGGGTCGTCGGCGGGCAAGCCGGTCTCGGCCTCGGCAGCCTCGACCGCGAGCCGCGCCGCCCCTTCGTCGAGGTGCCGCGTGTTGAGCGCGATCGCGCGGACGGGCGCCCGGCGGGCGAGCAGGCTGAGGCTCTCATGGAGGTCGATGAGCTCGCGGAGCGACGGCATCGGGAACCGCGGGTTCTCGTCGACGACCGTCTCGCCCGCGACGTGGCAGAGCACATAGGCGTGCGGGGCGGAGCCATGGATCAGGCCGAGCGTGACGCCCGAGTACGCGGGGTGGAGCACCGAGCCCTGGCCCTCGACGAAGAGCAGCGTGCCGCCACGGGAGACGCCCTCGAGCACGAGCTGCTCCGCCGCCCCGGCGATGAAGTCCGACACGACGGCGTCGACCGCGATTCCCCAGCCCGCGATCGCGATGCCGGTCTGCCCGGTCGGCACGAACTCGCTGGCGAGCCCGCGGCGCCGCGCCTCACGGTCGAGCTCGAGCGCGACTGTCATCTTTCCGATCGCGCAGTCCGAGCCGACTGTGAGCACGGTCGTCGCGTCGTGGGTCAGGTTCGCGCCCGTCGGCACGTTGAGCCCGTCCGGGGGACGACGCAGATCGCGCAGCTCCACCCCCCGCTCGCGGGCGAGCACGATCAGCTCGTCGTCGCGCGTGACGAACTCGTGCAGGCCGTTCTCGATGTCCAGCCCGGCGGCGATCGCGTCTTTCAGCAGCCGGCGCCAGGCCGGCGGGAATCGGCCGCCCGCCGTCGCGACGCCGACGAGCGCCGCCGTCGGCCCGTACGGCAGCGCGTCGGCCACCCTCGCGACCACCGGGAAGCCGTACAGCTCGTCGCCGGCGCTCGTCGAGTCGAGGACGGCGACGACGTCCTCGGGCCGGTAGCGCATGACGCCGTGCGCCGTCTTCCCGTAGTGGGGATCTCCCGACCGGCCCTCGGCCAGGAGCAGCAGCCTACGCCGGCGTGACACCGAGCCCGGGCCGGTCGGCGGCGACCTGGATCCCGTCCGTGAACGCGACGCCTGGCCACGGGTCGGAGGCCAGTAGCAGGTTGCCGTCGAGGTCGACGTGATCCATCAGCGGCGAGATCGTCGCGCCGGCCGCGATCCCGAGGCCGGACTCGATCATGCAGCCGAGCATCACCCCGAGCCCGAGCGCACGCGCCGCGTGCACCATCCGCACCGCTTCGCGGATACCGCCCGACTTCGCGAGCTTGATGTTGATCCCGTGCGCGCGTTCGCCACAGGCGGCGACATCGGCGAGCGTGTGGCAGTCCTCGTCGACGTAGATCGGCACCGGCGAACGGCGCTTCAGCTCCGGCCCGTCCGGGTCTTCCGCGGGAAGCGGCTGCTCGCAGTACTCGAGCTCCATCTGGGGCAGGTACTCGAGCGCCTCGGCGAGCGTCCAGTACTCGTTGACGTCGCACTGCAGCGGGAGGCCGCTCGCAGCGCGCACCGCCCGGACCCGCTCGAGGTCGAGGCCGTCGCGGCCGCCGAGCTTCAGCTTCAGACGGCGGAACCCGCGCTTCGTTGCTTTCTCCGCGCGCCGCGCCATGTCGTCGGGATCGCCGAGCCAGACCGTCCACGAGGTCGGGGGCCCGAGGCGGCGCAGGCCGAGGAGGTTGTAGACCGGCCTCCCTGTCAGCTTGCCCTGCAGGTCGTGGAGCGCGGCATCGACGGCGGAACGAGCCGCCTGCTCGCCCGGCGGGAGCGCCGCGAGCTGCTCGTCGAGTGCGAACGGGTCGTCGCCGAGCTCCACGGCGTCGAGCCACGCCAGCGCCGAGTCGGCCGACTCGCCGTACCGTTCGATCGGGGCTGCCTCGCCGAATCCGGAGACGCCGTCGTGGACGACCTCGACGACGACGACGTCCGCCTCGTCCTCCGAACTTCGCGAGATGACGAAGGTCTCGGCAAGCTTGAGCGTCGACCTGTGCGCCGTCAGTTTCACGGCGTGAGACTAGATAACCGACGGCGTGTGTCGGTCCCGTGTCGATCCGGTATCGATCCCGCGTCGTGCCTAGCGGCCGTATCGTGCTCCGGCGTAACGTCGCGCGACGTGGCCGACCCCACCGCGATCGAGATCTTCCGCACCGTCGACGACGTCGAGCGGTTCGCCGCCGGCGACGTGATCTTCGCGGCCGGAGAGCCGGGCGACCGCGTCTACGTCGTCCGCGAGGGCACGGTGACGATCGAGGCGGAGGGGCTGCCGCTCGAGGAGATCGGGCCGGGCGGCATCTTCGGCGAGCTCGCTCTGATCGACGCGTCGCCACGGAGCGCGACGGCCACCGCGGCCTCGCCGTGCGAGCTCGTCGCGCTCGACGAGCGCGCCTTCCTCTTTCACGTCTCGCAGACGCCGTTCTTCGCGCTGAACGTGATGCGCGTGCTCGCCGAGCGGCTTCGGCGGGCCTCGGCGCATCCGCAGATTACGGCGCAGCCGCCGATCACGGCCGAGGCGCCGCGGGCTGCCCTGCACGGCTCCTGATCCGGCTACGCAGAAATGCGAGTGCCCGAGGGCCCACCAAACCCTCGGGCACTCCCTGCGGGTGACTCTCATCCCCCCGTAGAGGAGAGTGGCCGTCGCGCTCTCTGTCTTCCACCGGCCGAAGCGGTTAAACACGCGCTTCGAAACTCGCGTATCTCGAGGCGGCCGGCGCGCTCATCTCTGAGATGCAGATCAGGGCCAGCACCAGGAAGGCCGTCTACCTGGCGGCGTCGGGATGCCAGATCACGCAGCGGCAGTCGGTGATCGACGATCCGCTCGAGGGACCGCTCGCGGTCGTGCAGGCGTTCGTCGACTGGCGGCGGCGGGCCGCGGACGAGTGCGTTCGACTGAGCTTCAGCGCCGGGCTCCCCGTCTTCGACTACGTCGCGGCCGCCTGAACGACGAAAGGCCCGCGGGCGGGGCCTTTCCGTCGGGGTGACCTCGTTACGAGGTCTCTGATTGGAGGAGGTACGACGAGCGTAGTCCCGCGCGCTCGCGCAGACCATGACCCAGGTGTGTCAATCCGGCGCGCGTCCGAGACGTCGCGCCGACGCTCAGTTCGCGTGGCAGGTTCGGTCGATGACCGCGTTGTGCTCGTCGACGTTCGCGTTGTACGCCGCGACGAGGCGGCCTTCGCGGCGAACGAGGCCGTTGTACCGCACGATCACGGCATGCGGCGCGACCCGGCCGGGGTACCGGCGGTGGATCGCGGCTTCCTGTCCGCGCACCTTCTGAAGCGTCAACTCGATCCGTCCGAGCTCGACGACCCCAGGCTCGAGCTTGGCCCGCGTGCCGGCAGGGCAGGAGAAGCTCTTGCCGTCGCCGGTGATGTGCACGCTCTGGACCTGGCCGGTCTTGCTGTCCGTGATCTTCACGGTGGCGCCGCCGTTCTTGTCGTACGCGACCTTCCCGGCGCCGCTCACGAGGCCGAGGCCAACGAGCCCTGCTGCGACCTTTCTGACCATACAGTCGCACGCAAGTCAGGGGAGCGCCGTCCGTCAATGACCCGAACGGGGGTCGCTATGCGCTCGGCAAACGCATCAGACCGCCTCCCGAAGTGCGTTCGCGGCAGCTTGCAGGCGGTCGCTGACGTCGGCGAGTTCTCGTGCCGCGAGCTCGATGCGCTCCTGCTGGATTTCCGTGCGCTCTTGCTGGCGGTCGGCGCGGACCTGCTCCCGGTCAGCGCGTTGACCGAGTGCCGTGAGCTCGCTCGCCATCTTCTGAACGGTCCGCGTCAGATCGGCCAGTTGAGCAGCGATGAGCGCCGTGTCCTCCGAGGCTCCCATCTCGTCTGTCTGCCCGATTGTATGCCCGCCTCGCCTTCGAGTGACTCCCGGATGGGCGGCGAGGCGACGGCCCTGCTTTGGACAGCTGCTCGTCGTCCGCCTCGCGAAGGTGCTGACTGTCGTCGAGGGCGCGAAGTGTCCGCAGGCCGGCGAACTCGATCTGACGCGTGCGTTCGGCTGTCAAGCCGACCACCAGGCCGACCTCAACGAGGCTCAACGCCTGTGTGCCGTTCAGCCCGAACCGCATCTCGAGCACCTGCCGGGTGCGGTCCGGAAGCAGCTCCAGGCACCTCGACAACGCGGCGCTCCGAAACGCGGTCTGCGCCGATTCCTCGGGAGGGACTGCGGAGTGGTCCGGGAGGAGGTCTCCGAACTCGGTCGTGCTCTCGCCGACCGGGGTGGCGAGTGAGATCGGCTCCGGCGGCAAGCCCCGGAGCGACTCGACTTCGTCGATGGTGAATCCGAGCTCGTCGGCGATGTCCGCGCTGGTGACCTGCCGTCCCTGATCTCGGATGCGGAGCTCGGCGCGCCGGAGGGCGCGGATCTGGCCGTCGACGTTGACGGGTAGGCGGATCGTCCGGGAGCTGTTTGCGATTGCGCGGGAGACCGACTGGCGGATCCACCACGTTGCATAGGTCGAGAACTTGTTGCCCTTCCGCCAATCGAACTTCTCTGCGGCCCGGACAAGCCCGATCGTCCCCTCCTGGATCAGATCGAGGAACGGGACGCCCTGGTGTCGGTATCGCTTGGCGATCGAGACGACGAGGCGCAGGTTCGCCAGCACCAGCTCCTCCTTGGCGCCGTCATCTCCACGCTCGATCCGCTTCGCGAGTCGGATCTCCTGGGGCGAGGTCAGCAGCGCTGTCTTGCCGATCTGCGTCAAGAGGTGATCGATCGGGTTCGCATCCTGTCGTCGAAACATGTGCACGTCCTCTCGATGCATGGGAACGACCGCCGATGGATGCGAGAGGACCCGGACTGTCCGGGCCCTCTCGGTAACGCGGGGTACGTCCGCGCTACGCGACGGAGACGACGCGGTCGCTCTGTGCGACGACCTTGCCGCTCGTGATCTTCGGCGCGTTCGGAATCGCCGTGGCGAGGTTCTCGTCGGCGATCCACTTCGAGACGAGTTTCGTCGACTCGTCAGCCTGCTCGGAGGTTTCGAAGAGACCGAGCGAGCTGAGAACGCCGTTGCCGTCCTCGATCAGGAAGTAGCCGCCGAAGCCCGGCAGCTCGCGAAGCTTCGGGACGAGCGTCTGCTCGACCTTGCCGGCGACCTCGTGCGTGCGGGCCATGTCGACACCTTCGTAACGACGAATGGTGGCATGCATGTGATGCTCCTTCTGTTATCCAACAGGGCAGCGCACTCAGATGAGCGCACTGCGGCGGTCAGGCCAGGGTCACAGTCGGAGAGGAACGTGCTTGAGCCTCGACGGCTTCAACAACTAGAGCCAACGCGCTGAGCACAGTCTACAGGCGATCGGCGGCGCCGTCGGATTCGCCGACTGCCGGCCGGGGAAGCGTCACAGGTACACTTCGGTTAGGAGTCGACGCGAGGCGTTTGAGTGGCCGTTTCGAGGCCCGGGCGTGTCAGTCCATCTCGCGCCTCCGCCACAGCGGTTTCGGCCGCAGAGCGAGGTCCATATGAGCAAGCGGATCGAGCAGTCCCGCCGGCACGGACACCATGACCCGCGGCATCTCGTCCTGGTGCCCCAGGATCCGCCGACTGCACCCGACGAGAAGCCCAAGGAAACCGTCACCGGCTCTTCGAACGTGCGGCAACTTCCCGAGCAGGCCTCGCCCGGACCTAAGGAGAGTGTTCGACTGTGACGACGAACAACGACACCCACGCCATCGATCCCGAAGCTGCGGCCGAGGCACAGGCGAAGCTGACAAAAAGCGTCGGAGAGCCGCTGACACGGGAAAGCCGTGACGCAGACGTTCCGCTCTGGAAGCGCTGGCTGAAGAGAGATACGCCTTCCGCCTGACCGAGGCGCTTCAACCTGACAGCAAGGCCCGCTCAGGTTCGCCCGAGCGGGCCAACGTCGTTCAGAGGCTCGTTGTGTTCAGGGCGTTGAGCCTGTGGTCGCGAAGAGCAGGCCCACCATCCCGAGCCAGCCGACCGCCAGCAACAAGAAGTAGAAGAACCCGATCACTCGATGGCGGCCCCTGACGATGGCCCAGGCAATCGCCGCGAGCAGTAGCGCCCCCGAGTCCGTAGTTGTCGAGGTCGAAACCAAGCGCAGCCGGGAGCGGCGCGTTCAGGACGAAGACGATCACGCCGACGATGAACGCCCGGGAGGTGAGCGCGTCGACGATCCGGGACCGGGAGATGCTCACGTCGGCGTGTGCGCGCGGCTTGCGCGCTTTCGACCTCTCCACCACACGTCGAAGCCTGCGGCTGCCAAAGCCAAGATCACGATCAGCAGCAACTCGCCGCTGCCGGCGTTCGCCCCAATCGCCGCGACCACGATCAGTAGGGCGACGACGGCGAGAATGAAGACGAGAAGTCCGCGGAGCATCTGTCACGAGCATACGACGCGACGCGGCCCACGCCTGGAAGGTCAGCCGACCGGCTCGGCCCCTAGAGACGTCGTGACACGGCGTTCGAGCAACCACGCAGCAGCTCGCCACTGACGCCGCCCCGCTGTCGCGACGATCGCGACGAGACGCGGCTCGTCGAGTGCGCGCACGAGAGGTTCCTGCAACTCGTCCGACGCGTCGAGCTGCTCGCCTGCGAGACGCTCGCGCTCTCGGGCAGCTCGTACGCGACAGACGTCGTCGCAGCAGCGGCTATCGGGACGAGCGTGCAGGGGAAGCTCGTTCCCGCAGCTCTCGCAGCGTCTCGGGGTCGACACGACTCGAAGTATCGGTGCAGCGCCCCGGTGACGGCAGGGCGCTCCCAGAGCGTCGCTAGAGCTTGAGCGCCTCTCCACAGACTCACCCCGACGCGGTCACGGGTTCGATCGGGGATCGCGTGCCTGCACGCGAAAGCCGTAACGCGGAACCGCCGGGGCGATCTTCTTCGCGAAGAGGTGGGGGCGGTGTCCAAGCGGGCGCGCGTCACTGATGCTCCCCCACGCCGGTCGGGCTGTTGCTCCCGCTAGTTGCGCGCAGTAGCCTCCGCGAACGGCTGCTCGGGTCGTTCCTAATCCTCGGCGCGCTTGTGTTCTCGATTCCGGAGGCGGATGATAGGGACGTGAGGTCTGGGGGGATCGCAGCGCTGGTTGTCGGTTTGACATTGGTGCTCGCGGCCCTGGGCGCTGCTTCTGTCGAGGCTTCCGCCAGCGCTGTTACTCCCACCGCTACCCAGAAGACCTGGCGGCCCGTGCAGGTGGTGACGGCGTTGCGGCAGGCCGGTCTCCCTATCGGCCTCGTCCGCTACTACACGGCAAGCAGCGACCCAAACAAGCTGCTCGGCCGCCCCGGCCAGTACAACGGTAAGGCCAACTTCCGCGACCAAACCCTTAGCGGGACCGGCTTCGACGTCGAGAACGGGGGATCTGTGGAAACGTTCTCCAACTTGGCGGCCGCGCGGAGACGTTTCAACTACGTGAGCCACGTCACGGAGAGCAGCCCACTGTTGACCGAATACGACTACCTCGAGGGCACCGTGTTCCTCCGCTTGTCTCATGAGCTCACGCCGAAGCAGGCGAAAGTTTACGAGGGTGCGTTCCGCCGCGCTGTCTGACGCCGCGCGTTCACGCTCCACCAATCTCTGCCGATGCGCAAGCTCGTCTTGATCGGAGCAGTGGTACTGGTCAGTGGATGTGGCGGCGATAGTAAAAGCTCAACGTCGACAACGGCGGCGACGACCACGTCCACATCGGCCGCGACGACCGCGTCCTCCACGTTGACCCACGCGCAGTTTGTCCACCAACTCGACACCCTGTGCGCCGAGGGCAACAAGACCTTCACGGCGAAGGACAAGGAGATTCAGAGCGCTCTCAACGCGAATGATGCGGCGAGGGCCGGGGCGATCATAAACAGCGAGGTGTCGACCATGAACGGCTTTCTCTCGCAGATCGAGAAACTCACACCACCCGGTGCTGATCAACCGGCGTTCGCGCGATACGTGCTCCTCACTCGACGGATCATCGGTTTAGAGCAACGCGTTGCGAGCGCCTTGGAGGCCAACAACATTGACGAGGCGAACCGTCTTGGGAACCTGCTTACGGCTGCGCAAGGCCCACGGACAAATGCGGCCGTCGATCTCGGCACAACGCACTGCGGGACGTAAGGCCACATAGCGTCGTCGGGAGCTGTCCGAACTCGATCTCGGTGCAGCACGGCTACAGCACGGGGTGTCGCTTCTGACGCGACTGACGCGTGACTTCGCTCAACCATGCGGTTCTCGCGCCGCGTCTGAGTGCTTGATGCGCCCGGCAGACAACGAACGCCGCTGCAAATGAGCATTCCCAGCGCCGTGGCCCTGCACGGGTACTGCACCGGCTGTCACGAGTGACACGCTCGCGCGAGTGCGATCGAGCGATCGACCTCGCGAATCCAATCATGATCCGTGTCAGCACACACCAGCCCACACTTGGAGGGGACTGACCATGTACATCAGCAAGCCTCGCCTCCTGGCCGGAATAGCGATGCTCGTGTTCCTCACGAGCGCCTTCTGCCTCCTACTCGTCCCGAACCGAAGTTCGGCCACGAGCACTGCTCGATATGCGCCCAAGCCAGGAGACTCGGTCTTTCCCGTTGGGCTGAAGTGGGGGTGCATCTACTCCCGAG
>DATIOD010000033.1:0-112964 GCA_035473635.1 Gaiellaceae bacterium | reverse complement strand
CGGCTCGGTGCGGAGGAGGCCCGGGCGTGGGGGCTCGTCTCGGAGGTCGTGCCGGCCGACGAGCTCGAGCACCGCACCCAGGAGGTCGCCGAGCTCTTCGCCGCGATGCCGACGCGCGCCGTCTGGCACACGAAGCGGCTGCTCGACGCCGCGCAGGAGTCGACGTTCGCCGAGCAGCTCGAGCTCGAGGCGCAGACGCAGGCGGAGCTCACGTCGACGAGCGACTTCCGGGAAGGCGTGACCGCGTTCCTCGACAAGCGCGAGCCGCAGTTCACCGGGGCGTCGGTCGACTACACACATCCCGTCCGGCTGGTCGTCAGCGACGACCTCCGGCGCTGGCGGCTGACGGTCGGGTTCCGGTGGCTGCTCGCGCTGCCGCACTTCCTCGTGCTCAGCCTCTGGACGTACGTTGCGTTCCTCGTCGCGATCGTCGACTGGTTCATCACGCTCATTCGGGGGAGCTCGCCGCCGCGCGTCCACGGCTGGCTCGCGAGCTTCGTGCGCTACCAGACGCACGTGTACGCCTACGCGTACCTCGTCGCCGACCCGTTCCCGCGCTTCCGCGGGTGGCGCGGCACGTATCCGATCGACGTCGAGATCGCGCCGCCCCTGCCGCAGCTCCGCTGGAAGACCGCCCTGCGGATCGTCCTGATCATCCCGGCGTACGTGTTCGCGACGGCGCTCGGCTACGTGCTCGCGATCGTCGCCTTCCTCGGCTACTTCGTCGCGCTCGCCGTCGGGCGCTACCCGAGGGGCTTCCGCGACCTCGGCGCCTACGCCCTGCGCTTCCAGGCGCAGACGTTCGCCTACCTGCTGCTGCTCACCGACCGGTATCCGGCGCTCGCCGCGACGACGCCCGTGCCGCCGGCTACGCCGGCCAGTTCGTCAGAAGCTGCTGACAGAACGTGAGCCCGATCCGCCTCGCCTGCTTGTGGATCGCCGTGTCGGCGGCCGTCGCGCGGAACTGCGCCTTCCGGGCCGCCTCGTAGTTCGTCTTCACGAGCGCGTCGTGGACCTGCTGGATCCCGGTCGCGAGCCGGTCGGCCAGCACGAGCATGTGGTCGAAGCCGGCCTGGTCGGCGAGCGGCGGATGCAGCTTCTTCATCTCCGCGATCCCGACGCGGGCCTCCTTCGCCGTCTTCGCCCACCCGGCGGGGTCGCGCGAGAGCTTCCCGAGGCGGTAGACGCGGCGGTCGGACTGGAGGCAGACGAGGTTGCCGGCGCTCGTGAACTGCTCCTGAGTCAGGCGTCGCTCGTCGACGACCGTCGTGGTGGCGGCGGTGGTCGGCGCGCTCGTCTTCGCGTCGGACGAGCTGCCGCACGCGGCGAGCGCGGGCAGCGCGAGCAGGAACCAGGCGAGGCGCATCGGCGACGAGGGTAGCGAGGGCGAGATTGAGGAGAGGTTAGAAGCTAGTTCGGAGCGTGGTCACTCGGCGGGGAGGAGGGCGAGCACCTCGGCGAGCTCCGGAAACCGTCCGGCGCGCTGCTTCGAGAACCCGAGCTCCCCGTCGACGAAGACGTCGAACTGGCTCTTCTCCCCCTCGGCCATCTCGGCGCTGTGCGCCGTTCCGTTGATCTCGGCCACGAGACTCGCGGCCCGTTTGTCGTAGCCCGCTCAGACGGGGCAGTACAGGATGCGCACTTCGGCCATGACCCGAGCCTAACGCGCTCCGCCGCGGTCGCGTGCGTCGGGTTGAAACCGGTATGTCCGTGTGTCGGTGCTTTAGATCCGCAGGGGCGCGGCCGATAAGCGCGGTGACGCACCAACTGCGGCCCTGGAAGTCGGCTTCTCGCCAGCCGGGGGTGTTTTCCGGTGCGAACCGACCAGTAAAGGAGCAGTCGACTCGATGCAGGACGCAGTTTCGATCATCCTTGCCAGCCGGGCGCGCCTCGCGGTTGCGCTCGCTCTCGTCGCGGTGATCGTCGCCGGCGGCGCCACGTTCGGGAGCTGGGCGGTCAGCTCGAGCCCCGGTAACGGATACGCCAAGGCCGTGACGGCCGTCAACCTGACCTTCAACGACGTCTCGGCGACGACCGTTGCACAGCTCTACCCCGGCGGCAACGGCGACGTGAAGGTGTCGGTCAACAACCCGAACCCCTTCCCCGTGACGATCACTGCGGTCAATGCAGCCGCAGGTTCGATCTCGTCCGACAAGGGCGCGGCGTGCAACGCCTCGACCGGCGTCACCTACACGAACCAGACCGGCCTCACGCAGGTTGTCCCCGCCACCGGCACGGCCGCGTTCACGCTCACCGGCGCGGCGCACATGGCCAACACGTCCGACAACAGCTGCCAGGGCGCGATCTTCACGATCCCCGTCACGCTGACGGCCACCAGCTAGCTCGATGAGCCTGCGTGCAGCATTGAAGATCGTCGTCGCGGACAAGGCCAGGGTTGCCCTGGCCTTGGCCGCGCTGGCCCTGCTGGCTACCGCGGCGGTGACCCTCGGCTCCTGGACCGTCGGCTCGTCGGCCGGGAACGGCTACGCGAAGGCCGTCACGGCGCAGAACTTGACCCTCGGCGACGCCACCGCGTCGACGACGGCACAGCTCTATCCGGGCGGCACCGGCGACCTCTGGGTCAAGGTGACGAACCCGAACTCGTTTGCCGTCACCGTCACCGGCGTCACCGGCGCGGGCACGATCACGTCCGACAAGGGCGCGGCATGCAATGCCTCGACCGGCGTCACCTTCACCAACACGAGCGGGCTCTCGCAGGCCGTCGGCGCAGGCGCCACCGTGACCTTCTCCCTCGCGGGCAAGGTCGCGATGTCGAACGCGTCCGACAACAGCTGCCAGGGCGCCGTCTTCACGGTTCCGGTCACGCTCACGGCCACCAGCTAGGACGCCTTGTTCGCGCGGCGTCACCTTCTCGTCCTGGGAGGCTTCGTTGCGGCGCTCGCCATCGCGGGCGCCGCCGAGGCCTCCTGGGCGACGAGCGGCAGCGGTGCCGGCTACTCGAAGGCCTCCTCGCTTCCGGCGGGCTCGGTCCCGTCGCACACGATCTCGACGTACCCGAACGTCGCGCTCAACTGGACCGCGCTCTCCGTCGCGGGCGCGCCGGTGTCGTACACCGTCCGCCGCTACTCCGAGGCGGGAACGCTCCAGTCGATCGGCGCGAGCTGCAGCGGCTCGGTCGCGACGAACGCCTGCACCGAGAGCGCCGTGCCGGTCGGGCGCTGGCAGTACACGACGCAGGCGACGAAGGGTGGGTGGCTCGGCGCCGAGAGCGCGAAGTCCACGACCGTCGAGGTCGCCGCGCCCCCGACCACCCTGACCTGCACGAACTGCCACACCTACTCGGGCACCGGCACGGTCTACGTCAACTCGGCGAACCGCACGGCGGTGCAGCTCCAGGCGACGCTGCCCGCCACGTCGCTGGCGACCGACACGGCCAACCTCTCGCTCACCGACAGCGCGAGCCACACCGTCTCGACCAGCAAGCCGGCGACGGCAGGCGCCGGTACGGTCGTCTTCTCGACGCTCAGCACGGCGACGTTCGTCGACGGCGCCGTGACGGCAGGCTCGTACGTCACCGCCAACACGGGCGACCTCTCGTCGACGAAGTCGCTCGCGCTCGTCCGCGACACGGTCGCACCGACTGCCAGCGACATCGTCGCGGCGAACAGTGGGACGAGGCGCATCATCGACAACGGGGACACGATCACGTACACGTTCTCGGAGGCGGTCGATCCAGGGACCGTGAAGTCCGGCTGGGCGGGTACCTCGACCGCTGTCAGCGTCGCGTTCACGAACGTCGGCGCGAACGACACTTTCGTGGTGAGCGGCACGAACCTCGGCACCGTCAACACGACGGCCAACTACGTCACCGGCGCGGTGACGTGCTCCGGCTCGACGATGGTTGCGAGCGGCGCGACGATCACGGTCACGCTCGGCACCTGCCTCGGGCTGACCCGAAACGGCCCGAACGCCGGCGACAACTTCCAGTGGACGCCGACTGCCACCATCACCGACCTCGCGGGGAACGCGCTGTCGCCCTCCACCGTCACCGGAAGCACGGGGACCTTCTGATGCGGTTCGTGCGCGGCGTCGGCCGTTTCGTGATCCGCGCCGGCGCGACGGTCGTCGTCGTGCTGGTGGCCGCGTACGTCGGCCTGCTGGTCGTCGGTCTGCAGCCGATGGTGATGATCACGGGCTCGATGACGAAGACGATCCCGGTCGGGTCGCTCGTCGTCGACCGGACCGTCTCGCCGTCGTCTCTCCGTGTCGGCGACGTGATCTCGTTCCGCAAGCCGCTCGGCGCGCCCGGGCTCGCGACGCACCGGATCATCGAGATCCAGCGCTCGAACGGGCACGTCGTCTACCGCACGAAGGGCGACTCGAACCCGGTCGCCGACCCGTGGGCGATCGTGTTCGAGCGGAACATGCCGGCCCATCGGGTCGTGTTCCACGCGCCGTACGTCGGCTACGCGCTCATGTTCGCCCACTCGCGGCTCGGGATCATGGTGCTGATCGGCTACGTGTGCTTCTCGCTGCTCGTGACGACCCTCAAGGTGATCGCCCAGTCGGCGATCGAGTCGGGCAAGCGCGACGAGAGCACGGAGGTCCTCGAACCCTCCGGCACCGCCGTCTAGCAGTTCGCCTCTTGTAGCATCGCGCGGGTGATCCGCTGGTTCCTCGTCTCGTGGGCGATCAACGCCGTCGTGCTCGGGATCGTCGGCTGGCTCCTCGGCGGCGTCAGCTTCGGTGGATCGAACTGGACCGTGATCTGGGCCGCACTCGTGTTCGGGCTGCTGAACACGTTCCTCAAGCCGATCCTGAAGTTGATCTCGTTCCCGCTCGCGATCGTGACGCTCGGGATCGCGTGGTTCTTCGTGTCGATGTTGATGCTGTGGTTGACGACGCTGATCATCAGCGGCTTCCACATCGACGGCTTCTGGAACTACGTCTGGGCGACGGCTCTCGTCTGGGTCGTCAACACGCTCATCGACGCGATCCTCGTTCGTACGGTCGGCGGCGGATCGAAGTCGGCTGGGACGCCGCAGCCCGGCGCGACGTACTGAGAGGCCGGCCAGCGGCTCGACCCGAGTGGTTCAGGCGCGTCGGCGGTACTCGGACGGGCCGGCGAGGACGACGAGGTAGCCGTCGGTCACGATCTGCTCGTAGTCGCTGCCGCCGTGGCCGCTCTCGGTCCCCAGCACCTGCTGGTAGAAGCGGCTCGACGCCTCGACATCGCGAACAACGAGCATCGGCTGCGGCCATGGCCCGGGTGCCATTGCCGGAAACCTACCGCCGCTGATCCGAAACGAGCCGGCCGGGCGCGGCTTATTCCCCCTTCACCGCGCTCGGCCCGCTTCGAGCGTTCCACGTTGATCTTCGCCTGCCGAAGCTTCCGCCCAGGACGCGACGCGGGAGTCAGCAGATGTAGCCCCAGGCATAGCCGTCGGCCAGGCCCAGCGTGCAGCTGCTCGGGATGACCCAGTTGACTGCCGGTGTCGAGGAAACCACTACCGGACGGGAGTGCTTCTTCTTTGCCGGCGCGGTCTTCCCGCTCGGAGCGACGACTAGTACGCCCTGAGTGCTCGCCGTCGCGGCCGCGGGCTCGGGCGGTGCCATGCGGGCGGCCGCCGACTGCGCGATCATCGTCGCGAGCGCCAACGCCAGCAGACCGGTGAGCAGCCGCTTGCGTGCGTGAACGTAGTGCATCTTGTGCTCCTCCCCTTCATGATCGGGCCCGATTGGGCCCGACACCGAAAAAGAGCGGGAGGGGGCGGCGCAGATACATGCCGTTCGCCGAAGACGCGGCAGCGTTCCGAGGGTTCGGCCGGGGCCCCGCTAGATCGTCTTGAACTGCTCGAAGGGCTGGCGGCAGCTCGCGCACCAGCGAATCGAGCGGCACGGCGTCGGCCCGAAGATGTTCTCGAGCCGGGTGTCGGTGGAGCCGCAGTAGGGGCAGCGGAACGCACGCGACTGCAGTTGCACCAGCGTCGTCGAGCCTGCGGCGCGCGGTGCGGGCGGCGCAAAGCCCGCGGCGCGCAGCTTCTCGCGGCCGGCCGGCGTGATGCGATCGGTCGACCACGAGTCGTCGACGATCACCGCGACGTCGGGCTCGGCGCCGAGCGCGGCCACCGTCTCCGCGAGCGCACGCTTCATCGCGTCGAGCGCGGGACAGCCGAGAAACGTCGGCGTCAGCTCCACGCGCACGCGCCCGTCGTCGACCGTGACGTCGCGGATCACGCCGAGGTCGACGAGCGAGATCACGGGGATCTCCGGGTCGGGGATCTCCGCGAGCGCCGCCCAGACCTGCTCCGTCGTCACCATTGCGCCCCCGGCGCGCTCCGGCGTACCTCGGTCATCTCGTCCCAGAGCTCCGCGAGCTGCGGCGTGTGCGAGCCTCGCTCGTGGGCCGGCGACAGCCCGTCGCCGTTTCGCCCGACACGGCGCGCCAGCTCGGGTCGAAGCTCCTCCGGGAGCATTCCGAGCGCGTACGGCCACAGCTCGTCGACCGCGGCGGCGAACCGCGGCTCGTCGCGGAGGCGCGCCGCCCAGAGCTCAGCGTGCAGGCGGTGGTAGACCTCCTCGCGGTCGATCTTCGCCGCGAGGCCCGCGAGCTCCCGGTCGTCCGAGCCCATGAGCGCCGCGATCCGCAGCCGGTCGGCCTCCTCGTAGAGGTAGCGGCGCGCGATCGTCAGCGCCCAGTCGTCGAGCAGCCGGAGCTCGACGAGCGGCGCGCAGCGGTAGTCGGCGGGCGCGCGGTCGAACGCGAGCGCGTCGGCGTCGCTCCCGAGCTCGGCGGCGGCGAGCTCGTAGAGCGCGCGGGCGTGACCGATCTCGTTCTGCGCGATCGACGAGAACGCGACGTCCTCCTCGAGCGTCGGGGCGACGCCGGTCCACTCCGAGTCGCGCCAGCCGACGATCAGCTCGTCGTCAGCCAGCGTCAGTAGCAGGTGAACCCGCTCGTTCACGCGCCTCCTTCAGCCGCGCCTTGATCGAGTAGCCGTCGACGCGGCGGTACTTGAGGTCGAACTCGTCGGCCCACTCGGTGATCTCGTGAATCGACGTGCGCGGGACGAGCCACAGCGCGTCCGACTCGCCGCGCCGGCCGTACTGCTCGCGTGCCCACGCGTCGGCGAACGCGGCGTCCGGCGCCTCGATCGACCCGGCATGCGCGAACGGCTGCCCCTTGCGCTCGCGGCGGAAGACCTCGTAAATCGTCACGTCACGCGGCGAGCACTGCGTCGCGCACCCACTGCTCCTGCTCGAGCAGCCGCCGGCGGAAGGCGAGGCGGTCCTGCGAGCGCGGGCCGTGGCCGGTGACGACCGAGCGCAGCTCGTCCCAGTCCGGCTCGCTGTACTCCCACACGCCGTCGTCGCGGCGCCTCAGCTTCGGGTCGGGCACGGTGAGGCCGAGCTCCCAGATCTGCGGGACGTAGCCCTCGAGGAACTGCTGTCGCGCCTCCTCGTTCCCCTGCGACTTGATCCGCCAGATCCACATCGGATCCTCGTCGCGGGCGATCGGGTTGCCGTGGAACTGCATGAGCGGCGGCCACCAGCGCGTCAACGCCTCCTGCACGAGCTCGCGCTGCGCATCCGTCCCGGTCATCATCGCGAGGATCACATCGCGGCCGTGGAGGATGTGGAACGACTCCTCCCAGCAGATCTTGCGCATGATCCGCGCGTACGGCGCGTAGGAGCACTTGAGCAGCGCCTTCTGGCTGATGATCGCGGCCGCGTCGACGAGCCACGCGATCACGCCGACGTCGCCCCACGAGTAGGTCGGGTAATGGAAGACGTTGTGGAACTTCGCCTTGCCGGAGAGCAGGTCGGCGAACATCTCCGCGCGCGGCTTCCCGAGATCCTCGGCGACCCGGTAGATCAGCTGCGCGTGCCCGACCTCGTCCTGCACCTTCGCGGTCAGCGCGAGCTTCCGCTGCAGCGTCGGCGCCTTGAGGATCCACTCGCGCTCGGGGAGCACGCCCATCAGCTCGCTGTTCGCGTGCATCTCGATGAACTTGACGAGCCGCTGCCGGTACTCGTCCGGGAGCCAGTCCGTCGCCTCGACCTGGCCGCCTTCCTGCACATACGCGAGGAACTCCTGTGCTTGCCGATCCATCGAAGCCTCCCTACCGACCGTTCGTTAGGCTCAGTCTAGAGGCCGATGTCGCAACGCCGCGAGGAGCTGACCCGGATCGCCGCCCGCCTCTTCGCCGAGCGGGGCTACCAGGGCACCTCGCTGGCCGACCTGGCCGACGAGCTCGGCGTCCAGAAGCCCTCGCTCTACCACCACATCGCCTCGAAGGAGGACCTCCTCTGGGCGGTCGCGAGCGAGGGGGCCGAGGCGTTCCACGCGGCCCTCGACGGCGTGCCGCCCGACCGGCCGGCGACCGAGCGGATCCGGCGCGCCCTGCGCGCGCACCTCGCGGTCGTGGCGAGTCAGCTCGACGTCGCCACCGTGTTCGTGCGCGAGTGGCGCTACTTGGGGGGTGATCGCCGCGACGCGTTCGTCGCCGAGCGGCGACGCTACGAGCAGCGCGTGCGCGACCTCTTCCGCGACGGCGTCGAGGGCAGCGAGCTCCGCACCGACCTCGACGTCGCGACCGCCGCGCTGCTCTTCCTCTCGGCGGCGAACTGGGCGTACGCGTGGCTGCAGCCGGGCGCCGACGTCGACGCGCTCGCCGACCGCCTGTACGCCGTGCTGCTCGAAGGCATGCGCGGCTACGCAACGCCCTGAAGCGGAAAAACGCGCCGTGGCCGCCAGCGGCCGTCGCCGCCCTCCTCGAGCAGCGTCACCGCGCGGGCCACGCATGCGATCGGAAGCGCGATCGAGAGATCGAGGCGCGACAACCCGACCGTCAGGTGGGGGATCACCGAGTCGATCGTGCCGCCGTAGGGCGGGTACTCCGGCCACCGCGCAATCGCGCCGGCGATCAGGTCGTCGAACGGCCGTACCGGGCGCGGCGCGAGGTACGTGACGTCGTCGTCGAAGTGCTCGACGCTCGCCAGCTCGAAGCGGAACGCAGCAACCGGCGCCAGCAGCGACGCGATCGATTCCTCGTCGACCGCGTCCGGAGGCGCGAACGGATAGAGGATCGTGATGTGCGCCGGCACTCCGAGGCGCGCCGTCGGATCGTGCTCGAGCCGCAGCTCGGCGACCGCCGGCTCGGCCTCCGGTACGGCGACGATCAGCGCGGTCTGCCGTGGCATGCTCGCGAGCGTGAAGCGGGCGACGCTGATCGTCAATCCCTACTCGACCCAGGTGACCGGAAAGCTGATCACCGATGTCGAGCGCGTGCTGCGCGAGCGGCTCGAGGTCCAGACGGAGTTCACGCGGCATCCCGGGCATGCGACAGAGCTCGCGGAGCAGTCGGCAGGGTCGACCGACGCGATCCTCGTGCTCTCCGGCGACGGCACGTTCAACGAGGCGCTCAACGCTGCGGACGGCACCGTGCCGTACGGTTTCGTCCCGGGCGGGGGCACGAACGTGCTGCCGCGCGCGCTCGGGCTGCCGCGGAGCGCGGTCGGGGCGGCGCGCGAGGTGCGCGACGCGCTCGTCGAGGGCCGCACCCGGCGGATCTCGCTCGGCGTCGTGAACGGCCGCCGGTTCTGCTTCTCGGCCGGCATCGGCTTCGACGCCGAGGCCGTGCGTCGGCTCGACGAGCTCGGGCGGCGGCCCGGCGGCGCCAGGCCGGGCGACCTCGCCGTCGGCCGGATGGTCGTGCGGATGCTGCGCGAGCGCCGCGGGCGGTGGGAGCCGGAGCTGGAGGTCGACGGTGGCGCCCGCGCCGCCTTCATTCTCGTCGCCAACTGCGATCCGTACACCTACGCCGGCTCGTTCCCGTTGCACGTCGCGCCGGACGCCCGCTTCGAGAACGGCCTCGACTACGTCGCGCCGACGCGCGTGCGCGCGCGCGACGTGCCGCGCCTCGTCACGTATCTGGTTCGCGGACGCGGCCAGCTCGAGGCCGACGACGTGCTGACCGGCCACGACCTCGACCGGATCGTCGTGCGCTGCGACACGCCGCTGCCGCTGCAGGCCGACGGCGAGGACCTCGGCGACGTGAGCGAGGCCACGTTCGAGGCGGTGCGCGATGCGGTCTCGGTCCTCGTGTAGCGCGCTCCTGCTGCTCGCGCTCGCCGGCTGCGGGCACGGGTCGTCGCGTCCGGCTGCCGACCCGTTCTCCTACGACAGGGCGCGGCCGCTCGCGGTGCAGCAGTCGGGCGTCGCGCACCCGAACAAGCTGCTGTCGGTGCACGTGTTGTCGTTCGCCGGCGCGAGCGGACGCGTCGACGCCTTCCTCCTCGTCCCCAACGGCGTGCGCGGACGCATGCCCGCGGTGGTCTTCCTGCACGGCGCCGGCGGCGGCCGTGAGGACTTCCTGATTCCCGCGGCGATCCTCGCCCAGCGCGGGGTCGTGACGATGACGATCTCGCAGCCGAACGACGCCTTCGACTTCAGGCCACTCGTCGTCAACGCGCGTCGCGCGCTCGACCTGCTCGCCGCGCGCGCAGACGTCGACCCGAAGCGGCTGGGCCTCGTCGGCTACTCGCTCGGCGCGCAGACGGCCGCGATCCTCGCCGGCGACGAGCCCAGGCTGAAGACGGTCGGGATCGTCGCGGGGCGCGGGACCGGCGTGACGACGTACTGGATCCGCCGCGCCCACGCGCAGCTCTTCTTCCAGGCGGGGACGATCGACGAGGTCGTGCCCCATGCGCAGCTCGTCGCCCTGATCGACGCGGCGCCGGGGCGCCCCACGGTGCGCTGGTACCGCCTCGGCCACAGCATGAACCTGGGCTCGATGCGCGATCAGGACGCCTGGCAGGCCGAGCAGCTCCACGCGGGGAAGCGGTAGCTTGCGCAAGCGATGGCGGCCGTGACCGAGCTGCGCCGGGTGCTCGACGGCGGCGAGCCCCCGCCCGGCCTCTCCGAGGCGGACCTGCTCGAGCTGCATCGCCGCATGGTGCTGCTCCGCACCTACGACGAGCGTTCGGTCGTCTTCCACCGGCAGGGGCGGATCGGCACCTACGCGATCTTCTGGAACCACGAGGCGATCCAGGCAGGCGCGACGTTCGCGCTCGACGATCGCGACTGGATCTTCCCGTCGTACCGCGAGAGCGCGATCGGGCTCGTCCGCGGGATGCCGGTCGAGACGATCCTGCAGTGGTGGCGCGGCCATCCGTCGGGCTGGTGGTCACCGGCCGACTGGAACGTCGCGTCGATCTGCGTGCCGATCGCGACGCACGTCCCGCACGCCGCCGGGCTCGCGTGGGGGAAGAAGCTGCGCGGCGAGGACGCCGTGGCGATGGCGTTCTTCGGCGACGGCGCGACGAGCGAGGGCGCGTTTCACGAAGGCGTCAACTTCGCAGCCGTGATGGGCGCGCCGGCGGTGTTCGTCTGCAACAACAACCAGTGGGCGATCTCGACGCCGATCGAGGCGCAGACGCGGGCCGAGTCGCTTGCCGACAAGGCGATCGGCTACGGGATCCCGGGCGTGCGCGTCGACGGGCTCGACGTGCTCGCGGTCTACGACGCCGCCCGCGAGGCGGTCGCCCGCGCGCGCTCCGGCGGCGGCCCGACGCTGATCGAGGCCGTCCACTACCGGGCGGCGCCGCACGCGACCGCCGACGACCCGAGCGCGTACATCGACCAGGCACGCGTCGACGAGGAACGCGCGCGCGAGTGCCTCGGCCGCTACGAGAGGTTCCTCGAGCGCGCCGGCATCCTCACCGAGGAGCACGCAGCAGCGGTTCGGGCCGAGGCCGAGCAGGCGCTGCGCGCCGGCATCGCCGCCGCGGAGGCGGAGCCGCCGCCCGACGAGCAGCTGCTCTTCGACAACGCGTACGTCGACCCACCGCCGTCGCTCCGGAATGGCTGAGCTCACCCTCGTCGAGGCGGTCAACGACGCGCTCCACACGGAGCTCGCGCGCGACGGCGACGTGCTGGTGCTCGGCGAGGACGTCGGCCGCGCCGGC
This sequence comes from Gaiellaceae bacterium, assembly GCA_035473635.1. Taxonomy (GTDB): domain Bacteria; phylum Actinomycetota; class Thermoleophilia; order Gaiellales; family Gaiellaceae; genus PALSA-600. The sequence goes on along the minus strand of DATIOD010000033.1, from coordinate 101,033 downwards.
GGCGTGTTCCGCGCGACCGCGGGTCTCCGCGATCGGTTCGGCCCCGAGCGCTGCGTCGACTCGCCGCTTGCCGAGGCGGGGATCCTCGGCGCCGCCGTCGGGCTGTGCATGGCCGGCTTTCGCCCCGTGTGCGAGATGCAGTACGACGCCTTCTCGTACCCGTGCCTCGACCAGTTGATCACGCACGTCGGGCGCTATCGCTGGCGCAGCGGCGGGCAGATGACGTTCCCGATCACGATCCGCATGCCGTACGGCGGCGGCGTCCGCGCGCCGGAGCTGCACGACGACTCGCCCGAGGCGTACTACGTGCACACGCCGGGGATCAAGGTCGCGATCCCGTCGACGCCGGCGGATGCGAAGGGAATCCTTGCCGCCGCGATCCGCGACCCCGACCCGGTGGTCGTCTTCGAGCCGAAGCTCGTCTACCGGACGGCGCGCGGCGAGGTGCCGGAGGGAGAGCACGTCGTCCCGCTCGGCCAGGCGCGCATCGCGCGGGCCGGGACCGATGTCACGCTGATCGCGTACGGCGCGATGGTCGCCGTCTGCGAACGGGCCGCCGATGCGCTCGGCGGAGAAGCGTCGTGCGAGGTCGTCGACATCCGCTCGCTGCGACCGCTCGACGAGGAGGCGATCCTCGCATCCGTCGCAAAGACCGGCCGCGCGGTGATCGTGCACGAGGCGCCCCGCACCGCCGGCTTCGGCGCCGAGCTCGCGGCGCTGATCGCGGAGAAGGCGATCTTCGACCTGCAGGGCCCCGTGCTGAGGGTCACCGGCTACGACGTCCCGTACCCGTACTGGACGATCGAGGACGCGTACATGCCGTCCGTCGAGCGCGTGTCGGCCGCCGTGCGCAAGCTCGTCGCGTGAACCACGAGATCCCACTCGAGCGCCGCACGCTGCATGGGCACTTCTCGCGCGAGCTCGAGCCCGTGGTCACGATCGACGCCGGCGACAGCGTCGCCTTCTCTACGCTCGACGCCGACTGGTGCGTCGAGGACGCCCCGTACGACGAGCGCCGGCGGTTCGAGCCGCGCGACGAGGAGCTCGACGCAGGCCATGCGCTGATCGGCCCGATCGAGGTGCGCGGCGCGCGTGCGGGCCAGACCCTCGCCGTCGGGATCGACCGCCTGCACGTCGGCACCTTCGGGTTCACGGCCGCCGGCGGCTGGCCGGCGTGGCTGAACACGCGCCTCGGCCTCGACGCCGGCGAGGCGCGGCATCTGCGCTGGCAGCTCGACGCGGAAGCCGGTACGGGCATCGACCAGCACGGCCGCACCGTCGACCTGCGGCCGTTCCTCGGCGTGATGGGCATGCCGCCGGCCGAGCCGGGCGTGCATTTGACGTCGCCGCCGCGACCGTGCGGCGGCAACCTGGACTGCACGGAGCTCGTCGAGGGAACGACGCTCTTCCTTCCGATCCCGGTCGACGGCGCGCTCTTCTCGGCGGGCGACGGGCACGCGCGCCAGGGCGACGGCGAGGTCTGCCAGATCGCGATCGAGTGCCCGATGGAGCGTGTCGAGCTGACGCTCGCGCTCCGCGACGACCTGCCGCTGACCGGGCCGGTCGCACGGACGCGGGACGCGTGGATCACGCTCGGCGTCGACGAGGATCTCGACGAGGCGGCCGCTCTCGCCGTCGACTCGATGCTCACGCTGATGGAACGCGAGCTGTCGCTCGATCGGCGCGATGCGTACGCGCTCGCGAGCGTCGTCGTCGACCTGCGTGTCACCCAGGTCGTGAACGGGGTGAAAGGGGTGCACGCCGTCCTTCGCGACGACGCCGTGCGTTGAAGGAGCGGCTCCGGTTGTGGCTCGAGCGGTCGCGCGACGGCGCGGGCTATCACCTCCGGGACGCCGCCACGGGAGAGAGCGTGCGCGACGACGATCCGCGCATCGTCGTCGTGCCCGTCGCGGGCGTGTCCTTCCGCGAGGAGGCGGTGCTCGACCGCTCCTTCGACCCCGGGCTGCCGCTGGCGCTCGTGCCGGAGCCGGAGAACGAGCACGACCCGAACGCCGTCGGCATCTGGAACGACGAGCGGACGCTGCAGGCGGGCTACGTCCCACGCGAGCAGGCGCCGGCGCTCGACGGGACGGAGCAGGCGGTGTCGCTCTGGCGCGCCGGCATCGGCCTGCGCGTGCTGATCGTCCCGGCCGGCTCGTGGGTCGGGCGCCCGCGACGATAGATTCCACGCCCGTGGCGTACGAGTTCAAGCTGCCGGACCTCGGCGAGGGACTCACCGAGGGCGAGGTCGCGCGCTGGCTCGTCGCCGAAGGGGACGAGGTCGCAGAGGACGACCCGCTGGTCGAGATCCAGACCGACAAGACGACGGTCGAGATCCCCTCGCCGGCCGCCGGGCCCGTGTCGCGGATCCTCGTCGCCGCCGGTGAGGTCGTTCCCGTCGGGACGGTGCTCGTCGTGATCGGCGGCGTCGACGGCGGGGCACCCGCACCGGCTGCCGCCGCCGCGGCGTCCGAGCAAGCGGGCCGGGTGCAGGCGACGCCGCTCGTGCGCCGGATCGCCTCGGAGCTCGGCGTCGACCTCGAGTCCGTCCCGCCGACAGGCCCCGGCGGGCGCATCACCGAGTCCGACGTGCGTGCCGCGGCCGGCACGAGCGGCACGGCCCCCGAGGGCCGCCGCGAGCCGTTGCGGGGCGTGCGGCGCCAGATCGCGCAGCACCTCGCGCGCGCGCACGCCGAGATCCCGGCGGTCACGTTCGTCGAGGAGTGCGACTTCACCGGCGTCGACCTGTCGCTCCTGCTGCCGCTCGTGCTGCGCGCGACGGCGCACTCGCTGCGCGAGTTCCCGGAGCTGAACGCGCGGCTCGAGGGTGACGAGATCGTGTACCTCGACCGGTACGACCTCGGCGTCGCCGTGCAGACCGACGACGGCCTCGTCGTCCCGGTCGTCCGCGGCTGCGACACGCGCCCGGTGGAAGAGCTGCGCGCCGACGTGGACGCGCTCGCAGAGAAGGCGCGCGCGGGGACGCTCGCTCCGGAAGAGCTGCGCGGGTCGACGTTCACCGTCACGAGCGCGGGCAAGCTCGCCGGCCTCTTCGTGACGCCGCTGATCAATCACCCGGAGGCGGGCATCCTCGGCGTCCACCGGATCGGCCCGCGGCCCGTCGTTCGCGACGGCGAGATCGTGGTGCGGTCGGTGGGGAACGTGAGCGTCACGTTCGACCACCGCGTGGTGGACGGTGCGCGCGCCGCGGCGTTCACGCTGGCCGTGATCGCCCGCCTCGAGCAACCCGTCTGACAGCCGCGGGCCCGGGACTACACTGGGCGACGCGATGGGAGCTTGGTATTCCATCGGCGTCCTGGTCGGGCTCGGCACGTCGTTCGGGGTCGCCGCAGAGGGCGCGCTCCGGCGCCCGCCGTTCGCCGCGGTCCTCGCGGCGGTCGCCGCGGTGGTGGTCGCGCTCGTCTTCTGGGGCTACGGCGAGGCCGTCGGCGGCGTCGTCGGGGCCGTGTGCGGCTCCTTCGGGGCGGCGCCGCTCGTCGCCGGGACACTCCGCCGCGGCGGCACCCGCGGCGGGACCGCGGCGCTGCTCGTCGCCGCGGCGCTGATCGGAGCGGCGCTCGCCTTCATCCCGATCGTCGGCTACCTCGAGGCGGTCGTCGTCCCGGCCGTCGGCGTGCGCCTCCGCCGGCGCGCGCCCGACACCCACGCGGGGCTCCGTACGCTCGCCCGCGACTGATGCCGCGGCCGGGCCGTCCGAAGCCCGTCGTCCTCGTCGTGATCGACGGGCTCACGCCGGCGATGTTCGAGGCCGCCGAGACGCCGGCGCTGCGGTTCCTGGCCGAGCACGGCGAGTACCGGCGCGCCGCGTCCGTGTTCCCCTCGCTGACGCCCGTCTGCCTCGCCTCGATCGCAACGGGATCGTTCCCGGACGGGCACGAGATCCCGCATCTCGTCTGGTGGCACCGCGGCGAGCAGCGGCTCGTCGAGTACGGCTCGTCGTTCGGCGCGCTCCGCGCCGCCGGGCTCACGCGCGGGCTCCGCGACACGATCGTCGACATGAACGCGAAGCACCTCTCCCGGAGCGCGGAGACGGTGTACGAGGCGCTCGAAGGCGACGGGCTGACCACGGCCGCGATCAACTTCACGTGCTACCGGGGCGCGCACAGACATCTCTCGGCGCTCCCGGGAGCGCCGGCCGTCTACGGGCCACGGCGGTTCTTCTTCTACTCGCTGTACGAGAGCGACACGACCGGCGCGCCGATCGCGGTGCTCAACCGCTCGCTCGGATCGATCGACGCGTACGCGGCGGCCGTCGGGCGTTGGCTCGTCACGCGCGACGGGTTCGACCTGCTCGTCTACTACCTGCCCGACTACGACTTCGCCTCCCACGCCCACGGGCCCGACACGGCGCACGACGCGCTGCGTCGGAGCGACGCCGCCGTCGGCGCACTGCTCGACGCGGCGGGCGGTCCCGACGAGTTCCTCGACCGCTACGCGCTCGTCGTGTGCTCGGACCACGGCCAGTCGAAGATCGACACGACAGTCAAGTTGAGCGTCGGCGACGAGCTGGTGACCGCCTCCAACCGCGCCGCGATGGTGTACACGGACGATCCGCGCAAGGCAGCGTCCCGCCTCGACGCCGAGCCGTCGGCGGGCACGGTCGTCTGGCTCGAGGGCGACGCGCTCGTCGCGCGCCGCGACGGCGACGAGGACCTCGCGCTGCTCGACGCGGTGCCGGACGGGCGGGTGCGGGCCGAGGCGGCGCTCCGCAACCCGAACGCCGGCGAGGTGCTCGTTTCGGCCGCGCCGGGCTACGAGTTCGTCGACCTCGCGGGCCGCCACCATGCGGGCGGGGGAAGCCACGGCTCGCTCGAGGCGGAGGACTCCGAGGTGCCGATGCTCACGGTCGGCCTCGGCGCGCCGCCCGGGTCGATCACCCGCATCAAGCCGCTGCTGGTCGACCACTTCCGGGCGGCCGGCGTGCGCGCTGCGTGACCGAGCCGGCGTGGGTCGATCGCCAGCTCCGCCGGCGGGGCATTCACGACGAGCGTGTGCTCGACGCCATGGCCCGTGTGCCTCGCGAGCTGTTCGTCCCCGAGGGCATGCGCGCGCAGGCGTACGACGACGCCGCGCTTCCGCTCCACCACGGCCAGACGATCTCGCAGCCCTACATTGTCGCCTGCATCTGCCAGGCGCTCGCACTCGGGGGAACGGAGCACGTGCTCGACGTCGGCACCGGCTCCGGGTACCAGGCGGCGGTGCTGGACGAGCTCGCGGGCTCCGTCGTCTCGATCGAGCGCGTCCGCTCGCTCGCCGAAGCGGCGCGCGCCACGCTCGACGAGACCGGCCACGGCAGGGTCGAGGTGCTCGTCGGCGACGGCAGCGTCGGTGCCCCGGCGCGCGCACCGTTCGACGCGATCGCGGTCGCTGCGGCCGTGCCGGAGGTCCCTCCGAGCCTGCTCGGCCAGCTGGCCGATCCCGGCCGGCTCGTTCTGCCGCTCGGCGGTTTCAGAGGGCAGCGGCTCACGCTCATCCGGCGGATCGGCGACGGGCTCACCGCCGAGCGGCTCGTCGACGTTCGGTTCGTGCCGCTCCGCGGTATCGAAGGTGTTCGGTAGCCTCGCCCGCGGTGTCCGCTTCCGCCCGCGCCGTGGTGGCGCTTCGCAGCCCCCACAACTGGATTCAGCTCGCCAAGTTCTCGATCGTCGGAGCGACCGGGTACGTCGTCAACCTCATCGTCTACGCGGCGTTGCTCGGAATCGGTGCGCACAAGGCCGCGGTGGTGTCGTTCGTCGTGTCGGCGGCGAACAACTACGTGTGGAACCGCGTCTGGACGTTCGCGCACCAGCGCGGGCACTTCGCGTACCAGGGCATGCGCTTCTTCGTCGTCGCCTTCGTCGGGCTGCTCGTAAACCAGTTCTGGCTGGTGGTGTTCCTCGACGTGCTCGGGTTGGGGAAGATCGTGTCGCAGGCGATCGCGATCGTGCTCGTCCTGCCGCTCAACTTCCTCGGCAACAAGCTTTGGTCGTTCCGCTCCTGAGGCTTCGACTCCGCGTCGTCGGGACGGCGGCGCTCGCGTTCGTCCTCTTCCACGCCGCCCCCGCCGGAGCGGCGACGAATCCGGCCTCGTCGAACCCGGTGGCACCGGCGGTGACCGCGCCGTCGACGACGACACACACGACCAAGCAGCAGGCGATCGCATTCCTCCTGCGGGACGGCAAGGTGAAGGACTGGCTCACGCGGTATCCGCCGAACCCGGTCACCGATGCGACGTTTGCGAACGGCCAGTGGACGGTGAACGTCTGGTCGGGACGCGCGGGAGAGATCGCCACCGGCAAGGTCGACGACGCGACCGGGGCGGTCGTCGAGGCGTGGACCGGCCCGCAGGTGGCATGGCGGATGGCGCGCGGCTACGACGGCCAGTTCGGCGGGAAGAAGATCAACAGCCCGCCGGTCTGGCTCGCGTTCTGCGCCGTCTTCCTGATCGGGCTCGTCGACTGGCGGCGGCTGTGGTCGGTTCGCAACCTCGACCTGCTCGTGCTGCTCTCGTTCTCGGTCTCGCTCTGGTTCTTCAACCACGGCAACGTGTTCGCCGCGGGGCCGCTCGTGTACCCGGCCTTCTTCTGGCTGATCGCGCGCTGCGTCTGGGTGGCGCGCAGCGACCGGCCGCCGAGCGGCGCCTCCGTCTGGCCGATCTGGGTGCTCGCGGCGGCGACCGTGTTCCTCGCCGGCTTCCGCGTGGGCCTCAACGTGCGCGATTCGAACGTGATCGACGTGGGCTACTCGGGCGTGATCGGAGCCGACCGCATCTGGCACGGGCAGAGCCCGTACGGCCACTTTCCGACCGAGGGGTCGCTGAAGGCGTGCGGGCCGTCCGACTCGGAAGGCGAGATCCGCGACCGCATCCAGACGAACGGCAAATGCGAGACGGCCGACGCGCTCGGCGACACCTACGGCCCCGTCTCGTACCTCGCGTACATCCCCGGCTACCGCGCGTTCGGGTGGACCCACAAGTGGGACTCGCGCACCGGTTGGCACGGTCTGCCGGCCGTGCACGCGACGTCGATCCTGTTCGACACGCTTGCGCTGATCGGCCTCGCGCTGGTCGGCCGGCGGCTCGGAGGTCCTCGACTTGCGGCGTCACTCGCCTTCGCCTGGGTCGCCTGGCCTTTCTCCCAGTACGCGTCGAGCTCCAACACCAACGACTCGATCATGCCGGCGCTGCTCGTGTTCGGGTTCCTCGCGCTGACGAGCGACGTCGCGCGCGGCGCGGCGGTCGCGGTGTCGGGATGGTCGAAGTTCGCGTCGCTGATCCTTGTTCCGCTGTGGTCCGGCTACCCGCGCGCGCTCGACTTGCGCGGGCTCCTTCGCTATGCGGCCGGCTTCCTCGTCGCGACGCTCGTCGTGTTCTTCGTGCTCTTCCTGGAGCCGTCGCCGCTCCACGCGGCGCGCGTGTTCTACGACCGGACCGTCGCGTTCCAGGTCGGCCGCGAGTCGCCGTTCTCGATCTGGGACTGGCGGCAGTACCACGCGCGCGGGATTCCCGACCTTCATCTCGTCCAGCGCGTGCTTCAGGTCGCGCTCGTCGTGACGGCGATCGCGTTCGCCCGCTGGCCGCGCATGCGCTCGCCGCTCCGGATGGCCGCGCTCACAACGGTGCTCCTGATCGGCTTCGAGGTCGTCCTCACCCACTGGTCGTACCTGTACCTGCCGTGGTTCTTCCCCTTCGTCTGTCTCGCGCTTGTCGCGCCGCTGCCGGGGGCGGCGGTCGAAGAGGAGGAGGAGGTCGTCGTTGACGAGGCTCGCCCGGCGCTGGCCGCAGCGTGAGCTGACGTTCGCGGCCGGCGGGCTCTTCCTCGTCTGCTACGCGCTCGTCCACTACTGGTTCTGGGGCCACGACCAGCTCGTCGACTGGCCCGTCTACCGCGACTACGGCGACGCGATCGTGCATCGCGGCCTCGTTCCGTACCGCGATTTCGCGGTCGACTACCCGCCTGGGGCGCTGCCGGTGTTCGTGCTGCCCTCGCTCTTCGGTGACTACCGAGCGGTCTTCGAGGCGCTGATGGCTGTGTGCGGGCTCGGGCTCGTGGCCGTCGTCGCCTGGCTCCGCCCCGCGGCGGCGTTCTACGTCGCCGTCTCGCCGCTGCTCGCGGGCGCACTCGTCCTCTCGCGCTTCGACTACTGGCCGGCGCTGCTCGCGACCGGTGCCCTCGCGGCGCTGCTCGGCGGCCGCCATCGCCTCGGGTGGGCCGTGCTCGGCATCGCCGTCGCGGCGAAGCTCTGGCCCTTCGTCCTCGTCCCGCCTGCGCTCGGCTGGTCGGCGGTGCACGGCCGCACGCGCGCCGCGGCCGCGGGAGCCCTCACCTTCGTGCTCGCCGTCGTCCCGTTCGCGATCCTCGCGCCGCACGGCCTCTACGCGAGCGTGCGCGGCCAGGCCGACCGCCCGCTGCAGATCGAGAGCCTCGGCGCGTCGCTGCTGACGACGCTCGGGCATCCACGCATCACCACCTCGCACGGCTCGCAGAACCTGGTCGGCCACGGCGCGTTCGCGGCGTCCTTCGCGGCGGTCGAGGCGATCGCAATCGTCGCGCTGTGGGCCGCGTTCCTGCGCGGGCCGATCGACCGTGAGCGGCTGCTTCGCTACTCCGCGGCGTGCGTCTGCGCGTTCGTCGCGTTCGGGAAGGTGCTGTCGCCGCAGTTCCTGCTGTGGCTCGTGCCGCTCGTGCCGCTCGTCCGCGGCCGGCGCGGCTATGCCGCGACGGCGCTGCTTACCCTGGCGCTGGTGCTCACGCAGGTGTGGTTCCCGGCGCGCTACTGGGGCTACGTCGCACGGTTCGACCTCACCGGGGTCGTGCTCGCCCGCAACCTCGCGCTTGTCGCGCTGTTCGTCGTGCTCGCGTGGCCGGCCGGACGCCCGGTCAGCCGACCTCGACCTTGACCGCTTCGCAGCTGCGCGCGCGGCCGTCGTCGTCGCACTCGACGAGCGCTCCCTCGATGCGAACGCCCTGCGTCGCCGGTTCGAGCCGCACGGGGTAGCCCGTCACGAACCGCTTGATCGCGCCCTCGGGCTCGCTCCCGATCACGGAGTCGTGCGGCCCCGTCATCCCTGCGTCGGTGATCGCCGCCGTGCCGCCCGCGAGCACGCGTGCATCGCTGGTCTGCACGTGCGTGTGCGTGCCGATCACGGCGGTTGCACGACCGTCCAGGTAGTGCGCGAGCGCGACCTTCTCGCTCGTCGCCTCGGCGTGGAAGTCGACGACGACGACCGGCGTCGAGCGCCGCGCTTCGGCGACCAGTCGGTCGGCTGCGAGGAAGGGGCTCTCGAACGGATCGAGCGAGAAGACCCCGAGCAGGCTGATCACGGCGACCCCGTCGTGCACGGCGAGGCCGACCCCGGGCGTTCGCGGCGAGAGGTTGGCGGGCCGAAGCACGCGGTCGGTGCCCGAGAGGTACGGGCCGAAGCCCGGCTGCCCCCACGTCCAGTTCCCGAGCGTGACCACGTCGGCGCCGCTCGCGAGCAGACGGTCGGCGATCTTCGCCGTGATCCCGCGCCCGGCCGCGGCGTTCTCGCCGTTGACGATGCAGAAGTCCGCCTCGAGCTCGTTGCGCAGCGCCGGAACGCGCTCCTCGACCGCGCGTCGGCCGGGGGCGCCGAACACGTCGGCGACGAAGAGGATGCGCACGCGCTTCGGTTTCTAGCCGACGGCGAGCGAGGCCGAGGGATGAACCTCGACGACGACGTGGTTGCCCGAGTCGTTCGTGTAGTGGGCGAGCGCCTGGCGCTCCGCGCGTGAGAAGTCGACGATCGAGCCGAGCCGCGACGCACCTGCTGTCACCGCGGAGCCGACGGCGAGCGCCGGGTCGGCGCGCACGTGCGAGATCGAGACGACGAGCGACGCCGCACCGGTGGGCTGCACGTCGATGCGCGAGCCAAGGCGCACGCCGTTCAGCACGACCGGCGTGATCGCGATCACGCTTCCGTCGACGGGCGAGTACGCGTCGGTCCCGCTCGGCGCGCCGACGTCGAGCGCGGACGTGCTCGGCCCGAGGCCTCCGGGTAGCTGGTACCAGCGCGGCGACCCGCTGGAGGCACCGACCACCTTCCGCGCCAGACGCTGCAGCAGGCCCTGGTTGGCCTGCGTCCCGATCGGGTCGAGCGCAATCGAGCCCTCGCTGCCGCCCTGGTAACCGATGGCGGTCACGCGCGACTGGCTGACCGGCAGCTGGAGGTGGAGCAGGCCGACCTTCGCGACGACCTGCAGCGTCGGCGGTCCGGCAGGGACGAGGCGCGACGCGCTGGCGACGGCGGTCTGCGGGGCGGGGGCGGCCGCACCGCCGAAGGCGGTGAGCAACACCACGACCACCGCGACCACTGCGACGGTGACGAGCACCGCGAGCCGGCGCAACCGCCGCTCGCGCTCCAGGTGCCGGGGACGCGATGCGGGACCGCGCCGACGTGCCGGCTGGGGCGACATCGGGGGCACGGTAGCCGACTCGCCCGGGTCGTTCAACGGGGATCCATGCACCAAGCGGAGAGAGCGTCGCCCCGGCGGCTCGTCCCAGAGCCCGGGGTCGTCCCGCGGGACGCCCTCGAGCGCGAGTGCACCGTCGCTGTCGAAGCTCCAGTCCCAGGCGGGGGGCCGGAGCCGCCGAATGGGGGCTGTAGCATCGGAAACGTGACCGTCTCCGGGCGCCCGCCGCGGATCGAGGTCCCGCGCTGGGTCCAGCTGGTCGGGCTGCCGCTGCTGCTCGTGCTGACGTGGATCCTCGCGACGGCGTCGCGTCACATCGTCTTCCTCTTCATGATCGCCGCGCTCGTCGCGCTGCTGCTCGATCCGCTCGTCCGCTCGCTCCAGCGGGTGCGCCTGCCGCGCGGCATCGCGGTCGCGATCGTGTACCTGAGCTTTCTGGCGGCGGTGATCCTCGTCATCGCTGCGATCGCGTCGGCCGTCGTCGGCCAGACCAAGACGGCGGCGACGCGTTTCAACGACTACTTCACGCATCGTCACGGTCCCGCCGGACAGACGAGCGCCGACCGCGACGTCGACCGGCTGCAGATCTGGCTGAACACGCATCATCTGCGCTCGATCAAGATCCGGGAGAGCGGCCACAACCTCGTGCGGCGGATCCGCCAGCGCGACGTCGGCAAGTACACGAACCGGATCGTCAACTTCGTCGAGGGTGCTGCCGTCTCGATCGGCAAGACGCTCTTTGCAGCCGTGCTGCTGATCGTGGTCTCGATCTACATGCTGCTCGACATGCAGCGACTCGGTCGCATCGTCGACCGACGCTTTCCGCCGCGACCGGGCGAGGAGCCGTTGCTCCTCTCCATGGAGCGCGCGCTGATCTCGTACGTGCGCGGCCAGGCGCTGCTCAGCCTGATCATCGGGCTCTCCGCCGGCATCGGCATCTGGGCGCTCGGCGCGCTCGGGCTGTTCCCGAACGGGCAGCAGTACGCGCTGCTCTTCGGCGCGTGGGCCGCGATCACCGAGGTGATCCCGTACCTCGGGCCGTGGCTCGGCGCGATCCCCCCGCTCGTGTTCGCGCTCGTCGAGCATCCGCTGTCCGCGGTCTGGGTGGCGCTGCTCTTCCTCGGCATCCACCAGATCGAGGGGCACGTCGTGGTGCCGAACGTGATGGGGAACGCGCTCCGTCTGCACCCGCTGCTCGTGATCTTCGGCCTCGCCGCCGGCGCGGAGATCTACGGCCTCGCCGGAGCGCTGACCGCGCTGCCGTTGCTCGCGGTCGGCCGGGCGATCTGGGAGTTCTTCGCCGACCGCATCTCGCTCGAGCCGTGGGCCGGCGAGCCCGTGCCCGTGGAGGTCGAGATCGTCGAGCCGCCGTCAGTCGCCCGCAAGTGACGCCTGTGCGACCATGATCGCGATGAGCACGTTCCCCGTCGCCCGCCTGCGGCGCCTGCGCCGCACAGCGGCGCTCCGTGACCTCGTGCGCGAGACGACGCTCGGGCTCGAAGACCTCGTCTTTCCGTTGTTCGTCGCGCCCGAGGCGCTGCCGAACGAGCGCCTGCCGGCGCTCAGGCGCCACACCGTCGACGGCGTCGTGCGTGAGTGCGAGGAGCTCGTCCGGCTGGGCGTCAAGTCGGTGCTGCTGTTCGGCATCCCGGAGGAGAAGGACGACGAAGGCTCCGGCGCGTGGATCGCCGACGGCGTCGTTCAGCGCGCGCTGCGTGCGCTGCAGCCGCGCTTCCCGGAGCTGTTACTGCTTACCGATGTCTGCCTGTGCGAGTACACGAGCCACGGGCACTGCGGCGTGCTCCTGGACGGCGAGATCGACAACGATGCGTCGCTCGAGCTGATCGCGCGCACCGCCGCGTCGCACGTCGAGGCCGGCGCCGACGCGGTCTGCCCGAGCGACATGATGGACGGGCGAGTCGCGGCGATCCGCGAGCAGCTCCCGTCGACGCCGATCGTCGCCTACTCCGCGAAGTACGCATCGGCGTTCTACGGCCCCTTCCGCGACGTCGCCGGCTCGGCGCCCGCGTTCGGAGACCGGCGCGGCTACCAGATGGATCCCGGCAACGTGCGTGAGGCGCTGCGCGAGTGCGAGCTCGATGTCGCCGAGGGCGCCGACGTGCTGATGGTGAAGCCGGCGCTGCCGTACCTCGACGTGGTGCGCGCGGTGCGTGAGCGCTTCGACCTCCCGCTCGCCGCGTACAGCGTGAGCGGCGAGTACGCGATGCTCAAAGCCGCCGCGGCCGCCGGCGATCTCGACGAGCGGGCCGTCGCGCTCGAATCGCTCACCGCAATTCGCCGCGCGGGCGCCGACGTGATCGTCACGTACTGGGCCAAGGAGCTCGCGGGCTGGCTGTAGAGACAGACGCCGCTCTGTGGCGTCGGGCGCTCGACCTGATCCCCGGTGGGGTGAACTCGCCCGTCCGGGCGATGCGATCGGTCGGGCTGGAGCCGCCGCTGTTCGCGGCGAGCGGGCACGGCGCCTACGTCGAGACGGCCGACGGCCGCACCCTGTGCGACTGGGTGCAGTCGTGGGGGCCGTTGATCTTCGGGCACGCGGACGCCGAGACGGTCGACGCCGTACGCGCGGCCGCCGAGCGCGGCACGACGTTCGGCCTGGCGACCGAGGCGGAGGTCGAGCTCGCGGCCGAGATCGCCGACGCGGTCCCCTCGGTGGACGCGGTCCGGCTCGTGTCGTCGGGCACCGAGGCGGCGATGTCCGCGCTGCGGCTGGCGCGCGGCGCAACGCGGCGCGACCGCGTGATCACCTTCGCAGGCTGCTACCACGGGCACGCCGACGCGTTTCTCGCGTCCGCCGGCTCGGGCCTCGCCACGCAGGGCATCCCGAGCTCGCCCGGCGTCCCGACCGGCGTCACCGCCGACACGATCGTCTGCGAGTACAACGACGTCGACGGCGTCGCGTCGGCCGTGGAGCGCTACGGCGAGGGGCTCGCGGCGATCATCGTCGAGCCGGTCGCGGGGAACATGGGGTGCGTCCCGCCGGCGGAGGGGTTCCTCGAAGCGCTGCGTCTCCTCTGCGATGCGTCCGGCGCGCTGCTCGTGTTCGACGAGGTGATCACCGGCTTCCGCGTCGCGCGCGGGGGCGCCCAGGAGCGGTTCGGCGTGACGCCCGACCTGACGGTGCTCGGCAAGATCGTGGGCGGAGGCTTGCCGCTCGCTGCGTTCGGCGGGCGTCGCGAGCTCATGGCGCAGCTCGCGCCGGTGGGCGCCGTGTACCAGGCCGGGACGCTCTCCGGCAATCCGCTCGCGACCGCGGCCGGGATCTCGGTGCTGCGCAGGCTGCGCGACCCCGGCGTGTACGCGGAGCTCGAGCGCCGTTCGGCCCGCCTCGCCGGCGGGCTCGCTCCCTTCGGCCGCGTGCAGCGCGTCGGTGCGATGCTGACGCTGTATCCGGGACGCGCAGATCCGGTCGAGCGCTTCACGAAGCTCGACGTCGAGCGCTACGGGTTCTTCTTCCGCGGTCTGGTCGAGCGCGGCGTGTACGTGGCGCCGAGTCCGTACGAGTGCCTCTTTCCGTCGCTTGCGCACGGCGACGCCGAGATCGACGCCACGCTCGAGGCCGTCGCCGCCGCGACCGCCTGAGGCGGTGCCAGGCACCTTGGTGCCTGGCACCTTGGTGCCTGGCACCGGTCGGAGCGCTCAGGCCCGGATCGCGGCGGCGACGAGCGAGACGCCGGGGAGCTCGATCCCGTCGTCGCTGCGGTAGGGCTCGACCGCCCGCGCGGCGCGCTCGAGGAGCGAGCGGCGCGCCGGCTTCGGAAGACCCGCCAACCGCTGCGCGAGCGGGCCCGCGAGAGCGGACGTCCGCGTCCACCACTCGCCGACCGTCGCAGCCCGGTAGGGCACGTCCACCTCGTGCACCTCGACTGCGGTCAGCCCGGCGCCCGCCAGGACGCAGGCGAGGCGCTCGGCGTCGTCCAGCGAGAACGGCCCGGGGATCCCGGGCGGCGGCACCGGCTCGCCGAGCGTCTCGGCGACCGCGTCGAAGACGATTCCCAGCCACGGGTTCCGGTCGCGCGGCCCCCACACGGCGACGGCGGCGCGGCCGCCGGGACGGAGCACGCGCCGGATCTCGGCGGCCGCGCGCGCAGGATCGGGGACGAGCATCAGCCCCTCGCGGCAGAGCACCGCGTCGAACGACTCGCCGGGCTCGTCGATCGCCTCGAGGTCGAGATCGCGCGTGCGCACGTTCTCGAGCCCGAGCGCGGCAACGCGCCGCCGGGCGATCGCCGTCATCTCGGGCGCCACGTCGGAGACGACGACCTCGCCCGTCGGCCCGACGAGCCCCGCGGCCGCGATCCCGACACCTCCGGCGGCGCTCGCGAGCTCGAGCGCTCGCTCGCCCGGAGCGAGCCGCGCGAGCGAGAGCAGGGCGGCCGTGACCGGCGCGCCGCGCTCGTCTGCATACCCCGCGTGCTCCTCCCACGCGCCCGCGACCGTCCCCCACAACCGGTGCAGGTGGGCGCGCAGCCGCTCGGCACCTGCCGCGTCGATGGTTGCTGCTTCCATGGCACACCTCCTCTATTCGTTTCACTTCATATATATTGAAGTAACCGGTACTCTAGCGAAATGACCCCACCCCGGGAGACGAAGCGCCGCTACCACTCGCCCCGCCGCGACGCGCAGGCCGCGGCGACGCGCCGCGAGATCCTCGAAGCGGCGGGGAGGCTGTTCGAGCGCGACGGCTATGCCGCGACGACGATGGCCGCCGTCGCCGAAGAGGCGGCCGTCTCGCTGAAGACGGTGTACGTCGCCTTCGAGGCGAAGGCCGGCGTGCTGCGCGCGCTTTGGAACCTGCGCTTGCGCGGCGACGAGACCGAGACGCCGGTCGGGGAGCGCGCGTGGTACCGAGAGCTGCTGACGGAGCCGGACCCGGAGCGGCAGCTCCGTCAGAACGCCCGGAACTCGCGTGCCGGAAAGGAGCGGTTCGGCGGCGTGCTCGAGGTGATCCGCAGCGCCGCCTCGTCCGACGCCGAGATCGAGTCGCTCTGGTCGCGCATCCAGTCCGAGTACCGCGAGAACCAGCGGTCGGTCGCCGCGAGCGTCGCCGAGAAGCGCGCGCTCCGGCGCGGCCTCGACGTCGAGCGGGCGGCCGACGTCCTCTGGACGCTCAACAACCCCGACGTGTGGCAGCTGCTCGTCGGGCTCCGCGGCTGGTCGCCCGACGAGTACGAGCGCTGGTCGGCGGACACCGCGGTTGCTCAGCTCTTAGGGTGAGCGCGTGGACGTGCTCGCCGCGATCGTCGAAGAGGCCCGGGACGAGAGCCCGCTCTGGGGGCGCTCGGTCCTGCCGGACGCGGAGCGGGATGCAGAGGCGGTCTTCTCGTCGCTCGCGCCGCCCGCGTTCGCGCTCGGCATCGAGACCACCTACGAGGCGTACCTGATGCACTACGGGCGGCCCCGGCTGTTCGTCGCCCGCGACGACGACGAGGCGATCCTGCTTGGCGACTACCTCTACGCGCACGGCCTCGTGCGCATCGCGAAGGCTGGAGGCGTTCCCGCGGTCGCGGTGATGGCCGAGCTGATCTCGACGTGCGCGGCGCTTCGTGCCTCGGGCGGCGACGGCGACGGGGACGCCTGGGTCGCCGCAACGCGCGACCTCGGCGGCGCGCCCGCCGCGTCCGACGTCGAGCGCGCGCTCGCGCAGCACTCGGGTAGAGTCGCCGCGTGATCTTCGACGCCGCCAGCGAGGGCAAGAACGTGATCATCGGGATGCTGATCGTCGGGCTGATCTTCTGCTCGGTGATCGCGATCGGGCAGTTCGCGAAGTGGCTCGGCCACCGCCGTGCCGACCGCCGCCGCGCGCAGCGGCAGGCGTACTGATCGCTCCCCCTCCGTAGACTGACCCGCGATGTCGTTCCGCGACCTTCGCGAGTGGGTCGCGCTCCTCGAGCGCGACGGCGAGCTCGTGCGCATCGGCGCGGAGGTCGACCCGCACCTCGAGGTCACGGAGATCGTCGACCGCACCGTGAAGGCGGGCGGGCCGGCGCTTCTCTTCGAGCGGCCGAAGGGCTCTGAGCGCCCGCTCCTGATCAACCAGTTCGGGACGGAGCGCCGCATGTGCCTCGCGTTCGGCGTGGAGCGGCTCGACGACGTGGCCGTGAAGCTGGCCGACGTGCTCGAGCTGCAGCCGCCGGAAGGCCTCGCCGCCAAGGTGCGCGGACTGAGGACGCTGAAGTCGATCGCCGACTCGCGTCCCAAGGTCGTCCGGAACGGCGCGTGCCAGGAGATCGTGCTGCGCGGTGACGAGGTCGACCTCGGCCTCCTGCCGGTGATGACGTGCTGGCCGGGCGACGCAGGCCCGTTCATCACCCTCCCCGCCGTGATCACGCACGACCCGCGGTCCGGCGGCCGCAACGTCGGCATGTACCGGATGCAGGTGCTCGGCCCTCGGACGACCGCGATGCACTGGCAGCTGCACAAGGACGGCCGCGCCGACTTCATGTTCTCGGACGGGCGGCTCGAGGTGGCGGTCGCGCTCGGCCTCGATCCGATCAGCGCGTACTCGGCGAGCGCGCCGCTGCCCAAGCACATCGACGAGTTCATGCTCGCGGGGTTCCTGCGCGGCGATGCGATCGAGCTCGTCAAGGGAGTGACCGTCGGCGTCGAGGTCCCGGCCGCGGCGGAGATCGTGCTCGAGGGCTACGTCGAGCAGGGCGATCTCGCCGACGAAGGGCCGTTCGGGGATCACACGGGCTACTACACGCCGACGGAGCCGTTCCCGGTCTTCCACGTGACGGCGCTGACGATGCGACGCGACGCGATCTACCCGTCGATCGTCGTCGGGAAGCCGCCGCAGGAGGACGCGTGGCTCGGGAAGGCGACGGAGCGGATCTTCCTGCCGGCGATCCGGATGACGGTGCCCGAGCTCGTCGACTACGACCTCCCGGTCGCCGGCGCGTTCCACAACCTCGCGATCGTCTCGATCCGCAAGCGTTACCCGGGCCACGCGCAGAAGGTGATGCACGCGCTCTGGGGGCTCGGGCTGATGAGCCTGACGAAGGGGATCGTCGTGGTGGACGAGCACGTCGACGTGCACGACTACGAGCAGGTGCTCTTCTACGCCGGGGCGAACGTCGACCCGAAGCGCGACGTGATGCTCTCCGAGGGGCCGCTCGACCACCTCGACCACGCGCCGACGCTCCAGTTCGTCGGCGGGAAGATCGGGATCGACGCGACCGCCAAGGGGCCGGCCGAGGGAACCCGCGAGTGGCCGCCCGAGATCGAGATGACCGGGGAGGTGCGGGCGCTCGTCGACCGGCGCTGGGAGGAGTACGGCCTGGACGCGGTTCCCCGAGCAGGGAACGGGGCAATCCGGCAGAGTTCGCGCAGCCTGTTACGACGTTGACCGGCGTCCGCTCCTCCGGGTTAGATCCGCACTAGCCGTTGCAGCCTCACTACGACGACCAACCGCACGTCCCGGGGCCGAGCCTGTGGCCTGTCGGCTTCGCCGTCGGGATCGTCGTTCTCCTGGTCGGGCTGGTCGTCTCGTGGTGGATCGCCGGGCTCGGCGCGCTGATCGCGCTCGCGTTCGCGTTCCTCTGGGTGCGCGACCTGACGAAGGGGAGCGAGCTCGCCCAGGCGCCGGAGGTCGCGCCCGAGACTCGAGCGGCCGCCGCGCCGGCCGGGCCGCCGGCGACGCTGCCGCCGCCCTCGCCCGAGGAGCGCTACCCGCGCTCGAAGTTCCTCGAGCTCTCGACCCTCGGCCTCGGCGTGGTGATCGGCGGGATCGTGACCGCGCCCGCGCTCGGCTTCATGGTGGCGCCCGCGTTCCTGAAGCAAGGCGACAAGGATCACGACCTCGGGCCGATCGACGACTTCCCGCAGGACAAGTTCGTCGTCACCACGTGGTACACGGACCCCGAGGCCGGGGACGTCTCGCGCCGCACCGCCTACGTCCGGTACAACGGCCAGCTGAAGGGCCTGCCGAGCTTCACGATCCTCTCCAACCACTGCGCGCACCTCGGCTGCCCGGTGCAGCCGAACGGCCTGCTCGACGAGTCGGCGACGAAGCACAACGGCGACGTCACCCTGATCCCGACGGTCGCGATCGCGGGGTTCGGGTGCCCGTGCCACGGCGGCCAGTACAACACCGAGGGGAACCGCACCGCGGGGCCGCCGGTACGCGCCCTCGACCGCTATGCGTTCTCGATCCGCAACGGCCACCTGTTCGTCGGGAAGCCGTTCTCCGTGTCGCAGGTCGACGGCACCGGCGCGACCGCCGTGATCCACAAGTGGCCGTTCTCGTTCCCGGGCGAGCACGTCGACGGGCCCGAGTCCTGGCTCTACCCGGTGCAGCCGCCGCACTGATGGCGACGCGTACGAAGCAGAGCGGGATGCAGCGGGCGATCATGTACCCGCTCGACTGGCTCGAGGAGCGCTCGGGGCTCATCGGCGGCGTCAAGTACTTCCTGTTCCGGAAGGTCCCCGGCGACGTCGACTGGTTCACGACGCTCGGCTCGGCGACGCTCACCGCGTTCCTGGTGCAGGCGCTCACCGGCGTGATCCTCGCGATGTACTACAAGCCGGACCCGAAGTCGGCGTACGCGTCGATCCAGCACATCACCAACGACGTCTGGGCGGGCTGGCTCGTACGCGGCATGCACCGCTGGGGCGCCTCCGTCTTCATCATCCTCATGTTCCTGCACATGGGGCGCGTGTTCCTGTTCGGCGCGTACAAGTACCCGCGCGAGCTGAACTGGATCGTCGGCGTGCTGCTGCTCGCGGCCGGGCTCGGCGAGGGCTTCACGGGCTACCTGCTGCCGTGGGACCAGACGGCCTACTGGGCGACGGTCGTCGGGATCAACATCAACGGCACTGCCCCCTTCTTAGGACCGTTCCTGGCGCAGTTCCTGCAAGGGGGCACGTACATCAACCCCGACACGCTCTCGCGCTTCTACTCCATCCACATGCTGCTGATACCGGGGGGGATCTTCGCGCTGATCGGCCTGCACCTGTACCTCGTCGTGCGGCTCGGCGTCAGCTCGCCGCCGTGGTCGAAGGAAGCTGCCGGTACCGGTCCGCTCGAGCCGGTCTCGACGAACGGCGCGCGTGCGGGCCTCGTCACCCCGACGCCCAGGAAGAACGTGCGTGGCTAGCGATCGCGTCGTCGAGCAGCGCCGCGTCTTCGCGCAGTACAAGGAAGACGTCAAGGATCGGGGTAAGCCGTTCTTCCCGTTCGCGATGTTCCACGACACGGTGATGTCGCTCGTCACCGTCAGCGTCATCACCGGCCTCGCGATCATCTGGAAGTGGACGACGCCCGGCAACCACCACTCGCTCGAGCCGGGCTGGCTCGGGAAGTTGTACGACGCGCCGGCCGACCCGGGGACGATCAACTTCGTCCCGCGGCCCGATTGGTACTTCTACTTCCTCTTCTACCTGCTGCGGATCTTCAAGTGGCCGCCGACGGTGGTGATCGGCACGATCGGCATCCCGACGGTCTGCCTCGTCCTGCTGCTCGCCCTGCCGTTCATCGACGTGCGCCCGGAGCGCCGCCCGCTCCGTCGGCCGGTCGCGATGGTTGCGGCGGTGCTCGTGATCATCTCGATGGGCGTGCTCACGTACAAGGGCGCGACGGCGCACGAGGCGCTCGGCAGCGAGCTCAAGGCGCTCGTCCCGACGTGGGCGAAGAAGCAGGGCTTCGAGAACAACCCGAAGGCGGTTGCAGGCGCGAATCTGTTCGCGGTCGTCGGCTGCGCCAACTGCCACGTCTACGAGGGGATCGGCGGCGGCTTCGCCGGCGCCCCGGAGTTGACCGCGGAAGGAGCGAAGGGGAAGGGCATCGACTTCCAGATCGCCCACCTGAAATGCCCGTCGTGCGTCAACCCAGGATCGCCGATGCCGTCGTTCCAGGATCTCGGCGAGGAACGCCTCGGACAGCTCGCCGCGTTCCTCGAGGCGTCCAAGGGCGGCAAGTAGCCGCGCCTTCGGCCTCGCGCGCGACGTAACCTGAGCGGCGCAGTGCGGATCTTCCTCGGCATCACGGGTGCGTCGGGCGCGCCCTACGCGAGGCGCCTGGTGCAGGCGCTCTCTGCGGCGGACTGTGAGGTGGGCGTCTGCGTGTCCGGCGCGGCGATCGAGGTGCTCGCGACCGAGCTCTACGGCGACGCGCGCCTGTCGCGCGACGAGGTGCTCGCGCGCTTCACGGAGGGCGCCGGCAGCCGGGTCACGCTGTTCGAGCCGAACGACTGGCGCGCCCCGTACGCCTCCGGCTCGGCGCAGGTCGACGCCTACGTGCTCTGTCCGTGCTCGATGGGCACGCTCGGCACCGTCGCGTCGGGCGCGATGCAGAACCTGATCCATCGCGCCGCGTCCGTGGCGCTGAAGGAGGAGCGGAAGCTGATCCTGTGCCCCCGCGAGACGCCGCTCTCGTCGATCCACCTCGAGAACATGCTCACCCTGCGGCGTGCGGGGGCGACGATCCTGTTTCTCGCGCCGGGCTTCTACCACGGCGCATCGAGCGTCGACGACCTCGTCGACTTCGTCGTCGGGCGCATCCTCGACCAGCTCGGCGTCGAGCAGACGCTCGCCGCGCGCTGGGGGCAGTCGTGACCGCCCTCGCGTCGTCTCGTGGCGCTCGGCCCGCAATCACGCGGCGCGCTGCCGCGTCCTCGGTCGCCCCGATAGCTTTGGCTATCGAGGCTCCCTGCGTCCTTGCATCGCTTGGTGCTAGCGACCCGAGCATCCACTCACGACACGAGGGAGGTCACTCATGACCCTCGCCCCCGATGCCGTGCGCACGATGTTCGACCGGATCGCGCCGGTGTACGACGTGATGAACCGCGTGATGACGGCCGGGCTCGACGTGCGCTGGCGCCGCCTGACGGCCGAGGCCGTCGTGCGTCCCGGCGACCGCGTGCTCGACGCGGCCTGCGGGACCGGCGACCTCGCGATCGCCGACCTTCGCGCGGGCGCCGGCCGGGTGACCGGGCTCGACTTCTCGGAGCGCATGCTCGAGCGAGCACGCCGGAAGGCGCCGCTCGAATGGGTGCAGGGCGACCTGCTTGCGCTTCCCTTTGCCGACGCGACCTTCGACGCCGCGACGGTCGGGTTCGGCGTGCGAAACGTCGCCGACCTCGAGCTCTCGCTCCGCGAGCTCAGGCGGGTGCTAAAGGACGGCGGGCGCGTCGCGATCCTCGAGATCACGCAGCCGCGCGGCGTCGCGCGGCACTTCTACTCGCTCTGGTTCGACCGGCTCGTGCCGCTGCTCGGGAGGGTGCTTCCGGGCGGCTCGGCCTACACGTATCTTCCCGCGTCTGTGAAGCGATTCCCGTCGGCCGAGCAGCTGTGCGACCGCCTTCACGAGGCGGGCTTCGAGAACGTGCGCTTCCGTCTCTTCGGCGCGTCGATCGTCGCGCTCCACACCGGCGAGGCTGGATCGGCGGAGAAGACGGCGTGAGGCAGCTCGCCGCAGTGCACGCGACGGACGGTGTTGCGGCCTACATGGCCGAGGTCGAGGCGGGGCTCGCGCGGGCGGTCGCCGCCCGGCCGGGTCTCGTCGGCGACGTCGCCGGCGAGGCGCTCGCGGCCGGCGGCAAGCGCCTGCGGCCCTTGCTCTGCTTCCTCACGGCCGGCGAGGAGCCGAGCGTCGCAGCCGGCGTCGCGGTGGAGCTCGTCCACATGGCGACGCTGGTGCACGACGACCTCGTCGACGGCGCCCGTATGCGCCGCGGCATGCCTGCCGCCTGGTCGGTCTTCGGCGCGAACGCGGCCAAGGCCGCCGGCGACTACCTCTACGCGCGGGCGTTCTCGGTGCTCGGCGAGACCGGCGATCGCCGCGCGGTTGAGACGCTCGCCGACGCCGCGCTCTGCCTCGCGCGCGGCGAGGCGATGCAGCGCCTGCAGACGCACGACCCGGACACGACGCTCGACGCGTACATCGCGCGCTGCCGGCTGAAGACGGCCAAGCTGATCGAAGCCGCTTGCCTGCTCGGCTCGGGAGGCGAGGAGCGGCTCGGCGCCTACGGCGTCAACCTCGGGATCGCCTTCCAGCTCGCCGACGACATCCTCGACTGCGCGGGCCAGACGCAGGAGACGGGGAAGATCCCGGGCACCGACCTGCGCGAGGGGACGCCGACCATGCCGCTGCTCCTCGCCGCGCAGCAGGACCCGCTCGTTCGCCGCGCGCTCGCGGGCGGGCCGCTCGACGGCGCGCTCGTTCGCGTCGCCGCCACCGACGCGCTCGCTCGTTCGCGCGACGCCGCGCTCGAGTACGCGGCGAAGGCCCGTGCTCACCTGCGCGCCGAGCCTCACCGCGAGGAGCTCGAGGCGCTCACCTTCGCCGTCGTGGACCGGGCGGGCTGACCTTGGGGATCCGGCTCGGCCGCATCGGCTACGTGAACATGGCGCCGGTGTTCTACCGGCTCGACGCCGACGTCGACGAGATCGTCGGCGTACCGACCGATCTCAACCGGCAGCTGATCGCAGGCGAGCTCGACGTCGCGCCGATCTCGTCGATCGCCTATGCGCGCGCGGCCGACCGGCTGCGGCTCCTGCCGCGCCTCTGCGTCTCCAGCGAGGGCGCCGTCGAGTCGATCCAGCTGATCTCGAAGACGCCGTTGTCACAGGTGCGCACCATCGCGGTCACACCAGAGTCGGCGACGTCGGTCGTGCTGACCCGCGTCCTGTTTCCCGACGCCGAGCACGTCCCGCTCGGGGAGGACGCCGAGGCGCGGTTGCTGATCGGCGACGCTGCGCTGCGCTCGGCGTTCGAGGACCCGACGCCGCACCACGACCTCGGCCGGCTGTGGCTCGAGCGCACGGGGCTGCCGATGGTCTTCGCGGTCTGGGCGGCGCCGGAGCCGACGCACCCCGGTCTGCCGGAGCTCGAGGACGCGCTGGTCGCGTCGGTGCGGGCTGCGCGGGCGGAGCCCGAGGCGCTCGCGTTCGACTCGTCGCAGCGCTACGGCTACCCGCCGGGATTCCTCGCGCGCTACTTCGAGAAGCTGCGGTACCGCTTCGGCCCGCGCGAGCGCGCCGGCCTCTACACCTTCCTCGAGCTCGCGCGCGACGTCGGCGAGCTGACCGAGGTGCCGGAGCTCCGCTTCGTCGCGCCGGCGGAGGCGGCTGTCTAAGGATTCGTCGTGACGACGGGCGCGCCGCAGTTCTTGTGCGCCCACGCGGAGAGGTGCACCTCGGCGTTCTTCAGCTTCGGCGAGCCGAACGACTTGGCCGCGCCGGCGATCGCCGTGATCTGGGCGGTGGTCGGCACCGAGCCGGCCTTGTAGCCCGCCTTCTTCAGTGCCTGCGCGTAGGACGCGAAGGCGTCCGCGAACACCTGGAGGTCGGCTCGGATCGCGGACGGTGCCGCGTTCGCGTACGTCTTCAGGATCTTCGTCTCGCTCTGGATGCTGGTGGCGCCGCCCGTGCTCTGCGCCGCGAGCGCCTGCGACGCCTTCACGCTCAGCGTCATCAGCTGGCTGCAGCTCTTCGACGACGAGAACGACGAGGAGGAAGACGACGACGAGCTCGAGGAGCTGGACGAGCTCGAGCTGGACGAGCTCGACGCAGTAGTTTGGGCACTGCTCGTCGTCTGCGCGTTCGAGCTCGAGCCGCTCGTCGTGTCGGCCGACTTGCTGCTCCCGCCGCAGCCGGCGGCGAGCGCGGCGAATGCGAGGACCAGTGCGAGCGCGAGATTCCGCGGCCTGCCCATCTCAGACAGAAGGTACTGCGCGAACCGGACGCGCGGCAAGCGACGGAGGGCGCTCCGCGCGGCGGTACGAGACCTCGTAGCCGAGCGAGCGCGGGATCGCGAGCAGCCCCTCGAGATCGAGGTCGATCCGGGCGCCCGCCTTCTGGGTCACCTCGTCCTCGATCGGCAGGTCGAAGTCGTCGGCCCCGAAGTCGAGCGCGCGGAACGCTTCCTCGTTCTGCGTAAGCACCGAGGTGCGGACGTGGCGGATGTTGTCGAGGAAGATGCGCGAGAGCGCGATGTGGCGGCGGTACTCGGTGGGCTCGAGCTCGCGGCCGCCGAACGCGGTGCCATAGGGCTTGTACGTCCAGCACAGGAACGAGAACAGCCCCTCGTAGCCGTCGCGAAGGCACGCGTCCTGGAAGTCGCGCGTCCGCTCGAGGTGCTCGAGCCGCTCGTCGAGCGTCTCGTCGAAGCCGATCACCATCGTCGCCGTCGTGCGCATCCCGCTCTCGACGATCGCGCGCTGCGCCTCGAGGTACTCGCGCACCGTGTACTTGAACTTGGCGTGCCGCTTGCGGAAGTCTTCGGTCAGCACCTCGCTGCCGCCGCCCGTCACCCAGTGGACGCCTGCGTCGCGGAGCCGCGCCGCAGCCTCGTCGTGCGACAGCCCGGCTCGGTCGGCGAGGTAGACGAACTCGGCGACGGTCAGCGCGTAGAACTCGACGCGGTCGCCGTAGCGTTCGCGCACCGACGAGAAGAGGTCGCAGTAGAAGTCGAGCGGCAGCTTCGGGTTGAAGCCGCCGTTGAACGCGACGAGGTCGCCGCCGAACTCGAGCAACTCGTCGATCTTCGCGAACACCTCGCCCCGGGAGAGCACGTAGCCGCCGTCCTGGTTCGGCAGCACGTAGAACGCGCAGTAGTCGCACTGGGCGACGCAGACGTTCGTGTAGTTGACGATGCGCATGACCATGTACGTCGCCCGATCGGGCTCGTGGAAGTGGGCGCGCGCCGCCTGCGCGAGCACCTGCAGCTCCTCGTCCGACGCCTCGAGCCACAGCGTGCGCGCTTCCTCGACCGTCAGCCGTGTGGTCACGCCGGCACCGCCTCCTCGACCGTGACCTCTTCGGGGGCGAGCGTGTCCATGAAGGAGCTGACCGAGAACACGGCGTTGCCGGCGCCGGCGATCCCGTAGCCGGGCGGCGGCTTCAGGCCGTGACGCTCGAGCGTCGCGCGGTAGGCCTCGAGCAGGCGGATGTGGTACTCGAGCGGCGCTCCGTCCGGGTTGTCGCGGCCGAGCGGCGTCGTCGGCTCGGGGCACCACGTCGTGAAGCGCGGCGTGATCCCGCGGCTCATGAAGTAGTCGAGCCCCTCGGTGGTCGACGCGATCGCCTCGTCGACGGTCGCGAAGCCGAACGGCTTCGCCATCTCGACGCCCGCGACGAAGTTCGGGATCACGAAGCGGGGGCCGAACACCTCGGCTGCGTCGAAGATCCGCCGGTGCCACTCCTCGCGGCCGACGTAGCGCTGCTTGCCGGGTGAGATCAGCGAGAAGAGCCGCGCGTCCCACACCTCGTAGTTTGGGTGGTAGATCGTGATCCCGTAGTCCTTGTAGCGCTGCACGTCCTCGCGCGGCAGCGCCTGCGCGACGACCTTGCCGATCCAGCGGCCTGGAAAGCGCTCCTCGATCGCCTGCGCGTAGCGGCCGTAGAAGTCGGCCTCGGCGAGGCCGTCGACCGTGCTCGTGACGGAGCCGCCGGTGAGCGTGTAGGCCTTCGACGAGCGATCGGTGTCGTGGCGGTCGATCAGCTCGAGCGCTTCGAGCACGTCGGCGACCGGCTTGACGCCGGTGTAGGGCCTGCCCTCGCGCTTGTGCTGCCGCCAGTTGTGGTTGATGTCGCAGAAGCCGCACTCCTCCTTCGCGCCGAAGTACTGGCACAGGCGCAGCACGGTCAGGTAGACGAGATAGCCCCACTGGATCGTCGGCGCCGTCTCCATCACCGTCTTCCCGTTCGCGAGCGTGTGGCGGTAGTACTCGGGCATCGGCGGGAGACCGATCTCGGCGACGTCGCGTTCCTCGAGCGCGAGCAGCAACTCGCCCGACTCGTTGCGATGGGCGCGGTACGGCGAGTCCGGGTTGACGCGAACCGACACGATCGTCCGCCGGAGGTCGTACGGCCCTCCGGTCAGCGCGATCTCCTCCGGCGGGCGCCGTCTGGCCGCCTCGCCGAGCGAGGCGAGCGGCTTCTGGTCGAACGAGAAGATGAAGTACGACTTCGGCTTCACGTCGCCGTCCAGGTTGTCGGTGAGCGCCGAGTCCTCGAAGGCGATTCCCGTGCGCAGCAGGTCCTCCTTCAGCACGGCCTCGGGCGGCACGTGCGCGAAGCGGGCCATCAGATCCTCGACCAGCGCCGTGCGGCTCATAGCTCCAGCCTAGTCCCAGTCGGCGGGCTCGCCGTCCGAGTACTCGAGCGACTCGATCCGGCCGATCACCCCGACGCCGCGCCAGAAGAGCTTGTTGGAGCGCGGGTAGTAGCAGACGTCGCCCGGCGCCCTCGTTCCGTAAGCGACCACCGTCAGTCCGCCGGGCCCGCCGCGCAGGGCGTGCGCGATCCGCGTCGACGCCGGCCGGGCGATCACGTGCCCGCCGCGCACCGCGACGTCCTCCCGCGCGCCGCCGTGCGCGGCCGGGGACGGCCAGAGCTCGAGCGTCCCCTCGCCCTCGAGCACGACGAACACCTCCTCTTCGGCCGAGTGGCAGTGCGGCGGGCCGCTCAGCCGTCCTTCCTCGACGCGCAGCCAGTTGAGGCCGGCCTGCTCGGATCCGGCCTCGGCCCCGAGCTCGCGCTCGCGGTCGCCGTCCTGCAGCTCGACGATGTTCGACGGCGCGGGCGCCGGCTCCCCGAACGCCAGCGGCTCCGCCTTTGCCTCGACGTCCCACGGGTCGTCGGTCCGCCCCTCGACCCAGGGCCACCCGATCCGCACCGCGTTCGAGCGGGGAAGCCAGCCGAACTCGGTCGGGTGCCGCGTCCCGAAGACGAGGTACTCGAGGCCGTCCGGCCCCGCCCGGAACGTGTGCTCGAAGTGGTCGGGAAGCTGGACGATGCACGATCCGGGGCCGACCTCGTGCACGGCCTCGTCCTGCCACGCGAGGCCGGAGCCGGCGAGCACGAAGTAGATCTCCTCCGACGCGTTGTGGGAGTGGGGCGGCGTCGGGAGCATCCCGGGCGCGACGCGCACGCGGTTCATGCCGACGGAGCGGCTGCCCGCGGCGGCGCCGAGGCGCTGCCAGGTCGCGTCGATCTCCCCGTTCGCGCCCCGCCGCTCGTCGACGTCGTCCCAGTGCACGAGCCCCATTCGTCCAGGACTATCGCAGGAGTTCGCCGCTCTCCGAGGTACCCTCGGGTCGGGTCATGCTCCGTCGCTTCGCCGTGCTCGCAGTCGCCTGCGCGGGACTCGGGTCCCCGGCGCACGCGACGCCGACCACCCTTCTTCCGGGGGTGACCGTCGAGCGGACGGTGCAGTTCACGCTGCACGGCCCGGTCGGCCTGACGGTCATCACCGCGCCGCGCCCCGGGGAGGGGAACGGGCTGTACGCGCTGGCGCCGGTGCTCGCCCGCGGCACGATCGCCGGCGGCCGCGACCGGCTGACGAGGATCGAGCGCGCGCTCGCGCCGCAGGCGACCGTCGTCGGCATCAACGGGGACTTCCCGGCCGGAGCGGCGGCGCTCCCGGCGGGCATCGTCATGCAGGGCGGCGCGCTTCAGCACTCACCGCTTCCTCTCCGCTCCTCGATCGGCGTCGACGCGGCCGGCAGCCTGCACGTCGACCGCGTCTCGTTCGTCGGGACATGGAAGGGAAGCGGCCAGCGCCGGCCGCTCGTGCTGGTCAACCAGGCGCCGGGACGCAACCAGGTCTCGCTGTTCACCCCGGCGTACGGTGCGCCCGTGCCGCGCGGGAGCGGGACGGCCGAGGTCGTGCTGGAGCCGTTCCCGGCGCCGGCCCCCGGCACCGACCTGGCGGCGACGGTGGTCGCCGTGGGCGCCGGCGGGGGCGAGACGATCCCCCCGGACGGCGCCGTGCTGCAGGCCGCCGGGACGGCCGGAGCGCCGCTCAAGGCCGAGGCGCCGGTCGGGACGCCGGTGACCGTCCGTCTGATCCTCAAGCCCGAGTGGACCGGCGTGGCTTCCGCGCTCGGGGGCGGGCCGGTGCTCGTTCGCGCCGGCAAGGCGGTCTTCCGTTCGGGTGAGGACTTCGCGAGCGCGCAGATCAGCCAGCGTTCCCCGCGGGCGGCGGTCGGTCAGCTCGCCGACGGCCGGGTCGTCCTGGTCGCGGTCGACGGGGGCCGGCCGGGCTCCAGCGTCGGCATGACGAGCTTCGAGCTCGCGCAGTCGCTCGTCCGCCTGGGGGCGGTCACGGCATCTGCGGTCGAGTCGGGCGGCGCCGTCACCGCGGCGTTCGACGGCAACCTGCTCGACACGCCGAGCGACGCCTCCGGCGAGCGCGCGGTGAACGAGGCGCTGCTCGTCGAGTACTTCGGCGTGTACGCGCCGCCGGCACCGGTTGCGCTCGTGAACGGCGACCCCGGCGCGACGTCCGAGCCGCTCGAGTACAAGCTCGTCCGACCCGCGACGGTGACGGCGCAGGTCGTCGCCCCGGACGGGGTCGCGCGCGTGCTCGAGGCGGCCGTCGCCCACCAGCCGGGGATCTACGACACGGTGTACTCGAGCTTCGACGAGGAGGGCGACTGGCACTGGCAGGTCACCGCCACCGACGACCTCGGCCGCGTCTCGACGATCGATCGTCCGTTCCGCTACGACACGACCCTGCGGTCGCTCGTCGTCACGCCGGCGCCGGGCACCGCGGCGGTGCGCTTCACGCTCGGTCGCGCAGCCTCGGTGCGGCTGCGGATCGAGACGCCCGCCGGTGTGACCGTGCGCCTCCTGCCCGCTGTCCAGCTCGGTGCGGGGACGCAGCGGCTCACGTGGGACGGGCGGCTTCCCGGCGGCACGCGCGCCCCCACCGGCAGCTACGTCGCGCACGTCTTCGCATCGAGCGACGTGGGTGCGTCGGACCTCTCGGCGCCGTTCGCGTTTAGGGTCGGCGCGTGACCTCGCTCCTCACCGACTACGGCCTCGTGGCCGTGTTCGTGCTGATGGCGATCGACGCGGTCTTCCCGGCGGCGAGCGAGGCGGTGATGGTATACGGAGGCGCGCTCGCGTCCGGTGCGCTCACGCACCAGCTCGAGATCTTCGGCTGGGAGGCGACCGGCTTCGGCGCCTACCTCGCGGTCGTCGCGGCCGGCGTCCTCGGCTACCAGCTCGGGGCGATCGGCGGCTGGTGGCTCGGACGCCGCGGCGGGCATTCGTTCCTCGAGCGGCGCGGGCGGCTCGTGCATCTCGGCCCGGAGAAGGTCGAGCGCGCCGAACGCTGGTTCGACCGCTGGGGCTCGTGGGCCGTGCTGGTCGGGCGGCTGACGCCGATCGCCCGCTCGTTCGTCTCGATCCCCGCGGGTCTCTTCGAAAGCCCGTTCGGGCGCTACAACGTCCTCACCCTGATCGGCAACGGGGTCTGGTGCCTCTTCTTCGCTGCGATCGGCTGGGCGCTCGGCGCGAGCTGGGACACGTTCGACCACAACTTCCGCTTCGTCGACGTCGCCGTGGTCGCGATCGTCGTGCTCGGCATCGCCCTGCTCCTGCTCAGGCGGCTTCGCCGCGGCGGCGCGGCTACCATCAAGCGGTCGTGAAGATCCCTCACGTCGACGTCGCGGCGCAGTACGCCCCGCTCCGCGCAGAGCTCGAGGCGGCGTTCGCGAAGACGCTCGACACGGGCCGGTTCATCTTCGGCCCCGAGGTCGAGGCCTTCGAGCGCGAGGCGGCTGAGCACCTCGGCGCCGCCGAGTGCGTCAGCTGCGCGAACGGCACCGACGCCCTCGTGCTGGCCCTCGACGCGCTCGGCATCGGCGCCGGCGACGAGGTGATCTGCCCGGCCTTCACCTTCTACGCGACGGCCGAGGCGATCGCGCAGCGCGGCGCGACGCCGGTGTTCGCGGACATCGATCCGGTCACCCTGAACATCGATCCGGCCGACGTCGCGCAGAGGGTCACCGAGCGGACGAAGGCGATCGTGCCGGTGCACCTGTTCGGGCGGCCGGCGTCCGTGGTCGAGCTGCAGGAACACGGCGTGCCGATCGTCGAGGACGCGGCGCAGGCCTTCGGCGCCGCGGGCATCTGCACGAGCATCGTGTCGACGTTCAGCTTCTTCCCCTCGAAGAACCTGTTCGCGCTCGGCGACGGCGGCATGATCGCCGTCAACGACGCCGACGTCGCCGCTCGCCTGCGCATGCTGCGCTTCCACGGCTCGGCGGCCAAGAAGGAGTTCCTGTACGTCGGCTACAACTCGCGGCTGGACGCGGTGCAGGCGTCGTTCCTGCGCATCTTCCTGCGGCACATCGACGACTGGAACGCGCAGCGCCGCGAAGCGGCGGCGCGGTACCGCGAGCTGCTCGGCGGGATGGTCGAGGTGCCCGAAGACGCGCCGGGCCACGTCTATCACCAGTTCTGCGTGCGCTCCCCGCAGCGCGACCGCCTTGCCGAGGCGCTCGCCGCCGCCGACATCGGCTGTGCCTTCTTCTACTCGCCGCCGCTGCACCTGCAGCCGGCGCTTGCGTACCTCGGCTACTGCGAAGGCGACTTCCCAGAGACCGAGAAAGCCGCGGGCGAGAACCTCTGCCTACCGCTCTGGGCCGGCATCAGCGCCGCGCAGCAGGAGCAGGTCGCCTCCGTCCTCGAGCGCGCGCTCGAGCCCGTCGCCTCGTGAAGTCGTTCCCGGTCAACCGGCACCGGGTCTGGCAGCTCGTCTTCGACGCGATCCTGATCGCCGCCGCGTGGCGGCTGACGTTCTTCCTGCGCTTCGACAAGGCGACCCCCATCTACTACCGCCACCTGCTCGATCCGGGCGTGATCGCGCTCGTCGTCCTGATCAACCTCGCGACGTTCGTTCTCTTTGGCTTCTACAACCGCTGGTGGCGCTACGTCTCGACGCGCGACATGTGGGGGCTCTTTCGCGGCGTCACCGTCGCCTGCGCGCTCACCTACCTCGTGCTGTACGCGTTCCCGCCGGAAACGACCTCGCGGCTCCCGCGCGGGGTCGCCGCGCTCGACTACCTCTTGCTGCTGGCATTCGTCGCCGGCAGCCGGCTGCTCGCGCGCACGCTGATCGAGCGGCCGCAGACGGGCGTCGTCGCGCGCGGCAAGGAGGTGCTGATCGTCGGCGCCGGCGACGCGGCACAGCTCCTGATCCGCGAGATGCAGCGGAACCGCAACCTGCACTACACGCCGATCGGGCTCGTCGACGACGACCCGCGCAAGCGCAACCTGCGCGTGCACGGCGTGCGGGTGCTCGGGACGACCGACGACCTTCAGCACCTGCTCCGCGACAACAAGCCCGACGAGGTGCTGATCGCGGTCCCGTCGGCGTCGGGCGTCGTGCGACAGCGCGTCGTCGAGACGTGCCGGGCGCAGAAGGTGCCGGTGAAGACGCTGCCGGCGCTCCACGAGCTGATCGCCGGCGACCTCAACCTCGCGGGCCAGATCCGCCCGGTGCAGGTCGAGGACGTGCTCGGTCGGGAGGCCGTCGACGTCGACCTGGGCGCTGTCGCCGGGTACGTGCGCGAGAAGACCGTGCTCGTCACGGGCGCCGGCGGCTCGATCGGCAGCGAGCTGTGCCGGCAGCTGACGCGACTCGGGGTTGCGCGGCTGCTGCTGGTCGACAAGACGGAGTCGGCGCTGTTCGAGATCGAGCGCGAGCTCGTCGGCGAGCGCGACTTCGCCGCCGCCGTCCCCGTGCTCGCAAACTCCGGGGACAGCGCATTGATGCAGCAGGTCTTCGAGCGCTACCGCCCCCAGGTCGTCTTCCACGCGGCCGCCTACAAGCACGTCGGGATGCTCGAGGCGAACCCGCTGCAGGCGGTGTCGAACAACGTGTTCGCGACGCGCCGGCTCGTCGAGATCGCGGTCGAGGCGGGGATCGAGCGCTTCGTCCTGATCTCCACCGACAAGGCCGCCAATCCGAAGAACGTGATGGGGCAGTCGAAGGCGCTCTGCGAGTGGATCGTCGAGTCCTTCGCGCGCCGGCCCGAGGTCGAGACGCGGTTCGTCGCGGTTCGCTTCGGCAACGTGCTCGCGTCGTCGGGCTCGGTGATCCCGATCTTCCGCCGGCAGATCGAGCGTGGCGGCCCGGTGACGGTGCGCCACCCGGAGATGACGCGGTTCTTCATGACCATCCCCGAGGCGTCGTCGCTCGTGATCCAGGCCGGCGCGATGGGCGGCCGCGGGCAGGTGTACGTGCTCGACATGGGCGAGCCGGTGCGGATCCTCGAGCTTGCGCAGCAGATGATCCGGCTCTCGGGCAAGGACGAGTCGCAGATCCCGATCACGTTCACCGGCGTGCAGGCCGGCGAGAAGATCCACGAGGTGCTCTGGAACGACGACGAGGCCGTCGGGCCGACGTCGCACCCGAAGATCATGCGCGCGGCGCACGCGCCGATCGACCACGAGTGGCTCGACGCGGAGCTCACGGAGCTCGAGCGGCTGCTCGACGAGGGCGACACGCTCGGCGTGGTCGCCCGGCTCGGCGCGATCGTCCGCGAGCCGGTGCGCACCGGCGGCGACGCGGTTCTCGAAGACACGATGCACTGACGTCACAGTTCCCGCCGCCGTCGCCGCTACGGTGCGTCGGTGGAGGTCCTGGACGGGCTGAACGCCGAGCAGCGCCGCGCCGCCGAGGCCGTGCGCGGGCCGGTGTGCATCCTCGCCGGCGCCGGGTCGGGGAAGACGACGACGATCACGCGCCGGCTGGCGAACCAGGTCGCGACGGGCGCCTTCGCCGCGGCGGACCTGATGGCGGTGACCTTCACCGACAAGGCGGCCGGCGAGCTGAAGTCGCGCCTCGCGGCGCTCGGTGCAGGGCGTGTCCGGGCGGGGACGTTCCACGCCGCGGCCCTCCGCCAGCTCCGCCACTTCGCTCCCGACCGGGTCGGCGGCATCCTCCCGTCGAAGGCGCTCGTGCTCCGGCAGATCGGCAACACGCTCCCGGGCGCGTATCGCTACCGCGCCGCAGCCGACCTCGCCGGCGAGGTGGAGTGGGCAAAGAACCGGCGCATCCCGCCCGAGCGCTATCTCGCGGAGCTCGGCGCGCACGAGCCGCCGATCCCGCCCGACCTGATGCTGCGCGTGTACCGCGAGTACGAGCGCCGCAAGGCGCACGAGCGGCTCGTCGACTTCGAGGACCTGCTCGAGTGCGCGATCGCGCTGTTCGAGGCGGACGCGGCGGCGGCCGGCACGTTCCGGCGCCAGTATCGGGCATTCACGGTCGACGAGTACCAGGACGTCAACCTCCTTCAGCAGACGCTGCTCGAGCACTGGCTCGGCGGGCGCGACGAGCTGTGCGTCGTCGGCGACGACTACCAGTCGATCTATGCGTTCACCGGCGCCGGGCCCGAGCACCTGCTGGCGATGCCGAGCCGCTACCGCGGCGCCCTCGTCGTGCGGCTCGAGCAGAACTACCGCTCCACGCCCGAGGTGCTCGTGCTCGCGAACCGGCTCGTTCCCCAGCTCGGCGGGGCCGAGAAGGTGCTCGAGGCGACGCGCGCGCCCGGTCCCGAGCCCGTCGTGCGAGCGTTCGCGTCGCCGCACGAGGAGGGGGCGGCGATCGTCGCGGCGCTGCGCGCGCTCGACTGCCCGCTCGAGGAGGCGGCGATCCTCTGCCGTACGAACGCGCGGTTGACCGACTACGAAGAGCTTCTCCACGACGCCGGGATCCCGTTCCAGGGCGCCTCGCTGCTCGAGCGCGACGCCGCGCGCCGTCTGCTCCGGCGCCTCGCGCGAGGGCCGGCCGTCCCTGCGGCCGAGGCAGTGCGTGCGGCGGCGCTCGAGGCAGGCTGGCTCGAGCACCTGCCGGAGTCGCTCGGCGAGCGCGAGCTCGTCCGGCAGACCGACCTCGCCCGACTCGTCGCGCTGGCGAACGCCTTCGACGGCGACTCGTCCGGGTTCGTCGACGACCTCCGCCGCCGCTTCGACCCGGGTGGCGACGGAGCGCGCGGCGTGCACCTGCTCACGCTCCATCGCGCGAAGGGGCTCGAGTTCGAGGCGGTCTTCCTGCCGCGCGTCGAGGCGAAGGAGCTGCCCGCGCGACAGGCGCGCACGGCCGAGCAGGTCGCCGAGGAGCGCCGCCTCCTCTACGTCGGGCTCACGCGGGCGAAGCGGATCCTCTGGGTGACATGGTCGGGCACGCCGAGCCCGTTCCTGCGCGAGCTCGGCACAGCGCTCCGCCCGGTGCGCAGCACGCCACGGGAAGCGAAGCCGAAGGCGGAATGGACGCCGCTCGGCGAGCGGTTGCGCGCATGGCGGCTCGAGCGCGCACGCGACGACGGCGTGCCGCCCTACGTCGTGTTCCACGACCGCGTGCTGCACGAGATCGCCGACGCACGCCCCGCAACGCTCGCCGAGCTGGCGGGGATCGCCGGCGTCGGCCCGTCGAAGCTCGAACGCTACGGCGACGAGGTGCTGTCGCTACTCGAGCGCTGAGAGCAGCAGGTCGAGCATGACCTGAGGGTCGCGGCGAACGCGTGCCTCGGCCGACTGCCCGCGCTTGCGCAGCTCGAGCGCGCGCGGATCGGTCAGCGGGCGCAGCCTTCCGCCTCGGATCAGCTCCTCGTCGACGCCGCCCAGGCGGCCGCCGTAGGTCGTGTACACCGGCACGCCGAGCGCCGCGGCTTCGCGGTTCATGGTCCCCCCGGCCGACACGACGAGGTCGGAGAGCGCGATCAGGCTCTGCGCGTCGACGGCCCGCTCGGGAACGATCACCGACGGCAACTCGAGGTGGCGCACGAAGTCGCGCTGCTCGTCGGTGCGCGGGATGACGAACGCGTGCACGTCGTCGCGCCGGCCGAGGTGCTCGAGCGTCTGCGGGAAGAGCGGGTTCGAGTGCCGGTGGTACAGGGAGACGTCGGGTGGCGGGCGCAGCACGACGAGCACGCGGCCCGGGTCGATCCCGAACGCAGCCGGCACCGACGGGTCGGGCTCGAAGTCGGAGAGGTAGTACTCCTCCTTCAGGCCCGGGTACTGCTGCAGCTTCGGCGGCGTGGCGCCGTAGCGGGCGAGCCGCTCGGGCGGGATCGAGTCGGGGACGACGACGCGCGTCGCGTTGCGGCAGCCGAGCTGGTGCTGCAGCCACGCCCACTCGTAGTCGAACGTGGTCGCGCTGGGAATGTCGAGCCGGTGCGCGGTCATCGTCAGCTCGTGCGAGCCGTGCGCGAGTGCGAGGTCGAACGCGCGCGGTGCGGCGAAGGCACGCAGCGCTTTGAGGCGGGAGCGCATCTGCCGCGCCTTGCCGACTGCAGAGCGGCCGCCGTGGTGCCCGATCACGGTTGCGGTCATGCCGTGCGACTCGATCAGCTGCAGCGTCTGCGCGTAATCACGCGCCGTGATCTCGACCTCGTTGCCCTGCGCCTCGAGCAGGCGCACGAGCGGCCGGAAGACGAGCGGGTGCGCGCTCGCGGTGAAATCGACCCAGACCTTCACGGCTTCGACGCTACAGGGTCGTGCTCTCGTACGATCGTCGTCGTGGCGCTCCATACGCCCGAGCTGCACGAGCCGCTCACCGAGGTCGCGTGGTCACCCGAACGGGCCCGTGCCTCGATCCGGACGATCGTCGCGGACGCCGACGAGCGCTACGACGAGGCCGCCCTCTGGGCGCCCGTCGACGCCTGGGACGACTGGGGAGGCGAGCTCCGACTCCCGCCGACCGTGCTCTCGACCGGCGCTTCCGGTGTCGCCTTCGGCATCGACGTGCTGCGGCGCCGGGGTCACGCCGAGCCGCGGGTCGATCCGAGCCGGATCGCGGTTGCCGCCGTCGAGGCCTGGCGCCGTTCGCCGGACACCGACGAGCGGCTCGAGCCGCCGGTCTCGACGCACGCGAGCCTGTTCATGGGCGAGACCGGCCCGCTGCTCGTCGCCTGCCTGCTCGGGGCCTCCGAGTACACCGATGCGCTGCACGAGCGCGTGGTCGCGAACGAGACCTGCGAGACGAACGAGCTCTTCTCCGGCTCGCCGGGGACGATGGTGGCCGCGCGCGCGATGCACGACGCCACCGGCGACGAGCGTTGGGCGCGCTCGTGGCGCAACGCAGCCTCCGTGCTGCTCGATCGCCGCGACGTCGACGGCCTGTGGGTCTACCCGCCGTACGGCAAGTCGCCCGGCGCGTCGCACGGCCTCGCCTCGAACGCCAAGATCCTGCTCGCGTGGCCCGAGCTGCTTCCGCCCGGCGTCGCCGGGACGCTGCCGGAGGAGAGCGCCGCGGCGCTCTCCGCGACGGCCGTCGTCGAGGACGAGCTCGCAAACTGGCCGCTCGCGGCCGGCGACGACCTCGTCGGCTTCGACGGCGTCATCCGCACGCAGTGGTGCCACGGCGCGGCCGGCGTCGCCGAGGCGGCGAGCGGATTCCTCGACGAGAGCCTCCTGCTCGCGGCCGGTGAGCTCGTCTGGCGAGCCGGGCCGCCGAGCATGGACAAGGGGACCGGGATGTGCCACGGCACGGCGGGCAGCGGCTTCGCGCTGCTCAAGGTGCACGCGCGCACGCAGGACGAGCTCTGGCTCGAGCGCGCGCGTCGGTTCGCGATGCACGCGGCCGGCCAGGCCGACCGTTGGCGCGAGCGGCGCGGCGCGGGGCGCACGACGTTGTGGACCGGCGACGTGGGCGCTGCCCTCTTCCTGCAGGCCTGCCTCGACGTCGATCCGCGCTTGCCGGTCGTCGACTACGTCGACTGAGCGGCGACGAGACGCTCGAGCGACGCGTCGCGCCGCACGCCCTCGACGTGGCGCTCGTACCAGAGCGTGAACGCGAGCACGCCCCAGAGCTGGCGCGACAGGTCCTCGCGCCCCGTCGCGTGCGCGTCGAGCATCCGACCGACCGCGTCCGGTTGCAGGAACCCCTGGCGGCGCAGCGTCTCCGGTGCGAGCGTCTCGCGCGCGAACGGTTCGAGCTCGCCGCGCAGCCACGCGGCAGCGGGGATCGAGAAGCCGCGCTTCCGTCCGTGCACGACCTCGTGCGGCAGCAGCTGCTCGACCGCCTTCCGGAGCAGCCGCTTCTTCTGCAGGCCGCGGACCTTGTGGCGTGACGGGAGAGAGAACGCGAAGTTGGCGACGAGTGGATCCATGAACGGCACGCGCACCTCGAGCGACCACGCCATCGACGCACGATCCGTCTTCACGAGCAGGTCGTCGACGAGATAGGTGCCGAAGTCGACGTCCTGCAGTCGTGCCAGCAGCTCATGCCCCTCCGTCTCGGCGAAGCGCGCGCGGAGCGTCTCGACCGGATCAAATGCGCTTCGCCGCCCGGTCAGCTCGGCGCGGGCGTCGGCCGAGAAGATCTCCTTCCAGCCGTGGTGGCGCTCGAGCGGCGGCAGGTGGGCCGCGCGCGCGAAGCGCTTCGCCTTGTAGTCGAGGCTCGCCTTGCGGTTCGACGACGGCAGCAGCTCGATCGCCGGGTGCGCGAGCGAGACCGCGGCCCTGAAGCGCCCGGCCAGCAGGTCGGCGACGTAGGTGTAGTAGCCGCCGAAGAGCTCGTCGCCGCCCTCGCCCGACAGCGCGACCTTCACGTCCTCGGCCGCGAGCTGCGACACGAGGTACGTCGGGAGCGCGGACGAGTCGGCGAACGGCTCGTCGAACGCGTCGGCGAGCGCCGGGAGCAGGAGCGCCGCGTCGGGGCGGAGCACGAGCTCCCGGTGCCGCGTGCCGTACCGGCCGGAGACGGCGCGTGCACCCGCGAGCTCGTCGAACGACGCCTCGGCGAAGCCGATCGAGAACGTGCGCACCGGGTCGGCGGACTCCTCCGCGGCCAGCGCCGTCAACGCCCCGGAGTCGACGCCGCCGGACAGGAGCACGCCGACCGGCACGTCGGCGATGAGGTGCGCGCGTACCGAGTCGCGCAACCGCGCGCGACACTCCTCGAGGAGCTCCGCCTCGTCGTCGTCGGTGCGAACCTCGAGCGGTCCCGGTCGCGCGAAGCGGTCGATCGCCGCCGCGCCGTCGCTCCATGTGAGCGTGTGGCCGGGCGGCAGCTTCCTGATCTCGCGGTAGATCGAGAGCGGTGCGGGGATCGTGTTGAACGCGAGGAAGGCTTCGAGCGCGTCGAGGTCGATCTCGCCGCCGGGCAGGGCGTCCAGCTCGGAGGCGAACGAGAGCTCGCCAGCGACGTCGCGGTAGTAGAGCGGCTTGATCCCGAAGGGATCGCGCGCGAGCACGAGCGAGCGGGAGCGCGCGTCGTGCACGGCGACCGCGAACATCCCGCGCAGCCGTTCCCACAGCCGCGACCCCCACTCCTCGTAGCCGTGAACGAGCACCTCGGTGTCGCAGCGTGTCGCGAACCGGTGGCCCGCACGCTCGAGCTCGAATCGGAGCTCGACGTGGTTGTAGATCTCGCCGTTCTGGACGACGACGACCGTCCCGTCCTCGTTGGCGATCGGTTGGTCGCCGCCCGTCAGATCGATGATCGCAAGCCGGCGCGCGGCGAGGCCGATCCCGCCGTCGACGTGCATCCCCTCCGAGTCCGGCCCGCGGTGGACGAGCGTCGTCGACATGCGGGCGAGGCGCTCGCGGTCGACGGCCCCTCGCGCCGCGGCGATCCCGCAGATGCCGCACATCTAGCGGTTGCCCCAGAGGGCGCT
This sequence comes from Gaiellaceae bacterium, assembly GCA_035473635.1. Lineage (GTDB taxonomy): Bacteria > Actinomycetota > Thermoleophilia > Gaiellales > Gaiellaceae > PALSA-600. The sequence goes on along the minus strand of DATIOD010000033.1, from coordinate 62,221 downwards.
GACCGACTGACGAACCACCCGCACCGCGGTCATCACCACGGTTCGCAGGTAGAGCCGCACCGAACGGTCGGCGATCCACTCGAGATCGTGCGCGAGCTTCTCGGCCATCGAGGTCTCGTAGCCCCGGCGCACCTGCGCGAAGCCGGTCAGCCCGGGGCGGACGACGAGGCGCTGCCAGTACGCGGGGAGCTCCTCGGCGAGCTCGGCGAAGAAGCGCGGCCTGATCGGCCGCGGCCCGACGAACGACATGTCGCCGCGGATCACGTTCCAGAGCTGCGGGATCTCGTCGAGCTGCGACGCCTTGAGGAAGCGGCCGACGCCGGTCAGCTCGGCCTCCGTCTGCCGTACGAGCTCCTCGCCGAGGTACTGGCCGATCCGGTCCTCGGCGCCGCGCCGCAGCGTGCGGAACTTCAGCATCCCGAAGAAGTGGCCGCCGCGGCCGACGCGCCGTCCGCGGTAGAGCATGGGCCGTCCGGTCGCGAACAGCACGACGAGCGCGATCACGAGCGCGAACGGCAGCAGGAGCAGCCCGAACACGACACCGAGCAGCAGGTCGAGCGCGCGCAACTCGGCGTCGATGCGGCGGTGCGGTGATTCGGCGGCGAGCCGGGAGTAGCCCCGTACGAGCGTGTCCTCGAGCCGCGGAGGCGCCGCCGTCACCCGGTCGATGGTAGACCGTAGGGGTTGACGGTCATCGGGATCGATCACGTCCAGGTGGCGGCGCCGCCGGAGTGCGAAGGGCCGGCGCGGGCGTTCTATCGCGACCTGCTCGGGCTCGAGGAGGTGCCGAAGCCCCCGGCGCTCGCCGGGCGCGGCGGCTGCTGGTTCCGGGCGGGCTCGCAGGAATTGCACGTGGGCGTCGAGGAGCCGTTCGCACCTGCGGAGAAGGCGCATCCGAGCCTGGCGGTGGACGACCTCGACGGGCTTCGCGACAGGCTCGAGGGCGTCGGGATCGCCGTTCGCGACGGCGACGAGATCCCCGGTGTCCGCCGTTTCTACGCCGCCGATCCCTTCGGCAACCGGCTCGAGTTCCGCCAGGCTGTTTAAGGGGCCGCCGAAGCGGTCATGGGTTGGGTGAGATGGCACGCGCACTGCGGCGCAAGGCCTCAACTGCGGCGGCATTGACTCTCCTGGCGTGTGGCGGATTCGCCGGGGCAGCCTTCGGCGACAGCCTGCCGATTTCGAGCCTCACGACGTCGATCATCCCGACGATCGGCGCGACCACCGCAGTCTCGACGCCGACCGTCTCGGTCCCGGCGGTGACCGTCCCGCCCGTCACCGTGCCGCCCGTCACGACCCCTCCCGTCACGACCCCTCCCGTCACGACTCCGGCCGTTACGACCCCTCCCGTCACGACCCCTCCCGTCACGACCCCTTCCGTCACCACGCCCGCGGTGACCACCCCCTCGGTCTCGACGCCGAAGGTCACGGTGCCGCCGGTGTCCGTGTCCGCGACCGTGCCGGTCCCCTCGGCCAGCACGCCGGTCTCCGCGACCGTCTCGACGCCCGCAGCCTCCGTCTCCGCCTCGGCATCCGCGCACCCGGCGGCGCCGGCCGCGGCCGTCCAGGTGCACGCCGCGGTTCCGAAGTCCGCCGCTGCTGTGACCGTCGCGGCCCACGGTGCCTCCGCGTCCGTCTCCGCGGCCGCCCCGGCATTCGCGTCCGAAGGCGGCTCCGCGACGATCGCGGCGTCTCCGTCCTCGGTCTCCGTCTCGGCCGCTCCGGCAGCGGCTCCTGGTGCATCGCCACGGCCGCTCGCGCCCCGGCTCGGGCCGGCGTCGACGCTTCCCCTCCGCCCGGCGCCGGCCTCGACACTCCCGCGGCTCGTGCCGCTGCCGAACGTGGCGCAGGCCACCCGGGTCACGTCGGCCTCCCCCGAGCTTCGGCCCGTCACGGCGCGGCCGGCCCCCTCCGGCGGCCCGGTGTGGTCGACGGTCACGAGGAACCCGGGCGCGGCGGCAGGTGGGATCGCAGCGCTGCTCGCCCTGGCGGGGCTCGGTCTCGCCGGCGCGGCGCGCTCGTCGGCGTTCGCCGCCGCCTGCGCGGAACTGGCGCGGTTCCCCTTCCCGCGCTTCCGCGTCCTGCCGTGCCCCGACCTCGGTGCGTCCGTGGGCGCGTCCGGTGCCGTCGCCGGCCCGAATGCCGCCGCCCCCCCCGCCGCGGCGACGACCGGCACGCCCCCCTCGGAGCACGCCCCCGGCGGCTCGGGCTTCGGCTCCGGCTCCGTCCCGCCGTACCCGCCGCTTCCCCGCATCGGCGGTGTGCTCGGGGCGGCCGTGACGAAGACGCCGTGGACGATCGTGAAGGCGATCGTCGTCGCGATGCTCGCAACCGTGAACGCGCTCGTCCTCGGGATCCGGTGGCGCGTGGGTCGCCTCCAGTCGCGATGACCGGCGTGCTCGAAACGAGGAGGTAGCCATGGCGCGGATCGGGCTGATCGTCGTCGTCCTCGCAGCCTGCGGCTTCGCCGTCTGGCTGGGAGCGTCCCGCGCCGCGGGCGCGGCGGCGGCCCCGGCGGTGCTCCACGTCGGCGACACTGTTCGCATCGCCGGCACGAACGTGGGCTGCGCTGTCGCGCGGCGCGGCGGCGCGACGACCATCGAGTGCCTGCCTGTCCACCGCGGCGCCGGGACGTACGCCGCGCTCACCGGCAGCACGACGGTGCGCGTCGTCCGCTTCGCGAATGCCACGGTCGCGCAGACCGTGTTCCGAGCGAAGCAGCACGATCTTCACCCGAAGACGTGCAAGTGAGAAGGCTCCGCGGGTGAGTCAGAAGGCTGCGCCGCGCGACCTCGAGCGCTGCGAGATCGTCTGGTGGCGGGGGTACGTGAAGGGCCGCTTCCTGGCCTATGCGGCCTCCGGGCCGGAGCCGGTCGGCGAGTCGCCCGCGATCAGGTGGCGCTCCTCGTCGCCGCCGGGGCCGACGGAGGAGGCGGTCGCTGCGCTCGACGCGCTCACGGCGCAGCTCTCCGAAGCGGGGTGGAAGGTCGAGGAACGCGACGGCGATCCGTGGTTCGGCCTCCGTTTGTCGCGCCCGGCCGCGGCGAAGGCACCCGTTTCCGTGCGCCCTGCGCCGATGCCCGTGCCCGCGCCTGTGGCCGCGCCGACGCCGGAGCCGCCGCTGGACGAGGGACTGCTCGACGAGGCGCTGCTGGTGGAACTGCGGGCCGAGCTCGCCGACGCCCGCGACGCCGCCCGGCGCGAGCGGGACCGTCGCCTCGACGCCGAGGCCGAGGTGCTCCGGTTGAAGGAGCCGCCGCCGCGGCGACCGGCGACGCAGCCCCTCTCGGCCTGGGCGCTCCTCGGCGCCTACGCGATCGTCGTCGCCGCCGCGACCCTCGTCGGCCTGCTCGGGTTCGAGTCGGCCTACGGCGCCGTCGTGGCGGGGCTGACGACGCTGGCGGTGGTGGTCGCGGTCGACAGCTGGATCGTCGCGCGCCGCCGGCGCGCGCAGGCTGCCTCCTGATCGACCTCTCCGCGCAAGTATAAGCTCTCGTTATGGACACGCGGCAGCTGCGGGCGTTCTGCACGGTCGTCGAGCGCCGCTCGTTCTCGCAGGCCGCCGAGCGGCTCGGGGTGACGCAGCCGGCCGTCTCGCTGCAGGTGCGCTCGCTCGAGAAGCGGCTCGGGCTGCAGCTGCTCGACCGCTCCGGACGCCGCGTCGAGCCGACCGAGGCCGGTGCGCGTCTCTACCGCGGCGCGCAGCGGCTGCTCGCGCTCGAGGAGGACCTCGTCAACGACCTCGCCGAGGAGGCGCAGGGCGACCTCCAGGGCACGCTCGAGATCGGCGCGTCGACCGGGCCGGGCGGCGTCGTGCTCTCGGGGCTCCTGTGCGACTTCGCCGCGCACCACCCGGAGCTCAACGTCGCGCTCTCCGTGTTCGACACGCAGACCGTGGTCGAGCGCGTCGCCGACCGGACGCTCGAGCTCGGTGTAGTCGGCGCGGCGCCGAAGCACCGCGGCGTCGACTACGCGCCCTTCTTCCGTGACACGGTCACGCTCGCGTGTCCGCCCGGCCACTCGTTCGCGGGGCGCACAGTGACGGTCGACGAGCTGCGCGGCGAGACGCTGATCGTGATGCAGGACGGCGCCGGCGTGCGCCAGCTGATCGAGGACGAGTTGCGGCGCCGGGCCGGCGTCCGGCTTCGCGATCTCGGCGTGCGGCTCGAGCTCGGGTTGCAGGAGTCGGTGACGAGCGCGGTGCGCGGCGGGTACGGCGTGACGTTCATCTCGCGGCTCTCGATCGAGAACGACCTGGCGGCCGGGACGCTCGCCGAGGCGACCGTGAGCGGTCTCGAGCTGGAGCGCGAGGTGCTGCTGGTGCGCGCCGCGGGCCGGTCGGAGACGCGCGTTGCGCGCGAGTTCCTCCTGTTCGCGCGGAGCCGCCTGCCGTGATCGTGCGGCTCGGCCTCGGCCGGTTGCCCGAGGTGCTCGCGGAAGCCGGGATCACGCGGCCATTCGTGATCGCGACCGACCGCTGGCGCGCGCTCGACGTCCCGCACGTCGTGTGGTGGAACGAGGTGCCGTCGGCGCGGGTGGAGGTCCCCGGCGACGCGGACGGCGTGCTCGCGATCGGCGGGGGCTCGGCGATCGACACCGGCAAGGCCGCGTCGGCGATGACGGGGCTGCCGCTCGTGAGCGTGCCCACGACCTACTCCGGCGCCGAGTGGACGACGTTCTTCGGCGTTCGCTCGCCGGACCGCGTGATGCAGGGCGGCGGCGCCGGCGCGCATCCGGTCGGGATCGTCTACGACGCCGAGCTGACGCTCGACCTTCCGCGCGACGTGTCCGCCGGCACTGCGATGAACGCGCTCGCGCACTGCGCCGAGGCGCTGTACGTGCGCGGCCGCACCGACGAGGGCGATCGCGAGGCGCTCGAGGGCGCACCGCTGATCGCGCGAGCGTTGCCGCGCGTGCTCGCCGACGGCGCCGATCTCGACGCGCGCGTCGAGCTGCTCGCGGGCGCGATGCACGCGGGCCATGCGCTCGGAATCGCCGGTCTCGGTCTCGCGCATGCGATGGCCCAGGCGGTCGGCGGCCGTTACGGCATCCCGCACGGCGCGATGAACGCGATCTGCCTGGCGCCGGCGCTCGAGTTCAACCGCACGTTCGTCCCGGCAGAGATCGCGCGCTTCGGCGACGCGCTCGGCGGCGACGCGGTCGATCGCTCACGCGAGCTCGCGCACGCGGGCGGCTTCGAGCGGCTCCGCGACTTCGGCGTCCCGCACGGCGATCTCGACGAGCTCGCCGAGGCGACGGCGGTGCGCGGTGGGAACCAGGCGAACCCGAGACAGGCGAGCCCGGCGGAGATCCGCGCGCTGTTCGAATCCGTCTGGTGAGCGACCGCCAATCGTCCTCGCGGACGACGGGCGTCCCGCTAGAAGTAGTGGCAGCTCTACCGTAGGACGCCGGGCAACCGGCTGTCCGCGGCAAGAGGGGTCAGTCACCGTTGACGCGGTGGACTTGTCGACGGAGGAGAGATGATGGAACGGGAGAATCTCGCCGCGCGCGCGGGTCGTTGGAGCGCGGCACATTGGAAAACGGCGCTGGGCGCATGGCTCGTCTTCTGCGTGCTCGCCGTCCTCGTGGGCGGTGCCGTCGGAAAGAAGGCGCTCAAGAACTCGGATACGGCGTCGGGCGACACGCGCACCGCGCAGAAGATCCTCGACGGCGCCGGCTTCGCCGGGCACGCCGGCGAGAGCGTGCTCGTGCAGTCGAAGACGGACACCGTCGCGGATCCCGCGTTCCGCGCGGCGGTGAACGACGTCGTGCGCACCGTGTCGGCGCAGCCGGTCGTCGCGCGCGTACGCACGCCACTCGATCCGGCGAATCGCACGCAGGTCGCCGACGGCGGCCACTCGGCGATCGTGCAGTTCGAGATCCGGGGCGACGAGGACAAGGCACAGGACAAGGTCGCGCCCGTGCTCGAGGCGGTTGCCGGGGTGCAGGCAGGCCACCCGGCCTTCACGGTCGAGGAGTTCGGCGAGGCGAGTGCGAACCACGTGCTCGCGGACACGATCGGCAAGGACTTCCAGCGTGCGGAGTACTCGTCGCTGCCGGTCACGCTGATCATCTTGCTGCTCGCGTTCGGCGCGCTCGTCGCAGCCGGGTTGCCGGTGCTGCTCGCGTTCTCCGGTGTGCTCGCGACGATCAGCCTGTCGTCGATCGCGAGCCACGTCGTCGCCGCAGGCGACCCGACGCAGTCGGTGATCCTGCTGATCGGCATGGCGGTGGGCGTCGACTACTCGCTCTTCTACATCCGCCGTGAGCGGGAGGAGCGGGCGCGAGGCGCGAGCCACCGCGAGGCGCTGCTGCGCACCGCGGCGACGTCCGGGCACGCGGTGCTCATCTCCGGCCTGACCGTGTTGATCGCGATGGCGGGCATGCTGTTCACCGGCAACGCCGTGTTCACGTCGATTGCGGTCGGCGCGATGCTGATGGTCGCTGTTGCGCTGATCGGCTCGCTGTCGATCCTGCCGGCGATGCTTTCGAAGCTCGGCGACCGGGTGAACAAGGGGCGCATCCCGCTGCTCGCGCGGCGCGTGCCCGGCGAGTCGCGGCTGTGGGGCTTCGTCCTCGACCGCGTCGTGCGGCGGCCGTGGCTGTCGGCGATCGTCTCGGCGGGGTTCCTGCTGGCGCTCGCCGTCCCGGCGCTCCAGCTGCACACGCAGCTGCCGAGCTTCACCGACCTGCCGAAGTCGATCGGCATCGTGCGCACCTACGAGGCGATCCAGAAGGCGTTCCCCGGCGCGCAGACGCCGGCGCAGGTGGTCGTCAAGGCGAACGACGTGACGTCACCGAAGGTGCAGACCGGGATCGCGGAGCTGAAGCGCCGCGCGCTCGCCTCGGGTCAGATGTCGACGCCGATCGAGACGAAGGTCAACCCGGCGAAGACGGTCGAGGTCGTCTCGATCCCGCTCCAGGGGAACGGCGACAACGGCGCATCGGTTGCGGCGCTCCAGACGCTCCGCAACCACATCATCCCGACGACGATCGGCGCCGTGCCGGGCGTGGTCGCTCCGGTGACGGGCGAGACGGCGGGAACGCACGACTTCAACAACCAGATGAAGAGCCACATCCCGATCGTGTTCGGGTTCGTGCTCGCCCTCTGCTTCGTGCTCCTGCTGGTCACGTTCCGGTCGATCGTGATCCCGATCAAGGCGGTGCTCCTGAACCTGCTCTCGGTCGGGGCCGCGTACGGGCTGCTCGTGCTCGTCTTCCAGAACCACTGGGCGGAGGGGCTGCTCGGGTTCCACTCGAACGGCGCGATCGCCTCGTGGCTGCCGCTGTTCATGTTCGTGATCCTGTTCGGACTCTCGATGGACTACCACGTGTTCATCCTCAGCCGGATCAAGGAGCTCGTCGACGGCGGCATGTCGACCGACGAGGCGGTGGCGACCGGCATCAAGCGCACCGCGTCCACGGTGACGAGCGCGGCGATCGTGATGGTCGCGGTCTTCGCGATCTTCATCAGCCTGCACGAGATCGACATCAAGCAGATGGGCTTCGGCCTCGCCGCAGCGATCCTGATCGACGCCACGGTGGTCAGGGCGGTGCTGCTGCCGTCCGTGATGAAGCTGCTCGGCGACTGGAACTGGTACCTGCCGCGCTCGCTCGAGTGGCTGCCGAGGTTCGGCGTCGAGGGACGGGCGCCGCAGCCGGCTCCGGTTGACTGACGAAGCTCTCGGCGAAGCTCTCGGTGCCAGGCACTTCGGTGCCTGGCACCGTACGTCGGGAAGAGAACCTGCGGTTCCCTTCCCGAGCCCATCCCTCCCTTTGCGCGCGGTGTCGCGTTCTCGTGCTTCGCCTCCCGGCCGGCGGAGCCGGCCTCCGGCGGCTACCGGCCGCGCTTTGGCGACTCCCTTTGGCATAAGCGCTCCTAATCGAGCGGATTAGGTATAGTCACGCTCGGTATGTCCGCCGGGGGCCAGTTCGACGTGCTCGTGATCGGCAGCGGCGCCTCCGGCCTCGCGGCCGCAGTCTCCGCGGAGCGCGCCGGCGCGCGCGTCGCGCTCGCGACGAAGGGCTCGCTGCAGGCGAACAACTCGTCGAAGGCCCAGGGCGGGATCCAGGCCTCGTTCGGCGAGGACGACTCGCCCGAGCAGCACGCCGCCGACGTGGTCGCCTCCTCGCACGAGACGGCAGACCTCGAGCTCGTCGGCGTGCTGACGAGCGAGGCGCCGTCCGCGATCGGCTGGCTCGAGTCGCTCGGCGTCGAGTTCACGCGCTCGAACGGCGGCTACCGGCTCGCACGCTGCGGCGGAGCCACCCGCAAGCGGCTGCTGCAGGTCGGCGACCGCACCGGCCACGCGATCACGAAGCAGCTCCGCGAGGCCTGGGAGGGAGGAACCGGAACCTCCTTCACCAATGCACCGCTGCGCGAGCTCACGGAGAGCGAGGCCGGTTGGCGCGCCCTCTGCGGCGACCACGTCCTCGACGCGGGCGCCGTCGTGCTCGCGGCCGGCGGCCGCTGCTACGCCGAGGCCGAGCGGCGCGGTGAGCTCTCGACCAACCATCCGAACGCGACCGGCGAGGTGACGCAGCTCGCGCTCGCCCTCGGCGCCGAGTCGCGCGACCTCGACGCGCTCCAGTACCACCCGAACGGCGGCGCCTGGCCGCCGAACATGCAGGGCTACTCGATCCCCGAGACGACGCGCGCGTATGGCGCCGTGCTGCTCAACGCCGACGGCGAGGAGTTCACCGACTCCCTCGGTCCCCGCGACGCGGTCAGCCAGGCGATCTTCGACGAGGTCGAGGCGGGCCGCGGCGTCGACACGTCCGACGGCCGTCCGGCCGTCTACCTCGACACGACAAGGATCGCGCAGGACGACGCCGAGGTGTCGCTGCCCTACATGCTTCGCCGCTACCGCGGCTCGGGGATCGACCCGCTCCGCGAGCGGATCCTCACCTATCCGGTCTTGCACTACCAGAACGGCGGGCTCGTGATCGACACCGACGGCGCGACCACGCTCGAGGGCGTGTACGCGTGCGGCGAGATCGCCGGCGGCACGCACGGACGCAATCGAATGATGGGCAACAGCCTGCTCGAGTGTGTCGTCTTCGGACGGCGCTCGGGCAAGGCGGCGGCCGAGAAAGCGAAGGCATGAGCATCGATATCGCAACCGATCTGCAGCACGCGGTCGAGGACGCGGCCGCGCATCTCTATGTCTGGGCGCTGAAAGACATCCCGCAGGATCTGCGCGACGCGCTCGCCGCGGCGCGCGAGAAGGAGACGTCGGTTCCCGGCCGGCGCGTGCTCGAGGTGATCCACCGCAACGTCAACGTGGCCGACAGCGAGAAGAACCTCGTCTGCCAGGACACCGGGATCGCCGTCTACCACGCGCGCGTCGGCGAGCACTTCCCGCTGCACCCGGCGCGCATCTACGAGGCGCTGCGTGACGGAACCGCGCGCGCGACCGTCGAGCACCCGTTGCGCTCCAATGCCGTCCACACGATCACCCGTGAGAACACCGGGCCGAACATCGGCTACCGCCTGCCGATCGTGCACTGGGAGTTCATCGAGGACTGGGACGGGCTCGACGTCAAGTGCGTCCCGAAGGGCTCGGGCTCGGAGAACATGAGCTTCCTCAAGATGTGCGTCCCCGCCGACGGCGTGAAGGGGATCAAGGAGTTCGTGCTCGAGTCGATCGTCAACGCGGGCGGCAAGCCGTGCCCGCCGGGCATCGTCGGGGTCGGGATCGGCGGCTCGGCCGACTACGCGCTGTCCCTTGCGGAGGAGGCGATCATGCGGCCGATCGGGACGCGCAACCCCGACCCGATCGTCGCCGAGCTCGAGGACGAGCTCTTCGGGCTGCTGAACGAGACCGGGATCGGCCCGATGGGCCTGGGCGGCGACGTGACCGTGCTGCAGTGCCATATCGAGCACGCGGACACGCACATGACCCTGAACCCGGTCGCCGTCAACTACCAGTGCTGGGCGGCGCGGCGCGCGTCGGCGCACATCAGCCCGTCCGGCGACATCGACTACGACCGGGAGGCGTGAGAGATGGCGACGCACGAGGTCACGTTCCCGATCACCGACCCGCAGGAGATCCTGAAGCTGCGCGCCGGCGACGAGGTCACCGTGCAGGGTCACATCATCGGCATCCGCGACCGCACGCAGATCCGCATCTTCGACCAGGGCGTCGAGCCGCCGATGGATCTCCGCGGAGCGTTCCTCCTGCACACCGCGCCGAACGTGCGCAAGGTCGCGGACGGCAAGTACGAGAAGATCTGCATCGGCACCACGACGAGCGCGCGCATGGTGCGCTTCACCGAGCCGCTCGGAGAGCAGTACGGCGTCCGAGCGATCTGCGGCAAGGGCGGCTTCCCGGACGAGGCGATCGAGCCGATGCACCGGCTCGGGATGGTCTACTTCGCGATCGTCGGCGGCGCCGCGGCGCTCGAGACCACGCAGATCGAGGAGATCGAAGAGGTCGCCTGGGAGGAGCTGATGCCGGAGTGCCTCTGGAAGTTCCGGGTCAAGGACTTCGGGCCGCTCACGGTCGGGATCGACGCGCACGGCAACTCGCTCTACCGCGACGTGCAGACGCGGGCGAAGGCGAAGCTCGAGGAGCTCTATGCCAGGCTTTGATCTCGGGCTCGGGCGCCACGTCGGGCTGACGCACGTGATCGACAAGGGTCTCGGCCCGCGCGCCTGGGAGGACATCCTCGAGGTGGCGGGAGACCACATCTCGATCGTCAAGCTCGGCTGGGGCACCGCCTACGTCACGGACGGTCTCGAGCGGAAGCTCGACGTCCTGCGCGAGAAGCCCGTCGTGATCGGCGGGACGTTCTTCGAGGTCTGCTACGCGCGGGATCGCCTGGACGACTACAAGCAGTGGCTGCTCGGGCTCGGCCTGAGCCACGTCGAGATCTCTGACGGGACGATCGAGATCCCGCGCGAGCGCAAGCTCGAGCTGATCGCCGACTTCGCGCGCGACTTCACCGTTCTCTCCGAGGTCGGCTCGAAGGACTCCTCGGTCGAGTACACGTCGGCGCAGTGGACGACGTGGCTGAACGACGAGCTCGCCGCGGGCGCCTGGAAGGTGATCACCGAGGCGCGCGAGGGCGGCACGGCCGGCATCTTCGACTCGTCCGGCGGCATGCGCACCGACCTGATCGCGGAGATCGCGAACGTCGTCGGCCCTGCGAACATCGTCTTCGAGGCACCGACGAAGGCCGCACAGACCTGGTTCGTCAAGCAGTTCGGCCCCTCCGTGAACCTCGGGAACATCCCGCCCGACGAGGTGATCCCGCTGCAGACGCTGCGGCTCGGCCTGCGCGGCGACACGCTGAAGGAGGTGCTGCTCGGTGGCAGTGAGCCAGTTCCGGCCCCCTGAGGGCGCGGCGCTCGAGGCGCTCGGCGCGGAGGAGGTGCTGCGCCTCGTCGTCGAGGCGTTCCCCGCGCAGGTCGCGCTCGCGTGCTCCTTCCAGAAGGAGGAGAGCGTTCTGCTCGACATGCTCTTCGCGATCGAGCCGCAGGCACGCGTCTTCGCGATCGACACGCACTACCTGTTCCCGGAGACGCACGACCTTTGGCGCGCGGTCGAGGAGCGGTACGACACGAAGATCGAGGTGTTCGAGGGCGGCCCGGTCGAGGACGGGATCTGGGAGACGAAGCCGGATCTCTACCTCGCGATCGCGAAGCTCGAGCCGCTGAACCGGGCGCTCCTGGACCTCGACGCGTGGATCACCGGCGTCCGGCGCGACCAGTCGCCGACGCGTGCGAACGCACCGAAGCTCGGGTGGGACGCGGCCCACGAGCTGTGGAAGGCGAACCCGCTCGCCGACTGGAGCGACGACGACTGCTGGGCGTATATCCGGGAGCGCGAGCTTCCGTACAACGCGCTGCACGACCGTGGCTACGAGTCGATCGGCGACACGCACTCCACGATTCCCGGCGCCGGTCGCGAGGGGCGCTGGGCCGGCAGCGACCGCACGGAGTGCGGCCTCCATGTCGAAGGCGAGATCGCATGAGCGTCGCCGCGTCGACGCGGACGCTCTCGCACCTCGACGAGCTCGAGAGCGAGGCGATCCACATCATGCGCGAGGTCGCCGCCGAGCGCGAGCGGCCGGTGCTCCTCTTCTCGGGCGGCAAGGACTCGATCGTGCTGCTGCGGCTCGCCGAGAAGGCGTTCCGTCCGGCACGATTCCCGTTCCCCGTGATGCACGTCGACACGGGCCACAACTTCCCCGAGGTGATCGAGTTCCGCGACCGGCGGGTCGCCGAGCTCGGTGAGCGCATCGTTGTCGCGAGCGTCCAGGAGTCGATCGACAAGGGGCGCGTCGTCGATTCGACCGGGCCGAGAGCCTCCCGTAACCAGCTTCAGACCACGACGCTGCTCGACGCGATCGAGGAGCACGGGTTCGACGCGGCGATGGGCGGCGCGCGCCGCGACGAGGAGCGCGCGCGTGCGAAGGAGCGCATCTTCAGCTTCCGCGACGACTTCGGCCAGTGGAATCCGCGTGCGCAGCGCCCCGAGCTCTGGAACCTCTACAACGCGCGCATCCGGAAGGGCGAGCACATCCGCGTCTTCCCGATCTCGAACTGGACCGAGCTCGACGTGTGGCAGTACGTCGCGCGGGAGGGGCTCGAGCTGCCGTCGATCTACTTCGCGCACGAGCGCGAGGTGTTCCGGCGCGACGGGATGCTCTACGCGGCCTCCGAGTTCGTCGAGCGGCTGCCCGACGAGGAGCCGTTCACGGCGTCGGTCCGCTTCCGCACGGTCGGCGACATGACGTGCACCGGCGGTGTGCTGTCGGAGGCCGGGACGCTGGAGGCCGTCGTCGACGAGATCGCGGCGACGCGGGTGACGGAGCGCGGCGAGACGCGGGCGGACGACCGCGTCTCAGAGGCGGCGATGGAGGACCGGAAGCGCGTTGGCTATTTCTAGGCAGTTGATGGACAGCGAGCTCGCGCGGCTCGTGACCGCCGGCTCGGTGGACGACGGCAAGTCGACGCTGATCGGCCGCCTGCTCTTCGACACCAAGCAGATCCTCGTCGACCAGCTCGAGCACATCGAGGACGCGTCGCGGCGCCGCGGGCACGACTACGTCGACCTTGCGCTGCTCACCGACGGCCTGCGCGCCGAGCGCGAGCAGGGCATCACGATCGACGTCGCCTACCGCTCGTTCGTGACGACGCGTCGCCGGTTCCAGCTCGCCGACGCCCCCGGGCACGTCCAGTACACGCGCAACATGGTCACCGGCGCCTCGACCGCGGATGTCGCGCTGATCCTCGTCGACGCGCGCAAGGGCGTCGTCGAGCAGACGCGCCGCCATGCGTACATCGCGGCGACGCTCGAGCTGCCGCACGTGACGTTCGCAGTCAACAAGATGGATCTCGTCGACTACTCCGAGGAGCGCTACGACGAGATCGTGCGCGACCTCGCCGAGCTCGGCGACCGGCTGTCGCTGCACGACGTCGTCGTGATCCCGGTCTCGGCGCTGCGAGGCGACAACGTCGTCGAGCGCACCGAGGCGATGTCGTGGTATGCGGGGCCGACCCTGCTCGAGCATCTCGAGACGGTCGAGCTCACCTCCGACCGCAACCGCGACGACCGCCGCTTTGGCGTCCAGTGGGTGATCCGGCCGATGGCCGACGAGCACCACGATTTCCGCGGGTACGCGGGCCGCGTCGACAGCGGCGTGTGGCGCGCCGGAGACGAGGTCGTCGTCCAGCCGTCCGGACACCGTACGCGCGTCGCGTCGGTCGAGGACGCCGACGGGCCGCTCGGGGAGGCCGTGCCCGGCCAGTCCGTGACGATCAGGCTCGAGGACGACGTCGACGTCTCGCGCGGCGACCTGCTCGCCGATCCGGAGCGCGCGCCGGTCGTCGCCCGCGAGCTCGTCGCCCGCGTCTGCTGGCTCAGCGAACGTCCGCTGACGGAGCGCGCCACGCTCGCGATCAAGCAGACGACGCGCACGTCGCGCGCGCTCGTCGCCGAGATCCTGTCGGTCGTCGAGATCGAGACGCTCGCCGACCGTCCGTCGCCCGGGAAGCTCGAGCTCAACGACCTCGGCGTCGTGCGCCTGCGGCTCGCCGAGCCGCTTGCAGTCGATCCCTATGCACGCAACCGGGCGACCGGTGCGTTCATCCTGATCGACGAGTCGACGAACGACACCGTGGGCGCCGGCATGGTCGTCGAGGCGATCGCCTGACGTGACGCGCCGCGCGCATCCCTACCGCGACACCGACGTGATCGACTCGCGCGCGCCGCGGACGAACCAGCTGGTGATCGGCCTGCTCTCGCTGCTCGCTATCGCCTTCGGGTGGTGGTGGCTGCTCGCGCTGCTCGCGCTCCAGCTCGCGGTCGGCCTCACCTTCGGCCGGCGGTACTGCCTGCCGTGCGTCGCGTACTTCGAGCTCGTCCAGCCGCGGTTCGGCGAGGGCCCGCTCGAGGACGCCCGTCCGCCGCGGGTCGCGAACATGGTCGGCCTGGCCGTGCTGTCCGCGGCGTCGCTCTCCTACCTCGCCGGCGAGCCGCTGCTCGGCGCAGCCCTCGGGCTCCTCGTCGCCTCGCTGGCGCTCCTCGCTGCGGCCACCGGCTTCTGCACGGGCTGCGAGGCGTACAAGCTCGCCTGCCGCCTCCGCGGTCGCCCGTTCGTCTCGTGCCCGCTGCCGCCCGAGCCGGGCGGGGTACCCGCGAGATGACCTGGCAGTTCGTGATCGCCGGCTTCGCGGTCGGCGTCCTCGTCGGCATGACGGGGATGGGCGGCGGGAGCCTGATGACGCCGATGCTGATCCTCATCTTCGGCTTCGACCCGAAGACCGCCGTCGGCACCGACCTCGTGCACGGCGCGATCTTCAAGAGCTTCGGCGCGGTACGCCATCGTCGCCTCGGCACGGTGAACGTGCCGCTCGCCGCGTGGATGCTGCTCGGCTCGGGGCCGTGCTCCCTGGTCGGCGTCGAGCTGGCGAACTCGTTCTCGGACGATGCGGCGGCGACGATGACGAGAGTGATCGGCGTCGCGCTGATCCTCGGCGGCATCGGCTTCCTCGCGCGGACGTTCGTCGATCCGCATCGCGACGTCGGCGACGGCCCGTTCCGGCTCAGCCGCCGCGACAAGATCGTGGCCGTGCTGATCGGCGCGAGCTGCGGCTTCGTCGTCGGCCTGACGTCGGTCGGCTCGGGGACGTTCTTCGGCCTCTTCATGCTCTTCCTCTTCCCGCTGTCGGCGACGCAGATGGTCGGCACCGATATCACCCACGCGGCGGCGCTGCTCTGGATCGCGGGAGCGGGGTATCTGCTGCACGGCAACGTCGACATGCACGCGATCGCGTGGCTGCTCGTCGGGTCGATTCCGGGCGTGCTGCTCGGGTCGAACCTCTCGATCAAGGTGCCGGATCGCATCCTGCGGACGATGTTCGCGTTCGTCCTGATGCTTTCCGGGATCAAGCTCGTCGAGCTGCCGGGGGCGACGATCATCATCGAGGCGTCGATCGCAGTCGCGGCACTTGCCGCGCTCGCCTGGTCGCTGCGGCAGCTGCAGCAGCGCCGGATCGCGCCGGAAGCCTCGTAGAATCGTCCGGGCGTGGCCCGGGCCCTGTCGAGCGCACTCGTTCTCGCCCTGCTCGCGGCTACGGCCGTCGCCTTCGCGATCACCGAGGGCGCGAAGCTCGAGCGCTCGCCGATCTACGGCACGCAGGTCCCGGTGCCGGTCTTCTCGCCGAACGGCCGCACGGCCCCCGTCGCCACGATCTCCTTCCGCCTCCGCGCGCGGGAACGCGTCGAGGCGTGGATCCAGAACGGGGACGGCAGGCGCGTGCGCACGCTGCTTCACCCCCGCACCTTCGCCGGCGGGACGCGGGTCAACCTCGTGTGGGACGGGCTCTCCGACCACGGCCTTGCAGAGCCCGACGGAACCTTCATGCCCGTCGTGAAGCTCGAGCGTTCGCACCGGACGATCGTCCTGCCGAACCCGATTCGCCTCGACACCGTCCCGCCCGTGATCAAGGTAAAGCGCCCCCAGTATCCGATCCTGTCGCCGGACGGCGACGGTCACGGCGACATTTTCCGCGTTCAGTACACGATCGACGAGCCGGCGCACGCGATCCTCTACGTCGACGGGACGCGCGTCGCGTTCACGCGCTCGCAGCGGACGGTGGGCGAGCTGACCTGGAACGGAAAGCTCGACGGCCGGCCGGTCCGCGCCGGCCCGCGAGGATACGTGCTGACGGTCGCGGCGCGCGACCGGGCCGGAAACGTCTCGAAGCCGTATCCGTTCGCGATCGCGCACGTCCGGTACGTCGTGCTCGGCCGCACCCGCGTCGACGTGCGGCCGCGCCAGCGCTTTGCGATCCGGGTGTCGACCGACGCGCCGCGGGTCCGCTGGCGGCTGCGCGGCCGCTCGGGAGTGCAGCCGCGCGGCACCCTCCACTTCCGGGCGCCCGCCGCGAAGGGCGTTTCCTTCGTCTACGTCTACGTCGGCGACCACGCCGACCGCGCCGCCGTGGTCGTGCGGTGACTTCGGAGCTCGCCCAGGCCGCGGGCGCCGTCGGAGCCGGCGGGCTCACCGTCCTGATCGTCGCCACGCGCCGGGACGTACGCGTTGCGGGGCTCGCCGGCTGGGCGGTCGGCTGCGCCGGGCTCGCCGCATACCTGGCGCCCTCGGGGCACCACCGCGTGCTCGCGGCCGCCGCCGTCGTCGGGCTCGCGGCGGCCGCGGTGGGCACGTGGGCCGTCCTGCGCCTCCCGTGGCTCCTCGCCCTTGCGACGCTCGCCTGCGTCCCGGCGCGGATCCCCGTCCACGTCGGCTCGACCCAGGCGAATCTGCTCCTGCCGCTCTACGGCGTGGTCGTCGTGGCGGCGCTGGCGCTCGCCTGGCAGCTCTACGACGACGGCGAGGGCTCGAGAGAGCTCGGCCCGCTCGCGTGGCCGGTCGCGGCGTTCGTCGCCTGGGAGGGCGCGTCGATACTCTGGACCAGGGACGTCCGCCAGGGTGCGATCGAGCTGCTCTTCTTCGTGCTGCCGTTCGGGCTGATCGCCGTCGTGCTCGCGCGGCTTCGGTGGTCACGCGGCTGGGTGCTGACGCTCTACGTCCAGCTCGCGGCGATGGCGGTGCTCTTCGCGTCGATCGGGATCGTGCAGTACGAGGAGCGGCAGATCTTCTGGAACCCGAAGGTGAAGGTCGACAACGCGTACGCGCCGAGCGGTTGGTTCTACCGCGTCAACTCGGTCTTCTACGACCCGTCGATCTACGGGAGGTTCCTCGTCATCGCCATCCTCGCCAGCCTCGTCTTCGTCCTGCGCCGGAACGCGCGCGACTCACTGTGGGCGGTCGCGGCGACGCTCGCACTCGGGATCACGTGGGTCGGGCTGCTGCCGTCGTTCTCGCAGTCGAGCTACGTCGCCCTCCTCGTGGGCACGACGGTCGCGGCGATCCTCGTCTGGCGCCGGCGCAGCCTCTGGCTGCTCGGGATCGCCGCCGCGGTGCTGATCGTCGCGGTCGCCGCCTCGCCACAGCTTCGCCATCGCGTGCAGGGGAAGACGTCCTCGTCGCTCTCGCACGTGACGAGCGGCCGCTCGACGCTCGTGACGCGCGGCCTGAAGGTGGCGACGCACCACCCCGTGTTCGGCGTCGGGGTCGGCGGCTTCAAGCGCGCCTATGCGGACGCGAACGGCCTGCGCGGCCGCGAGCCGAAGGCTGCCGCGTCGCACACGACGCCGATCACCGTCGCCGCCGAGACGGGGTTCGTCGGCCTCGCGCTCCTCGTGGCGCTCGTGGGGGTCGCGCTCCTCACGGCGTTCCGGCGCATCGGGCCGTCGTTCGAGGGAACGGCGCGACTGGGCTTCGGTCTAGCCTTGACCGCGATCCTCGTGCACTGCCTCTTCTATAACGCCCTCTTCGAGGACCCCACCTTCTGGGGGCTGCTCGCGCTGATCGTCGTCGGCGCACGCGCAGACGCTCCGGCCGGTGAGCCCGCGTGATCGGCGGAGTCGAGCGCGCGCTCGTCCTCGCCCCGCACACCGACGACGGGGAGTTCGGCTGCGGTGGGACGATGGCGCGGCTCGTCGAGGCCGGCGCCGAGGTGCGCTACGTCGCGTTCTCGATCGCGACGCGTTCGCTGCCCGAGGGCTTTGCCCCCGACACGCTCGCCCGCGAGGTGCGTGAGGCGACCGCCGAGCTCGGCATCCCCGAGGGTCAGCTCACGGTGCACGACTTCGACGTGCGCACGTTCCCGGAGCACCGGCAGGCGATCCTCGAGCTGCTGATCGAGGTCTGGAACGACTGGAAGCCGGATTGTGTGTTCCAGCCGTCGCTGCACGACGTCCACCAGGATCACCGGACGATCGCCGAGGAAGGCCTGCGCGCCTTCAAGCGCACGACGATCCTCGGCTACGAGATCCCGTGGAACAACTTCGACTTCGCGTACCAGGCGTACATCGCGCTCGAGGAGGCGCACGTCGAGAAGAAGGTCGCCGCGCTCGAGAAGTACGCCTCGCAGCAGCACCGCCGCTACGCGAACGCCGAGTACGTGCGCAGCGTGGCGCGCATCCACGGCATCAACGTGAACCGCGAGTATGCGGAGGTGTTCCGGGTCTACCGGGCGGTGGCGTGAGTCATCGACGAAGGTTCCGGCTCAGGTGATCGTAAAGACGCCTTTCATGCCGGCTGCGGCGTGGCCGGGCACGGTGCACGTGTACGTGTAGTGGCCCTTGCGCAGGAAGGTGACGCGGAGCGTCGCCGACTGGCCGTGCGAGAGCAGCCTGGTCTTGCGCCCGCTGATCGAGAAGTCGTGCTGGAGCTTGCCGACGTTGGTGACCTTGAAGGTGACCAGTCCCCGCTTCGCCGTCTTCGCGCTGAGCACGAACTTGAACTCGCTGGCGGCGACGTTCACTCGGGCAAGCAGTGCGGCGCCGTGGATGCTGTGCGAGCTGCGGGCGCCGGTCGGCTGTGCGGAGGCCTGCGCTGCGACGACCGCTGCGATGATCGCTGCGGTTGTGAGCGCGCCCGATTTGATCGCGTTCATTCCCTCTCCTTTGTGTGCGGACGTGTGGGAGAAGGGTAGTGCCGCATGCTGGTCGGGCACAGGCGATCCGTGGAAACCGCGGATGGCGGCGCGTGCCGGTGTTTGCAACGATCCCGACATGACGACCTTCGTCGACAAGCTGGTCGCGGAGGAGCATCACCTCGAGGAGATCGCCCGCGAGGGCTACGAGCCCGCGACGCTGCCGATCGTGCTGGGCGCGATCGTGCTGGCGCTCGTCGTGATCGTCGGCCTCGCGCTGGGCGTGACGCTCGCGGTGTACTACCTCACGTAGTAGGGACGACACCGAGCTCGGCCGGGAGCGGCCGTGCGTGCACGACGACGAGGGTCCTCGTCGGCCGCGTCAGCGCGACGTACAGCTCGCGGAGCCCCTGGTCGTGCTCTGCGATCAGCGCCGGCTCGACCACCACGACGTGGTCGAACTCGAGCCCCTTCGCCCGGCGCGGCGTGAGCAGCGGTACGCCGTCCCACAGGCCCTCGTCGCCGACCCGGGCCGTCAGCTCGTCGGGCGCGATCACTGCGAGCAGGCCGTCCTCACCGGCGAGTTGCTCCGCCTCGCGGTACGCGGCGGCCAGCAGTTCGTGCTCGGCGACCCGGTGGAGGCGCGGCGCGGCCGCTCCGGTTCGGTAGGAGATCGGCGGGGCGACGTCGGGCGCGATCCGGTCGAGCAGCGGGAGCGCGAGGTCCATGATCTCGCGCGGCACGCGGTAGGCGTGGCGCAGCTCCTCGACCTCGGCCTCGTCGCCGTGCGGGAGCTGTGGCAGCACCTCGTCCCAGCTCGAGTACGCGACCGCGCCGGTTCCCTGCGCCACGTCCCCGAGGAGCGTGAGAGAACCGTCGCGCGCGCGCCTCGCGACCATGCGCAGCTGCATCGGCGACAGGTCCTGCGCCTCGTCGACGATCACGTGCCCGTATGCGTGCGGCGCCGCCTCGAGGAGCGAGCGCGCCTCGTCGAGCAGCGGGACGTCGGCCTCCGACCAACCCGTGCCGCGGCGGCGGAGCAGCTTCTGCTCGTCGGGCGCGAGGATGCCCTCGGCCGCGGCGGCGAGCGCCGCCGGCGACGTGAGGAGCGAGCGCACGAGCTTGTCGGGCGCGACGGCCGGCCACGCCGCCTTGAGCACGCGGTCGAGGTAGCCGTTCCCGCGGACTGCGCGCTCGACCTCGTCGAAGGAGCGCACGGCGTAGGCGCCGAGCACGCGCCCGTACTCCTCGTAGAGGCGGCGGAGCAGGCTCATGCGAAAGCGCTCGCGTGCCG
The DNA here is from genome assembly GCA_035473635.1 of Gaiellaceae bacterium. Lineage (GTDB taxonomy): Bacteria > Actinomycetota > Thermoleophilia > Gaiellales > Gaiellaceae > PALSA-600. Next base: position 41,972 of record DATIOD010000033.1, on the reverse strand, counting down.
CGGCGGTCAGCCCCAGCTCGGAGCGGGCCGCCACGACGAGCTCCGCGACCTCGTGGTCGCGCACCCAGATGAACGACCCCTCGAGCCTGATCGCAAGCTCCTCGGGCTCCGACTCGAGTCGCAGCTCGGCAGCCCGGCGCACGACGTCGACCAGCCGCAGGTCGGCCTTGAGCTCGGCGACGGCGGGCGGATCGGCCAGCTCCGGCTCGACGCCGTCGACGAGCTCGCCGACCGCGCGCTGCTCCACGGCCTCCTCGCCGAGCGCCGGGAGCACGTGGGACACGTACTCCATGAAGGTCGGGTTCGGGCCGACGACGAGCACGCCGCGCCGCGCGAGGGTGTCCCGGTGTGTGTAGAGCAGCCAGGACGCTCGATGGAGCCCGACGGCCGTCTTGCCGGTGCCCGGCCCGCCCTGGATCACGAGCGGCGGCGAGGGCTCGCGCGTGATCAGCCGGTACTGATCGGCCTGGATCGTGGCGACGATGTCGCGCATGTGGCTCTCGCGGCTCCGCTCGAGCTCCTCGAGCAGGAAGTCGCCGACTGCGGCGCCGTCCACGATCGAGCCGTCGAGCGATTCGTCCGAGAGCTCGAGCACGCGCCGCCCTTGCGTGCGGAAGCGGCGCCGGAGCGTGACGCCGTGCGGATCCTGGGGAGTCGCGGTGTAGAACGGCCGCGCTGCCGGCGCCTGCCAGTTGACCACGACCTGCTGCAGCTCCTCGTCGTGCACCCAGCGCCGGCCGATGTAGAAGGGCCGCAGCAGCTGCTCGAAGTCGAGCCGCCCGAAGACGAGCCCGCGCTCCGCGTCGGCGAACGTCTTCAGCCGCCGTGCGGCCCAGGCATCCATCGCCGCCTGGGCGACCTCGCCGTCGACCGACTCGGCGGCATTCGCGACGACGGAGCGCATCCGCTCGAGGTGCGCGTAGGCGCGGTCGACGTACTCCTGCTCCGATTCGAGGTCGGGATGGCTCATGCGCCCAGTCTCGCGGACCTCGCGCGAGGCCCGCCACGTAGAGAGCGAGTGAATCGCCGCACGTTTCTCGCCGCCGTCGCCGCGGCGCCGTTCGCGCTCCGGGAGGCGGCGGCGTCGGCCGCGCCGTCGCCCCACGCGCTCGTCACCTGCGATGCGGAGTCGCGTCTCGCCCTCGTCGACCTCGCCTCGTTCCGCGTCGTCGGCGCGATCGCGACGCCTCCCGACCCGCGGGCGATCGAGCAGGTCGGCGACCGTGCCGTGGTGTGCCACACCGCGGCAGGCGCCGTCTCCGTCGTCGACCGGCGGCGCGTGCACCACGTGCTGCACGGGTTCGAGGAGCCCCGCTACGTCGCGGCGCACCGGGATCGGCGGCACGCGTTCGTGACCGACTCGGGCTCGAGCAGCGTCACCGCGCTCGACGTCGTGGCGGGCCGCGTGCTCGGACGCGCCCGACTCGGCGGCTGGGCGCGCCACATCACGCTCGACCGCGCAGGGAGCCGGCTCTGGGTTGGACTCGGCTCGGCCGCGGCGCGCGTTGCGGTCGTCGACGTCTCGGATCCGTCGCGTCCGGTGCATGCCGCGACGGTGCCGACGCCGTTCCTCAGTCACGACGTCGGCTTTGCCCCGGACGGAGGCGTCTGGGTCACGTCGGGCGAGCACGGCGAGACGGCGATCTTCGACGCGCGCGGCCGCCTCCGGTCGCGGCACCGGGCCGACGCGGCGCCGCAGCACGTCACCTTCTCTCCGCAGGTGGGCTACGTCACGAGCGGCGAGGACGGCACCTCCAAGGTGCAGACGCTCGACGGCCGCGTCCTCCGCACCACCGCGATCCCGCGCGGTTCGTACAACGTGCAGCACGGAGAGGGGCTCGTCGTGACCCCGTCCCTCGACCGCGGCACGCTCGCCGTCCTCGACGCGGGCGGCCGCCTGCTCCACGTGGTCGACGTCGCCGGCTCCTGCCACGACGCCTGTTTCATCGCCTGACCCCTCGTCGTCTTAACGAAAGCCTTACGCGGCCTGAGGTGGAACTTGATCCGCGCAGGGGAACATGGTCGGGATGAGGCGGACCGTCCTCCTGCTTGCCCTGCTCGCGCTGGCCGTCGCGGCCGGTGTGACCGCCGTTCCGGCGAGCGCCACGTCGCCGTGCCGCGACCGCATCTACGCGGACTGGTACGCCGACGGGAAGATCGCCTCGACCTATCCGCTGGCCTGCTACCGCGACGCTCTCAAGCACGCGGAGGGCCGGGCGGACATCGGCGTCTACTCGAGCATGCTCGACGACATCCGGCTCGCGCTGCAGGCCGCGGTGAAGCGGAGCCAGGGCCAGGATGTGCCGTCGCAGGTCGGCGGATCGGCGCCGGTCTCGGCGACCTCGCCGACGGCGACGACGTCGTCGCCCGGGACGACCACGAGCTCGGCGTCGACGAACCCGCACATGCCCGCCGACACCGCGCCGAGCGCACCCGATCCGGGTGTGATGACGACCGCCAATGCGACGGCGTCGCAGTCGACCTCGGGCGGCGGCGTTCCGGTCCCGCTGCTCGTGCTGGGCGGGGTCGCGATCCTGCTGGTCGCCTCCGGGGCGATCGGACTCGGTGTCAAGCGCTTCCGCCGCGGCTAGCGACTAGAGCGGCACGAGCCGCCGCAGCCGGGTCCGCTCCGCCGGCAGGAAGAAGCCGAGCAGCCCGAGCGCGAGCGGGTACACCGCGACCATCACGAGCGACGGCCCGAACGACAAGCCGGCCCCGCGCGCGACGATGTTCAGCACGACCGCCGCGCCGACCGCAGTGCCGACGCGGCGCCACTGGTAGGCGACGGGATAGACGGACTGCGCGTACAACGTCATTCCGGCGAACAACACGACGTAGGCGGCGAGGGTCGAGATCGCGGCGCCGACCATCCCCCACGTCGGGATCAGCCAGAAGTTGAGCACGATGTTCGCCGCGGCGCCGGCGCCGGTCACGACCCAGTTCAGCTGCGTGCGCCGTGCGCGGCCGCTGCCGATCGCGAGCACCGTGTACCCGGCGTAGACCACACCCGCGAACGCGAGCAGCCCGACCGCTTCCTGCGCGCGCTGGAAATCGGGTGCGGTGAGGAGCTTCGTCCACCACGGCGCGAGCGCGCCCAGGCAGAGCGCGGCCCAGGAGGCGAGGGTGAGCAGATAGGTCAGGACGAACGCGTACGTCCGCTTCGCCTCGCGGTCGTCCTCGATCGAGTAGGCGAACGCCGGCCAGGCGGTGCGGAAGGCGATCAGCACGAACGTGATCACCGAGGCGATCTTGACCGCGGCCGAGTAGACGCCCACCTCCGCGTTGCCCTTGAACCACGAGACGAACACGCGGTCGACGAAGTTGATCGTCCAGAGCCCGAGCGCCGCCGGGACGAGCGGCATCCCGAAGGCCTGCATCCTCCGGAGCAGCCGGCGGTCGAGCTCCAGACCGAGCTGCTCGTGGCGATAGGCGAGCAGCACGAAGTAGACGATCAGCGTGCCGGTGAAGTTGCCGACGATCAGGCCGATCGCGCCCCGCTTGAACGCGGCGACGAACAGCACCATCGCCCCGACGGTGATCAGCACGTTCGCCACGCTCGCGATCGCGTACGCGACCGACCGCTCCTCGACACGGAAGAGCGCGGTGAGCTGCTGGTAGTTCGTCTGCGCCCACAGGCCCACCGCTCCGGCGCGGACGAGCGAGGCGTGGTCGCCGAGTCCGAGCAGGTGGCTCAGCTGCGTCGCGAACACGACCCCGATGACGAGGCCGAGCGTCGCCATCCCCATCGTGAACCAGAACGAGGTGCGCACGACGGTGAGTCGCGACGGCGGGTCTTGCGCGTCGAAGTAGAAGCGGAAGAAGGCGCTTCCGATTCCCAGCTGCAGGACGATCGCGAACACCGCGGTGGCGGCGGTGATGATCTCCACCTGGCCGTACGCCGCCGGCGTGAGGAAGTGCGTGTAGAGCGGCAGCAGGAGCGTCGCGAGGATGCGGGCGACGAGCCCGCCGATGCCGTAGACGGCCGAGTGGTGGGCGAGACGGCGGATCTCTCTGGCGAGGCTCATGTCCCGGCCAGGGAACCGTAGAGGTCGAGCAGGCGGTCGGCGACCCGGTCGATGTCGTGGACCCGCTCGACGTACGCGCGGCTCGCGGCGCCGATCTCCCTCCGGAGCGCCGGCTGCTCGACCAGCGGGCGCAACGCGTCGACGAGCGTCTCGGCGTTCGCCGGCACGATCGGCACGCGCACGCCGTAGCCCGCCGCGCTCCGCTCGACGACGTCGGGCTTGAGGTGGGCGACGACCGGCTTGCCGAGCGCCATCGCCTCCAGCGCGAAGACGCCGTGCCAGCCCGCGTTGAGCTGGTCGACGACGATGTCGGCTTGCGCGTAGCGCTCGCGAGCGACGTCGTGCGGCACGCCCTCGACGATGTCGAGGTCGACCGGCAGCTCGGCGCACGCGGCGATCACGTGCGCCGTCCCCTTCTTCTCCCGGTTCGACGGCGCGTGGACGACCAGCGGCCGCGCGCGGTCGCTCGGCGGGATCGGGGTGAACGGCCGCAGGTCGAGCCCGGGCGGGATCACGTACGCCTCCGGCACCCAGCGGATTGCGTCGTAGCTCCCGACGATCTCGGCGTCGGCGCGCTTCCCGTCGGCGAGCTCGGACGGCGACTTGCCGCGGATGTCCGAGCCGAGGTAGTGGAACACGCTCCGCTTGCGCAACGCGCGCAGCAGCGGGAACTGAACCGACTTCGGCAGCAGCGTCAACCCGAAGTAGAAGTGGAAGACGTCCGTCCGCGGCGCGAGCCGCGCGAACGCGGCCGCCTGCGTCGCGAGCCGCCGCGCGAGCCCCCCGCGCCGGTCGAGCGACCAGTCCGCCTCCGGGTGCAGCGTGCCCCGCTCGAATACGACGAGCCGAGCGTCGACCCCCCTCCGCCGCAGCGCCTGGACGTTCTCCCACGGAATCCCCGCCACGTTGACCGGGCAGTGCGTGACACGCAGTCGCGACGCTTCCGTCACGCCCCCGTCACCCTTCCCTGGCGACTGGACATGTCCGCTCCGCCAGGCGATTGCCCTGCAAACCGGCGTGGTCGTCCGAGGTCGTCACAGTCTTGTCACCCTCACCTGGCGACAGGACGGGTCCGGTTCGGCTCATCGGTCTGCGTCGAACTCGAGCTGGTCGAAGTAGCGGAGCGCGGTTCGGCCGGGCCGGGCTCTTTCGGCGAGGGCGTCCAATTCGTCGTCGGTGATCTCGCCGAGCGCGCGCTTCACGCCGAGGTACGGGAGGTTGAGGTTTTCCTGGTAGACGATCGTCGAGATGCGCGGGTTGATCTCGATCACGTGATTGCCGACGAGCTGGATGTTGAAGAAGTGCTCGATCGCGAGCTCGGCCACGATGCGGTCGGCGAGCTCCATCAGCTCGGGGTCATCGAGCGTGACGAAGTACATCGCGAGGCCGGCGCGCATCGCCTCGCGCGTCTTCGGATGGCCGAGCACGACACGGCTGCCGTTCGCGATCCCGTCGATCGTGCGCTCCCCACCCGTCGCGAGCTCCATCACGAGCAGATCGGGGCCGCCCTCGGCAGGCAGCAGCTCGACCGCCTCCTCGAGCCGCATCGCGACGGACCCGGGGCGCTCGTGCAGGAGCTGATGGGCGCGGTCGACGGTCGGGTCGAGGACGCGGAAGCCCCGCGAGCCCGACGAGAAGACCGGCTTGAAGCACACGGCCTGCTCCGGGTAGCCGAGCTCCCGTGCGGCGGCCTCGACGGCAGCCGCGCCGTTCACGCGCCGGAACGCGGGCGCCGGCAGCCCGAGCCGGTGGAGGAGCTCGTAGGTCTCCGCCTTGTCGTTCGACCGCCGGATCGTGTCGGGGCTCGAGACGAGGACGGGCATCGGGAACCGATCGACGTGCTCGGCGAGCCCCTCGAGGTCGAACGACGACTGCGGCAGGACGGCGTCGACGTGCTCGCGCGTCGCAATCTCGAGCATCGCGTCGGAGAACGCCGGATCGGAGCCGGCCGGCACGAGATGGAACGCATCGCAGAGATGGCGGCCGACGGAGCGCTCGCTCATGTCGGTGCCCACGAGCCGCACGTCGCGCTCGCCGTTGCCGCGCAGCGCGTGAAGGAGCGCAGCCGTCCCGGGCGCTCCCGACGCCGTCACCATCACCGTGATCGCCTTCACTCGAGGTCGATCCTGTCGTGCCTGAGGTGCTCGAGCCGCGACGCGCGGTCGGCGTCGAGCATCGACTCCATCGTCTCGCGCATCGTCGCGCCGTCGAATGCCCAGATCTCCGGATGCGTGAGCAGCTGCAGCCACTCGAACTGGCCGGCGGCGAGCTGCGCGTGCGGGCAGCCGTTGCGCCAGTGGTGGTTCGAGTCCGAGCGGTAGTGGTCGGGATCGAAGAACGGCACCGCCATGACGTTGACGGAGCCCTCGATCGGCGCGCGCATGTACTCGGGGTCCGGGTTGTGCCACGCGACGACGCGGTCGAAGCGATCGTCGAGGTCGACATCCGGCCAGACGGCGTGGTGCGCGACACGATGCCCGAGCGTGCGCAGGCGCTCGATCGCCCGCATGCCCTCGCTCGACGCGAGGTTGTAGAAGACCGAGCGCGTCATCAGGAACCAGGTCGACCACGCCCCCTCCGCGACCTCGACTTCGGCCATCCGGATCGCCGCGTCGAGCGACAGGTCGACGTCGTGGCGGAGGATCAGGTCGCCCGCGGTCGGCGGCGCGTCGAAGGCCGCCCACCGGTAGCCGCCCGCCCGCGCTGCTGCGAGCAGGTCGCGGTAGTGGGATAGCGAGAAATCACAGGTCATTCGACCTCCACGTCGAGCAGCCGCGCCGCCGCCTCGGCGCGGTCGAGCGCCTCCAGGTTGGTGTTGGCGGTGGCGAGAACGTAGCCGCGCCGGTCGCCGTCGAGCCGCACCGGCCTGATCACCTCGCCCTGCTGGAGGTACACCTCGGCCTGCACGACGCCCGGGAAGGCGAGCACCTTGTCCAGCGAGCCCACGCGCGCGACACGGCCCGTCGGCAGCGGGCCCGGCTGCGCCGTCAGGAAACGGATCGCGAGCGGCTGGCTGAACCGCGGCCGCACGAGCTCGTCGGGGAGGGGGTCTCCGAGCGCCATCCGGAGCTGCAGGTCGACGAGGTCGACGCCCACCGCGACCCGGACGAGGTCGGCCATCTGCCCGCCGGGGATACGGGCCGCGCACTCGACGACGATCACCCGGCCGTCCGGCGCGGCGATCAGCTGCGGGAAGGCGATGCCCGTCTGCAGGCCGAGGGCGTGCACGGTGTGCGCCGCGATTCGTTCGGCTTCCTCGAGCTGGCCCGGCGGGATCGTCGGGGGGTAGACGTGGATCCAGCCGACACCGAAGCCGATCCCCGGGGGGCGCATCCGGTCGGAGAGCGTCAGCGGGATCGTCTCCCCCCCGCGTGCGATCACGATGCCGTTGAGCTCGGTCCCGTCGACGAACTCCTCGAGGATCGCCTCGCCCGACGGTGAGGCCGCGAGCGCCTCGTGCAGGTGCTTGTCGACGTCGTCGAGCGACTCGACCCGGAAGACGCCACGCTGCCCGCCCGAGTCGGCGGGCTTGAGGACGGCGGGGAAGCCGACGGCGTCGGCGGCCCGCCGCGTCTCGGCGAGGTTCCGGGCCGCGGCGAAGCGCGGCTGTGGCACGCCCGCGTCGGCGAGCCGCCGTCGCATCGCCACCTTGTGGGTCATCAGGTGCGCGGTCTCGGTGCCGATGCCGGGCAGCCCCCGCGCCTCGGCGACCGCGGCCACGACCGGCACGGCGCGGTCGGCGCTGACCGTCAGGACGCCGTCGACGTTCAGACGCCTGGTCGCCTTCAGGACCGCCGCCACGTCGGCGAAGTCGACGATCTTCGCGATGTCCGCGTCGCCGAGGCCCGGCGCGTCGGGGTTCCGATCCACGGCGGCGACCCTGAGCCGCATCGCCTTCGCCTGCGCGATCGCCCGGCGCTGGTGGCGGCCGGCGCCGACGAAGAGCACGGTTCTCACGGCGCGATGCTACTGAGGCGCGATCGCCGCGCCCACGAGCTGCAGCACCGAGCGCGTGTCGATGGGAGAGCCCGCGGTCACGCTGACGACGACGCCGTCCAGGACAAGCGAGAGAAACGCGAGCAGCGAGTCGATCGACATGTCGCCCCTGAGCTCGCCGCGTCGCTGCATCTCCTGCATCTGCTCGATCAGCTGGTGGTTCAGGCCCGGGGTTCGGTTCGCCCACTCGTCCCGGAGGTCGAGGTTCGTCCGGAGCATCCCGATCAGCTCGAAGTAGACGCCGAGCCAGTCCGGCGCCTCGTCGGCCATCTGCCGCAGCACCGCCCCGAACCCGTGCTCCATCCAGAGCCGGATCCCGCGCTCCTGATCCTCCTCGGCGAGCGCGTAGAAGATCGCCCACTTGCTCGGGAAGTAGTTGAAGATCGCGCCCCGAGAAAGCCCGATCTCGCGCTCCAGGCGCACGACGGTCGCGCCCCCGTAGCCGTAGCGGGCGAAGGCCGCCCGGGCCCCGTCGAGGATCTGACGGCGCCGCTCGGCGCGGTGGTGGTCGCTGACCTTCGGCATCTCGCCGGCGTACTTTACGAAAACGTACGGTCGTACTATTATCCGCGGCCTGTGCTGATCCGGAACCGCTCACTACGGGCGCTTCTCGTGGCGGAGGTCGTGTCGAGCACCGGGAGCGCGATGACCTTCGTCGCCTTGCCGTGGTTCGTGCTCGTGACCACTGGGTCGGCGACGCGCGTGAGCCTCGTGCTCGCCGCCGAGGTGCTGCCGATGGCGCTCCTCGGCATCCCGAGCGGCTCCGTCGTCTCGCGCCTCGGCTCGCGCATGTCGATGCTCGTCGCGGATGCGGCCCGCGCGCCGCTGCTTCTGCTCGTCCCGGTGCTGCACTCGGCCGGCGTCCTGACCTTCCCGCTGCTGCTCGTGATCGTGTTCGTCCTCGGCGTCTTCATCGCGCCGTACGTGAGCGCGCAGCGAACGGTCATCCCGGAGCTCTTCGGCGACGACGAGACGCTCGTCTCGAAGGCGTCCGGACTGTTCGGCGGCGCGAACCAGGTGCCGCTCGTGATCGGGCCGGCGATCGCCGGCGCCCTGATCGCCTGGTTCGGCGCGCCGTCGCTGCTGGTCGTCGACAGCCTGACGTTCCTGTTCGCATTCGCCGTCGTGCTGCTCTTCGTCCACGCCGGGCGCCGCGTGCCGCAGGACGAGGAGAGCCGCGGCGTGCTCGCCGGCGTGCGGTACCTGAGCAAGGATCGCCTGCTCGGGCCGTTCACGCTGACCGTCGTCGTCCTCGACGGCGCCGCCAACGCGATCGCGGTTGCCGTTCCGCTGCTCGCCTTCACGCGCTATGACGAAAGCCCGCACGTCGCGGGCTACGTCTTCACCGCCTTCGGCGTCGGCGCGGTCATCGGCTCGATCGCCGTCGTGCGGCTGCTCGACCTGGTCGCACCGCTGCGACTCGCCTGCTTCGGGATCGTCCTCGCCACACTTCCTCTGTGGGTGATCGCCGCCGACGTCCCGTGGCCCGTCGTCTGTGCGGCGACGCTCGTGTGCGGGTTCTTCGTGCCGACGGTCAACGCACCGCTGATGGGAATCCTCACGACGCGGCCGCCGGCGGCGATCCGCGCGAAGGTGATGACCGCCGTGCTGACGGCGAGCGGCGTCGGCGCGCCGCTCGGCCGGCTCGCGGTGGGCCCGATCTTCAACCGCTACGGCAACACCGGCGTGTGGATCGCGCTGGCGGGCGGGCTGAGCGTCGGCGCGCTGCTCTTCGTCGCCGCCGTGATGCGCGCGTCAGCCGGTGACGCGCCGGACGTCGTCGCGGTACCGGCGGTCGCGGATCCCGAGGCGCATGCGGGCTGCGAGCGTGCTCGGCCGCAGCTCGGCGCATAGCACCGCCGAGGCCCCCGGGCCGCGGGCGCCGTAGCGAGCTTCCTCCGAGACGGCCGTGACCGATTGCCAGCCGTCCGCGCCGAGCTCGTAGAGCTCGTCCTCCCAGACGAGGAAGCCGGCCGCCTCGAAGCGTGCGACCCACTCGCTCGGCGCGAACGCGGCCTGCTCGGGAAGCAGCTCGCCCGGTCCGGTCGGCACGGTGACGAGCAGCCGCCCGTCGGCGGCGAGCACCCGGCGCAGCTCGCGGAGCGCGCGGTCGAGCGAGTCGTCGTCGTGCTCGGCCGCGAGGCCGTACTGCGAGTTGTCACGGCCGACGTGCTCGAGCGTCGAGATCGCGACCGCCGCGCCGAACGCGGCGTCCTCGAACGGGAGCTCGCGCAGGTCGGCGACCACGCTCGTGAGCCCGGGTACCTCGGCCGCGACGAGATCGACCCCGACGAGCTCGTGCGCGCCGAGCGCCACCAGCCCTGCGAGGTATGCGGGCTCGGCGAACGCGTAGCCGACGTCGAGCAGCCGCGGCTCTCCGGCGTAGCGCGAGAGGCACCAGGGGATCTCGATCGGCCGTTCGTCGGTGCCGGGCGGCGCCGCCAGGTCGCGCGGGCGCTCGCCGGCCCGGCGCTGCGCCGCGGCCCACGCGACGCCGTCGTCGAGCAATCGCACACGCGCGAACTCCGTCGACGCTGCGAGCTCTGCGAGGAGCGTCGCGCGCGACATCCCGCCGTCGAGACGGGTGAGCGCATCCGCACGGACCTCGGGCTCGACGGGACGCCGCAGCACCGTCCGCCACAGGGTGTCGACGAAGTCCTCGTCCGGTCCCGACGTGGCCTCGAGCCATGCTCCAAGCGGCGGATCCACGAGGCCGCAACGATACGCTTGCCGCGATGGCGCTCGAGGGCAAGCGGATCTTCATCACCGGCGGCGCCGGCTTCATCGGCACGACCGTGGCGCGCGAGCTCGTCGACGCGAACACGATCGTCGCGTTCGACAACCTCCACCGCGATGCGCTCAGCGGCAGCGCGCTCGCCGCCCACGAGAACTTCACGCTCGTGCAGGGCGACCTGCTCGACGCCGAGGCCCTCTCGGAGGCCGCCAACGGAGCGACGCACATCGTCCACTGCGCGGCGATCGCCGGTGTCGACACCGTGCTGGAGAGCCCGGTGCGCACGATGCGCGTCAACGTGATCGGCACGTACAACGCGCTCGAGGCGGCGCTTGCCACCCAGGCGAGCGTCGAGCGCTTCGTCGACTTCTCGACGAGCGAGGTCTTCGGCACGCATGCGTTTCGCGTGCAGGAGGGCCAGGTGTCGACGATCGGCTCGGTCGGCGAGGCGCGCTGGACGTACGCGGTCTCGAAGCTCGCGGGCGAGCACATGGCGCACGCCTACCACGACGAGCTCGGTCTCCAGACGGTGACCGTGCATCCGTTCAACGTCTTCGGCCCCGGTCAGATCGGCGGCGGGGCGATTCGCGCGTTCATCGAGGCCGCGCTTGCCGGCCGCGACCTCACGATCCACGGCGACGGCTCCCAGATCCGCGCGTGGTGCTACGTGACCGACATGGTCGCAGGCGTGCTCGCGTGCCTCGAGCGCCCCGAGGCCGTCGGCCAGACGTTCAACATCGGCAATCCGCGGTCTGCGGTCACCATCTACGACCTCGCGCTCCGCATCCGGCGGCTGGTCGGCTACGAGGGCGACATCGTCTTCCAGCCGCTCCACTACGCCGACGTCGAGCTGCGCATCCCGAACGTCGAGAAGGCGCGCGAGCTGCTCGGCTGGGAGCCGCAGGTCGAGCTCGACGACGGCCTGACGAAAACGATCGCGTGGTACCGGGAAAGACTCCCAGTCTCCGCCTAGGCTGGCCCGACCTCGGCGACGCCGAGCTCGCGGAGGTCGCCGGCGTCCTCGAGAGCGGGATGCTCACGATGGGCCCGAAGGTCGGCGAGTTCGAGGACGAGCTCGCGCGCGCGTGCGAGGTCGAGCACGCACTCGCCGTCTCCTCGGGAACCGCGGCGCTGCACGTCGCGGTGCTCGCGCTCCGCCTGCGCCCGGGCGACGAGGTGCTCGTGCCGGCGTACACGTTCCCGGCGACCGCGAACGTGGTCGCGCTTGCGGGGCTGACGCCCGTGCTCGTCGACGTCGACCCGGTGACGATGAACGTCGACCCCGAGGGGGTGCGCGTGGGGCCGCGCACGCGAGCGCTGCTCGCCGTGCACCTGTTCGGCCGCCCGGCACGCCTGGAGGAGCTGCCCGACCTGCCGGTGCTCGAGGACGCGGCCGGTGCGCTCGGCGCGCGGCGCCGCGGCCGCGCGTGCGGAGGCCTCGGTCTGCTCGGTTGCCTCAGCTTCCATCCGCGGAAGATCGTCACCACCGGCGAGGGCGGTGCGGTCACGACCAACGACGCCGCGATCGCCGACGCCGCGAAGCGGATGCGGAACCACGGCTGGCGCTCGCTCTCGCCGCCGGACATGCCGGCGCCGGGGTTGAACTACCGCCTCTCCGACATCCTGTGCGCGGTCGGGCTGCCGCAGATCCGTCGTCTCGACGAGCTGCTCGCCGAGCGCTCCCGGATCGCCGCCGGGTACACGGAGCGGTTGCGCGAGCTGCCGCTCGACTTGCCGGAGGCGGATGAGGGCGACGTTCACGGGTGGCAGGCCTACGTCGTGCAGCTCGACGGGCGCGACCGAGTGCTCGCCGAGCTCCGGGCGCAGGGGATCGAGGCGCAGATCGGGACCTACGCGCTCAACCTGCTCGGCGCCTATCGGGACCACGGGGGCTTCCCCGGCGCGACGAGGGTGTTCGAGCGGGCGCTGGCGCTGCCGTTCCACACACGGCTCTCGGACGGCGACCTCGACCGGGTCGCCGAGACGCTTGACAAGATTGTGAGTGGTCACTAACCTAGCTGGCATGGTGGTGGTCGCCGAACGCAAGACGAAGGAGGAGCGCCGCGAGGAGATTCTCGACGCGGCGCTCGTCGAGTTCGCCGACAAGGGCCTGCACGGCGCGTCCACGGAGGACATCGCCCGGCGGGCTGGCATCTCGCAGCCCTACGTCTTTCGCCTGTTCGGGACGAAGCGGGAGCTCTTCACGGCCGTCGAGGCGCGCTGCTTCCGCCAGACACTCGAGATCTTCCAGCGGGCCGCCGAGGGCAAGCGCGGCGAGGCGGCGCTCGAGGCGATCGGCAAGGCCTACGAGGGCCTCCTGCAGGGCGACAGCATGTACCTGCGGGCCCAGATGCAGGCGTACGCGGCCTGCGGCGACCCGGAGATCCGGGCCGTCGTCCGGAACGGCTACGGCGACCTCGTCGCCTATGTGGAGCGGGTGTCCGGGCTCGACGAGAGCCGGGTCGCCGCCTTCTTCGCGAAGGGGATGCTGATGAACGTGGTCGCTTCGACGCACGCCGGCGACCCCCCGGAGTCGTGGGCGCTCCGGCTGATCGACGGCGCGCGTGCGGGTTAGACGTGTTTTTTTCAAGAGGAGGTAAGTGATGGCTCACAAACGAAACGTGGTGTGGACGTTCGTCATCACCTCGGTCGCGCTCTTCATGGTCACGCTCGACAACCTCGTCGTGACGACGGCGCTCCCGGTGATCCGGCACGACCTGGACGCGTCGCTGTCGCAGCTCGAGTGGACGGTCAATGCGTACACGCTGACCTTCGCCGTGCTGCTCCTGACCGGCGCCGCGCTGGGCGACCGCTTCGGCAGGCGCCGCATGTTCGCGATCGGGCTCGTGATCTTCACGCTCGCCTCCGCCTGGGCGGCGCTCGCGACGTCGGCGACGATGCTCGACGTCGCCCGCGCCGTGCAGGGCGTGGGCGGCGCGATCGTGATGCCGCTGACGCTGACGATCCTCTCGGCGGGCGTGCCGAAGGAGCGCCGCGGGTTGGCGCTCGGCCTGTGGGGCGGGATCAGCGGGCTTGCCGTCGCGTTCGGGCCGCTCGTCGGCGGCGCAGTCGTCTCGGGCATCTCGTGGCACTGGATCTTCTGGCTGAACGTCCCGATCGGGCTCGTGCTCGCGCCGCTCGCGCTCGCGCGGCTCGACGAGAGCCACGGCCCCGCGTCGAAGCTCGACCTGCCGGGCCTCGGCCTCGCGAGCGTCGGGCTGTTCGGGATCGTGTGGGGGCTCGTGCGGGGGAACTCGCTCGGTTGGGGCTCGCCGCAGATCGTCGGCACGCTCGTCGCCGGCGCCGTCGTCACCGCCCTGTTCGTGCTGTGGGAGCTCCGGACGCGGCAGCCGATGCTGCCGATGCGGTTCTTCCGCGACCGGACGTTCACGCTCGCGAACCTCTCGAGCCTCTTCATGTTCTTCGGGATGTTCGGCTCGATCTTCCTGCTGTCGCAGTTCTTCCAGACCGTGCAGGGCTACTCGCCGCTGCAGTCCGGCTTGCGGATCCTGCCGTGGACGGCGATGCCGATCATCGTGTCGCCGATCGCCGGCGTGCTGTCCGACCGGGTCGGCGGCCAGCGGCTGATGGGCGTGGGCCTGCTGCTCCAGGCGACCGGCCTGGCGTGGATCGCGACGGTGTCGTCGCCGACGACGCCCTACGCCGACCTGATCGCGCCGTTCACGATCTCCGGCATCGGGATGGCGCTCTTCTTCGCACCCGTCGCGAACATCGTGCTCTCGTCGGTGCGGCCGGTCGAAGAGGGACAGGCCTCCGGCGCGAACAATGCGATCCGCGAGCTCGGCGGTGTGTTCGGAGTCGCCGTGCTGGCCTCGATCTTCGCGCACTACGGCGGCTACGGCACGAGCGAGACGTTCGTGCACGGGATGAGCATCGCCGTGTACGTCGGCGCGGCGGTCGTCGGGGTCGGCGCGATCGCGGCGCTCGCGATCAGGCGCCCGCGGCGGGCGCAGCAGGTCGCCGCACAGCCCGCGCTCGAGGCCGCCTAGGAGGCGCGAGGTTGCGTCACCAGGACGGGTCCGGCGTCCAGGTCGCCCAGTCGGTCGACCACCAGCGCCGCCCCTCGTCGAGATCCGCGCCGACGCTTCGTCCGACGGCGCGGATCTCGGCGACCTGGTCGGCGGTGAACCGCCCCTCGCGCACGCGTTCCTCGAGCAACTCGTCGTCCTTCCACTGCCACTCGCCGTCGAGCGGTACCCAGATGTCGAGCTCGAGATCCTGGGTGTCGTAGCCCTCCGCGGTGCGCCGGAACGGCTCCTGCAGGTTGACGTACCACCCGCGGAACTCCCGCTCCGGCCCGTGCCAGAACACCCAGATCGCGTACGACTCGCCGGGGCGCTGCAGCATCAGCAGGCCATGCCCCTCCCAGCGGCCGCGTCCGTGCCACGGATGGCGGCCGTCGCCGCTCGGCCAGTCGCCGTCCGGGAACTCGAAGGGCGTCCCTTCCGGCAGGTAGGTCGCGAGCAGGTCGGGCGCGTCGCGCACGACGACGACGGGCGCGAGGAGCCAGGCACGGCCGTCGTTCAGCACCTCGCGCCTGATCACGACCTGGCCGGGCGACCACATCCAGCGGGGACTCTACGGACGGCAGGTCCCTACGATGGCGGCGCACCCGATGCGGCTGCTCCGCCGAAACCTCGTCTCGACCTACGTCGTCTACGGCGCGTCAGTGCTGTCCGCGCTCGTCCTGACGCCGGTGATCGTGCACGCGCTCGGCAAGGACGCGTACGGGCTGTGGGTGTTCATCGGGTCGATCACCGTGTTCGTCGCCCTGCTCGACCTCGGTGTCGGGCCGTCGGTCGTCCGCTTCGGCGCCCACGCCCGCGGCGCGCAGACGCCAGAGGAGATCAGCTCGCTCGCGTCGGTCGGGATCGTCGTCTACGCGGCGATCGGTGCGGTGAGCGTGCTGGCCGGGATCGTGCTCGCGATCGCCGTCCCGTACCTGATCTCGATCCCGTCCGATCTCGTCGGTCCCGCGCGCGCTGCGACCCTGCTCGTCGTCGCCGGCGTGGCGGCGCGCTTCCCGCTCGGCCTCTTCAACAACCTGCTGCTCGGACAGCAGCGCTACGACATCGTCAACCTCGGCAACCTCGCCGGGCTCGTCGTCTACTTCGTCCTCGTCGCGGCCATCCTGCCGTGGCATGGCGGCATCGTTCTCCTGGCGACGATCACGCTCGTCGCCACGCTCGTGCGTCTGGGGCTCCCGCTCGTCTGGGTTCGGCGTGAGCTTCCGTTCCTCCAGCTGCGCCGCGCGTTCGTCAGTCGCGTGCGCGTGCGCGAGCTGATGGCGTTCAGCTGGCACAACTTCCTGATCCACCTCACGGCAAAGGTCGCGTACTCGAGCGACGTGATCGTCGTGGGCATCGTGCTCGGCGCGAAGGCCGCTGCGCTCTACGGCGTGCCGTCGCGCGTGTTCGCGCTCGTCATGGGGCTCGGGACCGGTGCGACCGATCTCCTGTACCCCGCCTTCGCCGAGCTCGAGGGCGCCGAGGCCCGCGAGCGTCAGCGGCACCTGCTCCTCACGGGCCTCCGTCTCGGGATGGCGCTGATGCTGCTGCTCGCCCTTCCGCTCGTGTTCATCCCCGACCAGCTGATCTACGGCTGGATCGGGCCCGGCTGGGGGCCGAGCTCGGCCGTGCTGGCGCTGCTCGGCGCCGTCCTGATCGTGCACCAGCCCGCCACGCTCCTCTCGCAGTACCTGGTCGCCCGCGGCCTGCAGCGGCGGCTTTCGACGATCTTGCTCGCCGTCGTCGGCGCGAACCTCGTGCTCTCGGTCGTGCTCGCCTGGACCGTCGGCATCTGGGGTGTCGCGTTCGCCACGTTGGTCACCGATACGGCCGCTGCGCTCGTGCTCATCCCGCACCTCGTCCGCAGGTCGTCGGGGCCGTCGTACCGCAGCCTTGGCACCGCGGCGCTGCGGCCGGTCCTGCCCTCCCTGCTCGCGGCGGCGGTCGTGCTCGTCGGCTTCAGCCGCTGGCTCGACCCGACGACCCTGCTGGCCCTCGTGCCGGTCGGGATCCTCTGGGTCGCGGCGTTCGCGCCGACGGTCTGGTTCCTCGGGCTCGACCTCAACGAGCGCGCGCTGGTGGCGAGCCGCCTCGGCCTCGAGCGCCGTCGGCCACGGTTAGCGTCCGCGAAGTAACTGATCCCGGCCGACACCGAATGTTCGCCTGCGCAAGTCGCTGCTTGCCCGGAACGCGTCGAAGCAAGTGCATGAGATGGCCGTCCGCGCCCGTCGGGTTTCGTTAACGCATACTCGTGACCGTGGAGCGAGGGCGTTCGATCGATTACTGGGGAGTCGCGGCGCCGGCATTAGAGAGAACGTTCTACGGCACGCCTCTATTGCGCCGCTATCTGCTTGAGGAAGCCAGCGGATCGCCTGTTGACGAAGATCCGGGGCCCAACTGGGCGGAGAACTTCGTGGTTCAGCAGTACCTGGCGGAGCATGTCCCCCTCCGCGAGTGCCTCAGCCTATGCTGCGGGTTCGGCGAGCTGGAACGTTTGCTTTCTGAGCGCGGCGTGTTCGAAGAGTGTCTGGGGGTCGACATTTCCGAGGGCGCATTGGCTGGCGCGCGATCCGCGGCAGAGGCGGCCGGACTGAAAAACATCAAGTACCTACAGATGGACTTGAATCACGGAACGTTCGCGCCCCAGAGTTTCGACCTTGTTTGGGCGAGTGGCGCCCTGCATCACATTGATCGGCTCGAGCATGTCGTCAAGCAGTCGCATGCTGCCTTGAGGCCAGGGGGGTGGTTCGTCGCGAACGAATATGTCGGGCCAGCGCGACAAGACTTCCCGCCCAGGCAGCGTGAACTGATCAATGCCCTATTGCATCTGATCCCGGAGCGATTGCGGTATGCGAGAGAGGATCGATTTCTGCCGCCATCTCTTCGCCACCGTCCGCGCGGCGTCGGAAGCCTCTACCTGATGACGCGCCGACTTCGGCTGCGAAGAGACTTTGACTTTGGAAAGGTCTGGGACCACGACCACCGGCACTTCGAGCTCATCGATCCGACAGAGGGTGTTCGTGCGAACGAGATTGTCCCGACCATCCAGAATATCTTCGGTGAGGTGGCGATCCACGCGTACAACGGTTCGCTGCTGCCTTACGTTCTCGAGCGTCGGTTCTTCGAACTCTACGACCCCGAGCAGGACCAGGCGCTTCTCGATCTTCTGATCGAAGCAGAGCGGACGTTGACCTCTCTCGGCGAGGTCACACCCGATCACGCGATCGTCGTTGTGAGGAAGGGCGAAGCGCGGCGGGTTCCCGGGTGACCTCAGCTAGCTACTGATGCCGTGGGAGATACCGGTCGAGGATCTCGGTCTCGTAGCGCCGCGCGAGCACGTCCCAGTCGAGCTCGCGCCCCGCGCGGCCGGCTGCGTCGGCGAGCGCGCCGCGAGCGTCGGCGTCGCCGGCCAGGCGCACGACCGCGTCGACGAAGTCGCGCGGCTCCGCGACGAGCACTCCGGCGCCCGTCTCGCGCAGGACGGCTGTCACCTCGTAGTCGTAGGACACGGTCGGCACGCCGAGGCCCATGTACTCGGCGACCTTCGCAGCCTGGATTCCCTGATCGGCGGTGCGCGGGTAGAGCGCGAGGTCGAAATTCGCGACGTGGTCGAGCACACGCTCACGCGGAAGACGCCCGAACAGGACGATGTCGTCCCGGCGCGCGCAGCGGGCGGAGACGCGCTCGCTGGCCCCGCCGATGAGCCAGAGGCGCGCGTTCGGCTCGCGCGTGTGGATCTCGTCCCAGAGCTCGAGCAGGTGGTCGACGTTGTAGAGCGGGCTCTCGCCGCCGCGGTCGTCGGCGCTCAGCAGGTGGGCAGCCATGTAGCCGACCACGATCTCGCCGTTCCGCCGCAGCGCACGCACGTGCGCCGCCCCTGCGTCCGTGACCGAGGCGAGGCTGACGCCCTGGGGGATGACGTGCCACGGCGTGCGGACGCCGAGCTCCTCGAACCGGCGCGCTGCTCGCTCCGCGGTGACCACGTAGGCGGCGACGTTTGGGCGATTGAGCAGCTCGACCTCGCGCCTCGTGTAGACGGGGTCGTCGACGTCGCTGACCACGGGCCCGCCGAAGTACGGGATCTGCTCGTTGTCGGCGGTGAAGAGATGCCGGTAGCGGCGTGAGCCCGCGCCGAAGAGGAGCGGATGCCAGGCACGCCGGCCGTAGCGAAGGGCCCTGAACTGCACGCCGCGTGGGATGCGCCGGTCGGAGAGCTCGAAGAGATACCGGTCGAGCCGTTCGAGGCGCGGGATCAGCTCCGCATACCGCGGGTTGTTGTGGTGCCTGAACCAGATGCTCGCGAAGAGGATGCGGTCCGGCGCAGGTGCCGCACCGGTGACGAGCCTACGAAGCGGGATGCTCTGCATCGCGCGGCAGTCTAGGGAACGGCACCGCCGCGGCCCGCGCGTCGTCTTCACTACGGTTGCCAGCCTGGGACTGTCGCCGTGAAGGTCATCTTCGTCTACCCGAACTCGCGGACCGGGCTCGTCGAGCGCGTCGCACGCGGGGAGGCGCCCGACACGTCCCTCCTTGGCCAGAACCACCTCGCCGCCTTCGGCATCGACGCGACGATCCACAACCCGTCGCTCCGTCGGGTCGACCGACGGTCGGGCCTGCTCCACCGGATCACCTGGAACCTCCGCGAGGTCGGGCTTCCGTGGGAGCTCGGCAAGGACGAGCTGACGTGCACGTCGCTCGCCCGGATCTTTCCGCTCATGGCGCGGCTGCGCGGCGGTCCGCAGGTTCTGCTCATCAGCTACCACCTCTGCTCGACGTACGAGCGAAGCTCCGCGCCGGCGCGGCGTCTCCTGCGCGCGTCGCTGGGCTCCGCCGCGGCGATCGTCTGCATCTCCGAGGCGGGGAGGACGCGTCTGATCGAGCTCACGGGCGTCGATCCGGCGCGTGTCCGTCTCGCCCAGCTCGGCGTCGACGAGCGGTACTGGCAGGCGCAGGTGCCGGCCCCGGACGGCTACGTCTTGAGCGTCGGCCGTGACCTCGCGCGCGACTACGCCACCTTCGCGCGGGCGGTCGCGGACATCCCGAGGCGGACGGTCGTGGTCGCGAAGCACGAGAACTTGCGCGGGATCGAGCTGCCGGCCAACGTCGACGTGCGCCTCGACATCTCGCCGGCGGAGGTTCGCGATCTCTACGGAGGGGCGGCCTGCGTGGTCGTCCCGATCCACGCCGAAGGCCATCGCTACGGAACGGAGAACTCGGGCACGGTCGCGCTGCTCGAGGCGATGGCGACGGCGCGCCCGGTGATCGTCACCGAGCGCTCCACCCTTGACGACTACGTGCGCCCGGGCGACACCGCGGTAACCGTCCCGGCCGAGAAACCGGAAGCGTTGCGCGACGCGATCACGCGGGTGCTCGAGAACGCCGGGGAAGCGTCGCGAATGGGCGCTTCAGCTCGGCGAGCGGTCGAGGAGCGATTCACGACCGCCGCGTTCGCCGGTCGGCTCGCCGACGTCATCGGGTCGCTCTGAGCTCGCGGGAGCCGCAGGCCTGATGGTGGAGCGGAACGCGTGCGCCCACTCGCGCGCCAGCTGGGCGCCCTGGTCGTCGCCGTGACGAGCGCGGAGCCGAGCACGCACGCTCCACGTGACGGCGTGGGTGGATGCCTTGCCCGCCCACATCGCGGCGTAGACGGGCCAGCCGTGCGGGTAGTGCTTGCGCATGTAGATCGCTCTGCTGCGGTGGTACTGCGCGAACCAGCGCTGCCGAGCTCCGACGCTCGTCGAGCCGCCACTCACGTGAACGGCCTCGGCGTCCCAGTCGATCGCCTGCAGCCACCCGGCCTGTGCCAGTCGCTGAACGACGTCCAGATCCTCGTAATACAGGAGGAACCTCTCGTCGAAGCCGCCGATCTCCTCGAGTGCTTCGCGACGAGCGAGAGCGCAGGTCGGCAGCACCGCATGCGTCAGCTCGAGGCCGTGTCCTACCTGCGCGATCAGGGGACGGATGTTGAGCGTGTCCGCCAGCGCGCGCCAGAAGGTGAATCTGAACGTGTGCGTCTTCGAACGGGTTCCGTCCGGGTTGAAGAGCGCCGCACCGCACAGAGCCAGCCGCGGGTTCTCGTCGAGACGCCGATCGAGTCGTTCGACGGTGTCGATGCGCACGAAGGCGTCGCTGTTGAGCAGCAGCAGCCTGTCGTTCACGGATTCGGCGATGGCGACATTCATGGCGGCGGCGAAGCCACGGCGGGTCGACTCGACCACGCGCACCTTCGGCTTGCCGGCCACGCGCTCGATGCTCCCGTCGGTCGAGTCCTCGTCGGCGACGACGATCTCGTCGACGCCTCGAGCAGCGAGCAGCGCATCGACGCACTGCGCGAGCAGCTCGCCGCTGTTGCGATGCGGGATCACGGCCGAGACGGGCATGGTGGCCAGTCTAGGAGAACGGTCTTCGGTCGTCCCGACGGTTCCGCGCCCGGCGCGCGGTGAGCAGTCGGCGGCCCGTCGCGGTCGACGCGGCGAGGGCACGCGCGCTCGACCGAAGCTCCCGCGGTCGGAGCACGGTTGCCTGACGCCGGACGGAGAGCCAGCGCAGCCGTCTCTCGGTCGCGCGGTCGAGCGGCAGGCACGGCGGGCTCTCCCTCGACTCGATCGCGGCGACGACCTGGTCGGTGAAGCGGTCCCAGTTGAAGTGGTCATCGAGGTCGGCGTCGTTCGCGGCCTGCAGCGCGAGCAGCTCGGCCTCCGGCCGTTCCTGCAGGAGCCGCAGCACCGAGACCGCGGCGTCGGCATCTCCCGCCGGGATGTTGACGATGCCCTGTCGCCCGGTGTAGCCGCTCTCCGGGGTGCACACGGGGACGAGGCCCCACGCCATTGCCTCGAGGACCGTGGTCGGGTTGGCGTCACCGACACCGACCGTCAGCAGGAAGTCGTGCTCGCCGACCAGTTCACGCGCCGCGTCGGTGGCGAAGTCGCGGCGACCGTACGCGCGCAGGCCGGCGATGTCCCGGTCGCCGCTACCGATCCACGCGAACTCGAACTCCGGCAGTCGCCGCGCGAGCTCGGCCAGGTACGCGGTGTTCTTGTACCAGCCGGTGTGCCCGATGTAGAGAAAGCGCCGATGGCCCGGGCGGTTGAAGCTCGTCTTCACGCGCGGGAAGTCGGTCCGGTCGACCGCGAGATCGACGTGCACCATCTTCGGCCGCCAATGGGCGGCGATCGACGTTGACACGGTCTCGAACCACGTCGACCCGGTGATCGCGAGAAACATGTCGCAGTTGCGGACGACCGGGTCGGCGAGCGAGACGTGGTAGTCGTCGACGTGGACGTAGGGCATGAGCAGCAGCCTGCGACGCCAGCCGCTCCTGGCGGCGCTCCGGCGAAATACGCTCCACGGCGCCTCGTGCGGGTGGCCGAGCAACACGTCGTCGGCCCCAGGTCGAATCGCCCGCGCCTCATCGATGTTGTAGTGGACGACCTCGAACCCGCGCCCTTCGAGGCGTTCACCGACCTTGTACCCGATCGCGCTCGGGGCGGAGATGCGTCGGCGATGCGGGTAGACGAAGTGAACCGTGGTCATAGTCGGTGCTCGATGGTGTGGTGTGTATAAGAGCCGAGATGGATGCCCGCAACATGATCGGCCGTGCGCTGGGCGCGGCTGGCTACAAGCTCATGCAGCTGTCGCGGAAGGCGCTGGAGGATCCGAGCCGGGGCCCTTCCCTTTCCGGTGATCGCGACGTCGAGTGGGCGTGGTGCCTGGGCGGATTGCGGTCGGAGCCGGGTCGCATCCTCGACCTCGGCGCAGGGAGCGGGATACTCTCGCTCGCCGCCGCGTTTCACGGTCACGAGGTCGTGTCAGTCGACCTCGAGCCCTGCTCGTTTCAATTCTCCGCCAACGAGATCGAGTACGTCCAAGGCGACTTCAATCGGATGACGTTCGAGGACAGATCCTTCGATCAGATTCTGAATTGCTCCACAATCGAACACTTTGGACTTGGCGGTCGCTACGGATCTGCGGCAGACGACACCGCCGATCTCGAGGCGATGAGGACCCTTTCGCGGTTGCTCCGGCCCGGTGGCGACATGTTGCTCACGATTCCCGTTGGTCGCGACGATGTGTTCGCACCGAGGCACCGGATCTACGGTGAGGAGCGATTGCCCCGCTTGCTCGAGGCGTTCGCGATCTCGGACGAGATCTACTGGCGGAAGAATGAGGCCGATCGTTGGCTGCGCGTTCCGCGAGAGATCGCGATCCAGCAGCTCGGATCGCCGACACTGTACGCGCTTGGTCTTTTCCGGCTAACCGTACGATGACGAGCCCGCGGCTGACGGTGATCACTCCGTCGCTGAACCAGGGAACGTTCATCGAACGGACGATCCGTTCCGTGCTCGATCAGGGCTATCCGGACCTGGAGTACATCGTCATCGACGGAGGCTCGACCGACGGAACGACGGAGGTTCTTCGTCGATACGACGATCAACTCGTCTGGGTCAGTGAACCGGATACGGGTCAGGCGCACGCGATCAACAAGGGGCTTGGCCGCTCGTCGGGCCAGATCGTTGCGTTTATCAACAGCGACGACTTCTATCTCCCAGGAGCATTCTCGGCGGCGCTTCGCGCGTTCGAGAGCCCAGCAGTCGTCTGGGTTGCCGGAGCGTGCCGATACGAGCGGCCCGATGGAACCGTCGAGACGGTCTGGCGTCCCGCGCTGCCGACCGGACGCCGCCGCGTGGACTGGCTCGAACAGATCTGGAACGTTCCGCAGCCCGGGTGCTTCTGGCGTCGAGAGGTGTTCGAAACTCACGGGGCCTTTCGCGAGGATCTGCACTACGTCTTCGACAGCGAGTTCGAGTTGCGGCTAGCGCTGGCTGGGGTTCTCCCCGTGCCGATCGACGACATCGTCGCGGTGCGCTACTTGCAGCCAGATGCGAAATCGGAGAATCCGGAGAAGTTTCGTGACGAGTTCGCGCGAGTCCGTCCGACGCTCGCACGCCAGCTGTCCCTAGGAGACCGGGGGCGTCTTCTGGCAAGAACCTCACTCAGCCGATTCCGCCGATGGGTGTGGCGGCTCAGACAAGGGATCGTGAGAACGTGATGAGGGTGCTCGTTGTCAATACCGACTACGCAGAGTTCTTGCGATGGTTCTACCGCCAACACCCTGGCCTCGCGGAAGCTTCATACGACGAGCAGATGCGGGCTCGCGTCGAAACCCTGTTCGGCGTTGCCGACTTTTACACACGTAGCCTTCGCGAACTCGGACATGAAGCGTGGGACGTGCATGCGAACAACGCAATCATGCAGCGCACGTGGGCGCGAGAAAACGGACTTCGGTCGGAAGGGCGGCGCCGCGACCCACGGCGGGTGGCGCAGCGCGCAGGTGAGATCCTTCGCGGATCCGGCGCCCGCCCGGGTGGGGCGGTCGAACTTCTGCCGGAAATTCTCGCCGCGCAGGTCGACCACTTTCGTCCCGACGTCCTGATCAACCAGGCGATGGAGGAGATCTCGCCTGCCATCCTCACTTCCTTTCGTGCGCGCGTCCCGATTCTCGTTGGCCAGCATGCCGCGACGCAGCTGCCACCGAACCGCGAGTACTCCCTGTACGACCTCGTTGTCTCGTCCTATCCACCAACGCTGAAGTGGTTTGACGCTCGCGGAGTCCGAACCGCGTTAAACCGCCTAGCGTTCGAACCCTCCGTGCTGTCGCGGCTTGGTCCGCGAGAGCTCGAGCATGAGGTGGCTTTCGTCGGAAGCTTCCAAGAGATACACCGAAGCCGAGTAACGATGATCGAGGAGTTATGCCGGCAGGTTCCCGAGCTGCGAGTCTGGGCGCCTGCGATGGATCAGATTTCGCCCACTTCCCCGATCCGTCGCCACTACGTCGGGCCGGCGTGGGGCCGCGAGATGTACGAGGTTCTCCGGCGATCAAGAATCGTCCTCAACCATCACGGTGACATCGCTCCTTACGCGAACAACCTCCGGCTCTTCGAGGCAACCGGAGTCGGAGCCCTGCTGCTCACCGATGCGAAGAATGATCTGTCTACGGTGTTCGTTCCGGGACGGGAGGTGATCGACTATGGAAGCGCCGAGGAGTGCCTCCAAGCTATCCGGTTCTCTCAGAACGACGCCGCGGCGGCCGAGGCCATCGCAGCAGCCGGGCAGAGGCGGACGCTCGACGAACACACGTATCGAAACCGCATGAAGGAGCTACTAGAGCTTGTCGAGAACCATCTCTGAACGTTTCCTGGCCCAAGCTCGCAGAGCAAACTGGCGAGTCTCCCGTTGGTCGACCGAGCTTGATCTCGCGCGCCGAAGGCGTCGCGCGCGACGAAGTGAGGGACGCGACGGCCGGGAACAGATCGGCGCGGCAGTTGTCCACTTCAACGATGCACCGAACTTCTACGTTACGTACAAGGACATCTTCGTTCGGAGGATCTATCACTTCGACTCGATTCGCCGTGATCCCGTGATCCTCGATTGTGGAAGCAACATCGGGATGGCCGTTGTGTACTTCAAGACGATCTATCCGGCGGCGAGGATCACTGCCTTCGAAGCCGACCCGTTCGTTTGTCGCTACCTCGATGAGAATCTCCAGCGAAACGGGTTCACCGATGTGCAGGTGATCCGCGCGGCGCTGTCCGCGCGAGAGGGAAAGCTGCTGTTCGACTCGGACGCGAAGTATGGGAGCCACATCGCAGCGGTCAGCGAAGGGAGTGGCGATCCGCATTGGAGGCGCATCGAGGTTCCGACGGTCTCGCTGCGGGGCTATCTCGAAGAGCCAGTCGACTTCTTGAAGATGAACATCGAGTCCGCCGAGTGGGAAGTGCTCTCGGACGCCGCCGACGACTTGCGCGCGATTCGAGAGATGGTGATCGAGTACCACCATCTTCCCGGTGTCCCGCGCACGTTGCACAGAATTCTGGGGTTACTCGACGAGCGTGGATTCGAGTACATGGTGAACGATCTCGATTCGGAGACCAACAGCGGGGTACGACCTCCCTTTCGGCTTGATGAGGACAGCCAGTACTTCTTGCTGATCTACGCGAAACGTGTCTAGGCGGGAGCGCTGGATCTTCCCGCGCCGCGTCAGTCGTGCCGTGCGCGATCAGGCGTCGCGATTTCGGCGGGGCCCGTCGGTTGGCGAGGTCAGTTACGGCTCATTTGGGGGCACTGCTCCGATAAGTCGCGTTTTTGGAGTTGATCGAGGTGTCCCTGTCGATCGTTACTACATCGAACGCTTTCTGTCCGCGAACAGCGCATTCATCAAAGGGGTAGTGCTCGAGGTTGGCGACGCCACCTATACGAGACGGTACGGCGCCGAGTCAGTAGAGCGTTCGGAAATCCTGCATCTCAGTGATTCAGAGAATGCGACCATCGTCGGAGATCTTGCGAGCTCCGGAACTCTCCCAGCGGAAGCGTTCGACTGCGTGATATGCACGCAAACCCTTCAGTTCATCTTTGACCTGAACGCAGCCATCGACTCTCTTGCGGCAGCGTTGCGACCGGGCGGCGTCCTCTTGGCGACCGTGCCCGGGATCAGTCAGGTCAGCCGTTACGACATGGAGCGTTGGGGAGACTATTGGCGCTTCACGAACCTGGCGATCGAGAGATTGTTCGAAAGCCAGTTTCGCGCCTCTGACCTTGAGATTCGGAGTCATGGCAACGTCCTTACAGCGCTCGGCTTCCTTCAGGGACTCGCAGTGTCAGAGCTCCCGCCTGGGTCATTCCTGGTTGAGGATCCCGACTACCAAGTCGTTGTGACGGTTCGCGCGGTAAGAGCTTGAGGCTCCGCCTCTTGCGGACGGGCTTGCGCACTCGTCGACCCCGGCGCGATGTGATCCTGTGCTATCACCGCGTCGCCGAACTGGACTGTGATCCGCAATTGCTTGCGGTCACACCGGAGCACTTCGATGAGCATTTGGAATCGATCGCTGCTGAGTACGAGTCACAAACTCTCGACGAGCTCGCTGCGGGCGAGAGAGGTTCGAGTCCTCGTCCAGCCGTTGTCATCACCTTTGACGACGGTTACTCGGACAACCTGCTCTGCGCCGCACCGATGCTCGAGCGGCACGACTTGGCGGCGACCGTCTTCGTCGCTTCCGGACAGGTCGGCAGCAGCCGTGAGTTCTGGTGGGACGAGCTCGAGTTCATCTTTCTTCAACCCGGAACGGTTCCCGAGACGCTTGAGATCACGGCGGACGGTTGCCAACGGCGGTTCGAGTTGTCAGCAGACGCTGAGTACAGTGAGGATGCGTTTCGTCGCCACCGGACGTGGACAGTTCTCGACGGCTCGCTCCCGACAAGACGCCACGACGTCTACAAGGAGTTGTGTGCGGTCGTCCGCCCTCTAAGCCCGTCGGCTCGAGACACAGTCTTGAACGAGCTCTTCGACTGGGCCGGCCGCAGTCGTCCCGCGAGATCGACAAGGCGGGCACTCGACCGTGAACAGCTCCAGCGCCTTGCTACCAGTCCGCGTTTGTCGATAGGAGCGCACACCGTGTCACACCCCGTTCTTTCGACACTCCCGGAGGATGACCAACGACACGAGATCGCTAGTGGAAAGAACGAGCTCGAGGTGATCGCGGGCTGTGGGGTGTCTCATTTCGCGTATCCGTACGGCGCCGTCTCGGACTACACGTCGCGCACAATCGAGCTGGTCCGGGAAGCGGGGTTCAACACTGCGTGCACGACAACCCGCGCCCCCGCCAATCCGGGCTCGTCGCCCTTCACCCTTCCTCGTCTCGTCGTGAGGGACTGCGGCGGCGCCGAGCTTCTGAAGCAGATCAGCCATCTGCTCCGCACCTGACGTGCGGATCCTCCAGGTCAACACGTTCGATAGCGGCGATGGCGCTTCTGATGTGGCTCGCAATCTGCACACGTGCTACCGCGCGGAGGGGCACGAAGCGTGGATGGCGGTCGGACGCAAGCGAGGCTTAGAGCCGCACGTCTATGAGATCCCGAACGGCTCCAAGTCGCCATGGAGCCGCGGCGTTCGTGCGCTGGCGTCCCGCGCTGCGCGGCGGCAACCCAGAACAGCTCAGGCCCTTCGGCACCTCGCCGATCCGCAGCGATACGCGAACTGGCTCAGGGGGCGAGAGGATTTCGACTTCCCAGGGACGTACCGAATCACGACTCTCGCGCCACGGCCCCCAGAGGTCATCCAATGCCACAACCTCCATGGCGGCTATTTCGACCTCCGTGCTTTGGCGCCGCTCTCGCACCGAGTACCGACGGTGCTGACCCTGCACGATGCCTGGCTCCTGAGCGGCCACTGTGCTCACTCGTTCGACTGTGATCGATGGTTGCGAGGGTGCGGCCAGTGTCCGGACCTCACGATCTATCCTGCAATAAGACGGGACGCAACGCACGCCAATTGGCTCCGCAAGCAGTCGATCTACGCCGGAGCGCGGCTGTTCGTCGCGACACCTTCGCGATGGTTGATGGACAAGGTGGAGCGCTCGGTGCTCGCGCACGCGATCGCGGACGCCCGTGTTATCCCGAACGGTGTTGATCTTTCGACCTTCAGACCCGGGGACCGAGAAGAGGCGCGCGCGGCGCTCGGGCTGCCCCGGAACGCCGCGATTGTGCTCTTCGCCGCGCATGGGATTCGGAAGAACCGGTGGAAGGACTACCGTACGATGCAGGAGGCTGTGGTGCGCGTGTCTGATCAGCTTGGCGGGACGCAGACTCTCTTCCTCGCACTCGGTGAGGATTCGCCGCCTGTGCGGATCGCTGATGCAGAGATCCGGTTCGTACCATTCATCAGCGACGCTCACTCTGTTGTGCGTTACTACCGGGCCGCCGATGTCTACATCCACGCGTCGCTCGCGGATACCTTTCCGACGACTGTCGTCGAAGCTCTCGCGGTTGGCCTTCCTGTTGTCGGAACCGCGGTCGGTGGGATTCCGGAGCAGATTCGAACGCTTGATTCGCACGCAGAACCGACAGGGGTTCTCGTCCCACCGCACGAGCCAGAGGCGATGGCGTCCTCGATCTCGTCGCTCCTTCTCGATCGTGAGCTCCGAGGGCGGCTTGGAGCGAACGCGGCCCGAGACGCCTTTGACCGATTCGATCTAAGTCGTCAGGCTCGGAACTACCTTGAGTGGTACCAGGCGATGTCGATCCAAGGCTGAGGCCGCGCGCGGGCGACGTTTGGGTGTTCGTTAGACTCGGCGAGTGGACGTTCGCAGGCTCGTTGAGAACCTGGAACGTCTCAAGGGGATGCTCGATGGTGAGGTTGTCCCGCCGCCCGATCGCATCAAGCGGCGCCACCTCGTGCACTTGGTGCGGTCACGTCAACTCGATGTCTTTGTCGAATCGGGTACGTATCTCGGCGACACGGTGGCCTATGTGCTGCCGCACGTCCAGCGCGCAATCACGATCGAGCTCGAGTCGACATATTGGGAGATGGCCTGCGCACGATTCGAGGGCGACGAGCGAGTTGAAGTTCTTCGGGGCGACGCGATTGATCTCATTCCGGCGGTGCTGGGCGACATTCAACGACCAGCCTTGGTGTGGCTCGACGGTCACTTCACTGGAGGAGTGAGCACAGTTCAGGGTCGAGAACTGGAGCCGGCACCGGCCATTCTCCGGTCGCTTTCTAAGGTCCAACTTGCCGCCGGCACGACGTTGGTTGTTGACGACCTACGCTTGTTCGGCCAGGGCCAGGGATTCCCGACGCTCGATGATTTGGTTGGAAGTGCGCACACGGCCTTTCCGACCGGCCGGATCTACGCTGGTGTCGACTCTCTAGTCATCGAAACCTAGGGTATGGCGCGCTGAGTGCCGTGACCGACCTCGGGCAGCTGCGCAACTTCGAGTGAACTCCCCAGCCGCCACTGCTGTCGCACGAGGACGGGCCCCTGGGTCGCGGACGGCAGGAGGCTTGTGCCGAAGAAGTCCGTCGGCATCACTTCGAACTCGATCTGGTGGGGCACGAAATCAACCAGGTCGCCAGCATCATCGAGATAAAGCGTGAGCAAGTAACGCTCCGGTCTCAGAGGGAGCTCAGGCACTGTGCAAGTGACGACGGTCCCATCCTGGATGAGACCTGCGCGAATGGTCTGCGTTGGATCGAACCGGTTCCACAAGGTCACCAGGCGATCTCCTGACCGTGTCTCGATACCGATACTCAAGTTGAGTTCGCGCGCACTCACGGGATGATCGGCCTTCAGTTCGAGGGTGAATATCACCGGCTCTCCGGCGCGGGGCTCGAGGCCGTTAGCGCTCGAAACGCTTACTCGCCTGAACCGTAGGGTTCCGGTGCCTTCCCGCGCGATGTCTTCGAGCAGTTCGCCGCCTGCGTGTACTGACAAGCGACGACTCAAGTAACGCTCGACCGTTGCCTCGATGGGTCCCTCGAAGGACGTTGTTCCTTGCTCAAGGAGCATGCCTCGTGAACAGAGGCGCAAGAGTGAGGCCATGTTGTGGCTAACGAACAGCACGGTTCGCCCCGATCGAGTGACCTCATGGATCCGATCCAAGGACTTCTCCTGAAACGCGTGATCCCCGACACTCAGGACTTCGTCAACGAGCAGGATCTCCGGTTCGAGAAATGCAGCAACCGCAAACGCCAACCTAACCTGCATCCCGCTGGAGTACCTCTTGACAGGCACGTCGATGAACGCCTCGACGCCCGAGAAATCGACGATCTCCTCAAACTTGCGCGAGATCTCTGCCCGCTTCATGCCGAGGATGGCCCCGTTGAGGAACACATTGTCGCGCCCGGTCAACTCCGGATGGAAACCGGTCCCCACCTCCAACAGTGATCCCACGCGTCCGCGAACCTCCGCAACGCCTTCGGTCGGCTCGGTGATTCGGGCAAGCAGTTTCAAGAGCGTCGATTTGCCCGCCCCGTTGCTGCCGATAACCCCTAGGACCTCCCCGCTTCGGACCTCGAAGGACACGTTTCGAAGTGCCCAAAAGTCCGACTTCGGGGGTCGTCGCCGGAGCCGAGCGAATGCCGCTCTCGTGCTCTCGGTCAGTGTGGTCGACGGCCCCGCGTGGCGGATCCGATAACGCTTTCCGAGCTCGTCGGCCCTGATCACGACGTCCGTCATGCGAGGTCCGCGATCGTCCGCTCAGCCCGGGCGAACGTTGTCAGGCCGACACCGAACGCCAGCAGGCCGATCACGATTGCAGAGGCAAGCTGAACTGCCGTTGGTGGTGGGGTGCCGAGGAGAGACCAGCGAAACGACTCGATCACACCGACGAGTGGGTTGAGGGCGACGATGGCTGACCACCGTGGCCCGAGACTCGTGATCGGATACGCCACCGGGCTCAGAAAGAGCCAGATCTGGACAAGAAACGGAAGCGCCTGGCGGACGTCGCGGTAACGAACGTTCAGTGGTGCTAGCAGGAGGACGATCCCGACGAGGAACGTCAACCCGAGCACGAGGGACGGGACGAGAAAGATGATCCGCCAGCTGGGCCAGTAGCCGTAGATAGCTGCGAACACGAAGAAGAAGGCGAGACCGACGGCGAAGTCGACGAGCGCACCGGTGATCGACGCAAGCGGGATCAGTAGCCGCGGACACGAAGTCTTCGTCACGAGTTGCGCGTTCGCCACCAGGCTGTCAGAGCCTTGGGTGACGGCACGGGAGAAGAACATCCAGAAGGTGAGACCCGCGAGGCAGAAAACCGCATAGTTGACGCCCTCTGTTTCGACCTTTCCGATTCGCCGAAAGGCGAGCGTGAAGACAAGCATCAGCGCGAGGGGCTGGAAGATGGTCCAGACGGCCCCGAGCACCGTCTGCGCGTACCGAACCTTCACGTCTCGCCATGCGAGGAAGTAGAGGAGCTGGCGCTCGTGCCAGAGCTCTCCGAGGCGTGGCGGAAGCCACCCGGAGGTAGAGCGGATGGTGGTGACGGGCAGCTCGCCAGGTGGCGCTTTGACGATCGCGGCGGTGGAAGAGCTGGAAGCCATCTACCGGCGGATCGTAGCCCTGGCCCTATGACGTACCCGTCGCGTCAGGCCATGATCCGGCCGGGGAACAGGCGCCAGAGCAGCGGCTCGAGCGGCGCCACGTACGGGACACGGTGCTTGAGGAGCGTGAAGCGCCAGTACAGATACGTCGGCTGCCGCCGTCCGCCGTGGCGGCGCGCGATCTTCGCGAGCTCGGCCTGGCGCTCGGCTCCGCCGGCAATCGACTTGTTCTCGCCCGTGAGCCCGTAGCGGGCGAGCTCGACGTCGACGAGCCGGAAGCTCGTCTCGCGGCTCGCGCGGATGAACCAGTCCCAGTCGAATCCCCAGGTGAGGTTCACGTCGAGCGGGCCGACGCGCTCCCACAGGCTGCGCCTCCAGAACGCCGCCGGCTGGAGGATGTAGTCGCGCGTGAGCAGCAGGCGCCGGTCGAAGGCGCGCACGTCGTACGGCCGGAGTCGCGCGCCGGACCCGTCGAAGTAGGCGCCCCGGCCGTACACGAGCTCGGTGGAGGGCTCGCGCTCGAACACGGCTGCGACCGTGGCGAGCGCGCCGGGCTCGAGCTCGTCGTCGCCGTTGAGCCAGCCGAGGATCTCGCCGGTGGCCCGGGCGAGCCCGCGGTTGATCGCATCGGCCTGTCCGCCGTCGGGCTCGCGGACGACTGCGACACGCGGGTCGCCGAGCGCGGTGAGGACGTCGGCCGTTCCATCCGTCGAGCACGCGTCCTGGACGAGCAGCTCCACCTCTTCCTCCGTCTGCGACAGTGCGGAGCGCGCCGCCGCACCGACGTACGAAGCCATGTCCCGCGTCGGCATCGCGAGCGAGAACTTCATCGCCGGAGCTCGGATCGCCGGCGCGCGAACAGCGCCTCGAGCTCCGTGTCGGCGGCTCTTCGCTGCTCGGCGCTCGCATACCCGCGTTCGCGGCGAAGCGCGCTTCGCTCCGGAACGAAGAGCAGGTCGACCTGGGCGAGGGCGCCGTCGAGTGGGCGATAGCCGAGGTCGACGACGTCGTAGACGACGAACCCCGCCGCGCGCATGAAGGCCACGACGTGGGCGAGCTCGGGGCCGCCCTCGTAGAAGGGGAAGAGCAGCGTCTCGAGCTGGACGAGCTCGGTGTGCTCGAGCGTCGTCGAAGCGCCCGCGAGCACGTCGAGCTCGGCGCCCTGGACATCGAGCTTGATGACGTACGGCCCCTCCGCCTCGTCGGCTTCGACGATCTCGTCGATCGTTCGGACGTCCACTTCGCGTTCGGTCTCCGCGATGCCCGGCTCTGCCCGCAGCGAGGTGCCGACGAGGTCGGCGTGGACGTGCAGCCTGGCGCGACCCGCCTCGCGCCCGGCCGCGGCGGCGACGACCGTCGCGCCCGGCAACTCGCGTGCGCGCCGCTCGAGGAAGGGCGCGAACTCGGCCAGCGGTTCGACGAGGACGAAGCGGGCGCGGGGAAACGCGGCTCCGGCGAGCGCGCTCCAGTCCCCGTACGCGGCGCCAACGTCGATCACGGTCCGTGGGGTGAGCCCGAGGGCCGGCAGGCGCACGATCGACTGCTCGCCCGATGCCCGCGGCGCGACACCGCGGCGCTGCAGCGCGAGGCCGAGCGGTGCGAGCAGCCGGTTGATCGCACTTCCCGCGCTCACGGCACCGGCCGGCGCTCGAGGCGCCAGTCGCGACTCTTGTGGTCCCACGTGATCGCCGGCGCGTCCCACCCGACGTCGGTGTGACGGCGAACCTCGACCGGCAGACGCGAGATCGCACGCGCCGCGAGCAGGCTGCGCCCGGTCGAGGCAGGCAGCGCTCGCGCCGCCTGCCTGCGGTAGGCGTCGAGCTGCGTCGCCGTGCGCTGAGCGTCGTGGACGCGGAACGCGCCGAGCGTCGTGTCGAGCGTCCACAGCTCCGCATGCTCGAAGAAGCGGGCCCAGAGCTCGAAGTCTGCGGCGGGCTCGAAGGCCGGGTCGAGCCGTCCGCCGGCGGCGTCCCACAGCTCACGGCGCCAGAACGTCGACTCCTGCTGGACGAAGTACAGCCGCGACCAGGGCTGCACGCCGTTCAGACCGAGCCGGTAGGCGGCGCGGGCGAACCCGGCCGTGTGGCCGACGCGAACAGCGCGGCCCGCCTCGTCGAGGGTGGCGGGGAACGCGCTCGTCAGCCACTGCACCTGCGGGAAGCGCGTGAACACCTCGCGGACGAGCTCCAGCGAGTGTGGCAGCAGCCGGTCGTCGGAGTTGAGCCAGCCCATGATCTCGCCGCTCGTTCGCGCGAAACCCTTGTTGACGGCGTCGGCGTGTCCGTCGTCGGGCTCGGACCACCACACCGACAGCCGATCGGCGTGGCGCTCGATGATCTCCACCGAGCCGTCGGTCGAGCCGCCGTCCGCGACGACGTACTCGACCGCCGGATCGTCCTGGTCGAGCACCGAGCGAAGCGCGTCCTCGAGGTACCGCGCCTGGTTCAGCGACGGGGTGACGAGCGAGAACCTAAGCATCGGCCAAGGCTAAGCGAACTACACTCGGCGCCCGGATGCTGGCGCTCCCAGCTCACCCCGGCCGCATCGGCGCGCTGCTCCTCGCCGTCGGCCTGTTGCTCGGGGCAGTCGTCGCCGTCGTCGTCTGGCGGCGCCTGCGTCGATCGCTCGCCGGGCACGAAGCCGCGACCGCCGTCGCGGCCCTCGTCGCCTTCGTGCTCGCGTCGACCGTCGCCGCCGCGCCGTTCGTCGCGTGGCGGATCGTCGAGGACGCTCGCTACACCAGCGCGCTGACCCGCGCGGAGGCCGAACGCGCGGGCGGGGAGAGCGCGCACGTCGATCCCGAGGTGATCGCGGCGCTCGGCCGCCGGATGCCCGCCGACGCGACGTACGCGGTCGTCGCCTCGCCTGTCGTCGGCGGCCAGGTCACGGCGTTCTCGCAGTGGGCGGGTTACGCGCTGCTGCCGCGGACGCAGGTCGGCGAGCCGGCACGGGCGGAGTGGATCCTGTCCTGGGATCGCAACCCGCGGAGTCTCGGCGTCCCCCTCCGCGCGGTGCGCACCCGGGTGACGGCCGGTGGGCCGGCGCCGCACACGTACTACCTCGCCCGCGTGCGTCGGTGACCACCGACGCCCTGCAACTCGGCCTCGCGAACCTCTGCTTCTGGGCGGCGGGATGGGGCGTGCACCGCCTCGTCGCCGGCCCGGCGCGCCCGGGGCGGCTCGGCGGCGCCGCGACCGCCTACCTCGTCGGCGTCGCGGCCGTCGGCGTGCTCGCCACGCTGCTCTTGCTCACCGGTGCTTCGCTCGAGATCTGGCAGGTCGTCGTCCTCTGCGCGCTTCTCGCCGGCCTCGGCCTGGTCCGCGACCGCCGCGTTCGACCCACTCTTCCGCGCTTTGCGCCCTGGTGGGCGATCGCGCTCCTCGCGGCGTTCCTCGTCGTGCTCGGCGTCGACCTGCTCTTCCAACCGCTCTGGGCATACGACGCGTGGGCGCAGTGGACGCCGAAGGCGAAGTCGTTCGTGCTCTTCGACGGTCTCGACGCGCGGTACTTCCAGACGACCGCGCCGAACTCGGACTACCCGGTGCTCGTCCCCGCGCTCGAGGCGATCGACTTCCGCTTCATGGGCGGGTTCGCGACGCAGGTGCTGCACCTGCAGTTCTTCCTGCTCGTCGTTGCGTACGCGGGCGCGCTCTTCGAGCTGCTCCTGCCGCGGGCGCGCGCCGTGTTCGTCTGGGCACTGGTCGCGGCCGTCGTCGTCGCGCCCTCGCTTGGCATCCAGGCGGCGTACGCGCTCGCCGACGTCCCGCTCGCCGTCTTCTTCTCGATCGCCGGCGTGTTCGCCTGGATCTGGTTGGAGGAGGACGACCCGCGCGCGCTCGCGCTGATGGCGGTCTTCAGCGCCGCGGCGCTCGCCGCGAAGAACGAGGGCGCATTGTTCGTCGGCACGTTGTTCGCCGTCGTGCTCGTGCTCACCGCGTTCGGCCGGAGCCGGCGGAAGGCGTTGATCACGCTGGCGGCAGGGCTCGTCGCGCTCATGGGGATCGTGCCGTGGCGGGTCTGGGCGCACGCGCACGACCTCACGAACTACTACGCGGGCAGCGCGCTCAGCATCGAGCACATCGGGCGCGTCCCGGTCGCCGCCGCGCGGCTCGCTCGCGAGTCGCTCGACCCGACCTCGTGGCTCGCGCTGCTGCCGCTGGCCCTCGCCGCCGCCGTTCTCGCGTGGGTCTACGGCGGTGCGCGCCGCGGGCCGCTGCTGGTGCTCGCGACGCTCGCGCTCTCCTTCGTCGAGCTCGTGCTCGTCTACTGGGCGACGTCGCTGCCGTTCGACTACGACCTGAACACGACGGCGCGACGCGTGATCATGTCGCCGCTCCTCTTCGCCGCCGTGCTGTCGCCGCTCCTGCTAGAGCAGGCCGTCACAGGCGCTCGTAGAGGGCGAGCGTCGCGTCCGTCATCCGGCTGACGGAGAACTCCGAGCGCGCGCGCTCGAGGCCCGCAGCCCCGAGCACCCGGGCGCGCAGCGGGTCGTCCAGCAGTCCGCCGAGGGCCGTCGCCAGTGCCGATGCGTCGCCCGGCTCGACGAGGACGCCCGTCTCCCCGTCGACGACGATCTCCGGGACCGCGCTCACCCGGGTCGCGGCGACGGGGAGGCCGGCGAGCATCGCCTCGAGCAGCACGATCCCGAATCCCTCCCAGCGCGAGCTGTGCACGAACACGTCGGCGCGCTCGAGCCAGTCGCGCGTCTCGAGCCGGCCCGGGAGCACGACCGCGTCGGCGAGCCCGAGCTCCCGCACGAGGGCCTCCGTCTCCGGGCGGAGCGGCCCCTCCCCGAGGATCGCGAGCCGCGCAGCGGGGTGCCGCTCGTGCACCTGCGCGAAGGCCCGCAACAGCGTGGCATGGTCCTTCTGCGCGATCAGCCGCCCGATCGCCAGCACCAGTGGCGCCCCCTCGCGGATACCGGCCGCTTCAGGTGTCGTCTCGGAGGGGAGCGACGGCATGTCGTCGAGGCCGTAGTGGATCGTCTCGAACTTCCGGTCGGGCAGCCCCGCACCGACGAGGAAGCGGCGCACCGCGTCGGAGATCGCGATCAGCCGCGATGCACGGGCCGCGAACGCCCGGTCGACGTAGCGGAAAGGACCGAGCTGGTAGCGGTCGTCGTTGTGCCGCGTCGAGACGAACGGCACGCCTGCCATGCGCGACGCGACCGAGCCGTAGACATCGGCGTGGACGAGGTGCGTGTGTAGCAGGTCGGGCTCGAGCGCCCGGATCGCGCGCACGACGTCGCGGGCCATCCTCGGGCTCACGTCACGCGTGCAGCGGAGGTGCTCGGCGGGGACGTCTGCGTCGGCCAGACCGGCATACAGCCGCTCGGCATCGGACCCCGCGACGTCGAGGCCGACGAAGCGCGCATCGACGCCGCGTTCCCGCAGCGCCGGCAGCAACCGGAGCAGGTGCTGCTCGGCGCCCGCGACGCCGGTCACCTTGAGCAGATGGACGACCCTCATCGCGGAAGGAGGGTCTCGTAGAGGCGGTCGACCTGGTCGACCATGCGATCGAGGCCGAAGCGCTCGCGAACGCGCTCGGCGCCGACGCTGCCCATGCGCTCGGCGCGCGCCGGATCGCGCGCGAGCTCGGCGAGCCGCGACGCGAGACCGCCGACGTCGCCGATCCCGGTGAGGAAGCCGCTCTCGCCGTCGTCGACGACCGTCTCGGTTCCGCCGGCGCGCGTCGCCACCACCGGCCTGCCGGCGGCGAGCGCCTCGATCGCCGCGACCGGGGTCCCCTCGTTCGCGGATGTCAGGCAGAAGGCGTCGAACCCGGCGTACCACGCCGGGAGATCCTTCTGGTAGCCGACCAGGCGGCATCTGTCCGAGACGCCGAGCGAACGTGCGAGACGCTCGACGTCGGTGCGGTCCGGGCCGTCGCCGACGAGACACAGCACGGCGTCGACGCCGAGCTCGACGAGAGCGGAGAGCACGCGCACGAGATCGAGCGGCCGCTTGATCGCCGTCAGCCGGCCGACCCAGCCGACGACGAATGTCTGCTCGCCGGCGCCGATCTCGGCGCGCACGCGGGCCCGTTCGCCTGCGCCGGCGACGATGCGGTCGGAGAGGTCGAAGCCGTACGGGATCACCTCGAACTTCGATTCGGATGCGACCCCGAGCTCGACCAGCTCGTCGCGGACCTCGCGGCTCACGGCGATCAGCCGCGACGTGATCCGCGCGAGGGCCTGCTCGAGCCGTCGGTAGAAGGTCTCCTTGCCCCGGCCGAAGTACCCCCGGAGCACGTGCCCGTGGTAGGTGTGCACGACGACCGGAGGCCGGGCCCCGCGTGCGAGGAGGGCTGCGATCCGGCCCGCCCCGCCGGCCTTCGCGGTGTGCGTGTGCAGCACGTCGGGCCGCACCGACCGGAGAGCTCGGACGAGCGCGCGCACGGCGGCGGCGTCGCGGCGCGGTGACAGCTCGCGCTGGAGCGCCGGCAGCCGCTGCACGCGAACGTCGAGCTCGTCGGCGAGGTACTCCATCGACTCCTCGCCCGCCGCGAGCGTGCCCGCGATCACGAGGACATCGTGGCCGCGCCGGCGTTGCTCGGAGGCCAGCTGCAGCACGTGGAGCGCGGCGCCGCCGACATTCAGGCGTGCGATCACGTGCACGATGCGGAGCGGGCGCTCGGGCATCGGTCAGGGCGCCGCGGCGGTCGCCGGGCTCCCCGGCGGCATCAACGACGGCGCGAGCGCCGCGACGCCGAGCGTGAACCAGAAGATGGCCGTCATCGGGATGCCGCCGAAGAGCGCTGCGCCGGCGAGTGCGCCGGCGAGGGACGCGGCCCACGCGAGCGGCAGGTACGCGAGGGCTTCGTCGGTTCGCGGTCTCGGCCAGCCGCGCCCGACCCGGATCGTGGTCCGCACCGTCACCCCTGCGAGCGCGAGGAAGAGCGCCGCGCCGACGATGCCGAGCTCGTAGAGCACCTGGTCGTACGTCTGCTGCGGGATGAAGTCGGCGGGCGGCGCCGGAAAGTAACCGTACGGCTGGTCGGGGAACCGGCGGCGGGCATCGGGGACGTACCTCCCGTAGATCTTCGGCGGGATCAGTCCGTACCACCCGCTCCCGAAGACGGGGTGGGCGACGAAGATGCGACCGCCGATATAGGCGTAGATCAGGCGCTGGCTCCAGCTGCCGGCGTACTGGCCCGGTGCCTCGGCCTTCTTCGAGCCGAACCAGGATTGGAGGAAGCCAAGGTCCCCCGACCGCAGCGAGAGCGTGCCGGCCGTGATCGCCGCCGTCGCGGCGAGCGTGACGAGGACTGCGCGCACCGTCACGGAGCGGCGCATGGCGGCGAGGGCGAGGATCGCGGCGACGGCGAGGTAGAGACCGAGCAGCTGCGCGAGCGCTGCTCCGAGCGTGATCCCGATCGCGCCGATCAACCCGGCCGCGGCGAACCACCAGCCGCGGGTGCGCGGCGCGTACAGCGTGGCGAGCGCGCCCGCGAGGGTCATCGTCGAGAGCGCAGCCAGGTCGTGCTCTCCGAGGAACGCGCCTTGTCGCTTGCCGTGTTGCACGAAGTCGTAGACCGCTCTGGCAACGGCGATCGTGTCGACGAAGACGAGCACGCCGAACAGGAGCCAGAGCTGCTGGCGCCGGTTGACGAAGAGGATCAGGCCGAGCGCGAGCAGCCCGTACTCGACCAGCTTCGCCGCGCCGATGAACGCCGTGCTGCCCGAGACGGCCGACGACAGGAGCAGCCACGCCGCGAACGCAGCACCCGTCGCGGTGATCGCGCGCGCCGGCCGCGGCAGGCTGCGGCGGTCGAGCAGCCGCCACACGCAGAGGACGGCGAGCGTGGCGAGCGCCAGGTCTGCGGGCACGAACGTCAGCGAGTTCCCGAGGACGTGAACCGTCAGGTCGGGCTGGTTGATCGAGCGCACGAGGCTGAGCGCGAGGGCGACGCAGAGCACCAGAAAGGGAACATCGCGCCCCGGCAGCCACGGCTCTTCATGCCGGAGGCGGGCCATCGAACGCGCCTATGATACGCCGGTCTCCAGCGCGGGCCGCACGTGCGGGCCGGCCGGGATCTGCATGCACATCCTCCTGCTCCCCGGTATCTGGCCCCCCGACGTCGGCGGCCCTGCGACGCACGGCCCGGACTTCGCGCGGTTCCTCGTCGCGGGCGGCCACACCGTTCGCGTGGTGACGATGGCGGACGGTCCGCCGACCGAGCTGCCCTGCCCGGTCGACACCGTCTCGCGACGGTATCCCTTCCCGATCCGCTATTCGCTGCTCGCAGCGCGCAGTGCGGAGCGCGGCCGCCGCGCCGACGTGATCTATGCGTCCGCGACCTACGCGGCCGCTGCGGCCGCCGCGACCCTCGCGCGACGACCGCTCGTCGCGAAGCTCGTCTCCGATCCCGCGTACGAACGCGCATATCGGTACGGCAGCTTCCGCGGCACGCTCGAGGACTTCCAGGAGGCGCCGGGCAGGACGCTGTCGGCGCTCCGGCGCGGACGGACGATCGCGCTCTCGAAGGCGCGCACGATCGTCGTCCCGAGCGAGTACCTCGCGCGGATCGCGCGGGGATTCGGTGTCGACCCGGCCAGGGTCCTCGTCGTGCCCAACCCCGCACCCGACGTCACTCCGTCGAGCGCCGAGCCGAAGGCGAACACGTTCGTCTACGCGGGCCGGCTGACGCGGCAAAAGGCGCTCGGCGTCGCGATCGACGCGATCGGCCGTGTTCCGGACGCACGGCTCGTCGTGATCGGCGACGGCCCCGAACGCGCCGCGCTGGAACGGCGCGCGCGCGACGTCGGGCTGAACGGGCGCATCTCCTTCCTCGGCGCGCGGCCGCGGGCGGACGTGCTCGACGCCCTCGGGACAGCCTGGGCGGCCGTGCTCTCGAGCGACTGGGAGAACCTTCCGCACGCCGCCGTCGAGGCGTTGGCCGTCGGGACGCCCGTGATCGCGACGAGCGTCGGCGGCGTGCCGGAGGTCGTCCACGACGACGTCAACGGGCTGCTCGTGCCGCCGGGCTCGGCCGACGCATTCGCCGGCGCGATCGAGCGGCTGGTGACGGACGTCGAGCTTCGGAACCGCCTGGCCGGTGCGGCTCCGGGCTCCGTGGCGGGCCTCTCGCGCGCCCACGTCTACGGCGAGCTCGAACGGCGGCTGCGCGAGGCAGCCGCGTGACCGATGTTCCCGCGCAGCGGCCGCGCGTCCTCTTCGTCGGGCGGAACCGGTACACGCTGCCCCTCCCCGAGTGGCTGGCGAAGAAGTGGGACGCGCTCGAGCGGCAGATCGACTACCGGGTGCTCGCGTCCGCCGCCCCGGGCAGCCCGCTCAACGACGAGCGCTTCCGGCTCGTCGCTCCGGCTCGGCCGCGCCGGCTCGACGGCCTGCTCTTCTACCTGCGGCTGCCGTTCCGCGTGCGGCGTCAGATCCGGGACTTCGAGCCCGACGCGATCATCGCGAGCGATCCGTACATCGGCGCCGCCTCGATGATGGGGCGCTGGTTCACCCGAGGCCGCCGGCCGCAGGTGATCCTCGAGGTGCACGGCGACTGGCGGACGTTCACGCGCCTCTACGGCTCGCCGAGGCGGAGGCTGGTTTCGCCGTTCGCGGACTACGTCAGCCGCGCAGCGGTTCGGCGCGGCGACGCCGTCCGCGCCCTGTCCCGCTACACCGAGTCGCTGGTCGAGGAGGTGCGCGGCCTACCCGTCGCCGCGTCGTTCCCGACGTACACGGATCTGTCCGCGTTCACGGCGCGCCCGACCGTGGCGCTGCCGGACCGACCGACCGCGCTCTTCGTGGGGATGCTCGAGGCGTACAAGAACATCGACGGTCTCGCCGACGCGTGGCGCGAGGTTGCCGCTCGCCTTCCCGATGCGCGCCTCGTGCTGATCGGCAAGGGCGCGCGCCATGCGGTCGTCGACGAGCTCGTGGCCGAGCTGCCGGAGCAGGTCGAGCACGTGCTCGAGCTGTCGCCCGACGGCGTCGCCGAGCGGCTGGACGAGGCGACCCTGCTCGTGCTCCCGTCGCGCTCGGAGGGTCTCGGCCGCGTGGTGATCGAGGCGTTCGCGCGGGGCCGAGGTGTCGTCGCGAGCCGCGTCGGCGGGATCCCCGACCTCGTTCGCGACGGGATCGAGGGGCGGCTCATCGACCCGCAAGACGGCGACGAGCTCGTCGAGGCGCTCGTGCAGGTCCTCTCCGACCGGGAGCTCGCCGAGCGGTTCGGCGCCGAGAAGTCGATGTGATCGACGCCGGAGCACGGCACGGCGACGGAGCGCTGCAGCCGGAACGTCCGTGGATTGCGGAAGTCCAGGCGGTGCAGCCGCTCGGCCACGACGATCGCCGACCGGC
>DATIOD010000032.1:0-1585 GCA_035473635.1 Gaiellaceae bacterium | reverse complement strand
AGCTCCACGTCCTTCAGTGCGTCGCTGTCCGCGGCCAGTTCCTCGGGAAGATTGTGGCGGACCGCGCCGACCTGGAGCACCATCACGCTGACGGCGTGCGCGACAACATCGTGGAGCTCGCGCGCGATCCGCGCGCGCTCCTCCGCCACAGCGAGGCGGGCCGCCGACTCGCGCTTGAATTCTGCTTCGAGCGCGCGCTCCTCGGCTTGCTCGACCTGAGCGGCGCGCTCCCGGAGCGCATAGCCGGC
The DNA here is from genome assembly GCA_035473635.1 of Gaiellaceae bacterium. Lineage (GTDB taxonomy): Bacteria > Actinomycetota > Thermoleophilia > Gaiellales > Gaiellaceae > PALSA-600. Next base: position 1,337 of record DATIOD010000032.1, on the reverse strand, counting down.
GAGCCACCCGATCGCGAACAGCACCGGGACGAAGACAAGCTCCCCGGGGGCATGCTTGGGGTTGCTGTAGATGACGATCGCAGCGCCGCTGACGACGACGGCCAGACCGAGGCGCGCCTGCGTCTCGTCGCGCAGGTTGCCGAGCAGGAAGGCCGCGATCATTCCGGCCACCGACGAGATCACGCTGAAGACGACGAGCCGGCCGTCGACGACCGCGCACCCCGCCGCGATCACCCAGACGGCCGCCGGTGCCGCGAACGGGAAGCGGCGCCGCAAGAGCAGCGGCAGGACGATCAGCGCGAGTGCCGGCACCGTGAACCACCGCGTCGTCGTCGGCGGGTCCGCGCCGTCGCGGAAGGCGCCCTCGAGCGCGATCACGATCGCCGCGAGCACGATCAACGCGTCGAATCCGTACCGGCGGACGAGAGGGCCGAGGTCGCTCACGCAGTGAACGTACTCCAGCGCTTCGGAAGCCGCCTCCTACTCAGGTAGGAGCCGGAATCGTCGCCGGGTCGGAGCGCGAACACGGCCTTCCGACGACGTCGTGGCCGCCCTTCCTCCGTAGCGTCGATGGCGGAAGTTCACACACGCCAAGGAGGCAGGAAGTGCCCGCAACGACCCCCAAGAACAACCTCGCCGCCCGCATGGGGCGGTGGAGTGCAAACCACTGGAAGACGGCGACGTTCGGCTGGCTCGCGTTCGTCCTCGTCGCCTTCGCGCTTGGCATGGCCGGCACGAAATCGATCGACCCGAACACCGCCGGGCCGCGTGAGTCAGGCCGGATGGACAGGATTCTCGACGCGGGCTTCAAGCGCCCGGCCGCGGAGAGCGTCCTGATTCAGAGCCGCAAGCTCTCGACGACCGACGCCGCCTTCACGGCCGCGGTCGGCGACGTCGTGGCGCGGCTGTCGAAGCTCGCAGTCGTGCAGAACGTTCACACCGGACAGGTCTCCCCCGACGGACACTCGGCGCTGGTCGAGTTCGAGATCCGCGGCGCAGCCGACAAGGCGGCGGAGAAGCTCGACCCGGTTCTCGCCCAGGTCGACGCAGCCCAGAAGGCACACCCGCAGCTCTACGTCGGCGAGTTCGGCATGGCCAGCGCAGTCGACGCTCTCGCGACGACCGTTGAGAAGGACCTCGGCAAAGCCGGGATGCTGTCGCTCCCGATCACGCTCGTCATCCTCGTGATCGCGTTCGGCGCTCTCGCCGCCGCCGGGATCCCGTTGCTGCTCGCCCTGACGGCTGTCTTTGCCACCTTCGGCGTCGTCGCCGGGACCAGCCACGTCTTCCCGATGGCGAACGAGGCCGGCGCGCTCGTGCTCCTGATCGGGCTCGCC
>DATIOD010000031.1:0-28410 GCA_035473635.1 Gaiellaceae bacterium | reverse complement strand
GTGCGGTGGGCCGGTTCAGTGGGCGTATCACCTTGTCCTTCCGTGGCTGACGTTCGCGATTCTGTTCGCTGCGTTGTATGTGCGGATGATTCGTGCGAACACGATGGAGGTGATGAACGAGGACTTCGTTCGCACTGCGCGCGCGAAGGGGGCGCCGGAGTGGGTTGTGATGCGCTCGCACGTGCTGCGCAACGCTTTGCTGCCGGTGGTGACGATGCTGGGGATGGACATCGGCCTGGCGCTCGGCGGCGCGATCTTCATCGAGACGGTGTACGGGCTGCCGGGTCTCGGGAAGCTTGCGATCACGTCGATCAACAACTTCGACCTGCCGACCACCCAAGGGGTGATCGTGTTCGCGACCTTCGCGATCATCGTGTTCACGCTCGCGGTCGACGTCATCTACGCGTGGGTCGACCCGCGCATCAGGCTCACCTGAGAGACCGGACGCGCGTCAGCCGGCGGGCGGCCTGACGACGAAGCGATCGTGCCCGACCTGTTCGGTCAAGAGCGGCAGGTCGCGCCGGTCGATCGCATCCTCGAGGGCGCGCTGGATGCGGGCGCCGAGGTCGGCGATCGCGCGTTCCACGCGCAGGGTCAGGCGGGCCGCCTCGTCGCTCGCCGCCCTCGGCGTCGCCGTGAGCGTGCCGACGATCCCCTGACGGTCGAGCGCCCTCAAGACGTCCCCGGAGGCGAGGGCCGGTTCGGCGTCGATGTGGAAGAGCTGACTCATGTTGGATCCCGGAACCCCTCCTTCCGCGTTCGTGCTCGGCAAAACTTGGGCCGCTTGCCTAATCTTGGATCCAAGATAGCCGAAACCGCAGCGGCCCGTCAAGGCCGCGCGGCTCCTTGAACTCGCGGGGCGAGAGGCGCACGATGGATGTCGTGCGCAGGCGCGCGTCGAGCGGCGGGGTGACGGTGCAGGCAATCGCCGGCAACCACGCCGTCTTCCTCGGGCTCGACCTCGACGAGTCGGCGCGCGACGGCTGCCTCGGTTTCGCGGTGCACCGCACCGACCACACGGAGCACGAGGGGTACTGGCTGGCCGGGTTCAAGACGTTCGAGTCGGTGGTGCCGAAGCCGGATCCGCACGTCGTCTACCGGACGCTCGACCATCCGTTGCAGACGTTCTACTGGGGCGACTACTCGGCCAAGCCCGCGCACGACTACAGCTACCGCATCGTTCCGCGCTACGGGGCGCCGGCGGCGCTCGAGAACCGGGCGGGGGTCGAGGCGACCGTCGACGTCTCGACCAGCGACCCCGGCAAGGGGATGCACGGGATCTACTTCAACCGCGGCGTCGCGGCGAGCCAGGCGTACACGCTCCAGTTCGGGAAGTCGCCGGACAAGCTCGCGCCGGCGAAGCGGGAGGCCGCGCTGAAGTGGCTCTCGCGCGGCCTCTTCGAGGCGATCCTCGCCTACATCGGGCAGGCGGCGGGCGCGGACTTCGCCTTGCGCGCGGCCGTCTACGAGTTCACGCAACCCGACGTGCTCGCCGCGTTCCTCGCCGCGCACGAGAACGGCGCGGACGTGCGCATCGTCTACCACGCGCTCGACGACGAGGCCGGGAACGCGAACCGCGACGCGATCGCCGCGGCAGGGCTCCCCGACGCGATCCTGAAGGCGCGCACGCACGCGGCGATCGCGCACAACAAGTTCATCGTCCTCTGTCGCAAGCACGCAGTCGACCTCGAGCCCGTGACGGTCTGGACCGGTTCGACGAACCTCTCGGAGGGCGGGATCTTCGGGCACTCGAACGTCGGGCACGAGGTGCGCGACCCGGACGTCGCCGCGCGCTACCTCGAGGTATGGGCCGAGCTCCACGACGATCCGGAGCAGGCGCCGCTGCGCGACTGGGTCTCCGAGAAGAGCCCGTTCGATCCCGATGCTCCGCCCGCTCCCGGCGTCCAGACGATCTTCAGCCCGCGCCACGGCCTCGCGCCGCTCAGGAGCTACGCATCGCGGTTCGGCGGCGCGAGCGTCTCGGCGCACATCACCGGGCCGTTCGGCCTGAACACGCTCTTCGAGAACGCGCTCACGAGCTACACGGGCGACGCGCTGCACTACGTGCTGCTCGACCAGGCCGACAACAACCAGGCGGCGTGGTCGACCAGCCATCGCGTGTTCGTCTCCGTCGGCAGCGAAGGCGGCCCGGACGAGCTCAGCCGGTGGGCGCACGAGCACCTGACCGGGTTCAACGTCCACGTCCCCTATCTGCACACCAAGATCCTGCTGCTCGATCCGACGACCGCCGAGCCGACGGTGATCACGGGCTCGGCGAACTTCTCACCCGACTCGACGAGCTCCAACGACGAGAACATGCTCGTCGTCCCGGCCGACCTCGAGGTGGCGGATGTCTACCTCACCGAGTACGCGCGCATCTTCAACCACTTCTACGCGCGCTTCTGGGCGTCGGAGCTCGGCAAGGACGACCACGACCCGAAGACGCACAGCTTCCTCGAGGAGACGCCCGACTGGCAGAAGCCCTACTTCGCGCACGGCAACCCCAAGCCGCTGCAGCGTGTGCTCTACAGCTCGCTCGTCGCGGGCAACGACTGACGCGGCGCGGCGGAGCACGGGGAGGGTCCGCGCTCCGCCCGCGTCTCACCTCCGTGGCTCGGCCGACTCCATCTCGTTGTCGGTCGGCGCGAGCTCCGTCGCGTCGGTGTCGTCGCGACTGCGCCGCATCGGCTCGTCGGCAGGCGGGTCGACGAGCGTCTCGAAGAGCGCGCGGTAGGACTGCATCGCGCGCCGCAGGTTCTCTGTCGAGTCGTCTCCGTCCCGGGCGGCGCGCGCGAAGCGCTCGCCCTCTCGGTAGTGCTCGACCACGTCCGGATGGTCGACGGACAGATCGGCTGCCCGCTGCTCGAACTCGGAGACCGGATAGCCGCGCTCGTTCATCACGGCTCGGATCAGGCTGTCCGCGCCTGTGACGGCGCCGGACACGACCGCAGGTACCGGCTGCGGGCGGCTGCGGTCAACGGGCGGATCTCCAGCTCGCTGCGCCGCTCCTCGCGCGCGACGAGCTCCGCCTCGGCTTTCCGGCGGCTGTCGGCCGAGTCCACGGTCCGTTCGTACTCGGGGCCGAACCGGTCGCGCAGCCCCGTCCTGCGCCGGCGCGCCGAGATCCGCCCGGCGACGATGGCGAGAACCACGATCGCCAAGCCGACCGCGATCAGCACCCACGCCCAGGCGGGCATCAGAACGAACCTGCCTTCATGCCGTTTTCGTTCGGTGCCGCAACGTGCATGAGCTCCTCCTCGATTCGTTTAGGTCGCCGCGGGCTCGCGGCGCGAAACCTGCTTCGCGGAGCCGTTCCTTCGACGGCGGGCCGGGCGGGTAGAACGTCCCGTTCCGCCAGTCCCGGTAGTCCCACCCCGAGCAACCGATCAGTGCCCGGCCCCCGTCGAAGGCTCTCCCCTAACGCGCAGAGCAGAAGCGGCAGACGCGCGCGTCGAGCTCACGGCCGCACGACGGGCAGATCCGGCCCGCCCGGGACCACCGGAGCAGTCCCTTGTGCAGCCCGCTCGAGACCATCAGGTACCCGGCCCCGCTGGTCAGTACGGCGATCGCTTCCAGCTGCAGCTGCATGTGCCTTCCGTGTCAATACCCGGGCGGGGCGTCGTCGACGGTCGTCGTCGTCGTGCGACGGCGGCCGCCCGGCGCTCCAGCCCCCCAGCTCGACCAGAAGGCGAGCGAGATCAACAGGCCGACGACGCCGACCACCATCAGGATGACGCCGACGGTGTTGATGTCGACGCCCGAGACAGTCGCCTCGACGGCCCAGGTCAGAATCGCGCCTACCGCGATCAGAATAAGACTGACTCCGATGCCCATCATCAACTCCTCGATGGATTGCGTAGTAGTGAGCCCCTAGGCTTTGTCCGCCTGATCGGCGGCTAAACGCGCGGCGACCCGCAGGTCGTCGGCGAGGCCGGTTGCCGTCATCGCTGCGCTGCCGCCCGCTCGGGGAACACCCCCGGTGGCCCGGAGGGCCCGTGCTCGCGCGCGAGCGCCAGCACCTGCGCGACGTGCAGCGCACGGCGGCCTGTCCGCCCCTGGGCGATCTGGTGCCGGCAGGAGAAGCCGTCGGCGACGATGAGCGTCGTGTCGGCGGCCGCCCGAACCGCCGGCAGGATCTCCCGTTCGCCGCACGCCTGGGACACGTCGTAGTGCGCGCGCTCGTAGCCCCATGCTCCGGCCATGCCGCAGCAGCCGCTGTCGGGCGCGTCGAGCTGGACTCCCATCCGCTCGAGCAGCTTGTGCTCCGCATCGACCCCGCCGGTCGCCGACGCGTGGCAGTGCGCCTGCATCAGCACGCGCCGCTCGAGCCTCGGCGGGTCGAACGACTCCTGCGCCTCGAGGAACTCGGCGAGGTGGAACGTCTGTGCTGCGAGGCGCGTCGCGTCGTCGTCGTGCGGGAGCATCTTCGTCAGCTCGTCGCGGAAGACGGCGACGCAGCTCGGCTCGACGCCGACCAGCGGGATGCCCGCACGGATCTGCGGCCGAAGCGCGTCGAGCGTGTGCTTCAGGTAGCGGCGGGCCAGGCCGAGGAAGCCATAGTCGTAGAGGGGGCGCCCACAGCACAGGTGGCCCGTAGGCACCGTCACGGCGAAACCGGCCGACTCGAGCGCGCCCACGGCGGCGACGCCGACGCGCGGCTCGAAGTGGTTCGTGAACGTGTCGGGCCAGAGCAGCACCGGAGCGCCGACAGCAGAGGAACGTCGCCGCCTCTGCGACCACGACTGCAGCGTCGTGCGTGCGAACGGCGGCAGCCGGCGCTCCTGCGAGACGCCGGCCGCCGCCTTCGCGAGCGGCGCGAGCCCGCGCGACTGGGTGAACGCGTTCGCGAGCCTAGGCGCCTTCGACGCGACCGCGGCCCACCGGTCGATCAGCCCGAACGCGTATGCCGGCCGCGGCCGTAGCCGCCGAGCGTAGTGGTGAGATAGGTACTCGGCCTTCAGCGTCGGCATGTCGACGTTCACCGGGCACTCGTGCGTGCAGCCCTTGCACGAGAGGCAGAGGTCGAGCGCGTCGAGGACGTCGTCGGAGCGCCAGAGCGGAAGGTCGCCGTTCAGCATCTCCCAGAGCAGGTGCGCGCGCCCGCGCGTGGAGTGCTTCTCCTCGCGGGTGACCATGAAGCTCGGGCACATCACGCCGCCCCGCTCGTGCCGGCAGTTGCCGATCCCGACGCAGCGCACGGTCGCGTGCGCGAAGCTGCCGCCGTCCGCCGGGAAGGCGAAGTGCGTCGACACGGCCGGCGGCCGGTAGCTCGTCCCGAGGCGGAGGTTGGAGTCGATCGGGTCGGGGTCGACGACCTTGCCCGGGTTCATCATCCAGTCCGGATCCCAGATCGACTTGAAGCGGCGGAACGCCTCGATGAGGTCATCCCCGAACATCTTCGGCAGCAGCTCCGCGCGCGACTGCCCGTCGCCGTGCTCGCCCGACAGCGAGCCGCCCAGAGACACGACGAGGTCGGCGGCGTCCTCCATGAAGCGCCGGTATGTCGCGATCCCCCCGGCGGTGACGAGGTCGAAGTTCCAGCGCGCGTGCACGCAGCCCTGCCCGTAGTGGCCGTAGACCGCGCTCTCGTAGCCGTAGCGGTCGGCAAGCTGCTTGAGCGCGCGCAGGTACTCGCCGAGCCGCGCGGGCGGCACTGCCGAGTCCTCCCACCCCTCGTACGTGTCGGGCTTCGCGGGGACGAAGGCCGTCGCCCCGAGACCGGCCTCGCGCACCTTCCAGATGTGCTTCTCGCCTTCCGGGTCGTCGTAGATCTTCACGCCGCACAGGCCGCGGCTTGCGCGTTCGAGGTCGCGCCGCAGCGCGCGCGCCTTCTCGTCCGACTCCTCCTTGGTCTCGCCGCCGAGCTCGACGAGCAGCCAGCCGCGCCCGTCCGGGAGCAGCGAGAGGTCGTGCTGGTGCTGGCCGAGGAGCGTCATGTCGTCGATCAGGATCTCGTCGACGCCTTCGAGACCGAGTGGGCGGTGCTCGAGCACGGTCGGGACGTCGTCTGCCGCCACCGCGGCGTCCTCGTACCCGGCGATCAGGAGCGTGCGGGACGGCGGGCTCTCGATCAGGTGCACCGTCGCCTCGAGCACGGTGATGCACGTTCCCTCCGTGCCCGTCAGCGCCCGGGCGACGTGAAAATCGCCTTCCGGCAGCAGGTCGTCGAGGTTGTACCCGGAGACGCGCCGCGGGATGTCGGGGAAGCGCTCGCGAACGAGGTCGCCGTACTGTTCGACGAGCTCGCGGAGCGCGTGCTCCAGCTCGGGCGGGAGGCCTGCGCCGTTCGGCCCGACGCGCAGCCGCTCGCCGCGGTAGGTGAGCACGTCGAGTTCGTGCACGTTGTCGGACGTGCGCGGTCCCGGCCCGTAGAACTGGGCCATCACGGAGTGCACGCCGCAGGCGTTCGTTCCGATCATCCCGCCGAGCGTGCAGTGATCGTGCGTCGAGGGATCGGGGCCGAAGGTCAGCCCGTGCCGTTCCGCCTGCTGCCGGAGGTCATCGAGGATCACGCCGGGCTGAACGCGCGCCAGCCGTCGTTCCGCGTCGATCTCGAGCACGCGGTTCAGGTACTTCGAGAAGTCGATCACGACCGCGACGTTGCAGCACTGACCGGCGAGGCTCGTGCCGCCGCCGCGGGAGAGCACGGGCGCGCCGTGCTCGCGGCACGCGGCGACGGTGGCGACGACGTCGTCGGTCGTCCGAGGCACGACCACGCCGATCGGGACCTGCCGGTAGTTCGAGCCCGTGCTCGAGTAGAGGGCGCGGTCGCCGACGCCGAAGCGCACCTCGCCCTCCACGCACTCGCGCAGCGCACGAACGAGCGCGCGGCGATCGACGTCGATCCGTTCCGGTCTCCGCGTGGGCGTCGAGGTCGTCATCAGATCGCGTACCGCTTCGCGTCCGCCCGCTTGAGCTCGACGCCCAGGCCCGGCCGCGACAGGTCGGGTGCGACGGCGCCGCCGCGAGGCTCCGGCGCTCCGTCGAAGAGGAGCTGTTCGACGCGGACGTGGTCGTGGAACCACTCGAGGTGACGCAGGCGCGGGACGCACGCCAGCACGTGCATGTGGATCGTCGGGGCGCAGTGCCCGGAGAGATCGAGGTCGTGAGCGTCGCAGAGCGCGCCGGCCGCGAGCACGCCGCCTATGCCGCCGCAGCGCGTCGCATCGGCCTGCAGGCAGTCGACGGCGCCGAGCAGCCTGCGGAAGTCGTCCGGCGTCGAGGCGTACTCGCCGGCGGCGACGTCCATGCCGGCGGGGGCGGACCGGCGCACGAAGCGCAGGCCGTCGACGTCGTCCGAGCTGACTGGCTCCTCGAACCAGGTGACCCCGAGCGCGGCGTACGCGTCCGCCAGCCGCGGCGCTTCCGTCGGCGTGTGCGCGCCGTTCGCGTCGACGTAGAGCTCGGTCCCGTCGCCGATCGCCGCGCGCGCGGCCCGGACGCGCTCGACGTCGCGGTCGGGCTCGCGACCGACCTTCATCTTCACGCGCGGGATGCCGTCCGCCACCCAGCCCGCGAGCTGGGAGGTGAGTCGCTCGAGCGAGTACGAGCAGAAGCCGCCGCTGCCGTAGACCGGCACCTCGGTGCGGACGGTGCCGAGCAGCGACGCGAGCGGGAGCTCGAGCAGCTTCCCCTCGAGATCCCGGAGCGCGACCTCGACCGCCGACGCGGCCGTGGCACCGATTCCCGGGTAGCCGGCGTTGCGGAGCGCTGCGCGCATCGTGTGCGCCGCCGCGGCGGGCGAGAGCGCGTCAAGCCCCGCCAGCTCCGGCGCGAGCAGCTCGTCGATCACCGCTCCTGCCGCCGCCGCCCCGTAGGTCCAGCCTATGCCGGTCGCGCCGCCCGCCGACACCTCGGCGAGCACGAGCGTCGTCGACGTCCAGGCGAACGTTCCGTCCGACTCCGGCTCGTCGGTCGGGATTCGGTACGCCGAGACGGCGATCGACTCGATCGGCGCTTCGACGCGCTGTCGAAGCATCGCGCTCACCGCCGCGGTGTGAGCGCGTCGAGCATCTGCCTGAGCGACTGGCGCACCATCCGCTTGCGGTGCGGGTCGCCACCGAGGACGGCCTGGGCGAAGTGCTTGGCCTGCTCGAACGTGATGTGCGGCGGCAGCGGCGGGACCTCGGGGTCGACCACCGCTTCGAACACGACCGGCTTGTCGCACGAGAGTGCCTCGTCCCATGCGGCGCCGATGCGGCTCGGGTCGTCGACGCGGATGCCGTGCAGGCCGATCAGCTCAGCGAAGCGCGCGTACGGGATGTCCGGGATCGACTGCGAGCCGACGTACATCGGGTCGCCCTCCATCGCGCGCTGCTCCCACGTCACCTGGTTCAGGTCGCGGTTGTTCAGCACGAGCACGACGATGCGCGGGTCGATGAAGCGGTCGCGGTACTTGGCGATCGTGATCAGCTCGGCGAGCCCGTTCATCTGCATCGCACCGTCGCCGACGAGCGCGATCACCGGCCGGTCCGGATGCGCAAGCTTGGCCGCGATCGCGTAGGGGACGCCGGGGCCCATCGTCGCGAGCGTCCCGGAGAGGGACGCCATCATCCCCTCGCGGAGACGCAGGTCGCGCGCGAACCAGTTCGCGGCCGAGCCGGAGTCGCAGGTCAGAATGCAGTTGTCTGGCAGGCGCGAGGACAGCTCCCAGAAGACGCGCTGCGGGTTGATCGGATCGGCGTCCTCCATCGCGCGCTGCTCGATCACCTGCCACCAGTCCTCGACCCACTCCTCGATCTGGTTGCGCCAGGACCGGTCGTCCTTCGTCGTCAGCAGCGGGATCAGGGCACGCAGCGTCTCGCCGGCGTCGCCGACGAGGTTGACCTCCATCGGGTAGCGGATCCCGATCAGGCGTGCGTCGATGTCGATCTGCACGCCGCGCGCCTGACCCTCCTCGGGCAGGAACTCGGAGTACGGGAAGCTCGACCCGATCATCAGCAGCGCGTCGCAGTTGCTCATCAGGTCCCAGCTCGGCCGGGTGCCGAGCAGGCCGATCGATCCCGTGACGAACGGCAGGTCGTCGGGGACGACCGCACGCCCGAGCAGTGCCTTTGCGACACCGGCGCCGAGCCGCTCGGCCACCTCGATCACCTCGCCGCCCGCGTCGCGTGCGCCCTGGCCTACCAGGATCGCGAGGCGCTCGGACTCGTTCAGGATCTCGGCGGCACGCTCGAGGTCGCTCACGCCCGGGACGACGCGGGGCCGCTCGTAGCCCACACTCGAGTGCACCGTTCCGTGCTCGTGGGGAGGGGCTTCGACCGCCTCCATCGAGGCGAGGTCGTTCGGGATGATCAGCGTCGTGACCGTCCGCTCCGCCAGCGCGATCCGAACCGCCCGGTCGACGAGGTGGCGGATCTGCGCCGGATGCGTCGCCATCTGCACGTACTCGTGCGCGACATCCTTGAAGAGCGTGACGAGGTCGACCTCCTGCTGGTAGTCGCCGCCGAGCGCGGTCCGCGACTGCTGGCCGACGATCGCCACCACGGGCTGGTGGTCGAGCTTCGCGTCGTAGAGGCCGTTCAGGAGATGGATCGCCCCGGGCCCCGACGTCGCGAGGCACACGCCGACCTGCCCGGTGAACTTCGCGTGCCCACACGCCATGAAGGCCGCCATCTCCTCGTGGCGTGCCTGGATCAGCTCCGGATCGCCGTCGGCGCGGTCGAGCGCGCCGATCAGCGCGTTGATGCCGTCCCCCGGGTAGCCGAAGATGCGGTGGACGTCCCAGGCCTTGAGGCGTTCGAGGATGTGGTCGGCGACGAGCTTGCTCATTGGTGACCTCCTGAAGGTCGACGTCGTGGGACGAGGCCGCCGAGCGTCGCGGGGCGCGTGCGAAGCCACAGCTGTGCGCTTCGGGAGCGCGCGCGCTCGTCGAACGGCCCGTGCGCGGCCTGCCTGCCGGGGACCGGCGCGAAGAGGTTGTCGAGCCGGTCCGGGTCGACCGGATCGGCCGTCTGCTGTGCGTCGTATCCGGTGCGCGCCAGGTACCGGTCGGCGAGGCCGGGCGCGATCGCGTTGCCCACGATCGCGCGAACGGTCGGCCAGCCGACGGACAGCTGCCGCTCCGGATGCCGTGACGCCCAGACGATCGCTGCGGCCGCGACTTCCGGCTGGAAGATCGGCGGCACCGGCTGCGGCTGCCGCGGGAGCTTCGACCGGCTCCACGTGAACTGCGGCGTGTTGAGCGCGGGCAGCTGCACCATCGTCACGCGAACCTGCGAGTGCTCGTGGAGCAGTTCGGTGCGCAGCGACTCGAGGAAGCCCTGTAGGGCGTGCTTCGAGCCGCAGTAGGCCGCTTGCAGCGGGATGCCCCGGTACGCGAGCGCCGAGCCGACCTGCACGATCACGCCGCGGTCGCGGGGGCGCATGCGCCGGAGCGCTGCCATCGTCCCCCAGACCGACCCGAGGTACGTCACCTCGGTGGCGCGACGGAACTCCTCCGGCGTCGTCTCGAGCACCGGCGCGAACACGGTCGCCATCGCGTTGTTCACCCACACGTCGATCGGGCCGAGCTCCTGCTCGATTGCCTCGGCCGCCGACTCGACCTGGCCTGCGTCGGCGACGTCGGCGGGTGCGACGGCGACCCGGCGCCCGAGCTGCTCGATCTCCTCGCGCGTTGCTTCGAGCCGGTCGGCACCGCGCGCGATCAGGCCGATGTCGGCGCCCTCGCGCGCGAACGCGCGAGCCGTCGCGCGGCCCACGCCGGCCGACGCGCCGGTCACGACGACGACGGTCACGGATGGAACTGGTCGGAGACGAGGGCTTCGATCATCGGACTCCGCGGCGGAGCCCGCCGGTGAAGAACGCGATTGCCCAGATCAGCGCGAGCACGACGGCGACGACGAACAGCCAGTGCACGACGAAGCCGACGCCGAACGCGATGAGCACGAGCAGGGCCAAGAGGATGAGCCACAACATGTCGGTCTCCTTTCGTTGCCGGGTGGGTCCGAAGCCCCACGCAAGGACGAAATGCTCGGTCCGCGGAGCGGAGAAACACGCGGTAGGCGTCAGCCGCGGTGCTGCTCGATCAGGACGCGCGCGAGCTCCTTCGCCGGCTGCGCGGCGTCCGTGTCGCCGGCGGCGGCCGACACGATCGAGCCGTTCATGAGTAGATGCCAGGCGGTCGCGAACGAGTCGACCTCGCGGAGGCCGGCCTCGCCGGCGAGCTCCTTCACCACGCCGCGCACCTCGTTCAGGTGGTCGATTGCGGCCTGTCCCGCCGGATGCGTCGGGCGCATCTCGAGCAGGACGTTGATGAAGGAGCACGACTCGAAGTCGGGCCGGTGGAACCAGTCGTCGAGCACGTCGAACAGCGCGAGCAGCTGGCGCTCGGCAGTGGTGCCGCGCCGGCGCGCGCCGGCCTCGAGCGTCTGCCTCGTCCACACGCGCTCGCGCCGGTCGAGGAACGCCAGCACGAGGTCGTTCTTCGACGGGAAGTGACGGTAGAGCGTCGCCTTCGCGATCGAGGCGCGCTCGACGACCTCGCCGATCCCGACGTCGCGAATCCCTCTGCGCGAGAAGAGCTCGTACGCAGTCGTGAGGATCCGTTCTCGGGCGGGATCCGTTCGGACCGATGTTTGGCGAACATCCATTCAGGAAATGATTGACAGCCAGAACGGTCTGTCTCGTGATTCCAGGGCCGTTCGTGCTTACACCTTCTTCCCAGTTCCGCCCCAAGAAACCGTCGGCGGGAAGATCGATCAAGCGGCCACGATCAGGAGGTCAGTATGTCCACGGCTATCCAGCCGTCCCAGAAGGCACCCGCGAGTCAGGGTCGACCGGCAGCCGGAGCGAAGGCGGAATCGCCGGTCGCGGCCAAGCCGACCCTCTGCTTCGTCTACTCCCCGACGTCCGGTCCGTGCCGGCGGATGGAGGGATTTCTCGCGCAGGTGCTCCAGCGGCGGCACAACCACGGCACCTTCGCGCTCCAGCAGGTGAACGCGCTCGAGCGTCCCGAGCTGATCGAGCGGCTCCGGGTCACGACGCTGCCGACGCTGCTCGTGATCGAGTCGCGGAAGATCCGCGGCCGGCTCGAGGGGCTCGCCGGCTGCGCCGAGATCGAGCGCGCGCTCGAGCCGTGGCTCAAGGGGCCGCGGAGCGCGACGCCGCCGGTCGAAGAGCTTGCCGTTCCGGTGACCGAGTCCGACCCGGACGCGTCGTACACGCGCGTCTCGCTCGGCCTGTCCCCGGAGCTCACGTTCGAGCGGTGGCAGGCGATCGGCCGCCGCGTCGCCGGCATCGCCGAGGCGTCGACCTGGTGGCTCGCGGACTGGGCCGCGTACGGCGAGTCGTCGTACGGCGAGAAGTATCGTCCGGCGGTCGAGGCCACCGGCATCGGCTACCAGACGCTGCGCAACTACGCCTGGGTGGCGGGCAGGTTCGATCCGTCCCGCCGGCGGGACAAGCTCAGCTTCGCGCACCACGCCGAGGTGGCTGCGCTGTCCGTCGCCGAGCAGGACGCGTGGCTCGAGCGCGCGGAGGCCGATGGGTGGTCGCGGAACGAGCTCCGCGACCGGCTGCGCGCCGAGCGCGAGAGCGCTGCGAACGGTGTCGTCGAGCACCTGCGCCTTGACGTCCCCGTCGATCAGGCCGAGCGTTGGCGGAGCGCCGCCGAGTCGGACGGCGTCGGCCTGCCCGAGTGGCTGATCGGCGTGGCCGACCTCGCCGCGAGCGCCTAGTCCTAGTCCGCGATCGTCGACCGGGGCGGCGGCGCGGCCGCCTCCGCCTCGGCCCGGCGACGCACCGCTTCCACGCGCTCGCCGGCGATGAGCTCGCCGCAGATCCGACGGGTGACGACGAGCACCACGACGGGAACGACCCACACGAGCACGCGGTAGACCCAGATCTGGTCGGCGTAGCCGACGCCGAAGGTGACGGCGACGCGGTCGGCCGACCCGGCGAGGAACACGATCAGCACCCAGCTGACCATCGCGGCGCCGATCGCGGTCCGCCAGGGACGGTCGCGCGGCCGGTCGAGGAGGTTGAACCAGCCGTGCTGCCCGGTCACGCGCCGCTCGAGCCACGGCCACAGGTAGAGGAAGCCGAAGACGACGCCGGGGAAGAGCACGCCGCCCCAGAACGGGTTCGGAACCAGCGTGTGGCTCCCGATCGTGAAGTCCCAGGCCGGCATGAGGCGGAGCGCGCCGATCAGCCAGCCGAGGTACCAGTCCGGCTGTGCGCCGTTCGTCGCCGACGCGACGTGGTACGGGCCCCACAGCCAGATCGGGTTGATCTGCACGAGGCCACCGAGGAAGACGAGCACCGCGGCGACGAAGAGAGCGAGGGCCAGCGAGCGCGGCGCCTGCCCCGGGAAGGCGGGGATGCCGACCACGCGCCGCTCGCTCGCGCGCGGTCCGCGGAACTGCGTGTGATGCCGTGCGGCGACGAGCAGCAGGTGAGCCGCGAGCAGGGTGCCGATCAGCACGGGGAGGACGAGCACGTGCACGATGTACATCCGAGACCAGAACTCGGCTCCGCCGGGGAACGGCGCGCCCCAGATCAGGAGCGCGAGGTTCGCGCCGACCACCGGAATCGAGAGCGCGACGCCATACCCGATCGCGAGCCCCATGCCGGACAGCAGGTCGTCGACGAGCGAGTAGCCGAGGTAGCCCTCGAGCAGGGCGAGCACGAGCATCGTGACGCCGATCAGATAGGTGAGGTCGCGCGGCTTCCGATACGCGCCCGTGAAGAACACGCGCAGCAGATGCAGCACGATCGACACGACGAAGACGTCGGCCGCCCAGTGATGCGTCTGGCGGATCAGGAGCCCGGCCTTGACGCTGAACGAGATGTCGACCACCGAGCGGTACGCCTGCGTCATCTCGACACCGCGCAGCGGCGCGTACGAGCCGTGGTAGACGGTCGGCGCCGTGCTCGGATCGAAGAACAGGGTCAGGTAGACGCCGGTGGCGACGAGGATCACGAAGCAGTAAAGCGCGACCTCGCCGAGCAGGAACGACCAGTGATCCGGGAAGACGTAGCGGAGGCCCTTGCGCAGGAGCGGCGCGCTGCCGGAGCGCTCGTCGAGGTAGCGGACGATCCCGCGGATCACGCGCCCCGAGCCTTCCGCGATCGGACGCCCCACCAGGAGGGGCCGACCGGCCCACTGAAGTTGCCCGCCGCACGCAAGTTGCCCGAGCGGTCGACGAGCAGCGGCAGCTGCGGGAGCGCGCGGCCGGCCGGCCCGAACAGGACCGTTCCGCCCGTTGCCGGGTCGAACGTCGAGTAATGGCACGGGCACACGAACGCCGGCCGCGGCTCGACCGCGGGGAACGTCGGCTTGCGATAGAGCGCGATCGCGCAGCCGGCATGCGTGCAGATCTTCGAATAGGCGACGATGCCCTCCGGTGCCCATCCGCGGCGCTCGGGCGGCAGGTGCAGTGCGTCGGGGCTCAGGCGGACGACCACGAGCGGCGCGCCGACCGTCTCGCGGTCGGCGCCCTCGGGGAAGGCGGTGTAGAAGGCCTCCTCCTCGATCGCGTCCGCCGCGATCCGCCGGCCCGCCTCGTCGACGAGCGCCCGGCCGCGCCGCCATGGCGTCTTTGCCAGCTCGTCGGTGTCGAACACCGGGCCGACGGCAAGCGCCGGGGCGAGCAGCGCAAGGCCGAGCGTGCCTCCTGCGGCTGCGCCGCCGAGCGTGAGCAGGCGGCGGCGCGTGATCCGGTCGCCGCTCTCCGCGACGAGCTGCGCCACTGCGTCCTGGTCGCCCACGTGCTCCGCCGGATACGGCTCCTCGAGCTCCTCCGTCACGACCAGCCGGGTTGCGATCACGAGGCACGCGGCCCCGAGCGCGGCGAGCGCGACGCCGAGCGCGACGCCGAGCAGCTGCGTGCGATGCGCGAGTGGGTCGAGCGCGTAGACGACGAGGAAGGCGATGCTCCCTGCGGTCGCGAGCCCGAAGAGCGCGAGCACCCACGCCTCCGCGCGGCGGTCGGGTGACCCGGGCGGGACGATCCGCTCGGCTTCCGGGTCACCGCCGGGGCGCCGGCGGCCGAGGAGCAGGACGGCGAGCGCGACGAGCAGATCCTTGAGCCGCCCGATCACCGCGCCTTCTTTCCGATCATGACGCAGCAGCCGACAAGCGCGGCGCCGCCGACAAACCACGCGATCAACCCCTCCGGCACGGGCCCGATGCGGCCGATCGCGAGCCCGCCGGGATCCTGCGGGCGCTTCGCATACTCGACGTACGCGACGATCGAGTCGAGCTGCCGGTCGCTGATCGCCCGCGTCGAGAAGAGCGGCATCAGGTATGGCCCGATCCGCACCGCCTCGGCGACCTGCGTCGGCGTCGCCTCGTCGAGTGGGGGCGCGACGGCGCCGGGGAGGTAGCCGCCGCGCGCGGCCACCTGGTGGCAGCCCGCGCAGTGGTCGGTGAACAGCGACAGCCCGGCCGCGACGTCGCCGCGCTCCGGGTGCGGGCGCGGGACGGGCGGCCCGTGACCGAGCGATCCGACGTATGCGACCAGCGCGTCGACCTCGCGCGGCGTGAAGAGCACGCGGCTGCGGCGGGGCTGGACGTCCGCGCGCGCGAGCGGCATGTAGCCGGTGCGGAGGTAGAAGTCGGCGGCGCGAGCGCCGACGCCGCGCAGCGGCGGTCCTGCTGCGTGGATGTCCCCGGTCCCGTTCGCGGATTGCGACGGCGCCACGCCTGCGCCGGCGGTGCCGTGGCACTCCGCGCAGTTGCCCGCGTACAGCTGATAGCCGAGCTCGCGAAGCGGCGTGCCGGGAGGCGCGTTCGGGGTCACGATCCCGACCCGCGGCGGCTCGGCGGCCGCGAGCGCCGGCAGCGCCAGCGCGAGCAGCGTCGCGAGCAGCGCTCTCATGCCTGCCTGCACGGCTCGAGCCCGGCGGCGGTGATCCCGCCGAGCAGGATGACGACCAGGAAGAGCGTGTTCGAGAGCAGCGCGGCGAGGACGAGGAAGCGGACGCGCCCGTCGGGCGGCGGGTCGGTCTCGTGCCGGCCGCGCGTCGAACGGAAGACGAGCAGCGCGGCGGCCTGGCCGGTCAGCGCGACCACGGCAGCAACAGCGGTGAGTGCGACCTCCCACGGTGTGAGCGAGAACGACCGGCTCGATGTCGTGCCTGTGCAGCGCGCGATCGTCGCGCCGTAGCCCACGACCAGCTGTACGGTCCAGGCGAGCGGCGCGGCCAGCAGCCCGAACCAGAGCAGGAGCTCGGGGTTCCGCACCCTGGTCACAAGAGCGGCGACAGCTGCACCGCGACGACGAGCACGGCCAGCGCGTTGACGAAGTGCCAGTAGAAGGCGGTCGCCTGCAGACCGACGAGCCGGTAGCGCGTCAGGCCGCGGAGCAGCCGGAGGAACAGCCAGACCTCGAGCAGGATGCCGGCCGCGACGTGGGCCGCGTGCGCGCCGAGCAGCGTGAAGTAGATCGACGCATACGCGCTCGCGCTCGGCTCGAGGCGGTGGAGGTCGTGGTCGTAGAGGGTGAGCGTCACTACGAGGTAGGCGACCTGGACGCAGGCCGCGACGAGGAGCGCGGCCCGCGCGCGCCCGAGCCGGCCGCGCCGCGCCGAGGCGAGCGCGTCGTGGACCGGCAGGCTGGTCGAGACGAGGATCGCCGTCAGCACGAGCGGGAGCGCCCACTTCGGCGAAGGGATGCCGTTGGGGGGCCAGTGCCGCGACTGCAGCCGCAGGTAGAGGTACGTGCCGAACAGCGTCCCGAACAGCGTCGCCTCGCCCGTGACGAAGAGCGCCATGCCCCACCAGCCGCTCGGCCGCGAGCTCTGCAGGCGTGCGGCAGTCGCGGTCATGCCTCCACCGGCTCGTCGCTGTGCCAGCCGGCGAGCGTGAGCACGCCGCAGCCGAGGAAGACCGCCGCCACGACCGGGTGGCTCCAGAGCAGCATCACGAAGGCGAGCGCCACGCAGAGCGCGAGCAGCAGCGGCCAGGGCGACTCGGACGGCATCTCGAGGATCTCCTCGAGCCACGCGTCCTGCTCCGTCGTGGCCGGCGTCTCGTGGCCGTGCTCGAGCACGAGCTCGCCGCGCTCGAGCCGGTCCTCGTCCGCGTCGCGGTCGGCACGGTCCCAGTTCGGGTACGGGCTCGTCACGTGCGGGATGACCGCGAAGTTGTAGGCGGGCGGCGGCGACGGGATCGTCCACTCGAGCGTCCCGCCGAAGAACGGGTCGGGCCCGGCGGGCTCCCCGCGGAAGCGGCTCACCACGAGGTTGCCGGCGATCATCAGCAAGCCGGCGGCGAGCACGAACCCGCCGATCGTCTCGATCAGGTTGTAGGCGTTCCACCCGAGCTGCGGCTCGTACGTGTACACGCGGCGCGTCATCCCGAGCAGCCCGACGATGTGCATCGGGAAGAACGTCAGGCTGGTGCCGGCGAACGTCACCCAGAACGAGACCTGCGCGAAGCGCTCGTGGTACATGCGCCCGGTGACCTTCGGGAACCAGTAGTAGAGGCCGCCGAGCAGCGGGAAGACGGCGGCGCCGAAAATGATGAAGTGGAAGTGCGCGACGACGAAGTACGTGTCGGTCAGCGCCTGGTCGAACGGGATCGCGGCGAACATGATCCCCGACAGTCCGCCCATCACGAAGAAGACGATGAACCCGCCGATGAAGAGAAGCGGCGCCTTGAAGTCGGGCCGTCCCGTGGTGACGGTCAGCAGCCACGCGTAGATCTGGATCGTCGACGGGATCACGACGAGCATCGACGCCGCCGCGAAGAAGACGAGCGTCACCGACGCGAGGCCGGTCGCGAACATGTGGTGCGCGAACACGCCGAAGCCGATGAACACGACGAGCAGCTCGGCCATCGCGACGAGCGGGAACGCGACCATCCGGCGCCGCGCGAACGTGGGGATGATCGACGTCGCGATCCCGAACGCGGGGAGCACGATGATGTAGACCTCGGGATGCCCGAAGATCCAGAACAGGTACTGCCAGAGCAGCGGGTCCCCGCCGTGCGCGATGTCGAAGAAGTGGAAGCCGACCTTGCGCTGCAGCTCGAGGAACGCGCAGTCCACCGTCAGTGGCGGCAGCGCGAAGAGCAGCGCGAACGACACGGCGAGGATCGCGAAGCAGAAGAGCGGCATCCGGTTCAGCGACATGCCGGGTGCGCGCAGCTTGAAGATCGTGACGAGGAAGTTGATCGCCGCCGCAGTCGACGACGTCCCGTTCAGGATCAGCCCGAGCGCGAAGAAGTCGACATTCGGACCGGGGTCGTACTGCTTGAGCGCGAGCGGCACGTAGTTGAACCAGCCGGCGTTCGGCGCGCTGCCCATGAAGACGCTCGAGTAGAGGAAGACGCCCGAGGCGAGGAACAACCAGAAGCTCAGCGCGTTCATGCGCGGGAAGGCCATGTCGCGCGCCCCGATCATCAGCGGCACGAGGTAGTTGCCGAACGCGCCGGTCGTGAGCGGGATGATGAAGAGAAAGATCATCGTCACCCCGTGCATGGTCAGCAGCTGGTTGTAGGTGTTCGGCGACACGACGTCGCCGTCCGGCCGCGCGAGCTGCGTCCGCATCAGCAGAGCCTCGACGCCTCCGGCCGCGAAGAAGACCAGCGTCGCGAACAGGTACATCAGGCCGATCCGCTTGTGGTCGGTCGTCGTCAGCCAGCCGAGCAGCCCAGGCCGGTGCTCCCAGATCCGGCCGAGCCGCTCGCGGCGCACCTCGCTCGGCGCGACGTCTACCGCGGTCACCGCAGGCTCTCCAGGTAGTCGACGAGGGGGGTCAGCTGGCCCGGGCCGAGGGGAACCGCGGGCATCTTGACGCCCGGCTTCACGTGCTGCGGGTCGGCGATCCATTCGCGCAGCGCCGCCCGGTCGTTCGGGATCGTGAGCGCCGCGAGCGTCTGCCGCGACGCGACGTGCGTCAGGTCGGGGCCGATCGTGCCGCGCGCGGCCGTGCCCCGGATCTCGTGGCAGGCCGAGCACGTCTGCGCCAGGAAGACCTGCTCGCCGCGGCGCGCGGCCGCGGTGCGGGGCGGAGCCGCCGGACGCGCCATGTTGCGCAGCCAGGCACGGAACTGCGCGCGTGGCTCTGCGACGACCGCCACAGCCATGTGCGCGTGCTGCAGCCCGCAGAACTCCGAGCACTGGCCGCGGAAGCGGCCGGCGCGGTCGGACTCGAGCAGGATCCGGTTCGCGCGGCCCGGGATCAGGTCGACCTTCCGGTTCAGCTCCGGCACCCAGAAGCTGTGAATCACGTCGGCGGTCGTGCCGACGAGGTCGACCGGCACTCCCACCGGGATGTGGATCTCGTTGGCCGTCACCGCGCGCGTGCCCGGGTACCGCACCTCCCAGAACCACTGGTGGCCGATCACGTGGATCGTCATCGCGGTCGAGCTCGGCTTCGGCGCGGCAGTCGAGCGCATCACGAAGACGTCGGCGTAGACGAAGAGCGCGACCAGGACGATCACCGGCACGACGACGCCGAGCAGCACGACGAGCCCCGTCTCGCGGCGCTCGCTGCCGCCGCCCGGGAGCCCGGGCCGCTTGCGCCGCGACCAGCCGAGGAAGAGCAGCAGCACGATCGAGCCGAAGCCGATCACCGCCCCTACGAACATCACCCACCAGAGTTGCGTGATCGCGCGCGCGGGACTGCTCGCCGGCGTCAGCGTGTTCTGGTTGCCGCCGCAGCCCGCCAGCAGCAGCACGAGGCATGCGGCAGGCGGCAAGCGCGCCCACCTACTGCCACGGCGTGCGCGCATCTACCGAGGCAAGGCGTGAAGATGGCCGCGGCGTTCGACCTCGTACTTTGCGACGGCGGTCGGCACGAGCGTCGGGATTCCCGGTCGAGTCGTCGCAAAACCCGTACCCGCCACGCGACGGCCGGGCGTATCGTTCGCGCGCATGGCGACGATCGTCCGCCCACGGCGTCGCACCCCACGTCCGGCCTGGCGAGCGCTTGCGCCGTCGCAGGCGCACGCGGCCGCTGGCCCGACCGGCGTCGACGTGCAGCAGAGCGGCGCGCCACTGCTGCCCGGGCTCGGCGGCCGGCGGGTCCTCGTCGTCGACGACGAGCCGTCGATCAGGCTCCTCTGCTCCGTCAACCTCGCGATGGAGGGCGTCGAGGTGGTGGAGGCGGCCGACGGCGCCGAGGCACTCGAGCGCGCGGCGGGCGCGCCGTTCGACCTGGTGCTGCTCGACGTGATGCTGCCCGACATCGGCGGCCACGAGGTCGCGCGGCGGCTGCAGGCCGACGGTGTGGGCGCACCGATCGTGTTCCTTTCCGCCCGCGCCGACCCGGTCGACCTGGAAGCCGGCTACGAGGCGGGCGGCGTCGACTACATCACGAAGCCGTTCGACCCGACGGCGCTCGGCGCGCGGCTGGGCGAGGTGCTCGGCCGCGTCGACCGAGGCGACGCCGAGGCGTTCCGGCGCGCGCGGCTCGCGGAGTTGCGGGCCCGCCCGGCATGACCTCTGCCGCCGCCGACGCGGCCGCGCCCGTCGAGGCGGAGCCGCGACAGGTCGACGCGGGCCTCCTGGCGCGGCGGCGGACGCGGCTCGCGCTCGCCACCATGCTGGTGCTGGTGCTCGGCCTCGCGGCGATCGCCTTCCTGGCGACCGGCCGGCTCTATCGAAGCGCGCAGGACCGGTACGTCAAGGAGGCGTTCCCGCTGCGGGCGGCCGCCCACGACCTGCTCGCGGACATGCTCGACGAGGAGACCGGCGTGCGCGGCTACGTGATCACCGCCGACCCGTCCAGCCTGCAGCCGTACACGGCGGCGCGGCCGCGCGCGGCGGCCGACCTCGCAGACCTCGCGCGGCTGACCGAGCGGCGCCCGGAGATCCGCACGCAGGTGCAGACGGTGCGCCAGATCGTGTTCGAGCTGAACGGCTACTTCGACCGTCAGGTCTCACTCGTCAGGAGCGGGCGCGCCGGTCAGCTCACCGCCCAGGCGAACGTGCTTCAGGGAACGTCGCGGTTCGACCGCTTCCGCGCGACAGCGAACGCGCTCGGGAGCGACGCCGACCGGATCGTCGCCGGCGCGAAGCGGAGCCAGCGACGGACGCTCTGGAGCACGCTCGCGATCGTGCTCGCGCTCGGCGGCGCCGCGGCCGCAATCGGGGTGTTTCTGCTGCTGCGCCTGCCCAGGCTCGTCGAGGGCCTGTACCGCAGCGAGCAGGACGCACGCAGACGCGCCGAGCGCGGCGACCGGGCTTCGCGCTCGCTCGCCCACGTCGCCGAGGCGGTTGTGCTCCTCGACGCAGACGGGGTCGTCCGCTACTGGAATCCCGCCGCGGAGCGGAGCTTCGGCGTCGCCGAGGACGCGGCGCTGAACGCGCCCGTCACGCGCTCGCTCCCCGAGCTCGCGACGATCGAGGGCGACCTCGGCGGGCGGAGCGCAGCGAGCCTTCGCCTCGAGCGCGACGGCGACGCTCGGCGCTTCGCCGTCAACGAGAGCCGCTTCCCGGAAGGACGGGTGCTCGTGCTGCGCGACGTGACGGACGAGCACCGGCTCGAGCGTGTGCGCGCCGACTTCGTCGCGACGGCGTCGCACGAGCTGCGAACCCCGCTCGCCGCCGTCTACGGCGCCGTGCGTACGCTGCTACGGCCCGACCGGGTCTCGAACGCCGAGCTCGACGGGCGGCTGCTCACGATGATCGAGCAGGAGTCGGAGCGCCTCAGGGGGATCGTCGAGCAGATCCTGGTCAGCTCGCAGCTCGACCGCGGCGAGATGCGTGTCGCGGCGCAGCGCTGCGACGTGCGCGAGCTCGGCGAGAGCGTCCTCGCGTCGATGCAAGTTCGTACGAGCTCGAAGCACACGTTCGCGCTTCGCGCACCCGGCGAGGTCTTCGTGAAGGCCGATCCCGAGCGGCTGCGCCAGGTGCTCGTGAACCTGCTCGACAACGCGCTCAAGTACGCGCCCGACGGCGGCCTGATCGAGGTCGATGTCCACGAGCGCGGCGACGCGGTCGCGATCGAGGTCGCCGACCAGGGCATCGGCATCCCGCCCGACGCGCAGGCGCGGGTATTCGAGAAGTTCTTCCGCTTGGACCCCGACATGCGCCTCGGCGTCGGCGGAAGCGGCCTCGGCCTCTACATCAGCCGTGAGCTCGTCCGCGAGATGGGCGGTGAGCTCGCGGTGCGCTCGCGGCCGGACGGCGGATCGGTCTTCACCGTCGAGTTGCCGCGCGCGTAGGGCGCGTGGCGGCATAGTCGTCTCGTGGAGGTCACCGGGATCCTGCTCGTCGGCGGCGCGAGCGCCCGCTTCGGCTCGCCGAAGGCGCTCGCTCCCGTGGGCGGTGGGGAGACGATGGCCGAGCGCGCCTGGCGGCTGCTCGGCGAGACGTGCGGGCACCGACTCGCGGTCGGCAAGCGATCGGACGGGCTCGCGCTGCCGTTCGAGCTCGTCGACGACGGCAGCGAGACGCGCGCCCCGCTCGCCGGTCTCGTCGCGGGCCTGCGCGCGTCGCCGACCGAGCTCTGCGTGGTCGTGCCCGTCGACTGCGTCGCCCTCACGCGTGCCGCGGTCGAGCAGCTCGTAGCAGCCTGCGAGGGGCGCGCGGCGGCGGTGCCGCAGACGGGGCCGCTCCCCGGCTGCTACGCGCGGTCGGCGCTGCCCGTGCTCGAACGCCGGCTGGACGCCGGTGAGCTACGGCTGCGCGACGCCGTCGACGAGCTCGGCGCGGCGCGAGTCGAGCTCCCGGCCGCGACGCTTGCGAACGTCAACACGCCTGCCGACCTCCGTGCGTCGACGTGGGGCACGGCGCGCGTCGAGGTGACGCGCCTCCAGGGGGGCACGGCACCGGACGTCGTCGCCGTCGAGGAGCCGCTCGAGCTGCGGATCGGCGGCAGACCGGTCGCGGTCACGATGCGGACACCGGGCCACGACGAGGAGCTTGCGCTCGGGTTCGCGCTCGGCGAGGGCCTCGAGCCGCTCGACGCGTCGCTGACCGGCGACCTCGCGGCGAACGCGATCGAGCTGCGTGTTCGCTCCTTCGACGAGGAGCGGCTCCGGCGGCACTTCTACACGTCGTCGTCGTGCGGGGTGTGCGGGAAGGGCGCGCTCGAGGCGGTCGCCGTGACTGCACCCCGCGTCGAGTCGGATCTCCATGTCGAAGGGACGCTGCTCGCGGGATTGCCCGACCGCCTGCGTGAGCATCAGCGCGTGTTCGACGCCACCGGCGGCCTGCACGCAACCGGCCTGTTCGACCGCGACGGCGCGCTGCTCTGCGTGCGCGAGGACGTGGGCCGCCACAACGCGTTCGACAAGGTCGTCGGCTGGGCCTTCCGCGCGGGCCTGCTGCCGCTCGAGAAGCAGCTGCTGTGCGTGAGCGGTCGGCTCTCCTTCGAGCTCGTCCAGAAGGCGTCGGTCGCCGGCTGCCCGGTGCTCGTGGGCGTTGGCGCACCGTCGAGCCTCGCCGTCGAGCTCGCGGATGCGCAGGGCGTGACGCTGTGCGGCTTCGCGCGCGGCGGCCGCCTGAACGTGTACGCGCACGCCGGGCGCGTGCGACTCGGTCAGCCCGCCGAGGCCGCTTCCAGCCGCGCGCGCTGAGGCTCGACCGTGTAGCGCGGGTCGCGTGCCGACTGGAAGCCGGCTCGGAAGACGGAGAACCGCCGCGCGAGCCCACCGCCGAGCACGAGCGCAGCGCCCGCGACAGCGGCAACCCGCTGCTCCCGGCCGCGCGCGAGCAGGACCGCGCCGGAGAGCGAGGCGGTCTTCGCCAGCCGGTCGAAGCGGGCTGCCGGTCCGCGGTCGTACACCTCGCCGACGAGCCCGAGCCGGCGGCGCATGCCCGCCGCGACGGCCTCCGCCACGAGCGCGCCCGCCGCTGCCAGCCGCCGTGCCGGCGCTGCATCGCGCGGGGAGAGGAGCAGCGTCGCCGCCGCCCCGGCGCTCGCCGCCGAAGCCGCGGCGAAGACGAACGGAAGCTCGCGTCGCCCCTCGTGCCAGACGGGCACCGCGGTGTTCGACACGAGCGTCGCCGTGTAGACGGCCAGCGGCGCGCCGGCCACCGCCGACGCGAGCTCGGCCGCCGCCTTGAGGCGCGGCGCGACCCCGAGCAGCTCGCACGCGGCCGCCGTCGTCGTCGCGCCGCCGCTCGCAACGAGCACCCAGCTGCCGACGGACATCGGCGACGTCGGCTTGAGCACGCGCAGCATGTTCAGGAAGCGCTCGGGCCGCCCGAGGTCGCTGATCAGCAGCGCCGGGCTCGCCACCTCGGCCGCCAGCCCGACGTAGAGGCTCGTCTTCGCAAGCCGCTCGTTGCCCGTGAGCCGCGCGGCCAGGCTCAGCACCGACGACGCCCCGGCCAGGCCGCCCGTGAAGAAGTAGCAGGGCACCTCGGGCTTCCACACCGGCTCCTTGAGGATCGGCCGGCCGTAGTACGACGACCCGTCGTGGCTCACCGGGCGCCTCCGACGCACGCGGCGACGACCCCGGCGACGAGCGCGCCCGCGGCGAGCGCGGCGGTCCGCCACATGCCCGGCAGGTCGCGCGTCGTCACCACCGGGTCGGGCGGGAGCCCGTACACCTCCGGCTCGTCGAGCAGCAGGAAGAACGCGCCGAAGCCGCCGACGCCGTCGTCGGGGCGCTCGCCGTAGAGCCGCGCGCCGTTCCAACCCTCGTCGCGCAGCTTCTCGACGCGCGCGGCCGCGCGCTCGCGCAGCTCGTCGAGCGGGCCGAACTGGATCGATTGGGTCGGACAGGCCTTCGCGCACGCCGGCTCGTGCCCGCCCTTGAGCCGGTCGTAGCAGAGCGTGCACTTCCACACGCGCCCGTCGGGCTGCCCTGCGAACGGCCCACTGCGGTCGGGCGCCGGCAGCTCGCGGCGGTCGATCACGCCGAACGGGCAGGCCGGAACGCAGTAGCCGCAGCCGTTGCACACGTCCTCCTGCACGACGACGGTGCCGAACTCGGTGCGGAACAGCGCGCCCGTCGGGCAGACGTCGAGGCACGCGGCGTGCGTGCAGTGCTTGCACACGTCCGAGCTCATCAGCCAGCGCAGTGCGTCGCCGGCGAGCTCGGCGTGATCCCCGTCGATCCGGAGCGGGGCCTCCTGCTCGATGAACGCGACGTGGCGCCAGGTGTTCGCGCCGAGCTCGCTCGTGTTGTCGTACGACTCCCCCGTCCAGAGGAGACCGTCCTCGGGCACGAGGTTCCACTCCTTGCACGCCACCTCGCACGCCTTGCAGCCGATGCACACCGAGGTGTCGGTGAAGAAGCCGACGCGCTGCTGTGTCTCCGTCGTGCTCACGACCGCGCCTTGCGCCGGATGCGCTCGACGAACGCGGGCAGGTCGCGTCCGCGCGGCCGACGGCCCGGTCGGATGTCGCAGGTGAACGCCTTGACCTCCTGGATGTGCACGTTCGGGTCGAGTGTGACCGCGCTCAGGTCGTTGGCCGCGTCACCCGTCGAGAGCCCTTTCGAGCCCCAGTGGTACGGGAGCCCGACCTGGTGGAGGCGCCGGCCTTCGACGGTCAGCGGCTTCATTCGCTTCGTGACGAGGACGCGCGCCTCGATCGCCGACCGTGCCGTCACGACTGTGGCAAAACCGCCGTGCTCGAGCCCGCGCAGCTCCGCAAGCTCGGGGCTCACCTCCACGAACATCTCCGGCTGGAGCTCCGCCAGGTGTGGCACGCTCCGCGTCATCCCGCCGGCCGTGTGGTGCTCGGTCAGGCGGTAGGTCGTGGCGACGAACGGGTAGGCATCGGACTCCGGAGGGTTGGTCGGGTTCTCGGGGCGTTCGAACCGCTGCCGCGCCGGATTCGCCCGCTGCCGGTAGAGCCGGTTCCCGACCGGCGACTCGTCGGGCTCGTAGTGAGTCGGAAGCGGCCCGTCGACGAGCCCGCTCGGCGCGTAGAGCCAGCCGCGCCCGTCGGCCTGCATGATGAACGGGTGCCTGCCGGCGATCGCCGCCGGCCCCTCGGCGTCCTCGGGCGGTTCGTAGTCGGGTCGCTTCTCTTCGTCGAAGTCGGGCACGTCGATCCCCGTCCACTTCGCATCGGCCTCGTCCCACCAGACGTACCGCTTCCGCTCCGACCAGGGCTTGCCGTCGGGGTCCGCGGACGCGCGGTTGTAGATGATGCGACGGTTCGCCGGCCACGCCCACGCCCACTCCAGCGCGGTGTGATGCTCCTGTTCCCAGTGCGGCGTCTTGCGCGCCGCCTGGTTGACTCCCTCGGCCCGGACGCCGCAGTAGATCCAGCAGCCGCACGTGGTCGAGCCGTCGTCGGCGAGCTCCTTGTAGGTCGAGAGCGGCTCCCGCTCGGCGTTCCAGCCGTTGATCTCGGCGAGCACGGCCTCGGCGCTCGGGTCGTCGTGCTCGCCCGTCGTCGGGTAGTCCCAGGCCAGCTGCCGGAGCGGCCTGTCGCGCTGCTTCCGCGACCTGGCGAGCTTCTGCCGGATCAGGCGGCCGAGGTGGTAGTAGAACCAGAGATCGGAACGGCAGTCGTCCTTCGGCTCCACCGCCTTGAAGTGCCACTGCAGCAACCGCTGCGTGTTCGTGAACGAGCCGTCCTTCTCGACGTGCGCCGCGGCGGGCAGGAAGAAGATCTCCGTCGGGATCTCCTCCGTCCGGAGCTCACCAGTCTCGATCTCGGGGCCGTCGAGCCAGAACGACGACGACTCGATGTCGACGAGGTCGCGCACGACCAGCCAGTCGAGCTTCGCCATTGCGAGCCGGTGCAGCTTTGCGTGCGACGAGCCGACCGCGGGGTTCTCGCCGACGAGGATGAACCCCTTCACCGACCCGTCGTACATGTCGAAGACGCACTTGTAGATCGAGTTGTCCTGGTCGATGCGCGGCACGTAGTCGAAGCAGAAGTCGTTCTCCGCCGTCGCGTGCTCTCCCCAGAACGCCTTGAGCAGGCTGACCGTGTAGCTGCCGAAGTTCGCCCACCAGCCGGCCTTCGACTTGTTCGCCTCGATGTACTCGCCGAGGTTCGCGTAGGCGCCGGCGTGCGGCATCGTCAGGTAGCCGGGCAGGATGTCGTAGAGCGTCGGGATGTCGGTCGAGCCCTGGATCGACGCGTGGCCGCGCAGCGCGAGGATGCCACCCCCGGGGCGTCCGATGTTGCCGAGCAGGAGCTGGACGATCGCGGCCGTGCGGATGTACTGGACGCCGACGGTGTGCTGGGTCCAGCCGACTGCGTAGCAGATCGCGCTCGTCCGCTCGCGTCCCGAGTTCTCGCAGAGCGCTTCCGCGACCGCCAGGAACTCCTCGGCGGTGCAGCCGCACGCGTCGGCGACGAGCTCCGGCGTGTAGCGGGAGAAGTGGCGCCTCACGATCTGAAAGACGCAGCGGGGATGCTGGAGCGTCGGGTCCTCGTCGGGCGGCTCGTCCCCGTCGAGCTCCGCGCCGGCCGCGCCGTGACCCGCAGCGTGCCCCTTGATGCCCGTGAACCCGCGCTCGCGTCCCCCGGCCGCGGCGTGGAGGTCGATCCCCTCGTATTGCCACGACTCGGGGTCGTAGGCGGCGTCCTCCTCGTTCCAGCCCGAGAAGAGCCCGTCGAGATCCTCGGTGTCCCGGAACTCCGGGTTCACGATCACGGGCGCGTTCGTGTAGTTGACGACGTAGTCGTGGAACCAGCGGTCGTGCTCGATGATGTAGTTGACGAGCCCGCCGAGAAACGCGATGTCGGAGCCGGCGCGGATGCCGACCCACTGTGTGGCCATCGCGCTCGTGCGCGTGAACCGCGGGTCGACGTGGATCACGTTCGCACCGCGTTCGCGCGCCTCGATCACCCACTGGAACCCGACCGGGTGGTTCTCGGCCATGTTCGAGCCCATGATCAGGATGCAGTCGGAGTTGGCGAGATCCTGCTGGAACGTCGTCGCCCCGCCTCGTCCGAACGAGGTCCCCAGACCGGGGACCGTGGAGCTGTGTCATATGCGGGCCTGGTTCTCGACCTGCACGACGCCGAGGGCCGTCATCAGCTTCTTGATGAGGTAGTTCTCCTCGTTGTCGAGCGTCGCGCCGCCGAGGTTCGCGATCCCGAGCGTCCGTCGCGTGGCGTTGCCGTCCGAGTCCTTCGCCTCCCAGGTCTCGTCGCGGGTGGCGATTACGCGGTCGGCGATCATCTCCATCGCCTGCTCGAGTGGCAGCTCCTCCCACTCGGTGCCGTACGGCCGGCGGTACTTGACCTTCGTCTCGCGGAGGGGGCTCGTGACGTACCCGAGCGAGCCCGCCCCTTTGGGGCAGAGCCGGCCGCGGGAGATCGGGCTCGCCGGGTCGCCCTCGATCTGGACGACGTTGCCGTCCTCGACGTAGACGAGCTGTCCGCAGCCGACGGCGCAGTACGGGCAGACGGAATGGACGACGGTGTCCGCGTGATCGATGCGCGGTCTGAGCTCTGCGGTTCGCGCCGAACGCGCCGCACGGCCGACGCCGCGCGGGTCACCCTCCGACAGCTGCCGGACGAGCGGCCACGAGCCGAAGCGCGGCAGGCTCACCGCTCTAGTTTTTCTTACGGGCCGTCGCCTTGCCGCCC
>DATIOD010000030.1:0-3403 GCA_035473635.1 Gaiellaceae bacterium | reverse complement strand
GCCCGGAACCCGAACAGCTCCTCGGCGCGCGAGGCGTCGAGCGATCGGCGCGGCTGCCCGTTCGGCATCGACGTGTCCCAGATGATCTCGCCCTCGAAGCCGGTGATGTCGGCGATCGTCTCCGCGAGGTCGCGGATCGTTGTCTCCACGCCGGTGCCGAGGTTGACCGCGTCGGCGCCCTCATAGCGCTCAGCCGCGAGCACCAGCCCTTCGACGCAGTCGTCGACGTAGAGGAACTCGCGGCTCGGTGACCCATCGCCCCAGAGCACGACCTCGCGTCTCGAGTCGACCATCTTGCGGATCAGCGCGGGGATCACGTGCGATGTCTCGAGATCGAAGTTGTCGCCGGGGCCGTAGAGATTCGCCGGGAGCAGGTACGCCGTCCGCAGCCCGTACTGCTCGCGATAGGCCTGCGCGCCCACGAGTACGGCCTTCTTGGCGACGCCGTACGGTGCATTGGTCTCCTCGGGGAAGCCGTTCCAGAGCTCGTTCTCCTGGAACGGCACCGGCGTGAACTTCGGATAGCTGCAGACGGTGCCGGCGATAACGAGCTTCTCGACCTCGTGCAGCCGGGACTGCTCGAGCACGTGCGCGCCCATCATCAGATTGGCGTACCAGTAGCGGCCGGGATTGGCGCGGTTCGCGCCGATCCCACCGACCTCGGCCGCGAGGTGGACGACGAGCTTGGGGCGCGTGTCCTCGAACAACTGCGCCGCGGCGTCCATTGACGTCAGGTCGTAGTCGCGTCGCCGCGCCGCGAAGACCTCGTGTCCCTCCGCCTTGAGTCGCTCGACGAGCCGCGAGCCGAGGAAGCCGCCGCCGCCCGTGACGAGCGTCTTCACGCGACGAGGTCCGGGCTGTAGACGTGGTAGGTCAGCGCCGTAACGCCGTGCAGGCTCTCGGGGAGCCGTTCGGCGAGCCGGTTCAGCCGGCGGGCGCCGGGCACCTGCACCGGGCCGAGGTGGCGCGGCACGACCTCGTGGGCGAAGGGGACGATCGCAAGCGGTCCCGTCTTCGCCGTCAGCCCGCTCGACTCGAGCAGGCCCTCGACCTGGCCCCGCGTCCAGAACTTCATGTAGTTCGGCGACCGCAGCCGCTTCGGCTTCGCCTGCAGGAGCAGGTTCGCCGGGTTGCGCGCATTCGGAAACGAGGCGTCGAAGACGATCTGGCCGCCAGGCCGCAGCACGCGCGCGATCTCGGCGACGGCGCGCGCGACGAAGCTCTTGCCCATATGCAGGAAGACGACGCTCGTCAGCACCGTGTCGACGCTCTCGTCCTGCAGCGGCAGCTGATCGGCGGAGTCGCAGAGGAGGTAGAGCGGCGAGTTGCCCGGCGCGAAGCGCTCGCGGTACTCGGCGAGCCGGCGAAGCATCGTCTCGGAGATGTCGAGCGCGCAGTAGGCCGTCCACGTGACGTCGCGCTCCCGCGCGAGGTAGAGAGGGATTCGCCCGTAGCCGGCGCCGATCTCGAGGACGGTGCCGAGGTCTGTGCCGCGGGGGATCTCATCCCAGACGGGCGCGACCTTCCCGGTCAGCGCCGCATAGTCGAGCTCCTTCGTCTCGCCCGCCGCGATCGCCGAGCGGACGTGGTCCTCGGCCGCCTCGTCCTCCCAGCGGCGGCGGTAGTCCGACACCGTCTCGTCGCCACGGCGGTGGTGGATCCCGTCGCGCACGACGAGCTCGTCGTCCCGCAGGAGCAGCTCGGAAGTCGCGGTCACGAGGACGGGACGGGCGCGGGGCCGAGCCAGTCGACGCGTCCGATCCAGCGGTCGCGGTGCTCGGCGTACCACTGGATCGTCCGCAGAACGCCTTCCTCCCACGACACCTTCGGCTCCCAGCCGGTCTCGCGGTTCAGCTTCTCGTAGCCGACCCGGAGCGCCATCACATCCGTGACGCCGGGCCGCAGGCGGCTCTCGTCGATGACGATGTGACGATCGTCGGGCCAGAACCCGTGCTCGACGCCGGTGCGAAGGATCAGATCGGCCCAGTCGGCCATCGAGATGTTCGAGCCCTGGCCGTAGACGTAGACGTCGCCCGGGACGCCTTTCGCGGCGACCGTGAGATGACCGCGGACGCCGTCGGTGCAGAAACAGAAGTCGCGCAGCGGCTCGAGCGCCCCAAGCTCGATCCCGGGCCGGGTGAGCGCCTGGGTGATGATCGTGCCGGTCACGTAGCGCGGGTTCTGGCGCGGCCCGTAGTTGTTGAACATGCGCGTGACGACGCCGGGGACGCCGAACGCGTCGTGGTAGTTCATCGTCAGGAAGTCGGCGGCGACCTTCGCGGTCGCGTAGATCGACTTCGGGTTGATCGGCGAGCGCTCGTGCAGGATCAGCCCGCCCGCGTCGTCGAAGTCGTGGTGGTGCGCGACGTTCTCGCGCACATTGCCGTACTCCTCCGAGGTGCCGGCCGTGTCGAACTTCTCCAGCTCGAGCCCCCAGTCGACGACGGACTGGAGCAGGTTCAGCGTCCCGATCGTGTTCGCCATCATCGTCTCGTACGGCCGATGCCAGGACTCGCCGACGTGGGCCTGGGCGCCGAGATGGAAGATGTACGGCTTGTCCGAGACCGTGTCGCGCAACTCCTTGATCAGATAGTCGATCGACGTCTTGTCGGTCAGGTCCGCGAACTTCACCTTCAACCGGTTGCGCAGGTGCGAGATGTTGTTCAGCGCGCCGCTCGAGGTCGCGCGCACGAACGCGTGGACGTCGGCGCCGATCTCGACGAGCGCGTCCGTCAGGTGCGAACCCATGAACCCGTCGGCGCCCGTGACCAGCACGGTGCGCCCGGCGTACGCGTCGCCGAACTCGCGACGGAGGTCGGCAAAGGCGTTCTCGGTCCAGATCTGATCGGTGCTCATACGGAATACGCTTGCGCGCGTGGCCAAGCCTAGCGCCCGGGCACCTCGGAGCATCCTCTCCAGCGGTCTTCTGACTGCGCTCTCGCTGGCCGTCGTCACCGGCCTCTCGGCCGCCGTCGGTGTCGTGATCGCGCGGGAGTTCGGCCGCGGTGTCGAGACCGACGGGTTCTTCGCCGCCTACAGCGTCTTCCTCGTCTTCGTTCTCGCCGCCAGCGCGGTCAGGGTCGCGGTGCTGCCGAGTCTTGCGCGCGCCCGCGCCGCCGGCACGTTCGGGAGCGTCCTCTCCTCGTACGCGCTCGCGCTCGCGCTCGTCGCGGTGCCTGCGATCGCGCTCGGCGTCCTGGCGAACGACTGGACCGCGGAGCAGCTCGCCGGCGGACTGCCGCCGATTGCGCGGGAGACGGCAGCGGACGCACTCGTGTTCCTCGTCCCCGCGGCGATCGCGCACCTCTACGCGGCGCTCGCGGCGAGCGGGCTCGCTGCGTTCGACAGCTACGGCACTGCGGCCGCCGGCTACGCGCTCGGGAGCATCCTCGGGCTGGCCGTG
>DATIOD010000029.1:0-1886 GCA_035473635.1 Gaiellaceae bacterium | reverse complement strand
GAAGGAGGAGCTCGGCGCCGCCTTCTGCATCGTCAACGGCGAGAACGCGGCCGACGGGGTCGGGATCACGCCCAAGCTCGCAGCCCGCATCCTCGCCGCCGGCGCCGACGTGATCACGCTCGGCAACCACACCTGGCGGCGGGGTGAGATCGGCCCGTACCTCCAGACCTCCGAGCAGGTGATCCGGCCCGCGAACTTCTCGCCGCTGACGCCGGGGCGCGGTCTCACGGTCAGGCCGGCCGCCGACGGGACGCTCGTGGCCGTGATCAACGTGCTGGGCTCGCTCTTTCTCTCCCCCGCGATCTCGATGTTCGAGTTGATCGACCGGCTCGTCGCGGAGGCAGCGGAGCAGACGCAGGTGATCGTGGTCGACGTCCACGCCGAGGCCACGAGCGAGAAGGTCGCGCTCGCGCACTGGCTCGACGGAAAGGTCACGGCCGTGCTCGGCACGCACACACACGTCCAGACCTCGGACGCGCGGGTCCAGCGCGGCGGCACCGCGGCGCTCACCGACGTCGGCATGACCGGACCGCACGACTCCGTCATCGGCGTGAAGGCCAACCTCGCGATCCACCGGATGCGCACGGGGATGCCCGTCCGCTTCGAGGTCGCCGAGGGCGGCGTCAGGATCGAGGGCGCGCTGATCGACTGCGACGAGGCCGGCCGCGCTACGGCGATCGAACTGATTCGCGTCGATCTCTGACGAGGACGATCAGCAACGCGACGAGGACGAGGTCGCGGAGCAGGACGAGTGTCGAGGGAAGCGGGTCGAGCTCGCGCGCGAGGTCCCAGTAGCGCGACGGGAACCAGAGCTGCGTCAGCACGAGCGCCACCGCGAGCAGCACTGACGCGCGCAACCCGCGGATGCCGGCGACGAGCGGGACGGCCGGCACGAGCCAGATCAGGAACTGGGGCGAGAGCACCTTCCCGAGCGCGACGAAGGCGACGAGGGCGGCGGCGCTCCAGCGAACCAGGTCCTCGCCCGTCACCACTCGCCGCAGCCAGATCCAGACGAGGACCCCGATCTGCACGGCGCTGAGCAGGACCGCCGTCACCGCGGTTCCCGTCGCGTAGAGATTCTGCGAGCCGTGGCCAGAGCGCATTTCGACGTCGAGGCCGACGAGGTGATGTGCCGCGAGGTAGAGCGCCGAGCCGAGGCTCTCGATCTGGAGTGGCCGCGACAGCTGCCGCGCGAGGCTGTGCGCGACGCCGTCGGGTGCGACGACCAGGAACGGACCGTAGGCGAGCGCGACCACACCGACGCACAGAGCCAGACAGACGAGCGCCTCGCGGCGGCCGCGGCGGCGCCACACGTATCCGAGCGCGACCGGGACGAGCACGGCCGGGTAGAGCTTCACCGCCACGGCCGCGCCGAGGAGGCCGAAGCCGAGCCGGTCACGCCGGTGCACGAGCGCCGCGAGCGCCGCCGCGACGAGCGCGGCCGGGTACAGGTCGAACCGCGTCAGCACGACCGAGCCGAGCAGAAGCGGGAAGCCGGCGACGAGCGCGAGCGCCGCGACGGTCCGCTCCCGCGATGCGCCGAGCCCACGCAGTGCAACCGCCGCGAGCAGCACGGTTGCGACGCCGAAGAGCGCCATCAGGTCCTCGAAGACGCTCCGGAACCCCTGGTCGTCGTCGCTCAGGAGCGCCGGCAGGACGAAGGCGGGTAACGCACCCGGCGGGTACTCCGGCCGGATGTCGCGGTACGGGATGGCGCCGTCCTCGATCTTGTTGCCGTAGGAGGCGTAGACCGGGATGTCGATGATCTCGCCCTCGTCGTACCAGGCGGTGTGCAACATCGCCCAGGAGAGCAGGAACAGCACCGCGGCGGCGGCCGCGGCGAGCTCAGTGAACCTGCGCGGCGCGGTCACGTCGGTAGAGCAATG
>DATIOD010000028.1:0-65473 GCA_035473635.1 Gaiellaceae bacterium | reverse complement strand
TCTCGAGCGCGAACGTGCGGATGAGGGACTTCGCGGTCGCCTCGCCCACGACGATCGAGCCCGGGTCGGCGGCCGACTGGAGCCGGGCCGCGACGTTCGTCGTGTCGCCCACCGCGACGGGCTGCGGCGCCGCGCCTCCGACGAGCCCGACGGCAACCGCGCCCGTGTTGATGCCCACGCGGACGTTGAAGTCGGAGATCTGCCAGGAGCCCTCGACGGTGCGCCCGTACTCCTCCGCCTCCGCGACGATCGCGAGCGCGGCGCGGGCCGCGCGCTCGGCGTCGTCCTCGTGCGCGCGCGACGCGCCGAAGAACGCGGCGATCCCGTCGCCCATGTACGCCTGGACGAAGCCGCCGTAGTGCTCGACCGCTCGCGTCATCCGACCGACGAACTCGCCGATCACGAGCTTCACCTCGTCGGGGCTCAGCCGTTCGCCGAGCGTGGTCGAGCCGACGATGTCGGCGAAGACCGCCGTGACGGGCCGGAGCTCGTCCTCGCCGGAGACGGCCGCAGCGAAGCCCGCCTCGCGGTGCGCAGACTCGGCCCCGGCCGGAGTAGTGATCGTCGACGCAAGCACCGTTCGGCCGGAGTCGCGCGTCCGCTCGATCTCGAACGACGCACCACCGAGCTGCACGAAGTCCCCGTCTTCGAGGGTGCGACGCCCCTCGATGCGCACGCCGTTCACCCAGGTGCCGTTGAGCGAGCCGAGATCCTCGATCTCGAGCCCGCCCCCGATGGGACGGATCGCGGCGTGTCGGCGCGAGATCAACGGATCCTCGATCGTCACGTCGGCCTCCCGGCCGACCACGAGC
Organism: Gaiellaceae bacterium; assembly: GCA_035473635.1. GTDB lineage: Bacteria > Actinomycetota > Thermoleophilia > Gaiellales > Gaiellaceae > PALSA-600. The sequence goes on along the minus strand of DATIOD010000028.1, from coordinate 64,661 downwards.
TCGGCGTCCACGGGAACCCGCTGCCCGGCGAGCGGGCCCTCCTTCATGATCAGGGAGGGCACGGTAGAAACGTCACCGCTGGCCGGTGATCTTCTCGATCGTGTCCAGACACGCCTCCTGGCCGACGAGCGGCCGGCACTTGCCGATGAAGTCCTTGAGCGGCGTCCACCAGCTCGCGAAGAGCGTCGGCGCACGTCCCGGTTCGGTCGCCGTGCCGAGCATGTCGACGTGATCGTCGCTCCCGCGCTTCTCGTGCGTCCACACGACGACGTAGTTGCCCGACTTGTCGATAAAGCAGAACCGCCGCCCTCCGAGCTTGCCGGTCGGGTGCACCCAGAACTGCACGCCGGCCGCGTTCGAGCCGCACTTCGCGAGGCCGCCGCCGCTCTTCGCCGTCGAGAGCTCGTCGTTGTACGCCGCGAGCAGCGCCTGCGAGCCCGGGTAAAACGAGAGCTGGAACGTGTTCGGGTCGGACACGGGCGCGTTCGGGGGCGACGTGCACGCGTCCGTCTCGAGCGCGCCGCTCGAGGGCTGCTCGGCCTGCTTGCAGATCTTCGCGATCTGCGTCGGGACGAGGACGGCGAGGAGGTTCGCGGCCGCCGTGGCGCCGGCGACCGTGGTCGTCCCCGTCGTCGTCGCCGGCGCGCCCCCGGCAGAGGAGGAGCTCTTGCCGCCGGAGAGCAGCACCCCGAGCAGGATCGCGATCCCCGCGAGGACGGCGACCACTGCGGCGATCAGCCACGCCCGGCGGGAGATCCGGCCCGGACGTCCGCGTCCGCCGTCCGTCAGGGCGGCCGCGCCGCCGGCTTCCGCGGCGGTACGGGCGGGAGGCGAGGTGGCGAGCACCGTCTCGGCGGCGCCGGCCGGTGCCGGCGGGGTCGCGGCGGGAGAAGCTGGGCCCAGCGCGTCCTTGAACGCAGCGGCGAAGCCCGTCGCCGTCGAATAGCGGTCGTCCCGTGACTTCGCCGCCGCCTTCGCGATCGTGTCGTCCACCTTCGCGGGCAGGTCGGGACGCTTGTCCGTCACCTTCGGCGGTGGTTCGAGGAGATGCGCGTACATCATCGCGACCTCCGAGTCCTTCTCGTACACCGGCGCTGCGGTCAGCACCTCGTACGCCACGCACCCGAGGGAGTACACGTCGGCGCGGCCGTCGAGCTGCTTGCCCTCGATCTGCTCCGGCGACGCGTAGTCGGCGGTGCCGACGAACAGTCCTGTCCTCGTCAACCCGGATCCGGACGAGCTCTTCGCGACACCGAAGTCGGAAAGGTAGATGTGAGCGGTGCCCCCGACGCCTGCGTCGTCTGCAACCAGGATGTTGGCCGGCTTCACGTCGCGGTGCACGAGCTCCCGGTGGTGGGCCGCTTCGAGCGCGGCCGCCACCTGCGCGACGAGGGAGGCAGCCTGTTCGGACTGGAGCGGGCCGTCCCGCCTCAGGCGCGTCTTCAGGTCGGAGCCTTCGACGTAACGCATCGCGATATAGAGGACGCCGTCCTGCTCTCCGGCCTCGTAGATCGGGATCACGTTCGGATGCTCGAGGCCGGCGGCGATCCGCGACTCGCGCTCGAATCGCTCGCGGAAGCTCGCATCTCCGCTGAGCTCCGGTGAGAGCAGCTTGAGCGCCACGGTCCGGCCGAGCCCGATGTGCTCGGCCCGGTAGACGATGCTCATCCCGCCGTGCCCGATCAGGGCGACCAGGCGGTAGCCCGCGAACTCTTCCCCGATCCGGGGGATCCAGCCGACGCCACCCATCGATTCTTTGTAACAGCCTCGAAAACCGATTACCAGGCGACTGCCGGTTTCGGTCGTGGGCCGCGGCGTCCTATTCCTACTCCAGCGACTCGAGCCGGGCGATCTCGGTCATGAGCCGCTCGGTGGCGATTTGCGCCGCCTCGCGCAGGTCGACGCCTTGCAGGTCGTCGAGCGGGATCGGCGCGCCGTAGTGGACGCGGAGGGGCGCGAGCCGTGCCAGCCGGTCGGTTCCGAGCACCGCGGCGGGAACGAGCGGAACGCCCGCGCGCAGCGCGATCAGGGCCGCGCCCGGCCGCGCCCTCGGGTGCGCGCGCTTGCGTAGCCCCTTCCGGCGCCGCGTGCCTTCGGGGAACATCACGACGACGTGGCCCTGCCGGCACAGCTCGACGGCCGTCTGGATCGCCTGGACGTCCGCCTCGCCGCGGCGAACCGGGAATGCGCCGCCCCAGTCGAGCAGCACCTTGAGCGGCCACCAGAAGAGCTCCGACTTGGTCATGAACCGTAGGTAGCGGCCGGGGAAGAAGGCAGCGCCGAGCGGCCACGGGTCGAAGTTCGACGCGTGGTTCGACGCGAGCACGAAACCGCCGGCTCGCGGAACGTCCTGGTAGCCACGCTGCTTGAAGCGGTACAGGCCGTAGACCACCGGCCACGACACGATCCCCGCGAACAGGTAGAAGGCGCTCGGACGGTGAGCCTGCTCGGCAGGGGCGGATGCCTCCTGAAGCGCGCCTCCGTCGGTCATCCGCCTTCCCCCTGTCGCGTCAATGGGAACGTAGCGGTTCGCTCGCCTCGTGGAGGCTCTCGAGGATCTCCCGGAACGACTGGGTCACGCTCGTCTCGTGGTACGGAACAGCCTTCTCGGCGCAGAAGGCCCTGACGACGACCCGTGCACGACCGAGCTGGTTCCTGGGCATGGCCGGGAACAGGTGATGCTCGATCTGGTAGTTGAGCGCGCCGTAGACGTAGTCGGTGACTCGGCCGGGCCTCACGTTGCGCGACGTCAGCACCTGCCGTCGGAAGAAGTCGAGGTCGTCGTCCTCCCCGAGCATGAGCATCCCTTTGTGGTTGGGCGCGAAGATGCAGCCGAGGTAGAGGCCCGTGAGACCCTGTGCGACGATCGCGAAGACCAGCCCCGGGCCGAGCCCCACGGCCGCGATCGGTAGACCGACCGCCCACACGACCGACAGCAGGATCAGCGAGATCTCGGTCTTGCGCATACGAACGTCGTTGCGAAACAGGTAGCGCAGTCCCGCCAGGCGCAGGTGCACGCCCTCGAGCGACAAGACCGGGAAGAACAGAAACGCCTGGTGCCGGTCGAACAGACGCACGAGCCCGCGCTTCTGGCGCGCCTGCTCCTGCGTGAAGGCGATCGCATTCAGCATCACGTCCGGATCCTTCCCCTCCTGGTTCGGAAAGGCGTGATGGCGGTTGTGCTTGTCGAGCCACCACGCACGGCTCATCCCCAGGGCGAGGATGACGAAGCACGAGGTGACGTTGAACCAGACGGGTCTGAGCCTCGGCGACTGCCGATGACCGATGTCGTGGCCGGCGAGCCCGACCTGCACCGACGCAAACGCGGCGATCACGCCGAGACCAACGGCCCACCAGTAGCCGCCGACAACGAACAGCAGCGCGTACGGCAGCAGGAAGAGAGCGAACGTCCGCGTGAACATCCGGAGGTAGTACCGCGGCTGCGGCTCCAGCAGGCCCAGGCGCGTCACCTGCTCCTTCACCTCCCGGTAGAGGTTCTCGGGAGGCGCACAGCGGGCGGCGACGGTCAACTGCCTCGAACGTAGCAGGCGTGGGTGGTTGCTGCCACGTTCAGTGGACGTCCGCGAACCAGCGCACCCAGCCTTCCTGCTCGGGTGTCTCGACCGCATGCGCGTCGTAGTTCGCCCGCACCCAGGCAACCGCGTCGGGCCCATCGACACCCGCGAGGGTCGCCATGCATGCGAGCACCGTGCCGGTGCGGCCGAGACCGCCGAGGCAGCCGACCTCGACCTCCTCGCCGCGCGCGGCGCGGTCGAAGGCGGCACGGATCTGCGCCGCAGCGCGCTCACCGTCGCTCGGCAGGCCGAAGTCGGGCCAGTCGACGTGATCCGCCGGCCAGTCCGGCTGCCACCGCGGGTCGAGGTAGAGCCCGAACGACGGCGGAGGCGCGTCGTCCGCTCGCGCAAGCAGCGAGGATGCGCGGATGCGCGTGCCGTCGGGAAACGTCACGACCATCGAGCATGAGCTCTAGCAGACCCGCCGCACGAGTGCTGGAGGTCGAGACGCCGCACGGGCTCGCCCGCGCGCACCTCCACCCGGCTGCCGAGCCGCGCGGCGCCGTCGTGCTCGGGCACGGCGCGGGCGGTGGCGTGAGCGCACCGGACCTGCTCGCCGCGACCGATGCGGCGCTCGCCGGCCACTTCACGGTCGTGCTCGTCGAGCAGCCCTACCGCGTCGCCGGCCGGCGCAGTCCGGCGCCGGCGCACCACCTCGACGCGGCGTGGCTGGCGGTCGTCGACCATCTTCGGAGCGTGCTCCTCGCCGGGCTGCCGCTCGTGTCCGGCGGCCGTTCTTCTGGCGCCCGCGTCGCCTGCCGCACCGCCGTGGCCGCCGGCGCGGCCGGCGTCGTCTGCCTCGCGTTCCCGCTCATCCCACCGCGACGCGCCGGCGCGGCGCCTGCTCCGAGCCGGCTTTCGGAGCTCGACGCGGTCTCTGTCCCGGTGCTCGTCGTCCAGGGCGTCAACGACCGCTTCGGGATGCCGCCGCCCGGGAAGCGCCGAGCGGTCGTTCAAGTGCGCGGCGACCACAGCCTGCGCAGCGACCGGTCGGCCGTCGTCGACGCGGTGAGCGACTGGCTCGTGAAGCTGCCCGTACGATCGGTGCGATGAGCTGGGACGAGCAGCTGTCGGAGCGGTACGAGGAATGGGCGGCCCACATGACCGCCGACGTGCCGTTCTACGTCGAGCTGGCCCGCGCCGCCGATGGCTCGATCGTCGAGCTCGCGGTCGGGAACGGGCGCGTCGCGATTCCCGTCGCGCAGGCGACGGGGCGAACGGTGATCGGCATCGACACCTCGCCGGCGATGCTCGAGCAAGCGCGCGCGGCAGCCGCCGACTCCTCGGTCGAGCTCGACCTGCGGCTCGGCGACATGCGCGAGCTCTCCATCGCTGAACCGGCCGCGCTCGTCTACTGCCCGTTCCGCGCGCTGCTGCACCTGCCGACGTGGGCCGACCGGCGCCGCACCTTCGAGCGCGTCGCCGCGTCGCTCCGGCCGGGCGGGATCTTCGCGTGGAACGCGTTCGCCTTCGACCATCGCATCGCGGCCGAGCTCGACGGCTCGCACCGGGACGCGCCCGTCCCACACACGCTCCGCTACTCGCCGTCCGACAACCGCATCGACATCACGCTCGACACCGGCGGCAAGAGCTCGCTCTGGTGGGCGACGAAGAACGAGTGGCTCGGGTTGATCGACGTCGCCGGCCTCGAAGTGGAGGTGCTGTACGGCGGCTTCGAGGGCGAGCCGTTCGACGATCAGAGCGGCGAGTACGTCTTCGTGACGCGGAAGCCCTGAGGCGACAACCTACGCGAGCAGGTCGGCGCCGACGTCGGCGTACGAGGCGATCCCGGCGAGCGCGAACGCGAGCGTCGTCTGCTGCCGCAGCGAGTCGAGCACACCCGCGACACCGTCGGCGCCGTCGTCGTGGAGCGCCCACATCACCGGCCGGCCGACGAAGACCGCACGGGCGCCGAGCGCGAGCGCGCGCAGCACGTCGCTGCCGCGCCGGATGCCGCCGTCCACGTAGACCTCGGCGTCGCCGCCGACCGCATCGGCGACCTCCCGCAGCGCGTCGGCGGTCGCAACGACGCCGTCGAGCTGACGGCCACCGTGGTTCGAGACGAGCACCGCAGACGCGCCGGCTTCGACGCAGGCCCGGGCGTCGTCGCCGCGCAGCACACCCTTGACGACGACGGGCAGCGAGCACTGCCCGGCGAGCCACGAGACTGCCTCCGTCGTCAGCGACGGGTCGAACGAGGCCGTCGCATAGGCGACGGTGCTGATCGACTCGCGCGCACCGGGGTAGTCCGCGACGTTCGCGAGCTGCACGCCCTCCGGCAGGACAAAGCCGTGGATGCCGTCGCGTCGCCGGCTGCCGATCCGAGGAGTGTCGACGGTGAGCACGAGTGCGCGGTAGCCGGCGGCCTCGGCTCGCTCGACCAGCGACGACGTCAGGCCGCGGTCGACGTGGACGTACAGCTGGAACCACCGCACCCCGTCCGGCGCCGCAGCGGCGACGTCCTCGATCGAGGTCGTCGCCATCGTCGACAGCGTGAATACCGCCCCGGCCGCGGAGGCACCGCGCGCGGTGGCGAGCTCCCCTTCCTCGTGGAGGATGCGGTGGTATGCGACGGGCGCGACGTGCACCGGCGAGCTCACGTGCTCACCGAGCAACGTCGTCGAGAGATCGACGCTCGAGACGTCCCGGAGCACGTGCGGTCGGATCCGGTAGCGGCTCCACGCGGCGACGTTGTCGGCGAGCGTCAGCTCGTCGTCGGCGCCACCCGCGATGTAGTCGTAGACGGCGAGCGGCAGTGATTCGGCGGCGCGCGCCTCCAGATCGTTGAGGTCCACGCGGATTCAACCTTCCAGCTCGAACTTCGCGTGCACCGCGCGAACGGCGGCCTCGACATCGTCCTCGGAGACGACGCACGAGATGCGGATCGGGGAGGTCGAGATGATCGCGATGTTGATGCCCGCGTCCGCGAGCGCGTCGAACATGTCGGCGGCGACGCCCGGATCGGACTTCATCCCGGCGCCGACGAGCGACACCTTGGCGATCCGCCGGTCGGCCGAGACCCCGCGGGCGCCCATCGACGTTGCGGCCGCGTTCAGCACCGGCAGCGCGCGCTCGAGGTCGTCGCGCGGCAGGGTGAAGGAGATGTCGGTGTGGCCCGCCTCGGAGACGTTCTGCACGATCATGTCGACGTTGATTCCGGCGGCGGCGAGAGGACGGAACAGCGACGCCGCGATGCCGGGGCGGTCGGGGACGGCGGCGATCGTCACCTTGGCCTCCGAGGTGTCGTGGGCGACGCCGGAGACGATCGCGCGTTCGAGCATGTCCTCCTCCTTGACGATCCAGGTGCCGTCGCCGTCGTGAAACGACGACCGTACGTGGATGGGCACGCCGGCGTTCCGGGCGAGCTCCACCGACCGCAACATCAGCACACGGGCACCGCACGCGGCAAGGTCGAGCATCTCCTCGTAGGAGACAGAGCCGAGCTTGGCGGCGCCCGGCACGATCCGCGGATCGGCGGTGAACACGCCGTCGACGTCGGTGTAGATCTCGCAGACGTCGGCGTGCAAGGCGGCGGCGAGCGCGACCGCGGTCGCGTCCGAGCCGCCGCGGCCGAGCGTCGTGATCGCCCGTCCGCTCGACATCCCCTGGAAGCCCGCGACGATCGCGATCTTGCGCTCGGAGATCGCAGCCCGCACCGGGTCGACCCTGATCTCGACGATGCGCGCCTTCCCGTGCTCGCCGTCGGTGACGATGCCGGCCTGGTCGCCCGTGAACGACTCCGCGGCGAGCCCGAGCTCGTTGAGGGCGATCGAGAGGAGCGCGATCGAGATTCGCTCGCCCGCCGTCAGGAGAACGTCGAGCTCGCGCGGGTTGGGCGCGCTCGAGAGCCGCCGCGCCAGCTCCAGCAGGTCGTCGGTGGTGGCGCCCATCGCCGACACCACGACGCAGACGTCGGTTCCGGAAGCAGCGGTCGCGGCGATGCGACGCGCGACGTTCGCGATCCGGTCGGGATCACCGACCGAGGTCCCGCCGAACTTCTGGACGACGAGACCCACGTCGATACTTTATCTTTTGAAGCACTGTGACGGACATCCGCATCCCTCCCGTTCTCCGCCCGGAGGCTGCCGGCCTGCGCTCGGTGGCGGTCGAGGCGACGACCGTGCGCGAGGCGCTCGACCGGCTCGTCGCCGAGTACCCGGCACTCGAGGGCCGAGTACTCGACGACGGGGCCGTGCCGAGCTTCCTCAACGTCTTCGTCGACGGCGACGACGTTCGCCTGCTGCAGGGCCTGGAGACCGAGGTCGGCGTGACCTCGACCATCCTCCTGCTCCCGGCCGTCGCCGGCGGCTCGCGCTAGCGCTCACGGCTCCGCGACCGGCCGCGGGTGGACGACGATCGGCCGGTGCAGGCGCGGCTGCCCCGCGGCCGCGTGCTGCGGCTGCTCCTCGGCGCCGTAGCCGCCCGGGACCGGCATGTAGAACTCGGGATAGCCCCACATGCCGTGCTCGGACACATCGAGACCGGCCGTCTCGGCGTGATCCTCGACGCGGATGCCCCACACCCGGTGCATCGTCCAGAGCACGCCGAACGAGGCGGAGAAGGTGAAGACGCCGACGGCGGCGACGCCCAGCACCTGGACGCCGAGCTGGTGGAACGACCCGGTGTAGACGAGCCCGCCCGTGCCGGTGCCGAGGTTCTTCGCAAGCAGCGGCACCGCGAAGAGTCCGGTCGCGAGGGTTCCCCAGACGCCCGAGAACCCGTGCACGGCGACCGCGCCGATCGGGTCGTCGATGCCGATCCGCTCGACCGCGATCACGCCGACCACCGCGATGAACCCCGAGACCAGGCCGATGACGATCGCCGCCCACGGAGCGACGAAGCCGGACGCCGCCGTGATCGCGACGAGCGCGGCGATCACGCCGTTCAGCATCATCGAGATGTCGGGCTTCTTGAGCACGAGCCAGGCGGTCGTGACGCCGCCGAGCGCGCCCGCGGCGGCCGCGATGTTCGTGGTCAGCGCGACGTACGCGAAGTAGCCGAAGCCGCCGTAGTCGACCGACAGCGTCGAGCCCGGGTTGAAGCCGAACCACCCGAACCAGAGGATCAGCGTGCCGAGCACCGCGTACGGGAGGTTGTGGCCGGGGATCGTGTGCGCGCGGCCGTCCTTGCCGAACTTGCCGAGCCGCGGGCCGAGGATCAGCGCCCCGGCGAGCGCGGCCAGCGCGCCCTGATAGTGGACGACCGTCGAGCCGGCGAAGTCCTGCATGCCGAGCGAGAACAGCCAGCCGTGCGGCGACCAGACCCAGTGCGAGACGACGCTGTAGATCAGCGTGAAGACGATCCCGAACGCGAAGTAGACCCAGAGCTTCGCGCGCTCGGCCATCGCCCCCCACACGATCGCGAGCGACACGCCCGCGAACACGACCTCGAAGAGATAGCCGGCCGCGCCCGGGACTTCCGAGAACCAGTCGAACGGCGCCTGCCCGACGGACGTCAGCTCGTTGACCGACGGGAAGAAGCCGGCCGTGCCGATGAAGCCGTTGCCGTCGCCGAACGCGATCCCGAACCCGACTGCCCAGTAGACGAGCGAGGCCAGCGCGAAGATCAGCACGTTCTTGCCGGCGATGTGCCCGGCGTTCTTCATCCGCGTGAGGCCGGCCTCCAGGAAGGCAAACCCGGCCTGCATGAACATCACGAGCACCGCCGCGATGACCACCCAGATCGTCGACGCTGCGATCAGCAGGTCGTGGTTCTTGATCACGTTCGTCCACCTCCTCCGTTCTCGAAAAACAAAAAGAGGCCCCGGAGGGCACGCGGATTCGCGTGCACCTCCGAGGCCTCGATGCCTCTCACGGCCGCCCTCGGCGACGACCGAACGATCCAACACTACACAAAGTGAAGGACGACATCTAGCCAGGGGCTAGGTTCTCGAGATGGCCGACACCGCCGCGCCACTCCGCCGCGACATCAGGCTGCTCGGGACGATCCTCGGGGAGGTGCTCGTCGAGCAAGAGGGCGCGTGGCTGCTCGAGCTGGTCGAGCGGATCAGGCGCGCGACGCGCGAGGCCCGCCGCGACGGCAGCGTCGCGAGCCCGGAGCTCGTGAGCGGGCTCGAACCGGAGGCGCAGACGCTCGTTCTGCGGGCCTTCGGCCTCTACTTCCAGCTCGCGAACCTCGCCGAGCAGCACCATCGTCTGCGCCGGCGCCGCGAGGACGCCCACGACGGCCGCGTCGCCCGCGAGTCGCTCGAGGACGCCTTCGAGCGGCTCGCGCCGATTCCGAACGAGGAGCTCGCCGACCGCGCGCGCTCGACGTCGATCGAGCTCGTCCTCACCGCGCATCCCACCGAGGCGACGCGGCGCACGGTTCTGCTCGCGCACATCCGGATCGAGGCGCAGCTCGTGCAGCTCGACGACCCGCGGGTCTCGCCGGCCGAGCGGCAGGCGGCCGAGCGCAGCATCGCCGAGGAAGTGACGCTCCTGTGGCAGACCGACGAGGTGCGGCACGACCGGCTACGCGTGACCGACGAGATCCGCCACGGCCTGTGGTTCTTCGAGCACAGCCTGATGCGCGCGGCGACGGATCTCGTCGGCGAGTGGCGGGAGCGCCTGCCGGGGACACCACCACCGCTTTCGTTCGGGACCTGGATCGGCGGCGACCTCGACGGCAACCCGTCGGCCGGGCCGCGGTCGATCGACGGGGCGCTCGAGCGCGCCCGTACGCTCGCGCTCGCGCAGTACCGCACCGAGGTGCGCGCGCTCGCGGTCGAGCTTGCGCCGGCGCGCTCCCTCGTCAAGATCTCACGCGAGCTCGAGGCGTCGCTGCAGCGCGACGAGGAGGAGCTGCCGGATTACGCCGCCGAGATCGGCGCGCGCAACGAGCTCGAGCCGTACAGGCGCAAGCTCTCGTTCATGTGGTGGCGACTCGGCAACGACGGCTACGCAGGCGCCGACGGGCTGCTCGCCGACCTCCGGACGATCCGCACGAGCCTGGCCGCGAACCGCGGTGCGCGCGTCGCGGACGGGCGCGTCGCCCGCCTCGAGCGCATGGTCGAGATCTTCGGCTTCCACGTCGCAACGCTCGACGTGCGGCTGCACGCGCGCGACCTCGCGACCGACAGGGCGCGGGAGGCGGTCGCGGCCGCCGAGGCTGCGCGCCGCCGGCACGGGCCGCGCGCGCTCGACACGCTGATCGTCTCGGGCACCTCGAGCGCAGCCGACGCGCTCGCCGCAGCCGACCTCACGACCGAGCCCCTCCAGGTGGTGTCCCTGTTCGAGACGATCGACGACCTCGAGCGCGCGCCGCGCATCTTCGAGGAGCTGCTCGGAGACGAGCGGTTCGCATCACGCGTCGCCGCGAACGACGACCGCGCGGAGGTGATGGTCGGCTACTCGGACTCGGGCAAGGACGGCGGCTACCTCGCCGCGCAGTGGGCGATTTACCGGGCGCAGGAGGAGCTGGCCGCGGTCGCGGCTCGTCACGGTGTCGAGCTGACGATCTTCCACGGCCGCGGCGGGAGCGCCGGCCGCGGCGGCGGGCCGACACACGCGGCGATCGCTTCGCAGCCGCCCGGCCACCCGCCGGGCCGCGTCAAGCTGACGGAGCAGGGCGAGACGGTGTCGTTCAAGTACGGGCTCGAGGGCCTCGCGCACCGGAACCTGGAGGCGGCGCTCGCGGGGACGCTGCTCGCGACGTTCCCGGAGCACACGTCGACGCCGCCGTCGGAGGACGACCGTGAGCTGCTCGACCGCCTCGCCGAAACGTCTCGGGCCGCCTACCGCCTGTTCGTCTGGGACGACCCTGCCTTCGTCGCGTTCTTCCGCGCATTCACCCCGGTCGTGGAGCTCTCGCTGCTCGAGATCGCGTCGCGGCCGGCGCGGCGGCCGGACGACGCCGACTTTCTCTCGTCGCTCCGCGCGATCCCGTGGGTGTTCTCGTGGACGCAGAACCGGGTGCTCCTGCCGGCGTGGTTCGGCTGCGGCAGCGCGTTCGCCGAGCTCGATGCGGACGTGCTCTGCGGCCTCTACCAGCGCGTCCCGTTCTTCCGGACGGTCGTCGACAACCTCGAGATGACGCTCGCGAAGTCGAGCCTGCCGATCGCGCGCGGCTATCTCTCGCTCGTCCCCGATCCGTCACCATTCGAGGCGGTCGCCGCAGAGCACGAGCGCGCGGTCGCCGGCGTGCTCGCCGCGACCGGCGTTGCGCGGCTGCTCGAGCGTCAACCGGTCCTGCGCCGCTCGATCGACTTGCGCAACCCGTACGTCGACCCGATGAATGCCGTCCAGGTCGAGCTGCTGCGCCGCTACCGCGCCGGCGACGAGGCCGCGCAGCTGCCGCTGTTGCGCTCGATCGCGGGGATCGCGGCCGCGCTGCGCAACACGGGCTAGATCCGGTGCCAGGCACCCTGGTGCCAGGCACCCTGGTGCCTGGCACCGCTCGTCGACTACGAGATCCGAGCCAGGTCGAAGCGCGGCGTGTAGCCCGCCTCGAACGCGTCGATCGCCTCTGCCCGCTTGAGCGTGCGCGCGATGTCGTCGAGCCCGTCGACGAGCGTCTCCTGCGAATGGGCGTCGAACGGGAACGACAGCTCGAGCCCGTCCGGATGCGAGACGACGAGCCGCTCGAGATCGACGGTCAGCTCGTTGCGACGGTCGACCGCCTCGCGCAACCGCGCGATCTCCCGCGGCTCCATCGCCACCGGGGCGAGCCCCGAGTTGACTGCGTTCGTGCGGAAGATGTCGCCGAACGAGGGCGCGATCACCACGCGGAAACCGAAGTCCTCGAGCGCCCACGCGGCATGCTCGCGCGACGAGCCGCAACCGAAGTTGCGCCCGGCGATCAGGATCGGAGCGCCGCGGGACTCCGGCCGGTTCAACACGAACTCCGGGTCCTTCATCCAGTCGAAGAACAGGAACTCGCCGTATCCCGTGCGCTCGATCCGCTTGAGGAACTGCTTCGGGATGATCTGATCGGTGTCGACGTCGGCACGGTCGAGCGCGACCGCGCGCCCCGTGACCGAACGAAGCGCCTTCATACGAGCTCCCGCACGTCCGCGAAGCGGCCCCGAAGCGCAGCCGCCGCCGCCATGGCCGGCGAGACGAGGTGCGTGCGCCCGCCGGCGCCCTGCCGTCCCTCGAAGTTGCGGTTCGAGGTGGACGCACAGCGCTCGCCCGGCTGGAGGATGTCCGGGTTCATGCCCAGGCACATCGAGCAGCCGGCGCGGCGCCACTCGAAGCCGGCCGACTCGAACACCTCGCGCAGCCCCTCGTCCTCGGCCTGCCGCTTCACCTGCGCGGAGCCGGGCACGACGATCGCGTTCACGCCGTCGGCGACGCGCCTGCCGGACACCACCTGCGCGGCGGTGCGCAGGTCCTCGATACGCGCGTTCGTGCACGAGCCGATGAACACCTTGTCGATCGCGATCTCGACGAGCGGTGTGCCCGGCGTCAGGTCCATATAGCGGAGCGCCCGCTCGACCGCCTCGCGCTCGTCCGGATCGGCGTACTCACCCGGGTCGGGGACGACGCCGTCGACCGGCGCCACCATCCCCGGGTTCGTCCCCCACGTCACCTGCGGCTTGAGCGCCGAGATATCGACGGTCGTCGTCGCGTCGAAGGCGGCGCCCTCGTCGGTCGCGAGCGCCCGCCAGGCGTCGAGCGCGCGCTCCCAGGCGGCGCCCGTCGGCGCGGCCGGGCGGCCCTCGAGATATGCGAAGGTGAGGTCGTCGGGCTCGACGAGGCCCGCGCGCGCGCCGGCCTCGATCGACATGTTGCAGATCGTCAGCCGGCCCTCCTGCGGGAGCGCGCGGATCGGAGCCCCCGCGTACTCGATCACGTGGCCGCGGCCGCCCGAGACGCCGATCTGCCCGATCGCGGCCAGCACCATGTCCTTCGCTGCAAGGCCGAACGGCAGCTCGCCGACGAACTCGATCTTCATCGTCCGCGGCAGCGCCTGCGGCAGCGTCTGCGTCGCGAGCACGTGCTCCACCTCCGACGTGCCGATCCCGAACGCCAGCGCTCCGAGCGCGCCGTGCGTCGAGGTGTGGCTGTCGCCGCAGACGATCGTCATCCCGGGCTGCGTGAGACCCAGCTCCGGGCCGATCACGTGCACGATCCCCTCTCGCCCACTCCCGGTCCGGAAGAGGCGGACGCCGAAGTCATCGCAGTTCCGCTCGAGCGCCTCGAGCTGCGCCTTTGCGAGCGGGTCGGTGATCGGCCCGTCGACCGTCGGGACGTTGTGGTCCATCGTCGCGAGGGTCAGGTCGGGGCGGCGGACGGGCCGGCCGGCGACCCGCAGCGACTCGAACGCCTGGGGGCTCGTCACCTCGTGGACGAGGTGCAGGTCGACGTAGAGCAGCGACGGCCCGTCGTCCGACTCGGCGACGACATGCGCGTCCCAGATCTTGCGGAAGAGCGTGCGCTCGCTCATCGCTCCGCCTCGGCGGCGTAGGAGCCGAAGAGCCGTAGCTCGCGCGTCTCGGCGCGCAGCTCCTGGAGAGCCGGCCGCACCGTCTCGTCGAACACGTGCCCGTCGAGCACCACGTCGAAGCGGTAGCGCCACGGCGACTTCGGCAGCGGCCTCGACACGAGCTGCACGAGGTTCACCTGGTTCCGCGCGAGGGGCTCGAGCGCGTGGAACAGCGCACCGGGCCGGTGGTCGGTGACGAACGACAGCGCGGTGCGCCACCGCTCGCCGCCTGCGATCTGTGTGTACGGAGCGAGCGCGACGAACCGCGTGAACGCTCCGGGAGGATCGCCGACGTCGTCGGCGACGACCTGCAGCCCGTACTCCAGGGCGGCCTCGGCGCTCGCGATCGCGAACTGGGTCGAGTCGCCCGCTTCGGCGACTTCACGCGCCGCGTCGGCCGTCGTTGCCGCCGGGATGCAGCGCAGGTGCAGCCCCGACAGCAGCTCGCGGCACTGGTCGAACGCGGCCGGATGCGAACGCAGCGTCGTCGCGCCGTCGAGCGTCGAGCCGGGGACGCCGAGCACGCAGTGGCGGATCGGCAGCGACGCCTCACGGACGATCGAGAGCGGCGCCTCGTAGAGCAAGTCGTGCGTCTCGGCGATCGGGCCCATCAGCGAGCTCTCGATCGGCAGGACGCCGAGCGTGATCTCGGCCGACGAGGCCGCGTCGACGACCGCGGTGAAGCTCGGCAGCCCGATCACCTCGGCGGCGTCCGGTACGAGCACAACCGCCGCCGCGCCGCTGTGACTGCCGGCCGGCCCCGGGTAGCCGACGGTGACGCTCACCGCGCCTCCACGGCCGCCTGCGTCGGCAGAGCGGCGAGCACGGCGTCGCCGAACGACTCCGTCGTCGCGTCGCCGCCCAGATCGGGCGTCGGGTGCGAGAGGAGTGTCGCCTCGACGGCGTCGACCACCGCGATCGCCAGGTCACGCCGCCCGAGCGCGTGCTCGAGCAGGAGTGCGAGCGAGCGAAGCATCGCGGCCGGGTTGGCGCTGCCGGTGCCGGCGATGTCGGGCGCCGAGCCGTGCACGGGCTCGAAGATGCCGGGGCCGAGGTCGCCGAGGCTGGCCGACGCTGCCAGTCCGAGCCCACCGGTCACGGCCGCGGCGACATCGGACAGGATGTCGCCGAAGGTGTTCTCCATCACGAGCACGTCGAAGCGGTCGGCGTCGGTGACGAGCTCCATCGCGGCGCTGTCGACGAGCGCGTGGCGCAGCTCGACGTCTGGATACGCCGCCGCCACCTCGCCGACGACGCGCCGCCAGAGACGTGACGTGTCGAGCACGTTCGCCTTGTCGACCGAGACGAGCGAGCCGCGCCGGGTGCGCGCCAGCTCGAAGGCGCGGCGGACGACGCGCTCGATCTGCGCCGGGTGGTACTCGCACGTGTCGAAGACGGTGCCGTCGTCGAGCGTGCCGCGCCGCCCGAAGTAGAGGCCGCCGACGAGCTCGCGCACGATAAGCAGGTCGATGCCGGCCGCGGTCGCGGGGCGGAGATTCGCGTAGACGTCGAGCTCCTTGCGGATCCGCAGCAGCCCCGCCTCGGGCCGTATCGCGCCGCCGTCCCACTGCGGGCCGCCGACGGCGCCGAGCAGCACGGCGCGCGCCTCGCGGCAGGCGGCGAGCGTGTCGGCGGGCAGCGGGTCACCGGCCTCGTCGATCGCCGCGCCGCCGAACGGCAGACGAACGACTTCGACGTCGACCGGCAGGTGCTCGAGCACGCGCACGGCCTGGTCGAGCACGTCGGGCCCGATCCCGTCGCCGGGCAGGCAGGCGATCAGGTCAGTCATCGGCGACCTCGCGCTTCACCAGGTCGAGCACGAAGCGGTGCAGCTCGACGAGCCCGTCCTCGGACAGCGGACCGCTGTTCACGCGCTTCAGATACTGAGCGAGCCACGCCTCCCGGGCGGGGTCGAGGAACGCGATGCCGCGCTGCGCCTTGTAGCGGCGCAGCTTCTCGACCGCCTGGATGCGCGCGTTGACGATCCCGAGCAGTCGCACGTCGAGCGACACGATCTCGTCGCGGAACGAGGTGATGACCGGGTCGGCCGCGGGGGCCTGCTCCGGCTGCGTCATACGGCGACCCCGAGGCCCTCGAGCAGCTCGTCGACGTCGGCCGCGATCTCGATGCCCTCGCGCACGGGCACGACGCTCGGCGTCTTCAGGCCCGTTCCGGTGACGAGCACGACCACCGTGTCGTCCTCGCCGACCGCGCCCGCCGCCGCCGCGGCGCGCAGCGCGCCCACCGTGACTCCCGCTGCGGTCTCGCCGAAGATGCCCGTCGTCGAGGCGAGCAGCGCCATGTTCGGGCCGACGTCGTCCTCCGGCACCGCGTAGACCGCACCGCCCGAGGTGCGGGCCGTCGCGTTGGCCAGGTCGCCGTCGGCGGGAGCGCCGATCGCGAGCGAGTGCGCGACCGTCTGCGGCCGCACCGGCGAGACCGGCCGCTCCTCCGCGAACGCGGCCGCGACGGGAGAGCAACCCTCCGCCTGGCCGCCGTAGAGGCGCGGGCTCTCACCCTCGACGAGGCCCAGGCGCCGGAACTGCTCGAACCCCTGCCAGAGCTTCGTGAACAGCGAGCCGGACGCGATCGGCGCGATCACCGCGTCGGGCGTCGTCCAGCCGAGCTGCTCCGCGATCTCGAACGCGAGCGTCTTCGAGCCTTCCGCGTAGTACGCGCGCAGATTGACGTTGACGAACGCCCAGTCGAGCTCGCCGGCGAGCTCGACCACGAGCCGCGAGCAGTCGTCGTAGCTGCCGCGGACGGCATACATCTCGGCGCCGTAGGCGGCGGTCTGCAGCATCTTCTCCGGCTCGACGGTGCTCGGGTAGAGAACGACCGAGCGCATTCCCGACGCGGCCGCGCGCGCGGCGACGGCGTTGCCGAGGTTGCCGGTGGACGCGCACGCGAGCGTGTCAGTGCCGAGCTCCGCCGCCTTCGCGGCGGCGACCCCGACGACGCGGTCCTTGAACGAGTGCGTCGGGTTGGTGTGGTCCAGCTTCAGCCACACCTCGCCCACGCCGACCGCATCCGCGAGGCGCGGCGCGCGGAAGAGCGGGGTGAAGCCCGGGCCGCCGGCCGCGTCGGGCGGAGGCTCGACCGGGAGCAGCGCGCCGTAGCGCCACAGCGAGCGCGGCCCCGACTCGATGCGCTCGCGCGTCGCGTTCCGGGCGACCTCGTCCCAGTCGTAGACGGGCTCGAGCGGGCCGAAGCAGCGCACGCACGTGCCGCTCGCAACCGCCGGGTACTCCGCCTCGCAGACCCGGCATCTCAGCGTTTCGACCGGCACGGTCCCTCCTTCCCCGATCCCCGGGCTGCGACCGCAGGCGACGGCGCCTCGAGCTCGCCCTGCGCCTGGCGTTTCGAGGGCGGCCTCACGGTCGGCCCGGGAATCGGATCCTTGAAGCTCGACGTCATCGCGTCCGCGCGCCCTCCGACGCGGAACCGACCGCCGCTGCGTACTTCGCGAACACACCTGATGTGTACCGGGGCGCGGGTGGCTGCCAGCGCTCGAGGCGCGCGGCCAACTCACCCTCGAGCACGTCGAGCGCGAGCTCGCGGCGCTCGACGTCGATCACGATCTCGTCGCCGTCCTGCACGAGCGCGATCGAGCCGCCCCGGAACGCCTCGGGTGCGATGTGCCCGACCATCAGCCCGTGCGTCGCGCCCGAGAAGCGGCCGTCCGTAATCAGTGCGATCTCGTCGCCGAGGCCCTCCCCGACGAGCGCGGCAGTCACGTGCAGCATCTCGCGCATCCCGGGCCCTCCCGCGGGCCCCTCGTAGCGGATCACGACGACGTCGCCGGGCTCGATCGAGCGAGCCTTCACGGCCACGAAGCAGTCCTCCTCGGAGTCGAAAACCCGCGCCGGGCCGCGGTGGTGCAGCCGCTCGTGACCGGCGAGCTTCACCACGCAGCCGTCTGGCGCGAGGTTGCCGCGCAGGATCGCGAGGCCGCCGCTCGCCTTCAGCGGGTCGTCCCACGACACGACGACGTCCTGGCCGGGCCGCTCGTGCGCGCCGTCCGCGACCTCGCGCAGCGTGCGGCCGTCGACGCCGCGCGCTTCCTCGTTGACCACCCCGGCGCGGACGAGCTCGCGCGCGACGAGCGCGATGCCGCCCGCGTCGAACAGGTCGGTGGCGACGTAGCGGCCGCCGGGCTTGATGTCGGCGACGATCGGCGTGCGCGTCGAGATCGTGTCGAAGTCGTCGATCGACAGCTCCACCCCGACCTCCGCCGCGATCGCGAGCAGGTGCAGCACGCCGTTGGTCGAGCCGCCGGTCGCGGCGATCGAGGCGATCGCATTCTCGAACGCCTCGCGGGTCAGCACCTGCGACGGGCGCGTGTCCGCCTCGACCAGGCTCATCGCCAGCTCGCCCGCCTTCACCGCCGCCTGCGGCTTGCCGGGATGCGTCGCGGGGATCTCGCCCAGGCCCGGCGCGCTCACGCCGAGAAAGTCGAGCGTGGTCGCCATGGTGTTCGCCGTGTACTGGCCGCCGCACGCGCCCGCGCCGGGGCAGGCGGCGCTCTCGAGGGCGTGCACCTCGCCCTCCGTCGCCTTGCCGGCGGCGTGCGCGCCGACGACCTCGAAGACGTCCTGGATCGTCACGTCGCGCCCGCGGTAGCGGCCGGGCGCGATCGAGCCGCTGTAGAGGACGAGCCCCGGCAGGTCGAGCCGCGCGAGCGCCATCACCGCAGCGGGGATCGTCTTGTCGCAGCCGACGATGCACACGATCCCGTCGAACAGGTGGCCGCGCGCGACGAGCTCGATCGAGTCGGCGATCACCTCGCGCGACACGAGGGACGCGCGCATGCCAGAGGTGCCCATCGACACGCCGTCCGACACGGCGATCGTGTTGAACTCGAGCGGCGTGCCGCCGGCGTTCCGGATCCCCTGCTTCACGTAGCCGGCGAGCAGCCGGTGGTTCAGATTGCAGGGCATCGTCTCGATCCACATCGACGCGACACCGACGAGCGGCCGCGCCAGATCCGCGTCGGTGAGGCCGGCGCCCTTCAGCATCGCGCGCGCCGGCGCGCGGTCGACTCCGTCGGTCAGCGCAGCGCTGTGCCTCTTCGCGGGGCTGGTCGGCCCGTAGACGCTCACGTCAGCCTCGCCCCTTCACGCGCGACGGCCAGCGCAAGCACGGTCGAGTCGCCGTCGAGCGAGCGCTCGAGCTCGTGCGCGACCGCGGCGGCATCCTCCGGCCGCGCCCAGACCACCACCGAGGGCCCCGACCCGGACAGCGTCACGCCGACGGCACCCGCGGGCCGATGCGCGTGCAGCGCGCCGAGCAACGGCGCGTCGGCGAGCCGGTACTGCTCGTGCAGACGGTCGGCGAACGCCTCGGCGAGCAGCTCGGGGTCGCCGGCGGCGATGCCCGCGCCGAGGAGTGCGGCGTGGGCGGCGTTCACGGCGGCGTCCGAGTGGCTGACGGTCGACGGCAGCCCGTTGCGCGACTGCGCCGTGCTCGTACGCGTCGACGGCACCACGACGATCGGGGCAAGCGGAAGGTCAGGCGCGACGCGCGCGACGCGCCGCTCGCCGTTCCGCACCCACGTGAGCGAGACGCCGCCGAGCAGCACGGCAGCGAGGTTGTCGGCGTGGCCCTCGAGCGCCTCGCCCACCCCGAGCAGCTCGGCGGGAGCGAGCTCGCGGCCCGCGGCCGCGGCGCCGGCAACGAGGCCGAGCGCGATCGCGGCCGCGCTCGAGCCGAGGCCGCGCTCCAGCGGGATCCTGTTGACGAAGCGGAACGTGTAGCCGTCGACCGGCGCGAACAGGCCGAACGCGCGCAGCGTGAGATGCCGGTCGTCGCGCGGCAACTCGTCCACGCCCTCGCCCTCGATCTCGACGACGAGCCCGTCGGGCGAGTCATCCACGACCACCTCGTTCCAGAGCGCCAGCGCCGCGGCGGCGGCGTCGAAGCCCGGGCCGAGGTTCGCGGTCGAGGCAGGCGCGACGGCGCGGATCGTCACGCGAGCTCCTCGAGGATCGCGTCGACCGTGGGCTCGACCACGGCACTCGAGCCCTGGTCGACCGCGTCCGAGTCCTTGAGCCCGTGACCAGTGAGGATCGCGACAGCGACCTGGTCGGCACCGGCACCGAGCTTCGCAAGCGCGGCCACTCCGGCAGCCGAGGCCGGCTCGCAGAACGTGCCCTCCTCGTCGGCGAGCCGACGCCACCAGGCTGCGAGCTCGTCCTCGGCGAGCGTCACGACCTCGAGCCGCCCCGAGTCGACGAGCGCCGCGACCTCGTCTGCATGCGCAGGCTCGGCGATCCTGATCGCCGACGCCCACGTGGTCGCGCGCTCGGCCGCCTGGCCGACGACGATCCGCGACGCCGCGCCTGTCTCGGCAAGCCCGGCGGCGACGGCGGTCACATTTCCGCCGCCCCCGAACGGGAGCGCCACCACGTCGGGCGCCGCGCCGAGCTGCTCGACGATCTCGTGCGCGACCGACTTCTGGCCCTCGATCCGGTCCGGGTTGACCGAGTTCACCAGCACGAAGCCGTCGCGGCCGCCGAGCTCGCGCGCCAGCCGGAGGGCGTCGTCGAATGTCCCGCGGATCTCCAGCACGCGCGCGCCGGCCGCACGGGCCTGCGCCCTCTTCGCGGACGCGGTGCTCCCGGCCGGCGTCAGCACCACGGCCTCGAGCCCGGCGCGCGCCGCGTAGGCGGCCGCGCTCGCCGCGGTGTTCCCGGTCGAAGCGCACACGACGGCGCGCGCGCCTGCGCCCGCCGCGCGCGCGACCGCGACCACCATGCCGCGGTCCTTGAAGCTGCCCGTCGGGTTCGACCCCTCGCACTTCAGGTGCAGCTCGAGCCCGAGCGCCTCGGACAGCCGCGCGGCGTGGACGAGCGGCGTCGACCCCTCACCGAGCGACAGGGCCGGTGCGAGCGCGCTCACGCCCATCCAAGCTCCGTGACGCCCCGCTCCGAGACCACCGGCAGCGGCAGCGAGCGGTCGTGCACCTCGGGCAGCTTGCCGAGCGCGCCGAGGGCGTCCGAGAGCGCGCCGACGCGGGCCTCGTGCGTGACGACGTGCAGCGCTGCGCCGGCGCCGTTCGGGTGCTGCACCAGCCGTGCGATGGAGATCTCCCGCTCGGCGAGCGCGTCCGCGACGCGCGCGAGCGTGCCGGGACGGTCCTCGACCGAGAGCCGGAAGTAGAACGGCGAGCGGCTGTCGCCCGCGGGCAGCTTGGGCAGCTGCCGCCACGCGGCGTCGTTCTGAAGGAATCCGGTGCCCATCGTGCCGAGCACGCTCGTGATGTCGGCGACGACCGCCGACGCCGTCTCGAGGCCGCCGGCGCCGGGGCCCTCGAGCGTGATCTCGCGGATCGCGTCGCCCTGCAGCATCACGGCGTTGAACGCGCCGTCGACCTTGGCGAGTGGGTGCTGCCGGTCGACGAGCGCCGGTGAGACGTGGACGTCGAACTGGCCGTCGACGAGGCGCGCTGTGCCGACCAGGCGAATCACCATGTCGAGCTCGCGCGCAGCGGCGACGTCGAGCGGATCGATCTCGGTGATGCCGGAGAAGTCGACGTCGTCGAGGTCGACGCGCGATTTGAACGCAACTGTCGCGAGGATCGCCATCGTCGCGGCGGCGTCGGCGCCGGAGACGTCGTCGGTCGGGTCGGCCTCCGCGAACCCGCGCTCCTGTGCCTCGCCGAGGGCGTCGCTGTACGTCTTGCCGGCTTCCATCTCGGTGAGCACGAAGTTCGTGGTGCCGTTGACGATGCCGAGCACGCGGTGGACGTTGGTGACGACGAGCGCCTCGCGCAGCACCTTGATCACCGGGATCGCGGCGCAGACGCTCGCCTCGAACCGCAGCTGCACGCCGGCTTCAGACGCCGCGGCGAAGAGCTCGGCGCCGCGGCGCGCGACGAGCTGCTTGTTCGCGGTGACGACGTGGCGTCCGCGCCGAAGCAGCTCGAGCACGTAGTCGCCGGCGGGCTCGAGCCCGCCCATCACCTCCGCGACGACCGCGATGGACGGGTCGTCGAGGATCTCGTCGAAGCGATCGGTGAGCACCCCGCCGGCGGGCGGGTATTCACGCTCCTTTCCCGGGTCGCGCACGAGCGCCTTCACCACGCGCAGGCGGTGGCCGGTGGCGCGCTCGATGTCAGCCGCCGACTCGGTCAGCAGCCGGTTGACTGCCGCCCCGACCGTTCCGTAGCCGAGCAGGGCGACTGGGACGTCAACCGACGCCATGGACCTCCGCGGCCTCCTCGCGGACGTTCAGCGCGCGCAGGCGCGCGCCGACCTGCTCGAGCTGCGTCTCCGCGAGCTTCGCCCGGTACTCGTCGAGCACGGGCTGGCCACGGTCCATCTCGGCGATCCAGTCCTTCGCGAACGAGCCGTCGCGGATCGCGGCGAGCACCGCACGCATGTTCTCGCGCACGTGCTCGTCGACCACGTTCGGGCCGACCGCATGCGACCCGTACTCGGCCGTGTCGGAGATCGAGTAATGCATCCGCTCGATGCCACCCTCCCAGATCAGGTCGGTGATCAGCTTCAGCTCGTGCAGGCACTCGTAGTACGCGATCTCCGGTTGGTAGCCCGCCTCGACGAGCGTCTCGAAACCGAGCCGGATCAGCTGCGTGACGCCGCCGCAGAGCACGGTCTGCTCGCCGAAGAGGTCGGTCTCCGTCTCCTCGGCGAACGTCGTCTCGACCATGCCCGCGCGGGCGGCGCCCAGGGCGGCTCCGTATGCCAGGGCAAGCGCCAGCGCGCGCCCACTCGCGTCCTGAGCGACCGCGACGACGGCCGGCGTCCCGTAGCCCTCCTCGTACAGGCGGCGCACGATGTGCCCCGGCCCCTTCGGCGCGACCATAATCACGTCGTGGCCCGCCGGCGGCGCGATCCGCCCGTAGTGCACGTTGAAGCCGTGTGCGAACAGCAGCGCCGCGCCCGGCTCGAGGTTCGGCGCGACCTCCGACTCGTAGAGCGCCGGCTGCGCGCCGTCCGGCACGAGGAACGCAACCAGCTGCGCGCCGCGGACCGCGTCGGCGAACGAGGCGACCTTCAGGCCGGCCTCCTCTGCGGCGGCGCGCGACGGGCTTCCCTCGCGCAGGCCGACCTCGACGTCGACGCCGGACTCGGCGAGGTTGAGCGCATGCGCATGCCCCTGGCTGCCGTACCCGAGGACGGCAACCTTGCCGTCCAGGAGGTCGGTGTTGCCCGCTTTCAGGATCTCGGCCATGTGTGCTCTCGCTTCCTTTCGCTTCAGACTTGGACGGAGGGACTTGAAGTGGATGTCGAGGCACTCGGGCGGCGGAGGCCCACGCGTCCGGTGCGAACGAGCTCCCGTACACCGTACGGGCGCACGAGCTCCTCGAATGCCTCCACCTGGTCGGGGCGTCCGACGAACTCGAAGGTGATCGCCTCGCGGCCGATGTCCGCGACGCGCGCCCCGGCGATCTGGCTGAGCGCAACGAGGTCGGCGCGCCGGTCCGGCGCAACCGTCACGGTGATCAGCGCGAGCTCCCGCTCGATCGACTCGTCGGGCGTGAGCTCGGTGACCCGCAGCACGTTCACGAGCTTGTGCATCTGCTTCTCGATCTGCTCGAGCGAGTGCTCGCTGCAGTCGACGCGCAGCGTGAGTCGGGAGATGTCCGGCCGCTCCGTCGGCCCGACGGCGAGGCTCTGGATGTTGTAGCCCCGGCGCGAGAAGAGCTGCGATACGCGCGCCAGCGCCCCCGGCTTGTTCTCGAGCCGCACGGAGATCGTGTGCGAGCTCAAAGCACCCGCTCCGGCGCCGGCCAAGCCGGCACCTCCGCTCTCGCTGAGCCTCCGTCGAGCCTACGGCTCATACCTTTACCTCTTCGTCCGGCGCCTCGATCACGTCGACCGCGGCGGCGCCTGCGGGCACCATCGGGAAGCACTTCTCCTCGGGGTCGCAGCGGACGTCGACGACCGCGCTGCGCCCGGCGTCGAATGCGGCCGCCAGCGCGCCCTCGAGCTCGTCCTCGCTCTCGACTGCGAAGCCGGCGCAGCCGTACGCCTCCGCGAGCTGCGCGTAGTCCGGCACCGCGTGCGTGAGATGCGTCTGCGCGAAGCGCTCGTCGTAGAACAGCTCCTGCCACTGCCGCACCATCCCGAGCCAGCCGTTGTTGATCACCACCGCGACGATCGGCAGCCGCTCGAGCGCCGCGGTCGCGAGCTCCTGGCACGTCATCTGGAAGCAGCCGTCGCCGTCGATGCAGACGACGGTCGCGTCCGGGCGCGCGGCCTTCGCGCCGATCGCCGCCGGCAGGCCGTAGCCCATCGTCCCGAGCCCGCCCGACGTGATGAACGATCGCGGCTGGTCGCACACGAGGTACTGCATCGCCCACATCTGGTGCTGCCCGACGCCGGTCGTCCACACGACGTCCTCGTCGCGCGTGGCGGCGAGGTCGCGCAGTGCCTCGATCGCGGTCTGCGGTTTCAGCACGCCCGGCGACTTCGCGTAGCGGTACGGGAACTGCTCGCGCCACTCCTCGAGCTGGCGCAGCCAGGGCTCGTGACCGTGCGGCCGACCCTCCATCAGCTCCCGCAGCTCGGCGTGGAGCTCGGCGAGCGCCACCGGCAGCGGCCCGACGACGGGAATGTCCGCGTTGCGGATCTTCCCGACCTCGGCCGCGTCGATGTCGAAGTGGATCACCTTGGCGCCCGGCGCGAACGCCGAGAGCTTGCCCGTGACGCGGTCGTCGAAGCGCGAGCCGACCGCGATCACCAGGTCGGCCTTGTTCAGCGCCCAGTTGCCGTACTTCGACCCGTGCATGCCGGGCGGGCCGTAGTTGAGCGGGTGCGAGTCGGGCAGGCAGCCCTTCCCCATCAGCGTCACCACGGCCGGCAGGCGGGCCGACTCGACGAGCTCGAGCAGCTCGGTGCATGCGTTCGCGTTCAGCACGCCGCCGCCGGCGTAGACGATCGGGCGCTGCGCCTCTGCGATCGCCCGGGCCGCGTCGCGCACCTGGCGCGGGTGCACCTTGCGGGGCGGCTTCCAGCCCGGCAGGTCGACGTCCTCCGGGTATTCGAACTCGAACTCGGCCTCCTGCACGTCCTTCGCGACGTCGACGAGCACGGGGCCCTGGCGCCCCGTCCGCGCGATGTGGAACGCCGCCTTGAGCACGTGCGGCAGCTCCTCGACGTCCTGAACGAGCCACGAATGCTTGACGATCGGCAGGGTGATGCCGGTGGCGTCGATCTCCTGGAACGCGTCGGTGCCGATCAGCGACGAGCGCACCTGCCCGGTGATGCAGACGAGCGGCGTCGAGTCCATCCACGCGTCGGCGATCGGCGTGACGAGGTTCGTCGCGCCGGGGCCGGACGTCGCGATCGCGACGCCGACCCTGCCCGACGCGCGCGCGTAGCCCTCGGCCATGTGGCCGGCGCCCTGCTCGTGCCGTGCGAGCACGTGCCGCACCGTGGTGCCGCGCGCGATCGCGTCGTAGGTCGGCAGGATCGCGCCGCCCGGAATGCCGAAGGCGACCTCGACCCCCTCGTGCTCGAGCGCGCGCAGGATCGCGTCCGACCCGAGCATGCGCCACTTCCCCGTCACCGCCAGTCCTCGTCGAAGTGGTCGACGTCGGTGCGGGCCCGCGGCAAGAGCTGGATCACCGCGTCCGTGAACGAGCGCGTGTCGCGCGGCGCCCGCTCGCGGGCCGCTTCGCCGACGGCACGCTCGAGCGTGCGCGACGCGGAGCGGTGCTCGAGGCCCTCGGCGAGGAGCAGCGAGGCCGTGAGGAGCATGCCGGTGGGATCGACGACGCCGAGGCCGGCGACCTCGTCCTTCTCCGACGAGCCGGGCGCGAAGACCCCGGGCCCCTCGTCCGGCAGCCACGCATGGGCGACCGAAGCCTCGGTGCCGGCGAAGTGCGCGGCGGTGTCGACGACGGCCGAGTAGAGCTGCGCCTCGGCGACGATCACGTCGAGCTCCTGCGGGCGCTCGCGGAGGCGTACGAGCGTGTCGCCGAACGCGGCCTGGTCGACCTCGAGCCCGTCGTGCTTGGCGCGGACGCGTACGGTCGCAGCCCTCCAGGACGGCGACTCGCCGACGACGAGGATCCGGCCGCGACGCGCGGCGGCGCACGTGAAGGCACGGTCGAGGGCGACTGCGTTCGCCCACTCGTCCACCGGCGCGACCACGACGAGGTCGCGGGCGGTGCCGAGCACGACCCGCGCGACGCGCGTGGCGAGCTCGAGGTCGGCCTTGACGCCCTCGAGCGCGGGCTCGTGAGCGGACGCGACGAGGATCGCGTCGGCGCTGCGGTAGGCGGCGCGGGTCTCGGCGGGAAGCGGGTGCCCGGAGCGTGTGACGCCCTCGCCGGCAAACGGCAGGTGGACGTCGTCGAGCGCCCAGCCGTGCAGCTTGGCGACCCCGTCCAGGGCACGCGTCGCCGCGGCCATCAGCTCGGGCCCGACGCCGTCCCCTGCGAGGCAGGCAACAGTGTTCATCCGGTCTCCTCCTTTCGCTCAGTCGATCCGCCCGCGGAACGGCGGGCGCACGTCTCCCGGTCGGGAGTCGGCGTGTGCGGCGTCCAGGGCCGCGTGAGCGAAATCTCCCCCTAGCGGGGGAGAATGACGAAGATCGAAAGAATGACGAGCCCGACCATGAGCAAGCGCACCGCGACCGGCGTGCTCAGCTCGACTGCCTGGGCTCCACGACTCATCGTCCGATGAGTGTGCCCGCGCTCCCTTGCGTTGTCAACAACAAGAGGGGTGGCGTTGCGCGTTTCGGGCCGCTGCCACTATGCTTTCGAAAGTGATGGAGCTCGGGCAGCGCCACTCCTTCTCGGCCGGCAGCACGTTTGCCGGCCTGATCGCGCTTGCCCTCCTTCCCCGCTAGGGGAAGCGAGACGCGACATATCCGTGCCCGCGTAGCCCGCAAGCCGGGTGAAGTCCGTCCACTCGAGGAGCGCTCTCATGACGATGCCGTACTGGAAGTACCGTCCCTACCCGACCGTCGACCTGCCCGACCGCACGTGGCCCGGCCGCGTGGTCGACCGCGCGCCGATCTGGTGCTCGACTGACCTCCGCGACGGCAACCAGGCGCTCGTGAAGCCGATGGACTCGGCGCGGAAGCTCCGCATGTTCGAGCTGCTCGTGCGGCTCGGCGTGAAGGAGATCGAGGCGGGCTTCCCGTCGGCGTCGAAGGCCGACTTCGACTTCATCCGCAAGCTGATCGAGGAGGACCGGATCCCGGTCGACACGACGGTCGCCGTGCTGACGCAGGCGCGCCCGGAGCTGATCGAGCGGACGTTCGAGGCGATCGAGGGCGCGCCGCGCGCGATCGTCCACCTCTACAACTCGACCTCGGAGACGCAGCGTCGCGTCGTCTTCCGGCTCGACGAGGACGGCATCGTCGAGCTCGCCGTCCGCGCGACCGAGCTCGTCAGGGAGCTCGCCGGCGAGGAGGTCATGTTCGAGTACTCGCCCGAGAGCTTCCACGGCACGGAGCTCGAGTTCGCGCTCCGGATCTGCGAGGCCGTGATGGCGACGTGGGAGCCGACGCCCGCGGCGAAGATGATCGTCAACCTGCCGACCACGGTCGAGGCGTTCCCGCCGAACGTGTACGCCGACCGGATCGAGTGGTTCCAGCGGCATGTGTCGGCGCGCGACAGCATCGTGCTGAGCGTGCACCCGCACAACGACCGCGGCACCGCCGTCGCGACGGCCGAGCTCGGCCTGATGGCCGGGGCCGACCGCGTCGAGGGCACGCTGTTCGGCAACGGCGAGCGCACCGGCAACGTCGACCTCGTGACGCTGGCGATCAACCTGCTGACCCAGGGCGTCGACCCGCAGCTCGACCTGTCGCGACTCGACGAAGCGCGCGCGATCGTCGAGGCGTGCAACGAGCTGCCCGTGCACCCGCGCCACCCGTGGGTCGGCGAGCTCGTCTATACGGCGTTCTCGGGCTCGCACCAGGACGCGATCAAGAAGGGGATGTACGCCCAGCAGCGCTCGGAGTCGGAGACGTGGGACGTGCCGTACCTGCCGATCGACCCGGCCGACCTGGGGCGCAGCTACGAGTCGATCATCCGCGTCAACTCCCAGTCGGGGAAGGGCGGCGTCGCGTACCTGATGGAGACCGAGCACCACCTCGAGCTGCCGCGCGGGCTGCAGATCGACTTCGCGCAGAAGGTGCAGGCGCTGACCGACGCCCGCGGCGACGAGCTGACCGCCGACGAGCTGCTCGAGGCGTTCCACGAGCACTACATCGCGCAGATTGCGCCGTACGCGCTCGAGCGGTACACGCACACGAGCGCGGAGCGCGACGATATCTCGGCCACGGTGGTCGCCGACGGCGCCCCGATGGAGATCACGGGCACCGGCAACGGGCCGATCGACGCGCTCGTCGACGCGTTCGAGCAGCACTTCGGGGTCCAGGTCCTGATCCGCGGCTACCACGAGCACGCGATGTCGGCGGCGGCCGACGCGACTGCCGCCGCGTACATCGAGGCCGACGTCGACGGCGACCTCGTCTGGGGCGTCGGGCTGCACCCGAGCATCGTGACGGCCTCATTGCGCGCGGTCGTCAATGCCGTCAACCGCGGGCTCGCCGCGCGCGGGGCTCTCGAGGAGGCGGCGGCAGTCTTCGACTGATCAAGGGCTGCCGGTCAGTCTTCTTCCTCGGGAAGAAGCTCGGATGTGTGGCGCTGAGCACGTAGCGCCTCTTCGCGCTCCGCCTCGGTCTGCTCCTCCGCTGCGCGCCGCTCGTCTTCCGCGCGCCAGCTGCTGCGGTTGAAGCTGTCGACGGCGGCCGTGAAGTCGGCCCACGCCTCCGCGAGCTGCTCGATCGGGATGCTCGCCGGAAACTCGGCCGGGAGCCAGAGCTCGTCGTGCGGGATACGCGTCTCGTCGACGCGACTCCACGATCTCCCGTCGAACCTCCGCCTCGCAGCCGTGAACCGGACGAGGATGCATGAGTGATCCGGGGCTTCGGCCTCGTCTCGATGCGCGACCTCGAGCTCGAAGCCGGCCTCGGGTGCCACCGGCCCGGTGATGCCGGGATCCACATGGGCCAACCAGCTCCGCACCGCCGCATGCTCACGCGCTCTCCCACGCCGGAGCAGGCTCCCCAACCCGAGCCTCGACCGCATCGCCGGCCCACCGGTGCGCTGATCCGCGAGGTCGACCCACTCTCCGTGCGGTTGCGACCACGCCGTACGCAGCTCTTGCGCCCGCGCGCAGCGTTCGCAGACGCCTTCGCCGTCGACCCAACCCGTGAGCCGCGCACAACGCGCGCAGACGAGAACCGGGTAGGGGCGGTCTGCCAACGCACGGGCCCGCAGGCTGGCTGCCTCTTGACGCGCTGCTCGATCCACGCGACGCCGCGCTTAGACGGCGGCGTGACGGTGGGCCGACTCGTCGACCATCCAGGAACGGCCGAAACGGCGCATCTCGCGGATGATCGGCAGCAGCGAGCGGCCCTTCGACGTCAGCTCGTACTCGACCCGGGGCGGCGACTCGGGGTAGCTCCGGCGCACCAGCACGTCCTCGCGCTCGAGCATGTCGAGGCGCTCCGAGAGCGTCCGGGGGCTGATGCCCGGGCACGCGTGCTCGAGCTCCATGAAGCGCCGCGGGCCCTCCGAGAGGTCGTGGACGATCAGCGCCGTCCACTTCGTACCGATGATCTCCGCGGTCGCCGCGACGGCGCAGCTGCCGTCGTGCACCTCGTTCATCGTGCGCCGCATCGAGCGAATTCTAGCCGGGCCGCCCGTTCGTAGCTATCGAAACGAAAGTGGCACCGGGCGCCGTGCCCTGCCCGCTCGGGGCGCCGTCGAGCCAGGTGCGAACGGCCTCGGCGCACCGCCGGCCCTCGGCGATCGCCCAGACGACGAGCGACTGGCCCCGCCGCGCGTCGCCGGCGGCGAACACGCCCTCGGACGACGTCGCGTAGCGCGGGGCCGCCGCGTTGCCGCGGCCGTCGCGCTCCACGCCGAGCCCCTCGAGCAGCGCGGGCTCCGGCCCCAGGAACCCCATCGCGAGCAGCACGAGCTCCGCGGGGCGCGACTCGTCGGTGCCCGGCATCGGTTCGAACGGCGGCGCGCCGCTGTTCCGCTGCCAGTGGATCCGCTCGACGCGGCCGTCCGCTCCCGAGAGCGACGTGGTCGAGATCGCGAAGTCGCGGTCGCCGCCCTCGGCGAGCGCGTACGAGGTGCGCAGCTTCATCGGCCAGAGCGGCCACGGCGTGACGTCGTCGGGGCGCGTCGGCGGTGGCTCGCCGAGCAGCTCGATCTGCGTCACCGAGGCAGCCTCCTCGCGGTGCGCATGGCCGATGCAGTCCGCGCCGGTGTCGCCGCCGCCGATCACGACGACGTGGCGGCCGGCCGCGCTGATCCCGGCAGGTGAGCCGTGGAGCGACCGCGCCCGGTCGTAGAGGTAGTCCATCGCGAAGTGCACGCCGTCGAGCTCCCGGCCGGGCACCGGCAGGTCGCGCGGGACGCGCGCACCCGTCGCGAGCACGACCGCATCGAACCGGTCGCGCAACTCTCCGGGATCGAGGTCGACGCCGACATCGACACCGAGACGAAACTCCACGCCCTCCGCCTCGAGCTGCGCGACGCGCCGCTCGACGAGCCACTTCTCGATCTTGAACTCCGGCACGCCGAATCTGACGAGACCGCCCGCGGCCTCGTCGCGCTCGAAGACGGTGACGCTCTCGCCCGCCCGCGCGAGCTGTTGCGCGCAGGCGAGGCCGGCGGGGCCGGAGCCGACCACGGCGATGCGGCGGCCGGTGCGGACGGACGGCAGCTGCGGCGCGATCCATCCCTCGTCCCACGCGCGGTTGACGATCGAGAGCTCGATCTGCTTGATCGAGACGGCGTCGCCCTCGTTGATCTCGAGCACGCAGGCCGCCTCGCACGGCGCCGGGCAGAGCCGGCCCGTGAACTCGGGGAAGTTGTTCGTGCGATGGAGCTGCTCGATCGCCTCGCGCCACCGGTCGCGGTAGACGAGGTCGTTCCAGTCGGGGATCAGGTTCCCGAGCGGGCATCCGTGGTGGCAGAACGGCACGCCGCACTCCATGCAGCGTGCCGCCTGCTCACGGATGTCGACCACTGGGAGTGTCCCGACAAACTCGCGGAAGTCGCCGACACGCGCGCGCGGGTCACGCTCCGGCGCCGATTGGCGCCCGTGCTCCATGAAGCCGCGCAGCTTGCCCATCTCTACGCTGCCGCCTCGGTCTCGCGCGTCAGGAACCCGACACCGCCGGCGGAGACGGCCTCGGCGAGCGCGCGCTTGAAGTCGTGCGGCATCACCTTCACGAACCGCGAAGCCGCCCCGCCCCAGTCGGCGAGCAGCCGCACCGCCACCGCGGAGCCGGTGCGGGCGGCGTGCTCGGAGACGAGCAGCAGCAGCGTCTCCTCATCGGCTGCGTCGAGGGGCTCGAGCTCGACGAGCTCCGGGTTGCAGCGGGCCGCAAACGTGCCGTCCTCGTCGAGCACGTACGCGATCCCGCCGCTCATCCCGGCGGCGAAGTTGCGCCCGGTCGGGCCGAGCACGACCACGCAGCCGCCGGTCATGTACTCGCAGCCGTGGTCGCCCACGCCCTCGACGACGGCGCGCGCGCCGGAGTTCCGAACGGCGAACCGCTCGCCGGCGAGGCCGCGGAAGAACGCACGGCCGGCGGTCGCGCCGTAGAGCACGGTGTTGCCGACAATCACGTTGCGCTCTGCCTCGAAGCCCGCGTCGTCCGGCGGGCGCACGGCGAGCACGCCGCCCGACAGCCCCTTCCCGGCGTAGTCGTTCGCGTCGCCGACAAGCGTCAGCTCGACGCCGGGCGCGAGCCACGCGCCGAATGATTGCCCGGCCGAGCCGTCGAGCCGGATGCGGATCGTTCCCGCGGGCAGCCCGGCGCGTCCGTGCCGCTTCGTCACCGCGTGCGAGAGCAGGCCGCCGACCGTCCGGTTGGAGTTGCCGAGCGCGAAGCGGCCCGTGAACGGCTCCGCACGCTCGATCGCCTGGGCCGCGGCCTCGATCAGCTCGTAGTCGAGCGCGCCCGGCAGCGGCGACTCCTGGGCGCACGTGTGGCGGAGCGGCGTCCCGGCCGGCGCATCCGGGACTCGCAGGACGTTCGCGAGGTCGATCCCGCGTGCCTGCCAGCGCGCGATCGCCTCGTCCGGCTCGAGCAGGTCGACGCGCCCGACGAGATCCTCGAAGCGCCTGATCCCGAGTTGCGCCATCAGCCGCCTGGCCTCCTCCGCGACGAAGAAGAGGAAGTTGATCACGTGCTCGGGGCGCCCCTGGAAGCGCGCGCGAAGCTCGGGGTCCTGCGTCGCGATCCCGACCGGGCAGGTGTTGAGGTGGCACGCGCGCATCATCACGCAACCCGTCGCGATCAGCGGTGCCGTCGCGAAGCCCATCTCGTCGGCGCCGAGCAGCGCGGCGATGACGACGTCGCGGCCGGTCTTCAACTGGCCGTCCGTCTGCACCCAGATGCGCGAGCGCAGGTCGTTCAGGACGAGCGTCTGCTGCGTCTCGGCGAGCCCGATCTCCCACGGGATCCCGGCGTGCAGGATCGACGAGATCGGCGAAGCGCCCGTGCCGCCGTCGTGGCCCGAGATCAGCACGTGGTCGGCGTTCGCCTTCGCGACGCCGGCGGCGACGGTGCCGACCCCGACCTCGGCGACGAGCTTCACCGACACGCGCGCTTCCGGGTTCGCGCAGCGCAGGTCGTAGATCAGCTGCTTGAGGTCCTCGATCGAGTAGATGTCGTGGTGCGGGGGCGGCGAGATCAGGCCGACGCCGGGTGTCGTCAGGCGGACGCCTGCGATGTACGCGTCGACCTTGTGCCCCGGCAGCTGCCCGCCCTCGCCGGGCTTCGCGCCCTGCGCCATCTTGATCTGCAGCTCGTCGGCGTTGGTGAGGTAGTCGATGTTCACGCCGAAGCGGCCCGACGCGACCTGCTTGATCTTCGAGCGCCGCTCGTCACCGAAGCGCGCCGGGTCCTCCCCGCCCTCGCCGGTGTTCGACCGGCCGCCGACGCGGTTCATCGCGACGGCGAGCGTCTCGTGCGCCTCGCGGGACAGCGAGCCGAGCGACATCGCCCCCGTCGAGAAGCGCTTGACGATCTCTGACGCCGGCTCGACGTCCTCGAGCGGAATGCCGCCGTCCTCCGCGAGGCGGAAGCGCAGCAGCCCGCGGATCGTCGACGCACGCGCGGCGTCGGCGTTCACCGTGGCGGAGTACTGCTCGTACGTCTCCCAGCCGCCGTGGCGCACCGCGTGCTGCAGCAGCGAGATCGTCTCCGGGCCCCACTGGTGGTGCTCGCCGCCCGCACGCCACGCGTAGAGGCCGACGACCGGCAGGAACGCGTTCGCGTCACCCGGGTACGCGCGAGCGTGCCGTGCGAGCGCGTCGACCGCGAGCTCCGCGAGCCCGATGCCGCCGATCCGCGACGGCGTGCCCGTGAAGTAACGGTCGACCAGCTGCTGCGAGAGCCCGACCGCCTCGAAGATCTGCGCGCCGCAGTACGACGGGACGGTCGAGATGCCCATCTTCGAGATCGTCTTCAGCAGGCCCTTGCCGATCGCCTTGATCGCCCGTGCGCGCGCCTCGGCGCGCGTCAGCTCGAGCAGCCCCTGGTCGACGAGGTCGTCGAGCGTGGCGAGCATCAGGTACGGGTTGACGGCCGCCGCCCCGTAGCCGACGAGCACGGCGACGCTCTGCACGCTCCGCGGCTCGCCCGACTCGACGACGAGCCCGGCCTGGAGGCGCGTCCCTGCCCGGACGAGGTGGTGGTGGACGGCCGAGGTCGCGAGCAGCGACGGCAGCGCGACACGCTCGGGACCGACCGCGCGATCGGAGAGGACGAGGATGTTGGCGCCGTCCGCGAGCGCGGCGTCCGCCCCGGCGCAGATCCGGGCGAGCGCGGGCTCGAGCCCGTCCGGCCCCTCGGCTGCCGGCCAGGTCGCGTCGAGCGTCGCCGCGCGAAAGACGTCCGACTCGACGGCGCGCAGCCGCTCGAGCTGGCCGTCCTCGAGGATCGGATTCTCGATCACGAGCTGCCGGGCGTGCTCCGGCGTCTCGGCGAGGAGGTTGCGCTCGGACCCGACGAGCGTCTGGACGCTCATCACGACCGCCTCGCGGATCGAGTCGATCGGCGGGTTCGTCACCTGCGCGAACAGCTGCTTGAAGTACGAGTAGAGGAGTGGGTGACGCTCCGAGAGCACGGCGAGGGCGGTGTCGTTGCCCATCGACCCGACCGCCTCCTCGGCGTTCGCGGCGAGCGGCGCGAGCATCACCTTCATGTCCTCCTGCGTGTAGCCGAACGCGAGCTGCAGGCTGCGCAACGGCTCGGCGAGCGGGCGGCCGGCGTGGAGCGGCAGGTCGGCGAGTCGCACCGACTCGCGCTCGAACCACTCGCGATACGGCCTCCGCGATGCGACCGACCGTTTCACCTCCTCGTCGGGGACGATCCGTCCCGCCTCGAGGTCGACGAGGAACAGCTTCCCGGGCTGCAGGCGCCCCTTGCGCACGACGTCCCCCGGCGGGACGTCGAAGACGCCGGCCTCGGAGGCGAGCACGACCTAGCCGTCGCTCGTCTCGAGCCATCGGCCGGGACGGAGGCCGTTGCGGTCGAGCGTCGCGCCGATCACCCGGCCGTCGGTGAACGCGAGCGCGGCCGGCCCGTCCCACGGCTCGATCAGGCAGCCGTGGTACGCGTAGAAGCCCTCGAGCTCGGCCGGCACGTCACCCGGGCGGTGCGCCTCCGGCATCATCATCAGCAGCGCGTGCGGGAGCGTGCGACCGGACAGCACGAGCAGCTCGAGCACGTTGTCGAACGTCGCGGAGTCCGAGCCGCCGGGCCGGACGACCGGCAGCGCCTTCTCGAGATCGTCGCCGAACAGCTCGGAGCGAAGCTGCGACTCGCGCGCGCCCATCCAGTTCGCGTTCCCGCGGATCGTGTTGAACTCGCCGTTGTGCGCGACCATGCGATACGGGTGGGCGAGCTCCCAGCTCGGGAACGTGTTTGTCGAGAAGCGCGAGTGGACGAGCGCGAGCGCGCTCGCGAGCTCCGAGTCCTGCAGGTCGAGGAAGTAGCGCCGGAGCTGCGGCGCCGTGAGCATCCCCTTGTAGACGACGGTGCGCGACGAGCAGCTCGGGACAACGAGCTCCGGGCCGGCGACCCGCTCGGCGACGCGCCTGATCACGTAGAGCTTCCGCTCGAACGCCTCCTGGTCGCCCGCGAGCGGCGGCGAGGCGCCGACGAAGAGCTGGCGGATCCTCGGCGCATGAAGCTGCGCCGTCGCGCCGGCCTGCGTCGTGTCGACGGGAACGTCGCGCCACCCGATCACCTCCTGGCCCTCGGCGCGCACGGTGTCGGCGAGCAGCTGCTCGAGCTCCTCGCGCCGGCGGCTGTCCTGCGGCAGGAAGTAGACCATCACCCCGTAGCGGCCCGGCGCCGGCAGGTCGAGCTCGCGCCCGAAGAACGCGTGCGGCAGCTGGACCAGGATCCCGGCGCCGTCGCCGGTGAGCGCGTCGGCGCCCGCTGCGCCGCGGTGCTCCAGCCGTTCGAGCGCCTCGAGCGCGCGGTCGATCACCTCGTGCGCCGGCCGCGCGTCGAGTCTCGCGACGAAGGCGACGCCGCAGGCGTCGTGCTCGTACGCCGGGTCGTAGAGGCCCTGCGCCCTCATGCCCTCCGCCCCTTGACTTCAGCTAGTCCGGCGGGGAGCGGTGGAGATTCGCCGGCTAGCCCTGACGCGGGCGCGCGAAGGCAAGAATGCGCTTCGAGACGGCAAACGTGCTGCGCGCGGCGTCCGGCATGGCTTCAAAGAGTAAAGCAGCGGCGCCGGACGCGCAAACGCCGCGAGGCAGGGTGCCTGGCACCGAGGTGCCAGGCACCCTCTTGCGGCTACGGCGTGATGTTGTGGTTCAGGCGGAAGAGGTTGTCCGGGTCCCACTCGCGCTTCAGTGCGCGCAGCCGCTCGAGCTTCTCGGCGCCGCCGTAGGCGGCGACCTTTCTCTTCTCGTCGGGCTCGCCGATCGCGTTCACGTAGACGCCGCCACTCGCGAAGGGGGCGAGCGCTGCCGAGACGCCGCGCGCCCAGCCGCGGTGCACGTCGTCCTCCGCCGCGTCCGTCCACTGTGCGACCGTCCACACGACCCACTGCGCCGTCCTGTCGCCGAACGCGGTCGCGTCGGGCACGACCCGCGCAATCGCACCGCCGAGCGGGAAGAAGAGGATCTCGTGGCGGGGGGACGTCATCTCCCGCGCGCTCGCGACGAGCGCGTCGATCGCCCCGTCGGTGAGCGCAGCCAGGTTGTCGCCGCGCTCCCAGTAGCGGTTGCCGTGCGGGACGCCGCCGTCGAGCGCCGACTGGAGCGCGGTGTACGGCAGCGGCCCGTGCAGGCTCATGAGCGGCGTGCCGAACCCGGTCAAGGGCTCGAGCAGTCCCGGGCCGCGCTCGAGGTCGGCCGAGAACGGGGCGACGACCAGCACCGTCTCGCCCCAGTGCTGCTCGGGGAACGGCGGCTGCGGCGGCACGTGCGTGAGCACGAGCCACACCGCGACGTCGTCCGGCGCGTCCGCCAGGACGTCGCGGGCGTTGCGGATCACAGCCGCGGCGGCGTCGAGCGCGTAGACGATCGGGCCGCCGAGCACGAGCGGGCCGACGGGATGGAGGCGGTACTCGAACGAGACGACGACTCCGAAGTTCCCCGAGCCGCCGCGCAGACCCCAGAAGAGCTCCGCGTGCTCGTCGGCCGACGCGGTGACGAGACGTCCGTCGGCGGTCACCACGTCGACGGAGACGAGGCTGTCGATCGTGAGGCCGTGCTTGCGCGAGAGCCAGCCGATCCCGCCGCCCAGCGTCAGGCCGGCGATCCCGGTGTGCGAGATCTGCCCGCCGGGGACGGCGAGTGAGTGGGCCTGCGTCTCGCGGTCGAGGTCGCCCCACAGCGCGCCCGCCTGCGCGCGGGCGGTCCGGGCGACGGGGTCGACCCAGATGCCCTTCATCCGGGAGAGGTCGAGCACGAGGCCGCCCTCGCTCGTCGAGAAGCCGGGCGAGGAGTGGCCGCCGCCCCGGACGGCGAGCTCGGTCCCGGTCTCGCGCGCGTAGGAGACGGCGGCGACGACGTCGACCGTCCCCAGCGCGCGGACGATCGCAGCCGGGCGCCGGTCGACCATGCCGTTCCAAACCGAACGAGCGCTCTCGTAGTCGGGGTGCTGCGGGGTGACGAGCTCGCCGCGCAGCTGCGCGGCCAGGCTCTCGAGGGTTGGTGTCTCGACGACGCTCATGCTGATCCTCCAGGGGCTCGAGTGGTAAACTCCGTTAGGGAGTTATAAACTCCCAAAGGGAGTCTTGTCCATCATCCCGGAGGATGATCTGTCGGACCGCCTCACCAACCTCTCCTACGTCACGCTCGCGCTGATCGGGACGGGCGGCGCGTCGGCGCACGATCTCGTCGACATGCACCGGCGCGGCGCAGAGCTCTACTACTACGTCGCAGTGTCAAAGCTCTACGCGGAGCCGAAGCGGCTCGAGAAGCTCGGCTACGTGCGCTCGCGCGTCGAGCCGGGGAAGACGCGCGAGCGCACCGTCTACACGCTGACGCGGAAGGGCGCTGCCGCGCTGCGCCGCTTCGCGCTCCAGCCGCCGGCGCCGCCGCGCATCCAGAACGAGGCGATCGTCAAGCTGATCTCGGGCGATGTCGTTCGTGACGACCGTAAGCTGCGGGACACGCTGCTGACGCTCCGCGCAGAGCTCGACGACCAGGCGGAACGGCTCGCCGACGCCCGCCTGCGCGCCGACGACCTCTCTCACCGCGCGCGGTACCTCGCACTGACGCACGACCTCGGGGAGCGGCTCGTCCGGGCGCAGCTCGAGTGGCTGGACGAGGTGGAGCGGGAGCTCGGCTAGATGGCGCCGCTCGACGAGCTCACGCTGCTCGACTGGAAGCGCCGCGTGTTCGAGCTCTACGCCGCAGTCAGGGGCGATCCGGATCCAGCGCACGCGTGGCGGCACTGGCGCGACGTGCGCGACGAGCTCTTCCGCTCGCACCCCCAGTCGCCGATCCCGGCCGACCGCCGCGACTCCTTCGAGGGCCTCCCCTACTTCGACTACGAACCGCACGTCCGCGTGCTCGCGGCGATCGAGCCGGCCGAGCCGGTGCTGCGCGAGATCGCGACGTCCGGAGAGCAGCCTTACACGTTCCGGCGGTTCGCGCACGGCCGCTTCGAGCTCGGCGGCGAGGAACGAGCGCTCGCGATCTTCTGGCTCGAGGGCTACGGCGGCGGCGTCTTCGTGTCCTTCGCCGACGCGACGAGCGGCAGCGAGACCTACGGCGCCTGCCGCTACCTGCTCGACACCGTCAAGGGCTCCGACATGGGCATGGAGGACGGAAAGGTCGTGCTCGACTTCAACTTCGCCTACAACCCCTCGTGCTCCTACGACCCCCGCTGGGTGTGCCCTCTGGCCCCTCCGGAGAACCGTCTGCCGGTGCCGATCCGGGCCGGCGAGCGCACCTGACCGGATCTGCTTGAATCGACGAATGACCGCGTTCTACCGCAAGTACCGGCCCCAGACCTTCGCGGAGGTCGTCGGGCAGGAGGCGGTCGTGCGGACGCTCTCGAACGCGATCGAGCAGGACAAGGTGCGCCAGGCGTACCTGTTCGCCGGGCCGCGCGGGACGGGCAAGACGTCGCTCGCGCGCATCCTCGCCAAGTCGATCAACTGCGCGCACGGGCCGACCGTCTCGCCCGACGGCACGTGCCACTCGTGCGTCGCGATCGCCGCGGGCACCTCGCTCGACGTCGTCGAGATGGACGCCGCATCGCAGCGCGGCATCGACGACATCCGTGAGATCCGAGACCGCGCGGCGCTGCAGCCGGTCGAGGGGCGGATGAAGGTCTACATCCTGGACGAGGCGCACCAGCTCACCGACGCGGCGTGGAACGCACTGCTCAAGCTGATCGAGGAGCCGCCGCCGCACCTGCTGTTCGTGTTCTGCACCACTGAGCTGCAGAAGGTGCTGCCGACCGTTCGCTCGCGCTGCCAGACGTTCGTGTTCGAGCGGCCGCGGCTGCCCGACCTCGTGCGCAAGCTGCGTCTGATCGCGGACGGCGAGGGCATCGACGTGCCCGACGCAGCGCTGTATCTGCTCGCACGCAGCGGGCGCGGCGCGTACCGCGACGCGGAGTCGACGCTCGACCAGCTCGCGTCGGCGACGGGCAGCACCATCACCGTGCAGGAGGTGCTGCAGCTTCTCGGCTCGGTCGAGGACGAGGTGCTGTTCCGGCTCTGCGACTTCGTCGTCGACCACGACACGGCCGGTGCGTTGACGTTCCTCGAGGAGCTGTCCGAGCGCGGGCAGGATCTCGGGCGGCTCGTTACCGACCTGCTCGAGCACCTGCGCCACCTGCTGCTCGTCCAGCACATGGGCGAGGTCCCCGAGTCGCTGCCCGTCACCGACGAGTCGCGCGAGCGCCTGCGCGAGCAGGCGAATCAGCTGCCGCCCGCCGCCGTGGTGCGCCTGATCGACCTGCTCGCGGTCGCGGTCGACGACATGCGCCAGGGCGGCGACCCGCGGCTGCCGCTCGAGCTCGCGCTCGTCAAGGTGACGCGTCCCGCAGCGGACCTCTCGCGGGAGTCGGTCGCCTACCGCCTGGAGCGGCTCGAGGCCGGCACCGGCACGCCGCCTGCGCGCCCGGCAGGCGAGGCGCCGGCCGCCGCGGCCGCAGCTGCCGAGCCGAAGGCAGCGCCTAGGCCCGAGTCCGCCGTGCCGGTCGAGCTCGGCCAGGTGCAGGAGGCATGGCGGCGCTCGATCCTCCCCGCCGTCGAGGAGCGCTCGATCCCCATCGGCAAGACGCTCGCCGAGGCGCATCCGGCGGAGCTGGCGGGCGACACGCTGACCGTCGAGTTCCCGCGCACCGCCGCGTTCCACCTGCGGCTCGCCGAGGACCCGAAGAACGCGGCGATGCTGCGCGAGGCGCTCTACGAGGTGACGGGCCGCAAGCTCGCGGTCGCGTTCGCGCTCGGCGACCGCGAGCAGGAAGAGGCCGAGGATTCGCCGGAGGGAGAAGAGGACATCCTCGAGCTGATGAAGAGCACCTTCGACGCCAGGGAGCTTGAAGAATGAGCGGTTTCGATCTGGACGCGCTGATGAAGCAGGCGCAGGAGATGCAGGAGCAGGTCGCCAAGCTGCAGGAGGAGGCGGCCACGGAGATCGTGACCGCGACCGCCGGCGGTGGCATGGTCAAGGTCACGGCGACCGCGGGCGGCGAGGTCAAGCAGATCGAGATCGACCCGAAGGCGATCGACCCGAGCGACCCGGAGCTGCTCGGCGACCTCGTCACCGCCGCTGTCAACGAGGCGCTCCGGAACGGCCAGGCACTCCTCTCCTCCAAGCTCGGCGAGGCGATGCCGCCCGGGCTCGGCGGGCTCCTGCCGGGCCTGTAAGCCGATCCGGCCGGGCACAATTGGGCCGTGTTCAGCCCGTCGGTCGAGAACCTCGTCGCGCAGCTGACGCGGCTGCCCGGCGTCGGGGCGCGTACCGCGCAGCGGCTCGCGTTCCACATCCTGCAGCGGCCCGAGGAGGAGGCGCTCGCGCTCGCGGGCGCGCTGCGCGAGGTGAAGGAGCGCGTCCGGTTCTGCCGCGAGTGCGGGAACCTGACGGAGGAGGAGCGGTGCGGCATCTGCACCGACTCGCGCCGCGACCACACGGTGATCTGCGTGGTCGAGCAGCCGGTCGACCTCGTGTCGCTCGAGCGGACGCACGAGTTCCGCGGCCTCTACCACGTGCTCGGCGGCGCGCTCAGCCCGCTCGACGGAGTCGAGCCGAGCGACCTGCGCATCGACGAGCTGCTCGGGCGCGTCGAGGCGAACGGCGTGCAGGAAGTCGTGCTCGCAACGAACCCGAACATGACGGGCGAGGCGACGGCCGCGTTCCTGGCCGACCGCCTACGCGGGCGCGTCCGCGTCACGCGACTCGCGAGCGGCCTCCCCGTCGGGGGCGACCTCGAGTACGCGGACGAGGTCACGCTCGGCCGGGCCCTGACCGGCCGCCGCGAGATGTGACGCGTCGCGCCTGCCGAGCGCGACGTCGACGGCGAGCGCGAGGAAGCGCTCGCTCCGGTAGGCGATCCAGAAGCAGAGCGCCGCGACCGGGAGCTCCGCGAACACCGCCTCGAGGATCGCCGTGCGCGTCTCGGCGCCGCGGCTCTCGAGCACGATGTCGAACCACGCGTCGGCGACGAGCAGCGTCCCCGTCGCCGCCGCGAACGCCGCGACCCACGGCGACCGTCGCCACGCCGCGATCGCCGTGCCGACGAAGCAGGCGGCGAGGCCGATGTCGAACCCGGTCCACGCGACGTCCCAGCGGTGCGTCGGGTGCTCGGGCGGCAGCGACGTCGAGAGCCAGATCGCCCACGGAACGAGGAAGACGCCGATCAACCCGAAGACCGGGACGATCCAGTCGCGCAGGGTTGTCGGGCGGTAGCGCAAGGCCTGCCTACACTGTCGCAAAATGGCGATTACCGAGTACGAGGCCGTCCCGGCGCTCGAGCTCGCCCCGCCCTCCCCGGGCGTCGTGGTGATGAAGTTCGGCGGGACGTCGGTCGGCGACACCGAGAAGCTGCAGCGCGTGGCGCGGCGCCTCGTCGCCGCCCGCGAGGCGGGGAACCGGGTGGTGGCGGTCGTCTCCGCGATGGGGACGCAGACCGACGAGCTGCTGACGCTCGCGCATCAGGTCTCCGCCGAACCGCAGCCGCGCGAGCTCGACATGCTGCTGTCGGTCGGCGAGCGCATCTCGTGCGCGCTCGTCGCGATGGCGATCGTCGACCTGGGCCACCGCGCGATCTCGCTCACCGGCTCGCAGGCGGGCATCGTCACCGACTCGTCGCACACGAAGGCGAAGATCGTCGAGGTTCGGGCGCGCCGGATCAACGAGGCCCTCGACCGGGACGAGATCGTGCTCGTCGCAGGGTTCCAGGGCGTCTCGGGCGAATCGCTCGACGTGACGACGCTCGGCCGGGGCGGCTCGGACACGACCGCCGTCGCGCTCGCGGCGGCGCTCGGGGCGGCTGCCTGCGAGATCTACACCGACGTGCGAGGCGTGTTCAGCGCCGATCCGCGGCTCGTTCCGGAGGCGCGCAAGCTCGACCGGGTCAGTTTCGAGGAGATGCTCGAGATGGCGTCGTCGGGCGCCGGCGTGATGATGGCCCGCTCCATCGAGATCGCGCGCACGCACAATGTTCGTCTCAACGTCCGCTCCTCGTTCGAGGACGACGGTGGGACCTGGATCACGGAGGAGGACGACCCGTTGCTCGAGAAGGCGCTCATCTCGGCCGTCGTGCACCAGCGGCAGGAGACCGTGTACCGCGCGCGCGGCACGACGCCGGCGCGTCTGTTCGCCGCGCTCGCCGAGGCGAACGTCAATGTCGACACGATCCTGCAGGAGCGCGCCGACGAGATCGTCTTCTCGGCGCCGCCGGAGGATCACCCGGCGGCCTCACGGGCGCTCGACGGGCTCGGCGCGAGCTGGGAGGCCCGCGACGACCTCGGCAAGGTGTCGATCATCGGCGCGGGCATGAAGAGCCACCCGGGCGTCGCCGCGAAGACGTTCGCGACGCTCGAGCGGGAGGGGATCACGCCCGCGATCATCTCGACGTCGCCGATCAAGATCGCCTGCCATCTCGACGCGGCGCACGTCGAGACTGCGGTCCGCGTGCTGCACGAGGCGTTCGAGCTTGGCTGAGCGGCCGCGCATCGGCGTCGTCGGCGCGACCGGCGCGGTCGGCACGGTCACGCTCGAGCTGCTGCGCGCGCGCGGCTACGACGACGTCCGCGTGTTCGCCTCGGCGCGCTCCGCGGGCACGACCCTCGACGGCAGGACGGTCGAGGAGGCGACGCCCGACGCCCTCGCGCAGGGCGACGTCGACCTCTTTCTCTTCTCGGTCGGGACGTCCGCCTCGCGCGAGCTCGTTCCCCACGCCGTGCGCGGCGGCGCCGTCGCGATCGACAAGTCGGCCGCCTACCGGCTCGAGCCGGGCGTGCCGCTCGTCGTGCCGGAGGTGAACGGCGGGCGAGCGGCGGCGAACGATGGGATCGTCGCGAACCCCAACTGCTGCGCCATCCCGCTCACGTGCGCGCTCAAGCCGCTCCACGACGCAGCCGGTCTCGTCCGCGTGCGCGTCGCCACGTACCAGTCGGTCTCGGGCGCAGGCGCGCAGTCGATGGAGCGGTTGCGCAACGAGCCGCAGGACGAGCACGACCTGCGCATGGACTGGTCGTTCGACGGCGAGGAGTTCGAGGAGGAGGCAAAGCTGCGCGAGGAGACGCGGAAGATCCTCGAGCTGCCGGAGCTGCCTGTGCAGGCGACGTGTGTACGCGTGCCGGTGATGGTCGGGCACGCGGAGGCGGTGTGGGTCGAGCTCGAGGACGAGCTCACGGCCGAGCAGGCGTGGGCGCTGCTCGAGGCGGCGCCGTCGGTGCATGTCGAGGAGGTGCCGTCGCCCGGCAAGGCGCGCGGCGGCGACGAGGTGCACGTCGGCCGCATCCGCCGCGACCCGACCGTCGAGCGCGGGCTTGCCCTCTTCCTCGCCGCCGACAACCTGCGCAAGGGCGCGGCCCTGAACGCGATCCAGATCGCCGAGCTGCTGCTCGGCGGCCGCGAGCGCGCGGCCGCCTGAACCGGTGCCGGGCCTGGCACCTGCCTTTACGGCGGGGGCGCGGGGACGGGCTCGGGGACGCCGAACGCGTCCTTCACGACCCGCAAGACCTTCTCGCGCGTGCCCTCGACGACCGGCTG
Organism: Gaiellaceae bacterium; assembly: GCA_035473635.1. Lineage (GTDB taxonomy): Bacteria > Actinomycetota > Thermoleophilia > Gaiellales > Gaiellaceae > PALSA-600. The sequence goes on along the minus strand of DATIOD010000028.1, from coordinate 20,932 downwards.
CAGGCCGCCGAGCTCGAGGCGCGAGAGCCCGACGCGGCCGGCCGCGCGGACGACGCGGAAGCCGAAGTCGGCGAGGAAGTCCTGCGGGAAGACCGTGCGGTGCACGCGGAAGCGCTCGTAGCTCGAGCCGCCCTCGGAGTACCGGTACGAGAACGCCTCGAGGCCGCGGAAGCCGCGCTCGCGGGCCTCGCCGATCGCCGTCAGGAACAGCGACTGCAGCACCCACGGGGTCGACGGATCGACCAGGTAGGCACAGGCGACGAGCATCGCGTCGTTCGACGGCGGCCCGCCGGGCAGCTCGTACGCGCGCGGGAACGCCTCGCCCGGCCCGTACTGCATCGACGCGAGCACGCGGTGGTCCGCGTCGTAGTAGACGGTGCCGAACGCTCCGAACTCGAGCTCGACCTTCTCCATCCACCGGTTCTTGTCGACGCCGCGACCGCCGCGCGACTGCCACCACACGCACTTGTGGCACACCGTCGGCGCCGTCTCGAGCGTCAGCTTGGTCAACCCGGCGAGACGCGTCATCAGGGGCGGGCGACGTCGTCGACGACGACGTGCACGGCGGTCGCGCTGACGTCCGCCATGCGTTCGAGGTACGCGATCACGCTGCGCTGCACCTCGGCCGCGACGGTCGGGATGTTCGCGCCGTAGTCGACGACCACGTGCACCTCCACCTCGCCGTCCGAGACGCGTGCGGCTCGGCGCTGCTTTGTGTGCACGCCCGGCACCTCGGCCGCCGCGTCGACGGCGTACCGAGCCAGCACCTCGGCCGAGATCACGCTGTGCCCTTCCACGGCTCCTCGTATCGTAGGACGAGCTCGGTCGCCTCGGGGCGGGCGAAGAAGCGGAACGGGACGAAGGTCGTCCCGAGGCCCGGCGAGACGTGCATCACCGTGCCCCCGCGGCGGAAGAGGCCCTGCGAGTACCGCGTCCGGGGATGCGCCAGCATGACCTTGCCGCGACCGTACGGGAGCACGATCTGGCCGGCATGAAGGTGCCCCGAGAGGATCAGGTTGAAGCGGCCGGGCTCGGCGAAGTCGAGCACCCGCGGGAAGTGGCACAGGAGCAGGCGGAAAGCCGCGTCGGACGGCTCGAAGCCGCTCCCGCGCAGTCGCAGCCACGACCGGGGATCGACGCCCGCCACCTCGACGCGACAGCCGCGCAGCTCGACCTCGACGCTCTCGTCGCGCAGGAGCCGGTCGGTCGCGAGGTCGTCGAACGAGACCGGCTGCGAGAACGGGTCGCGGCTCACGGCATGGTCGTGGTTGCCGAGCACCACGAACGGCGAGTCGAGCTGTGCGAGCAGGAACTGGAGCAGCGGCAGCCCGCGCGGCCGCGAGACGAGATCGCCGGTGACGCAGACGAGGTCGGGATCCCGCTCGGCCACCCACTCGACAGCACGCTCCACCGCAACGCGCCCCCGCGACGGCACGCCGAGGTGGAAATCGGAGAGGTGGGCGATGCGAACGCCGTCGAGCTCGCGCGGCAGCCCGGGCACGCCCACCTCGAGCACGCGCAGGCGCACCCAGCCCGCCTCGAAGGCGCCCCAGCCGAGCCCGGCGAGCGCGGCCGCGCCCGCGGCGCCTAGGAGTTTTCCTCTCAGGCCTGGAGCTTCTCGAGCACGGGCTTCACCGAGACCACGTGCCGCTTGAACTTGAGCTCCGACTCCTCGAACCCGGCGGCGACGCCGACGAGCTGTGAGAGGTGGAGGATCGGGAGCTTGAAGTCGCGGCCCGTGGCCGCCTTCAGCTTCGACTGCCACGCGTCGAGCGACAGATGGCAGAGCGGGCAGGGCGTCACCATCGCGTCGGCGCCCGCCTCGACGGCCTGCTCGATCGGCTGGATCAGCTCGCCGAGCGCCGTCTCCTCGCGCGCCTGGATGATCGGGAAGCCGCAGCACTTGATCTTCGCCGGGTAGTCGATCGACTCGCCGCCGCACGCCTCGATGATCCGCTCGAGCGACCACGGGCGGTCGGGATCCTCGAACCCCTGGATGCGCGACGGGCGCAGGATCTGGCAGCCGTAGAACGGCGCGATCTTCAGCCCCTTGAGCCCGCGATGCGCGGCGCCTTTCAGCTTCTCGTACCCGTCGCCCTCGGCGATCTCCCAGAGCAGATGGCGGACGTCGACGTCGCGCTCGTACGCGGGCACGCCGACGGCTACGAGGTTCTCGTTCACGCGTGCGCGCACGTCGCTGTCGCCGAGCAGGATGAAGTTCGCCTGCCGGAGGTTGAGCGTGCAGACGTTGCAGACGGTCAGCAGCGTGTCGACGCCCTCGGCCGCGGCGTAGGACAGGATGCGCGCGTTCAGGTGCAGGTAGTAGTCGGGCTCGGCCTCGTGGATGTCGCCGGCGCCGCAGCACGTGACCGACTCGAGCTCGACCAGCTCGAGGCCGACCTTCGGCGCGAGCGCCTGCGTCGCGTAGTCGAGCTCCTTCGCGGACAGCGACGCGAGACAGCCCTTGTAGTACGCGACGCGCCTCAACCCGGCGGTCTCCGTCATGCCGGCGCCCCTTCCTCGTCGGCGATGTACGGGCGCGGGAAGGCGCCGGGCCTTGCGTAGATCTCGTCGAGCGACTCGTCGCCGTCGTGCCCGTGCGCCAGCTTTCCGAGCGCGTGCTCGCCCTGGACGATGCCGGCGAACCCGGCGCGTCCCTCGTGGCGGAGCAGGTCGTGCAGGCGGCGGGCCTCGCGCACGTCCTTCGCGACGTGCGGCGGCACCGGCGGCGGCACCTTCCCCTTCGTCGCGAGGTCGAGCGCGAACTTCGTCTGCTTGATCGCGGCGGCGATCCCCTGCGTCTTCGGCACGAGCTCGGTCTCGCGGAGCCAGCCCGTCGTCTTGGCCGAGGTGACGAACCACTTCGCGTGCTTCGCGCCCATGTCACGGTCGATGCCCTCCTTCATCGACTCCGCACCGAGCTTTGCGATCGCATCGCGCGGGTCGACGCCCTTCGGGCAGCGCTCGTTGCAGAAGTAGCACCGGGTGCACTCCCAGATCCCATGCTCGTCGTTCAGCGCCTCGAGCCGCTCGACCTTGTGCCCGTCGCGCGGGTCGCCCACGAAGCGCATCGCCTTCGCGAGCGCCTGCGGCCCGAGGAAGCGCGGGTCCGACTCCATCGCATTGCACTCCGACACGCAGCAGCCGCAGTTGATGCAGAGCGACTCTTTGTGGATGACGTTCATCCGCTCCTGGCGGATCAGGTTCTCGCGGCCCCCCGGCGGCTCGTCGTAGCCCGGGCGCAGGAACGGGTCGACGCTCATGAACTTGTTCCAGAACGGCGTCATGTCGACCACCAGGTCCTTGACGATCGGCAGGTTCCCCATCGCCGAGATCACCGGCACGTGGCCCTCCTGCGCAATGTCGTACATGCGCGTCTTGCAGGCGAGCACTGCGGCGCCGTCCATGCGCATGCCGCACGAGCCGCAGATCATCATCCGGCAGCTCTTGCGGTAGGCGAGCGTCCCGTCGTGCTTGTCCTTGACGATGTCGAGGCAGTCGAGGAGCGTCGCCTCCTCGGGCGCGTCGACCTCGTACTCGGCGAGTTCGCGCTCGCCCGTGCGCGCGTTGAAGCGCCAGACTTTCAGCCCGACCTGCATCAGTACGTCCGCTCCATCGGCTCGTACTCCGTCACGCGGACGTCCGAGTAGCTGAGCTGCGGTGCGTCGTCGACCCAGCGCGAGATCGAGTGCTTCATGAAGTTCTCGTCGTCCCGCTTCGGATAGTCGTACGGCCGCGCGTGCGCGCCGCGGCTCTCCTTCCGCGCGATCCCGGCCTGCACCATGCACCACGCGAGGTCGAGCATGTTGCCGAGCTCGATCGACTGGGTGAGGTCGCTGTTGTAGACGTCGCCCTTGTCCTCGATCACGACGCCGCGCTCGTAGCGCGCGCGCAGCTCCTCGATCGTGTCGAGCTGCGCGAGCATCTGCTCCTCGCGGCGGAACACGCCGAAGTTCTCGAGCATCGACGAACCGAGGTCGTTCCGGATCTGCCACGGGCGCTCGCCCTGCTCGACGTCGAGCAGGCTGCGGAGCTGCCGCTCGGCGTCCGTCTCGGCGCTGCGCGGGACGTCGATCGTCGTGTGCGAGAGCGCCCACTCGGCGGCGGCGCGGCCGGCGCGCCGGCCGAAGGTGATCGTCTCCATCAGCGAGTTGCCGCCGAGCCTGTTCGCGCCGTGCACCGAGACGCATGCGACCTCGCCGGCAGCGTAGAGCCCGGTCAGCTCCGTCGCGCCGTCGTTGTCGGTCTCGACGCCGCCCATGTGGTAGTGGGCCCCCGGCCGCACCGGCACCGGGTCGTAGATCGGGTCGACGCCCGCGAACGTCATCGCGAGCTCCCGTGAGCCCGGCAGCCGCTCGATGATCCGCTCGGCGCCGAGGTGGCGCATGTCGAGGAAGATCGAGCCGTCGACGCCGCGGCCCTCGTCGATCTCGGTCTGCTCCGATCTCGAGACGACGTCGCGCGACGCGAGCTCCATCGCGTTCGGCGCGTACCGCTTCATAAAGCGCTCGCCGTCCTTGTTGATCAGGAACGCGCCCTCGCCGCGGCAGCCTTCGGTGAGCAGGATCCCGGTCGGGTAGAGCGTCGTCGGGTGGAACTGCATGAACTCCATGTCCTTGAGCGGCAGCCCGAGGTGCAGCGCCATCGCCGTCCCGTCGCCGGTGCACGCGTACGCGTTCGTGGTCGTGCGGTAGATGCGCCCCTGGCCGCCGGTCGCGAGCACGACGGTCTTCCCGCCGATCGTCTTCAACCCGCCGTTCAGCAGATCCCAGCAGATCACGCCCTGGCAGCGACCGTCGTTCTCCACGAGCTGCCACGCGAAGTACTCCTCGTACACCGTGATCCCGCGCTTCACGAGCTGCTCGTAGAGCACCTGGATGAGCACGTGGCCCGTGATGTCGGCGGCAAACACGGTGCGGGGCGAGCCGGCCGCGCCGAACGGCCGCTGCGCGAGCTTCCCGTCCTCGCGCCGTGAGAACACCGCACCCCAGTGCTCGAGCTGGTAGATGTCGCCCGGCGCCTCCCGGCAGAGGATCTCGATCGCGTCCTGGTCGCCGATGTAGTCGGAGCCCTTCACGGTGTCGAAGGTGTGTGACTCCCACGAGTCCTCGGCGTCGATCCCGAGCGCCGCGTTGATGCCTCCCTCGGCGGCGCCCGAGTGGCTCCGGGTCGGGTGGAGCTTCGAGATCACGCCGACGTCCGCGCCGGCGTCGTGAGCCTCGATCGCGGCCCGCATCCCGGCACAGCCGGCTCCGACGAGCAGGACGTCGTGCGCTGTCTCCACGTTGTCGGACGCTAGCGGAACGAGCGGATCAGGCGTCCGGCCTAGGAGGGTCTGGCGAAACAGCGGTTGAGCCGAACACCGTTACGCCAGACTCTCCTGCGCGGGCTCGGACTCGACGATCCAGAGCGGCGCGTCGGCGCAGTCGAGCCGCTCCGCGCCCTCGACCTCGGTCAGGCTCGTGCGCACGAGCCTGATCCGCCCGCCGTCGCGCTCGAGGATCGGCCCCTGCGGGCCGCGCGAGAACGCGAAGTTCCAGGCACGCGCCTGGCGCTGGACGTCGGCGGCAGGCTTCGAGAGGTCGACGAACATGTACTCGTCCTCGAACAGCGAGTGGTAGTCGCCGCCGGTCTGCGGGTCGCCGCGGTCGCCGGCCGCAAGCCGGCCGAGCGCGATCGGGACGAGCTCTGCGGCTGCGCCGGCGAGCTTCGAGTTCAGCTCCTCGAACGACCACTCGTCGTCGAAGGGGATCGGCGCCTGGGCGAGCACGTTGCCGGTGTCGAACTGCTCGTCCATCAGGTGGTAGGTGAGCCCGAACTCGGTGTCGCCGTTTCGAACGGCCCACGCCACCGGGATCGGGCCGCGGTAGCGGGGCAGCAGCGACGGGTGGCCGTTGACGATGCCGAGCCGCGGCACGGCGAGCGCGTCGGCCGGGATGCGCCACGGGAAGCCGGTGCAGATCGCGAGGTCGACGTCGTACGCCCGGAGCAGCGGCGCGAGCGACCTGGAGTGCGCCGGGAAGACGAGGTCGAGGTCGGGCGGCGACTCCTTGAAGGTCCGCGTCAGGAAGTCGCGCACCTGCGGCGGCGGTTCCAGGTCGGGCCGGACGCGCCGGACCGCGAGGTGGACGACGGGCTCGTGGCCGAGCGCCCGCAGGATCTCCGTGTAGCCCTGGGCGGCGACCGCGACCTGCGAGATGATCGCGACGCGCCAGGACTGCGCCATCAGGCGTCCGGCTTCGGCCCGGCTGCGCGGACCGATTCGTCGACGTCCGCGAAGCGCGACCCGAAGTTGTCGACGAACATCTGCGCGAGCTTGCGCGCGCCGCGGTCGTAGGCGTCGGAGTCCCGCCAGGTCGAGCGCGGGTCCAGCAGCTTGTCGTCCACGCCCGGCACCGACACCGGCACCTCGAAGCCGAAGACGTCGTCGTGCCGGAACGCACCACCGTCGAGCTCGCCCGCGAGCGCGGCGGCGAGCATCGCGCGCGTCGCGGCGATCGGCATGCGCCTGCCCTCGCCGAACGGCCCGCCCGTCCACCCGGTGTTGACGAGCCACACCTTGGCGGCGTGGCGGTCGAGCCGCTCGCCGAGCAGGCGCGCGTACACGGCCGGCGGCTGCGGCAGGAACGGCTGGCCGAAGCAGGTCGAGAACGTCGGCTGCGGCTCCGTGACGCCGATCTCGGTGCCGGCGAGCTTGGCCGTGAAGCCCGACAGGAAGTAGTAGAGCGCCTGCTCGCGCGAGAGCCGTGCGATCGGCGGCAGGATCCCGAAGGCGTCGGCGGTGAGCAGCACAACCGAGCGCGGATGTCCCGCCTGCTTCGACTGCTGCGCGTTCGAGATCAGCTCGAGCTTGTACGCAGCGCGCGTGTTCTCGGTCTTCGAGTCGTCGTCGAGATCGAGCATGCCGAGATCGTCGACGGCAACGTTCTCGAGCACCGTGCCGTACGAGTGCGCCGCCTTCCAGATCTCCGGCTCGGCCTCGGCCGACAGCCGAATCGTCTTCGCGTAGCAGCCGCCCTCGATGTTGAAGACGCCGGACGACCCCCAGCCGTGCTCGTCGTCCCCGATCAGCCTGCGCGCCGGGTCGGCGGACAGCGTCGTCTTGCCGGTGCCCGACAGCCCGAAGAAGATCGCGACGTCGCCCGCGTCGCCGACGTTCGCCGAGCAGTGCATCGGGAACACGCCCTCGAGCGGCAGCCGGTCGTTCATGACGGTGAAGATCGACTTCTTGATCTCGCCGGCGTAGAACGTGCCGCCGACGAGAACCTCGCCGCGGGAGGGGTGCAGGACGACGAACGTGCCCGTCCGCGTGCCGTCGGCAGCCGGGTCGGCCTCGAGCTCGGGCGTGTGCAGAACGAGCGCCTGCGGCTCGAAGCCGTCTCGCTCCCCCGGCGCGAGGTCGATGAACATTGTCCGCGCGAACAGGGCGTGGTACGGGTGCGCCGTCACGACGCGCACGCCGATGCGGTGCGCCGGGTCGGCGCCGGCCCACGCGTCGATCACGTACAGCGTGCCCGCGTCGCCGAGCTGCCGCGTCACCTTCTCGCGCAGCCCGTCGAAGTGCTCCTCGGACAGCGCCGAGTTGACCTCGCCCCACCAGATCCGATCCTCCGACGCAGCCTCGCGCACGATGAACTTGTCCTTCGGGCTGCGACCGGTGTGCCGGCCGGTGTCGACGACCAGCCCGCCGCCCTCGGCCAGGCGCCCCTCGCCGCGGGCAAGCGCGTGCGTGTACAGGAGCTCCGTCGTCGGGCTCGGGTGGACGCGGCCCGTCGCGTCGATCCCGTGCTCGGCGAGGCTCACCCGGCCTGGCAGCTCCGTGGTCGTCATGGGCGGAAGCCTATGGTACGACCTTCGGGCGGCCCTAGATCTGCCACGTGCCGCCGCGCAGCACCGGCACGCGCTCGCCGGCGGTGGTCACGCCGTCGACGTCGAGCTCCGGCGAGCCGATCATGAAGTCGACGTGCGTCCCGCTTCGGTTCACGCGGTCGACGTCGTCGCCGTCGACGGCGAAGGGAAAGCCGTTGCCCAACGCGATGTGGCTTGCCGCGTTCTCGTCGAGCAGCGTGTCGAAGAACACCGTCTCGAGCGGCCCGATCCTGCCCGCACCATCGACGAGCGCGAGCTCGCCGAGCCGTGTTGCTCCCTCGTCGAGCGCGATGAGCGCACGCAGCGCCTCCGCGTTCTCGTCGGCGGTGATCTCGACCGCGACGCCGCCCTCGAAGCGCACGCGCAGGCCGCGGATGATCGTGCCGTCGCGCAGCACGAGCGGCATCGACGCCGTCACCACTCCTTCCGTCCGCTCCGGGTCGGGCGTCGTGAACACCTCTTCGGTCGGGAGGTTCGGGATGTGGCGGAGCCCCTCGGCGGTGTGGAAGTCCGCGCACCACCAGGTGTGGGTCGGGAACATCCCGACGCGGAGCTCGGTGCCGGGGCCGCGCAGCTCGATCGCGTCGAACCTGCGCGCGCCGAGCCGGTCGGCGGAGCTCCGCAGGGCCGTCATGCGCTCCTCCCACGCCTGCGCGGGATCCGGTTCGTCCAGTCGCAGGACATGCTCGAGCTCGCGCCACAGCGTCTCGAGCGCCTCGTCGTCGGAGAGCTCCGGGTGGACGAGCTTCGCCCAGGCCGGGTGCGGGCACGGGACGATGCACCAGTTCGTCGACCGCTCGCCGACGATCTTCGGGATCTCGCTCAGGTAGGGCAGGTGGTCGCGGCCGGTGAGAGCCGGGTCGAGGCCGTCGAGCAGGTTCGGCGCGGTGGGGCCGGTCGTGCTGACCCGCGCGCCCCGCGCCTCCGCATGCGCGACCATCCGCCCTCCGTACCACGACGGCACGAAGCCGAGCGTCTCGGGATCCGCCGACTCGACCCGCGCGCGCTTGATGTGCGGATCGAAGTACCAGACGTCGACGAACCGCGCGCCGCGGTCGTACGCCTCGGCGGCGATCGCACGCGCGAGCGGCTCGTGGCCGAGCTCGGCGTTCACGAGCATCGTCTGGCCGGGCTGGACGTTCGCGCCGTGCACGGCGAGCCTGGCGAGTGCCTGGAAGCGGGCCGATTCCACCGGGAGGCGATCCTACCGCCGAGCCGAACTTCAGATCGTGACGGTCGAACAGGCGGCGGCGCGGTTCCTGGAGGCGGCGGGGATCGCCGACGAGACCCGGCGCGCCTACGCGTCGGACCTGCGCGAGTTCGTCGCGTGGTTCGGGCCCGACTCGCCGGTCGATGACGTCGACCTGCGGGTGCTCGCCGACTGGACGACGGAGCTCGGCCGCGCCCGCAGCGGCGGCAGGCTCGCACCGGCGACGATCGCCCGCAAACTCGCCTCGGTGCGTGCGCTGCTCCGCTTTTCGCTGGGCGCCGAGCGCGCGCCGGGCGTCTCGCTCGCACCGCGGCGGCCTCGCCGCCTGCCGGACGCGCCGAAGCTCCGCGAGGTCGACGCGATCATCGCCGAGCTCGCCGACGACGGCGCGCTCGCGAGCCGCAACCGCGCGCTCGTCGAGCTCGTGTACTCCGCAGGACTGCGCAGCGCAGAGGCGGTCGGGCTCGACCTCGGCGACGTCGACTTCGAGCAGGAGCTCGTCCACGTCCGGCGCGGCAAAGGCGCCAAGGACCGGGTCGTGCCGCTCGGCGAGGAGGCGGCCGAGCTCGTCGCCCGCTACCTGCACGACGCGCGCCCCCAGCTCGCCCGGGGCGCCGAGAACGCGTTGTTCCTCTCCGCGCGCGGGCGCCGTCTCGATACGTCGACGCTCCGCCGGCTCGTGCCTCACCCGCATCGCCTGCGCCACGCGTTCGCGACGCACCTGCTCGAGGGCGGGGCCGACCTGCGGACGATCCAGGAGCTGCTCGGCCACGCGTCGCTGTCCACGACGCAGATGTACAGCCACGTCGATGCGAAGCGGCTCCGCCGCGTCTACGACCATGCCCACCCGCGATCCTGACGTCGAGGGCTTCCTCGCACTGCTGGCCGCGCGCCGCGCGCCTGCGACGGTCGCCGCCTACCGCCGCGACCTCGCGGCGCTCGGCGAGGCGGTCGGCCGGCCGCTCGCCGACGCGCGCGTCGACGAGCTCGAGCGGTGCGTCGCGCAGCTCCGGGCCGACGGGCTCGCGGCGACGACGATCGCACGGCGCATCGCGGCCGCGCGTGGCTTCTACAAGCACCTGCAGCTGATCGGCCGGCGCGAGGACAACCCTGCCGCGGCGCTGTCGCTGCCGCGGCGCGCCCGCACGCTGCCGAAGACGCTCTCGCCCGGCGAGGCCGAGCGCCTGATCGCGGCGGCGCAGGGTACGCAGCCGCGCGACCTGCGCGACCACGCGCTCGTCGAGCTCCTCTACGGCGCGGGCCTGCGCGTGTCGGAGGCGGTCGGGCTCGGCAAAACCGGGGTCGACCTCGACGGCCGGCTCGTGCAGGTGGTCGGCAAGGGCGGCAAGGAGCGGATCGTCCCCGTCGGGCGGCCGGCGGCCGAGGCGCTCCGCCGCTACCTCTCCCGCGGTCGGCCCTACCTCGACCGGCGGCATCGGCCGGAGCTCTTCCTGAACGCGCGCGGCGGCGCACTCACCCGCGCTGGCGCGTTCCTCATCCTGCGCCGGCTCGCGGAGAAGGCGGGGCTCGACCCGCAGCGCGTCCATCCGCACCTCCTGCGCCACTCGTTCGCGACGCACCTGCTCGAGGGCGGCGCAGATCTGCGCTCGGTGCAGGAGATGCTCGGGCACGCCGACCTGTCGACCACCGAGCTCTACACGCACGTCTCCGACCGGCGCCGGCGGGCCGTCTATTTCGACGCCCACCCGCACGCGCGGCGCCGCAGCGAGTAGTTACGTCCTCGACTTGCGGCGCAGGTCCTGCGCCACCTTCGCCGCCGCCTGCCGCAGGTCACGCGGCTGCTCGTCGTCCTCGGACAGGCTCGCGAGAATCTGGATCGTGTCGGGCCGCGCCGAGCCGTTCCGCAGCGCGGCGACCGCAAGTCGCCGCACCGCCTCGTTGCCGTCGTTCGCGACGATCTCGTGCAACAGGCTGCGCACGTCGTTGACGACGCCGGGATGGTCGCGCGACAGCAGCTCGAGCGCGAGCAGCGCCGACCCACGCACCGCCGGGCTGTCATCCGAGAGACCGCGGCGGAGCAGCTCGATCTTCGCGCGGAACCGGAACTGCCCGATCGCGCGGAATGCGACGGCGCGATCGCGGAAGTCGCCCGAGCGCGCGGCGGCCTCGAGCTCCTCGTCGAAGCGCGAGCGCAGCTGCGACAGCTCGCGCTCGTTGCCGTCCGTCGCGAGCGCGTCGGCCTGGGCCGCCGCCTCGGCGAGCGTGGTCAAGAGTTCCCGAGCGTGCGCGCGGCCGGACCGACGTAGACGGCCGACGGGCGGAAGAGACGACCGGTCCGCTTCTGCTCGAGGATGTGCGCAGACCAACCGGCGACACGCGAGCAGGCGAACATCGCCGGCGCGAGGGGCGGCGGGACATCGGCGATGTCGAGCACGACCGCCGAGTAGTACTCGACGTTGGTCTTGAGCGGCCGGTCGGGCTTGCGCCGCTCGAGCTCGGCGAGCGCCGCCTCCTCGAGCTGCTCGGCGATCTCGATCTGCGGTGAGCCAAGCTCGCGCGCGGTCTCCTTGAGGATCCGCGAACGCGGATCCTCGGCGCGGTAGATGCGGTGGCCGAAGCCCATGATCCGCCGGCCCGAGTCGAGCGTGTCCCGGACCCACTTCTCGGGGTCGCCCATGGCGGCGACCTCCTCGAGCATCGGCTTCACGTAGGCGGGGGCGCCGCCGTGCAGCGGGCCGGACAGCGCGCCGACCGCCGACGACAGCGCGGCGCCGCAGTCGGCGCCCGTCGACGCCGCGATGCGCGCAGCGAACGTCGAGGCGTTCAGCCCGTGCTCGGCCGTGCAGATCCAGTAGGTGTCGATCGCGCGCACGGCCTTCGGGTCGGCGTCGCCGCGCCACTGGAGCAGGAACTTCTCCGCTGCCGTCTTGCCCGCGGCGACCACGTCGGCCGGGACCTCGTCGGTGCGGCCGTCGGCGATGCGCGCCGAGCGGGCGACGATCCCCATCATCTGCGCCGAGATGCGGCCGAGATCCTCGCGCGCCTGCTCGTCGGAGATCTCGTTGAGCTTCCCGAGCTTCCACACGCCCGAGAAGCGGGCGGTCTCTGCCTGCAGATCGGAGGGCGCGTTGCCGCTCAGCCGCGCCGGCTCGTAGGGCTCGGGCGCCGGCATCGCGGAGTCGAGGTCGTCGTCGACGAGCAATCCCCAGACGCGCTCGTACGGATAGCGGCCGACGAGGTCGACGATGTCGATGCCGCGATAGCGAAGCTGGCCGCCTTCCCGGTCGGGCTCGGCGATCTCGGTCTCGACTGCGACGACGCCCTCGAGGCCGGGCTTGAAATCGCTCGTCGTGCTCACGCCGAGGTGACAGTACCGAACGGGGCGCGTTCATCGGATCGGTAGGCTCCGGCGCGCCATGGCGCACCGCGTGACCTTGATCCCCGGCGACGGCACGGGGCCCGAGCTGACCGAGGCGACGCGCCGCGTGCTCGAGGCGACGGGCGTCGCCTTCGACTGGGACGTCCGCCAGGCCGGGGTCGACGTGATGGCCGACGCCGGCACGCCGCTGCCCGACGAGACGCTCGAGTCCGTGAAGGAGAACAAGGTCGCGATCAAGGGCCCGATCACCACGCCGATCGGGACGGGCTTCCGCTCGGTCAACGTCGCGCTGCGGCACGAGCTCGGCCTGTACGCGTGCCTCCGCCCCTGCAAGACCTACCCGGGCGTGCGCACCCGTTACGAGAACGTCGACCTCGTCGTCGTGCGCGAGAACACCGAGGACCTGTACGCCGGGATCGAGTACGAGGCTGGAACCGACGCCGCGAACCGCGTGATCGCGGAGCTGAACGGGCTGCAGGCGAAACAGATAGCGCCCGGCTCCGGCATCTCGGTGAAGCCGATGAGCCGCGACGGCTCGGAACGCATCATCCGCTTCGCGTTCGACTACGCGCGCGCCCACGGCCGGAAACGCGTCTCGTGCGTGACGAAGGCAAACATCATGAAGTTCACCGACGGCCTCTTCCTCGACGTGTTCCGTCAGGTCGCCCCCGACTACCCCGAGATCGAGCCGTGGGAGAACCTCGTGGATGCGATCTGCATGGGACTCGTGCAGCGGCCGGAGGAGTTCGACGTGCTCGTGCTCCCGAACCTGTACGGCGACATCGTGAGCGACCTGACCGCCGGGCTCGTCGGCGGGCTCGGAGTCGCGCCGGGCGGCAACATCGGCACCGAGGCCGCCGTGTTCGAGGCGACGCACGGCTCGGCGCCGAAGTACAAGGGCCAGAACAAGGTCAACCCGACGGCGATGATCCTCTCCGGGAAGCTGATGCTCGAGCACCTCGGCGAGGACGACGCGGCCGCGCGGCTCGAGCGCGCCGTCGCCGGCGTGATCGCGGAGGGCAAGCGCGTCACCTATGACCTGAAGCCGTCGCGCGACGATCCGAGCGCGGTCGGGACGAGCGAGTACGCCGACGCGATCATCGAGAAGCTGGAGGCATCGTGAGCGAACGCAGCAAGGTCACGATCGTCGGCGCGGGCGCAACGGGCGCGACGTGCGCAGAAGTGCTCGCGCAGCGCGACTACGCCGACATCGTGCTCACCGACATCAAGGAAGGGTTGCCGCAGGGCAAGGCGCTCGACATCAACCAGATGGCGCCGATCCTCGGCTTCGAGGCCAACGTCACGGGGACGAACGACTACGGGGCGACGGCCGGCTCGGACGTCGTCGTGATCACCGCCGGGCTGCCGCGTCAGCCGGGCATGAGCCGCGACGATCTCGTGCAGACGAACGAGAAGATCGTGAAGTCGGTCACCGAGCAGATCGTGGCGGGCTCTCCCGACGCGGTGATCATCGTGCTGTCGAACCCGCTCGACGCGATGTGCCACGTCGCGAAGAACGTCTCGGGCCTGCCGAAGGAGCGCGTCTTCGGCCAGGCAGGCATCCTCGACACCGCGCGCTACCGCACGTTCGTCGCCTGGGAGACCGGTGCGTCCGTGAAGGACGTCCAGGCGCTCGTGCTCGGCGGGCACGGCGACCAGATGGTGCCGGTGGTGTCGGCGACGACGGTCGGCGGCGTCCCGCTGCGCCGGCTGGTCGGCGAGGACCGGATCCGGGCAATGGTCGAGCGCACCGCCGGCGGCGGCGGCGAGGTCGTGAAGCTGCTCGGCACCTCGGCGTGGTACGCGCCGGGCGCGGCCTGCGCCCAGATGGTCGACGCGGTGCTGCTCGACGAGAAGCGCGTCCTGCCGTGCACGGCGCTGCTCGAGGGCGAGTACGGCATCGACGGCCTCTACATGGGCGTGCCCGTGAAGCTCGGCCGGGCGGGGGTCGAGGAGATCCTGCAGCTCTCACTCGACGAGAACGAGCAGGCGGCGCTGCGGAAGTCGGCCGACGCGGTCCGCGAGGTCGTCGGCGTTCTGACGACGTAGGCTCGCGCCGGCAGGCGCCGTGCAAGAACTCCGCGCGGTACCTTGCCCGCTCGAATGGATCTCGGCCTGCGTGGAAAGACGGCAATCGTCTGCGGAGCCTCGTCCGGGCTCGGCCTCGCCGTCTCCGAGGCCCTGGTGGACGAGGGCGCGAACGTCGCGATGTTCGCGCGGCGGCGCGAGGAGCTCGAGCTGCACGCGAACCGCCTGGGCGCGCTCGCCGTACGGGGAGACGTGACCAATGCCGCCGACCTCGAGCGCCTCGTCGAGCGCACCGTCCAGGCATTCGGCGGCGTGGACGTGCTCGTCTGCAACTCGGGCGGGCCGCCGGCAGGGCAGCCGAGCCAGATCGGCGACGACGATCTCGAGGCGGCGTTCGAGCTGCTGCTGCTCCCGACGGTCAGGCTCCTCCGCCTGAGCCTGCCGCACCTCGAGCGCAGCGAAGCTGGGCGCGTGATCTGCATCACCTCGGGCGCGGTCAAGGAGCCCTCCGACAACCTCGTGCTCTCGAACACCTTCCGCCCCGGCGTGACCGGCTGGGCGAAGTCGCTGTCGCGCGAGCTCGGCGGCAAGGGCATCACCGTGAACTGCGTCGCGCCGGGCCGCATCGACACGCCGCGCATGACCGAGCTGTACGGGCCGAACGGGCCGCCGCGCGGCGACCTCGAGAAGATCCCGCTCCGGCGCCTCGGAACGCCGCGCGAGTTCGGCGACGTCGTGTGCTTCCTGGCGTCCGACCGCGCCGGCTACGTGACAGGCACCACGATCACGGTCGACGGCGGAGCGTCCCGCTCGCTGCTGTGAGGCGGCCGAAGGTCACTCCAGGCCGTCTGCTGACAGTCGGCCTCGTGTTGCTGGCGGTCGTGCTGGCGCTCGCGCTCCTGCCCTCGCAGCAGTACATCTTCCTGCCCGACCGCGCCCACGCCGTCGCACCGCTGGTCGACGTCCCGGGCGGCAAGGCTCCGGCGAGCGGCAGCGTCTACTTCGTCGACGTGATCGTGCGCAAGGCGACGCTGCTCGAGCGGATCTTCGGCGGGCTCCACCACGGCGCCGACCTGTACCCGGCTTCGGCAGTCGAGCCGCCGGGCGTGAACGACCGCGCGCGCCAGCGCATCGATCTCCAGGACATGCACCGCTCGCAGGAGATTGCCGCCGCGGTCGCGCTGAAGGCCGCCGGGAAGAAGGTCACGCTTCGCTCGACCGGTGCCTTGATCGACGCCGTCGAGCCGGGCATGCCGGCTGCGGGGAAGCTCCAGCCCGACGACGTGATCACGAACATCGACGGCTCCCGCGTGACCGGTCCGCGTGACGTCTTCAACGAGATGGCCGGGCGCAGCATCGGAGACACGGTGCGCTTCACGGTGCGCCGCGGGCCGCAGACGCTCGTCGTCCCGCTGCAGACGGTGGCGTCGCCCACCCCGCCGCGTCGCGGGGTCGTCGGGGTGATGCTCGAGCCGGCGATCGACGTGCACCTGCCCATCCCGGTTCGGATCGACGCGGGCAACGTCGGCGGCCCTTCGGCCGGCCTCGCCTTCGCGCTCGGTGTCCTCTCGGAACTGAAGAAGGGCGTCCTCCACGGCCACCGGGTCGCCGCGACCGGCGAGATCTTCCCCGACGGCTCGGTCGGCCCGATCGGGGGCATCAAGCAGAAGACGATCGGCGCGCGCGAGGCGGGAGCCGACGTTTTCCTCGTGCCGGCTGGGGAGAACGCGCGCGACGCCAGGAAGGCTGCCGACGGACTCCGGATCGTCGCTGTGAAGAACTTTCCACAGGCGTTGCGCGCGCTGGCGACACTGCCCGCCACGGCCTCCTGACCGCCCGTTTCGGGCCCTGCCCGAACTCGCCGGAAAGTGCACGTTTTCCTTTTGGACAAGCCCTTTCCGGGGTTTGGAGGTCGGCGTAGGATGCCGCCTCCGAGGTAGGCAGGCCCCGCTTCCTCGCACCGCCCCCGTCCCCCCGCCAAAACGAGGATCGCCACGTGACCCCCGCCAAGGATGCTCCGACCTGCAACGACTGCTACTTCCGCCGGAACGGCCTGTGCGCGCTCAGCCCGGACCGCGTCTGCCCGACATTCCGCGCGGCGACCCTCACGCTCCGCCCGTCCTTCCAGCCCAGACTCCAGCCGGTCGCGGCCGCCGTCTCCGCCTAGAGGCTCCCTCTAGAGTCAGCCGGACGATGTCCGGCGCGCCACCGAGCCTCGAGCCGCCGCCCGCGCAACCGCGCAAGAAGGGACGCACGCGCGAGTCGCTCGCGATCGTCCGACAGATCGTCGCCGCACTCGTCGCGCTCTACGCGATCGCGTTCATCGTTCTCAACACCCACTCGACGAAGGTCGACTTCGTCTTCACGTCGACGAACGTCTCCGTGATCTGGGTGATCCTGCTCTCGCTCGCGATCGGGGCCGCTCTCAGCGTGCTGGTGCTGCAGCTACGCCGTCGTCGTCAGCGCAAGAACTGACGCGAGCCGGTCGACGCCCTCGGCGATCTCGTCGGTCGACACGAAGCTGTACGCGAGGCGAAGCGACGACGCGTCGCCGCCGAAGTCGGTGCCCTTGACGAACGTCACGCCCGCCTGTTCCGCCCGCTCGAGCAGGTCGCCGCTGTCGACCCCGTCGAGCGTCAGCCAGACGAAATAGCCGCCCTCGGGGCGCGAGATCCGAGCCTCGCCGAGCCGCAAGTCGAGCGCGGCGAGCATCGCGTCGCGCCGCGCGCCGAGCAGACCGCGGACGCGCTCGAGGTTCGGCTCGAACAGGCCGCGGGCGACGAACTCGTATGCCGTCGCCTGTCCGAGCAGCACCGGCGTGATGTAGGTACCGGTCGCGCGCGCGGCGATCTCACCGGCGAGCTGCTCGGGCAGCACGAACCAGCCGACACGCAGACCCGGCGCGATCGTCTTCGAGAACGACGAGCTGTAGGCGGTCTCGCCGTCCGAGAGCTCGAGCAGCGACGGCAGCGGCTCGCCCTCGAAGCGCACCAGGCCGTACGGGTCGTCCTCGAGCACGAGCAGGTCGTGCTCGCGTGCGAGCTCCACGACGCGCAGGCGTCGTTCGAGGCCCAGCGTGCGCCCGCTCGGGTTCTGAAAGGTCGGGATCACGTAGAGGAACGCCGCGTCGCCGTTCTCGAGCTCGCGCTCGAGCGCGTCGGGGTCGAGACCCTCCTCGTCGCACGCCACCGGGACGATCTCCGCGCCGAGCTCGCGCAGGATCTTCAGCGGCCGGTCGTAGGTCGGCTGCTCGACGATCACGCGACGGCCCGGCGCGAGCCGCTGCGCGAGGAAGACGAAGCCCTGAAGCGACCCATTCGTGACGAAGATGCGACTCGGGTCGACGTCGTGGCGGGCCGCGAGCCAGTCGAGCAACGGCCCGTACCCGGACGAGGGCCCGTACGACAGAACGGTGCGCCCGTCCCGCTCGAGCACCGTCCGGGCGCAGTCGGCGAGCTCCTCGACCGGCAGGCACTCCGGCGCGGGCACCCCGCGCGCGAACGAGATCGTCCCCATCGACCTTCAGCCTACTGACCGGAACGTGAACACGAGGTCGCCGTCGCCCGGCTCCTCCTCGTACGTCCCGCGGGCCGCGAGGACCTCGCGCCAGAACCGCAGCGCCGGCTCGTTGCCGTCGATCACCTCGAGCTGCCAGCTGCCGGAGAACGAGTCGAGCACCCCGGCCGCCGCGGCCCTGCCGATCCCACGCCGCCTGAAAGGCGCGGCGACGAAGAACTCCGCGAGCCGCCAGTCCCGGTCGGGGCGCTTGCGCGGGAAGTCGCCTCCGCCGACCCACGCGAACCCGGCGGCTGCGCCGTCCTCCCTGATCAGGAACGCCGCGCACTGCTCGCGGCCAAGGAAGTCCTCGACGTAGCTCGGCTGCCAGCGGCCGTCCTCGTCGAGCCGGTAGTGGCTGGACCACTGCGAGAGGTCGTGCAGGTAGAGGGGATAGATCCGGCGGAGCGCCTCGCGGTCACGTTCGCTGGAGACGCGGATGAGCTCCACGCGCACAGCCTAAGCGGACTCTTAGTTCCAGCGGTGACAATTCCGTCGTGAGCTCCCGCATTCTCGTCGTCGACGACGATCCCGCCGTGCGGGCGGCGATCGCGCGCGCCCTTCGCATCGACTACGAGGTGGACGAGGCGGCGGACGGGTCGGAGGCCCTGGCCCAGCACGCGGCGACGGCGGCCGACGCGATCGTGCTCGACCTGCTGATGCCGGAGATCGGCGGCCTCGACGTGTGCCGCTCGCTGCGCCGCCGCGGCGACTCCGTGCCCGTGCTCGTAGTGACCGCGCGCGACGCGGTCTCCGACCGCGTCGAGGGCCTCGACGCCGGCGCAGACGACTACCTGGTCAAGCCGTTCGCGGTGGAGGAGCTCCGTGCGCGTGTGCGCGCCCTGCTGCGCCGCGTTGGCGCCGGCGGCGACGAGCTCAGCTTCGGCGACGTACGGCTCGACCCGTCGACCCGAGAGGCGTTCCGGGGCGAGCGCCGGCTCCAGCTCACGCGAACCGAGTTCAACCTGCTCGAGCTCTTCCTGCGCAATCCGCGGCAGGTGCTCACACGCTCGCAGATCTACGAACGGGTCTGGGGATACGACTTCGGCGCGACCTCGAACGCGCTCTGGGTCTACGTCGGCTACCTGCGCCGCAAGCTCGAGGAGGCCGGTGAGCCGCGGCTGCTGCAGACCGTGCGCGGCGTCGGCTACGCGCTCCGGGAAGAGCTGTGAGCCGGCTCTCATTCCGCGCGCGCATCGCGCTGCTGACCGCGCTCGCGATCGCCGTGACGGTCGCCGGCGCGTCGTTCGCCGTCTGGGTGATCGCCAAGCACGAGCTGTTCTCGCAGCTCGACGCGACGCTGTACACGCAGGCGGCGAGCGACGGCCACGGGCCGTTCGGCGGCGGTGGCAACCAGTACACGCTCGTGATCCATCCCGACGGCACCCGGTCCGGCCAGCTCGCGATCCCGGCGACGCAGCGGGCGCTGAAGGTCGCGAGCGGCAAGTCGAATGCCTATTTCGTCAACACGACGATCCAGGACATCCGCTGGCGCGAGTGGGTCGCGCCGACGCAGGGCGGCGGCGCGATCGTGACGATCGCGCCGCTCGAGCCGACGTTGCACGCCCTCGAGCGCATCCGGTTCTGGATCCTGCTCGTCAGCGCGATCGGGATCGCGATTGCGGCGGGCCTCGCCGCCCTCGTCGCGACCGCGGCGCTCCGCCCCGTCCGGCGTCTGACGGCGGCCGCGGAGAACGTCGCCTCGACCGGGAACCTGAGTGAACGCGTCGACGTCAAGTCGGACGACGAGCTCGGACGGCTCGCGACGCAGTTCAACGCGATGCTGGCAGCGCTCGAGCGGTCCGTCGGAGCGCAGCGACGGCTCGTTGCGGACGCTTCGCACGAGCTGCGCACGCCGCTCACCGCGGCGCGCACGAACGTCGATCTGCTTCGCGAAGGGAAGCTGCCCGAGACCGAGCAGCGGCACGCGCTCGACGAGGCCGCGATCGAGCTCGACGCGCTGACGAAGCTCGTCGCCGACCTGGTCGAGCTGGCGCGGGGCGAGGAGCGCAAGCTGCGGCTCGAGGACGTCCAGCTCGACGACCTCGTCGCGGCCACCGTCGAGCGGGCGCAGGCACGCGCGCCGCAGGTCACGTTCGTCACCGCCCTGTCGCCGACGCACGTGAACGCCGACCCGGTGCTGCTCGAGCGCGCGGTCTCGAACCTGCTCGACAACGCCGTCAAGTACAGCCCGGAAGGCGCGCCGATCGAAGTGACCGTACGCGGCGGCGAGGTGATCGTGGCCGACCACGGGCCGGGCATTGCCGACGAGGACCTGCCGCGCGTGTTCGACCGCTTCTATCGCGCGGCCACGGCGCGCTCGAAGCCGGGCGCCGGGCTCGGCCTCGCGATCGTCCGCGAGGCGGCCGAGGCGCACGGCGGGACGGCGACCGCCGAGAGCTCCTCGACGGGCGCCTGCTTCCGGCTCGCCCTGCCGACGACGGCGTAGGCCCTAGGCCGCCGCGGGTGCGGGCGCCGGCCGGCGCTCGCGCTCGACGAGCTGGTCGATCCGCGTCTTCGCGATCCGCAGGATCTGCGCCTCCTGGCCGGTCGCGACCCGCCCGGCGGCGATGTCCGCGTCGAGGTGCCACTTGAGGTCGGCGAGGAGGGCGTTCTCGAGCCCGCAGATCGACCGGCCCTGCTCGAGGGCGACCTTGCCCAGCGTGCGCCCGTTCGCGAGGCGCACGCGCAGCTCGTGCTCGTCGAGGCCGAGATAGCTCGCCGCCGCTGCGATCGGGCCGCCGTGCGGCGCCGCCCGGATGCTCCACTGCTCTTCCACCGTTCGCTCCTTCCGGAAGGTGCCCACCTCCACGTGCCATGACACGTCGTCCGGCCAAGAACGTTCCAAGCGCCGCCCAAGAAGTTCCCAAGAATCCGGTGCCTGGCACCGAAGTGCCAGGCACCGGATTGTCGCTTTCGGACTAGGGCAG
>DATIOD010000027.1:0-28991 GCA_035473635.1 Gaiellaceae bacterium | reverse complement strand
GCAGCGCGCACCGCGGTGGCGGCGAAGACCACCGCCCCGAAGACGGCAGCCAAGAAGGCGCCGGCGAAGAAGACCGCAGCCGCCGCGTAGGCAGCCTCATTCGATGAGCGTCTGGGCCGTTCTCGTCGCCGCCGGGCGGGGGGAACGGCTCGGAGGCGACCGTCCGAAGGCGTTCGTGCGTCTCGGGGCCTTGCCGCTCCTGGCCGAGCCGCTTCGACGGCTCGACGGGTGCGAGTGGGTGGACGGCGTTGTCGTCGTCGCCCCCGAGGGCTGGGAGGAGCCCGCGATCCTGCTCGCGGAGGAGCTCGGTGCGTCCAAGGTGACTGCCTGCGTGATCGGCGGTGAGACGCGGGCCGCGTCCGTGCTCGCAGGCGTGGCGGAGGTGCCGGAGGACGCAGCGGTGATCGTCGTCCACGACGCGGCACGGCCGCTCCTCCCGGAGGACGTGGTGCGGCGCCTGCTCGACGCGCTCGGCGAGGGGTTCGACGGAGCGGTCCCGGCCGTGGCGGTGACCGACACGGTGAAGCGGGCGACGGGCGGCGTCGTCGCGGAGACGCTCGAGCGGAGCGAGCTCGTGTCGGTGCAGACGCCCCAGGCGTTCGTCGCGTCCGTGCTTCGAAGCGCGATCGCCGTCGGGAGGGAAGCCACCGACTGCGCGTCGCTCGTCGAGGCGAACGGTGGCAGGGTGCGCGTCGTCGAGGGCGACGAGCGGCTGCTGAAGGTGACGACGCCTGCCGACCTCGAGCGGGTCGCCGCATGGCTGTAGCCGCGGTCGTGTTCGACGTCGGCGAGACGCTCGTCGACGAGACGCGCAACTGGGAGAGCGTCGCCGACGAGTGCGGCGTTCCGCGCTTCACGCTGATGGCGCTCGTCGGGGCGACGATCGGCGCCGGCGAATCGCACCACCGCGCGCTCGAGCTCCTCGGGATCCGCCCGTCGCGGCGCGCGTTCTTCAACGACCAGTGGTATCCGGACGCGGTTCCGTGCCTGGACCGGCTGCGCCGGCTCGGCATCGTCGTCGGCGCGGCGGGGAACATGGCAATCGAGCACGAGGAGCTGATCCGTCCGCACGTCGACTTCGTCGGCTCGTCCGAGCGGTTCGAGGTCGAGAAGCCTGCGCCGGGTTTTTTCACGCGAGTCGCCGAGCTCGCGGGCGTCGCGCCTGAGAGGATTGCGTACGTGGGCGACCGGGTCGACAACGACGTCGTGCCGGCCCTGGCGGCGGGCATGGTCGCCGTCCACATGCGCCGCGGCCCGTGGGGCTATCTCCACGAGCCGCCGGCCGGGGCGATCCGGATCTCCTCGCTCGACGAGCTCCCGGCCGCGCTGCGGTGACCTTTCGCGTGGGCATCGGCGTCGACGCGCACGCGCTCGCCGACGGGGTGCCGCTCGTGCTCGGCGGCGTCGAGTTCGAGCATCCGCGCGGGCTCGCCGGGCACTCCGACGGCGACGTGCTCGCGCACGCGCTCGTCGACGCGGTGCTCGGCGCCGCCGGTCTCGGCGACATCGGCTCTCTGTTCCCGTCGGACGACGAGCGCCACCGCGGCGCGTCGTCGATCGATCTGCTCGCCGAGGCTTACCGGCAGGTGCAGGCGGCCGGGTGGACGCTCGTCAACGCCGACTGCGTGCTGATCGGCGAGGAGCCGCGGATCGCGGGCCGGCGGGACGAGATGCGCGCGCGCCTGTCCGCCGCGGTCGGGGGCGGCGAAGTGAACGTGCGCGCGACGACCACCGACCGGCTCGGCTTCACCGGGCGCGCCGAAGGGCTCGCCGCGCACGCGGTCGCGCTGCTCACCCGGGCGTGATGGAGCTCGTCCGGTACGCCGACCGGTCCGATCTCCACGAGATCCGCTTCGAGACGCTCTCCGCGCGGACGTTCCCGGCGTTCATGCACCACAACCAGACGGGCACTCGCTACTGGCGCCGGCTCGTCCCCGAGCATCCGGACTTCCAGCTTGGGCTGGTCGACGACGGCGCGCTCGTCGCGGAGCTGCACTCGCTGCCGCTCGCGTGGGACGGCACGCTCGGCGATCTTCCGCCCGGGTGGGACGACGTGTTCGAGCGCTCGTTCGAGAGCGGCCGGCCGCACGACTGCCTCGCCGCGCTCGCGATCTCGGTGCTGCCCGAGCGCCGGAGCGAAGGGCTCGCGGTGCGCATGATCGACGCGATGCGCGAGGCCGGCCGCGCGCACGGGCTGCGCGACTTGATCGCGCCGGTTCGGCCGACGCTCAAGGATCGCTACCCGCTGATCCCGATCGAGCGCTACGCGGACTGGCGGCGCGACGACGGCTCGCACTTCGACCCGTGGGTGCGGATCCACGAGCGTGTGGGCGGCGAGATCCTCGCGCCGGCGCCTGACTCGATGCGCATCGAGGCGCCGGCGGTGGAGTGGGAGGAGTGGACACCAATGCGGTTCCCCGAAGACGGCGACTACGTTGTTCCCGGGATGCTCGCGCCGCTCCGAGTGCGCAACGGCATCGGCGTGCACGTGGAGCCGAACATCTGGATGCTGCACCGGCTCGCGCCGTCCACCGAGTCGTAACCGCAGTCGCGGAGCCGGCTACACGGGCAGGAACGCCGCTCCGTCGCGTAACACGACCAGGCCGTCGCGCGCGAGCGACGCGAGTGCATCGTCGTCGCTCGGCTGCGAGCCGGTTGCCACCGCGCGCAGCGCGACGGCTCTGCGCTGACGGAACGATCCTTCGAACGCGCTTTGCTTCCGCAGCGGCTCGTAGCGTGACCCGAGCGACGGGCATCGCGCCGCGAGCGGGCAGATCCAGCAGCGCGGAACGCGGGCGAGGCACACGGTTGCGCCGAGGTCGAAGAGCGCCTGTGCGGACGTCGCGGCGAACTCGAACCCGGTTCGCTCCTGCACACGACGCACGTTGGTGTCGATGGGCAGCACGTCGCGGCCGAACGCGAAGTTGCCGACCGCCGCCGCGGTGTAGGGCCCGACGCCCGGCAGCTCGGTCAGGTCGTCCGGCCACCCGTGCGCGGCGACGTGCGCCGCGGCGCGGTGCAGGCTCACCGCACGCCGGTTGTAGCCGAGCCCCTGCCATTCGACGATCGCCTCGCCCGTCGAAGCCGCAGCAAGGGCCTCGACCGTCGGCCACCGCGCGAGCCAGCTTCGCCAGCGCGGGATCACCCGCTCGACCTGCGTCTGCTGCAGCATCACCTCGCTGACGAGGATCGCGTAGGGGTCACTCGTCTCCCGCCACGGCAGCGCACGGCCGTTCTCCCGAAACCAGGCGACAAGCAGGTCGTCCATTTGGCCGGAGCGTACGGCAGCCCTCGGCCGGGCCGCCCTTTGGGACGTGTCCCGTCGCCAGGTGAGGGTGACAACTCCCGCGCAGATCGTCCACACCCGCACGAACCCGTTCAACAGCGCGATCGCCGGGGTGCCGCTTCGGGCCACGTCCAGTCGCCAGGCGAGGGTCACAAAACCGTGACGGCCCCGTCTGGAGGCTCGGAGCTTCACCCTCATTGGGTGATGAGTCGCCCGCCGGGGAGGGCTAGCGTGGTCGGCGACGATGGCGCCGAATGCCGGAGAGGGGCGGGGCGAGCGGCCGCGTGTCGCCATCCTCGGCGGCGAGGACCGCGCGAAGGCCGTGATCGACTGGACCTGGGCCGGGTTCACGCACGAGCGCGCCGCCCGGATCAGCGTCAAACCCGACGAGCTCGAGAGGAGCGCCGTATGACAGCCGCACCAACTGCCGTAGCCGAGCCGCGTGCCGCGACGGCCGCCGCCGGCACGAAACCGGCAGACGTGTTCGTCGTGTTCGGCATCACCGGCGACCTCGCGAAGGTCATGACGTTTCATTCGTTGTACAAGCTCGAGCAGCGCAAGCTGCTCGACTGCCCGATCGTCGGCGTCGCGGTCGACGACTGGTCGGTCGACCAGCTGATCGACCGCGCGCGCGAGTCGATCGTCAACACGGGCGAGCAGCTCGACGACGACGTTTTCGACCGCTTCGCGGCCCGGCTGTCCTACGTCTCGGGCGACTTCGGCGACGCTGCGACCTACGAGCGCGTCGGGGCCGCGATCAAGGACGCCGAGCAGCCCGTCTTCTACCTCGAGATCCCGCCGTTCCTGTTCGGCCGGACGGTGAAAGGGCTGAGAGACGCGGGGCTCACGAAGACGGCGCGCATCGTCGTCGAGAAGCCGTTCGGCCACGACCGCGAGTCGGCGATCGCGCTGGCCGCGGAGCTGCACCAGTACATCGACGAATCGCAGCTCTACCGGATCGACCACTACCTCGGGAAGATGGGGCTCGAGGAGATCGTCCATCTCCGCTTCGCGAACGCGATGCTCGAGCCGGTGTGGAGCCGGAACTACCTTGCATCGGTTCAGATCACGATGGCCGAGGACTTCGGCGTCGAGGACCGCGGCCACTTCTACGACCCGGTCGGCGCGCTCCGCGACGTCGTCGTCAACCACCTGATGCAGGTCGTGTCCGCCTGCGCGATGGAAGCACCGTCGCGCGGCGACCCGGCGACGATCAAGGATTCCCAGCTCGCGCTGTTCCGCTCGGTCGTCGAGGCCGACCCTGCCCACTACGTGCGCGGGCAGTACGACGGCTACCTGAAGATCGACGGTGTCGCGCCCGACTCGACGACCGAGACGTACGCCGCTATCCGTCTCGAGATCGAGAACTGGCGGTGGGCCGGCGTGCCGTTCTTCATCCGCACGGGCAAGCGCCTCAAGGCAACGCAGACCGAGCTGCGCCTCATCTTCAAGCACCCGCCGCGGCTCGGCTTCGCTGCGCTCGCCAACCGGCCCGAGCCGAACCAGGTCGTCGTGAAGCTCGATCCGACCACCGGGATCAGGCTCGTCGTCGACGCCCACCGCGCCGACAAGTCGGGCTCGGCGCCGATCGAGTTCGACGTCGAGTTCTCGCAGGAGGGGGGCGAGGGGCCGACCCCGTACGAGGTGCTGCTGCACGCGGCGATGGTGGGCGACAGCACGCGCTTCACCCGGCAGGACGCGGTCGAGGAGACGTGGCGCGTCATGCAGCCGCTGCTCGACGCGCCCCCGAAGGTGCACTCCTACAAACCCGGGTCGTGGGGCCCCGAGGCTGCCGACCAGCTCGTCGAGGGCTTCGGCAAGTGGCACGAGCCGTGGTTGGCGCAATGACCGCCACCGCCGACACGCAGACCGGCGTCCAGAGCGCGGCGGCCCCTTCGCCGTTCCCGCCGATCGCCGAGTACGCGTTCCTCTCCAACTGCCACACCGGAGCGCTGATCGCCCCCGACGGCGCGGTCGACTGGCTCTGCGCGCCCGCGTTCGACTCGCCGAGTATGTTCGGCAGCCTGCTCGACCGGCAGGCCGGTTCGTTCCGCCTCGGTCCATACGGGATCACGCATCCGACCTCTCGCGTCTACGTGCCGGGCACGAACGTCCTCGAGACGACGTGGAAGACTCCCGCCGGCTGGATCGTCGTGCGCGACGCCTTGACGATGGGACCGCGCGATCACGCCGACGAGATCACGCCGCACACCCGCCCGCCTGCGGACGACGACGGTGACCACATGCTCGTGCGCATCGTCGAATGCCTCGAAGGCAGCGTCGAGGTGGAGCTGATCTGCGAGCCGGTGTTCGACTACGGACGCGTGCCGGCCGAGTGGAGGCTGGGCGACGACGGCACGGCCGACGCGAGCGGCGCCGGCCAGACGGTGCGGCTGCGGACCGACCTGGCTCTCGGCATCGAGGGCGACAGAGTGCGCGCTCGCCATGTCCTCACGCCCGGCGACCGCGCGTTCTGTGTGCTCTCCTGGGCGGAGCACCTCATTGCTCCGGAAGACGTCGATCAGGCAACTGCTCGGCTCGACACGACCGTGCGCTTCTGGCGATCCTGGCTGAGCCGAGCCCGTATCCCGGACCATCGCTGGCGAGACCCGGTTCAGCGCTCGGCGCTCGCGATCAAGGGGCTGACGTACATGCCGACGGGCGCCACCGTCGCCGCCCTGACGACCTCGCTGCCGGAGACGCCGGGCGGCGAACGCAACTGGGACTACCGCTACACCTGGATGCGCGACACCACCTTCACGCTCCAGGCGCTCCATTACCTCAACCTCGACTGGGAGGCGGACGAGTTCATGCAGTTCGTCGCCGACGTCGAGCCGACCGAGGACGGATCGCTCCAGATCATGTACGGCATCGATGGTCGTCGCGACCTGACCGAGACGACGCGCGACGACCTCTCCGGCTACGCCGGCGCGCGGCCCGTACGGATCGGGAACGGCGCGTACAACCAGCGCCAGAACGACGTCTTCGGGGCCGTCCTCGACTCGATCCTCCTCCACACACGCAGGAGCTCCCGGCTGCCCCGGCGCCTGTGGCCGATCGTTCAGTCGCAGGCGGAGTGCGCGACGAAGGTGTGGCAGGAACCCGACCAGGGCATCTGGGAGGCGCGCGGGGCGCCGCAGCACTACGTTTCCTCGAAGCTGATGTGCTGGGTCGCGCTCGACCGTGCGGCGCAGCTCGCAGAGATCGCCGGCGAACCGGCGCGCGCGGAGGAATGGCGAGCCACGGCGGACGAGATCCGCGCCGACATCCTCGAGCACGGCGTAACCGCGGACGGCGTGCTCAAACAGCACTACGACACCGACGCGCTCGACGCGTCCGTGCTGCTTGCGGCGATCTTCGACTTCCTGCCCGGAAGCGACGACCGGCTGCGGGCGACCGTGAACTCGATCGCCGAGAACCTGACGGAGAACGGGTTCGTCCTCCGCTACCACACGAACGAGACCGACGACGGGCTGTCCGGCAAGGAGGGCACGTTCCTGATCTGCTCGTTCTGGCTCGTCTCCGCGCTGGCGATCGTCGGCGAGCTGCAGCGGGCGCGCGACCTGATGGAGAAGCTGCTCCGGATCGCCTCGCCGCTCGGGCTCTACGCGGAAGAGTTCGACGCGGACACCGGCCGCTTCCTCGGCAACTTCCCGCAGGCGTTCTCGCACCTAGCGCTGATGGATGCCGCCGCCCGGATCATCCTCCCCGAGATGTTGGAGCACTATTGACATGGATGCCTACGACGTGATCATCGTCGGGACGGGTGCGGGCGGCGGAACGCTGGCCCGGCACCTCGCCCCGTCCGGCAAGCGAATCCTGCTGCTCGAGCGCGGCGACTGGCTGCCGCGCGAGCCGCAGAACTGGCTCGCGCAGGACGTGTTCGTCGAGAACCGATATGTCTCGTCGGACACGTGGTACGACTCCAGCGGCAAGCCGTTCCAGCCGCAGGTGCACTATTTCGTCGGCGGTGCGACCAAGCTCTACGGCGCCGCGCTCTATCGCCTGCGGAAGGAGGACTTCGGCGAGCTGCAGCACCACGACGGCGTCTCGCCCGCGTGGCCGATCGGCTACGACGAGCTCGAGCCGTACTACACGCAGGCCGAGCAGCTCTACCAGGTGCACGGAGCGCGCGGCGAGGATCCGACCGAGCCGCCCGCGAGTGCGCCGTACCCACATCCCCCCGTCTCGCACGAGCCGCGGATCCAGCAGCTCGCGGACGCCCTCGAAAAGGCCGGTCACCATCCGTTCCACGCGCCGTGCGGGATCCTGCTCGACGAGAGCAACATGCCGTACAGCGCCTGCGTGCGCTGCGCGAACTGCGACGGCTTTCCGTGCGTGGTGCACGCCAAGTCGGACGCCGAGGTGATCTCGGTGCGGCCCGCGCTCGAGCACTCGAACGTCTCCCTGTTGACGGGCTCCAAGGTCGTGAAGCTCGAGACCAACGAGGCGGGAACGGCGGTGACGGGCGTCGTCGTCGAGCGCGAGGGTGGCACGGAGACCTACAGCGCCGACGTGGTGGTCGTGGCGTGCGGCGCGGCGAACACCGCCAGGCTCCTGCTCTCGTCGGCGAACGACAAGCATCCGAACGGGCTCGCCAACGGCTCCGACCAGGTCGGCCGCAACTTCATGTTCCACGACAGCGTCGCCGTGCTCGCGCTTTCACGCGAGGAGAACCCGACCGTGTACCAGAAGACGCTCGGTCTGAACGACTTCTACTTCGGGAGCGACGACTTCGAGTTCCCGATGGGGAACATCCAGATGGTCGGAAAGTCGCAGTCGCCGATGTTTCGCGGCGAGAAGCCGGGCGAGACGAAGCTCGCGCCCGAGTGGTCGCTCGAGCGCGTCGCGAAGCACGCAATCGACTTCTGGCTCTCGACGGAGGACCTGCCGCGGCCCGACAATCGCGTCACCGTCGACGGCGACAAGGTCACGGTGAGCTACACCGAGACGAACGCCGAGGCGAAGAAGCGGCTGTACGACAAGCTGCGCTCGATGCTCGGGCCGCTCGATCTCAACGAGGGGCACCTGATCCACCGCTTCGCGTACATGAAGAACGAGATCCCGATCGCAGGCTGCGCGCACCAGGCGGGCACCGCGAGGATGGGCAGCGACCCAGAGTCTTCGGTACTGAACGTCGACTGCCGCGCGCACGAGCTCGACAACCTGTACGTCGTCGATACGAGCGTCTTCCCGAGCATCGGGGCGGTGAACCCCGCTCTCACCGCGATGGCGAACTCGATGCGCGTGGGGGACCATCTGCTCGAGCGCCTCGGTTGAGCGCAGGCACTGCGCTCGCGCCGTCCGGCGAGCAGTTCGAGCTCGTCGCCGGCGACCAGCGGCTGGTCGTCGTCGAGGTCGGCGCGGGCCTGCGGACGTACGCCGCCGGCGACCGTGAGCTGCTCGACGGGTACGCACGCGACGCGATGTGCGCCTCGGGGCGCGGCCAGCTCCTGCTTCCGTGGCCGAACCGCATCGAGGACGGAACGTACGAGTTCGACGGACGGACGCACCGGCTCCCGCTGACCGAGCCCAGCGCGCACAACGCGATCCACGGGCTCGTGCGCTGGGCGGCGTGGACGGCGACCGAGCGTGAGGCGCACCGGATCGTGATGCGGCACCGCCTCAACCCGCAGCCCGGCTATCCGTTCGCGCTCGACCTCGCCGTCGCCTACGAGCTCTCCGACCGTGGGCTTGGCGTTCGCACGACGGCAACGAACGTCGGGGCCGCGGCCGCGCCCTACGGCTGCGGGGCCCATCCGTACCTGCGGCTCGGCTCCGACGGCGTCGACCCGCTCGTCCTGCACGTCCCCGCCCGGGCGGTTGCGATCTCCAACGCGCGCGGGTTGCCCGAGCGCACCGAGGCCGTCGACGGCACGGAGCTCGACTTCCGCGAGCCGCGCGCGATCGGTGCGACCGTCCTCGACAACGCGTTCACGGAGCTCGAGCGCGACGCCGACGGCGTCGCGCGAGCGCGGGTCGAGGACCCGCGGAGCGGCGACTCGGTCGCGCTCTGGGTCGACGAGACCTACTCGTACCTGATGGTGTTCACCGGCGACCCCTTGCCCGACGTCGCGCGCCGCAGCCTTGCGATCGAGCCGATGACGTGCCCGCCGAACGCGTTCCGGAGCGGCGAGTCGCTGTTCCGGCTCGACCCGGGGAAGTCGGTGACGACCGCCTGGGGGATCGACCCCTTCTAGACAGGCGGTTCGGGGTCGTACTGGATGTAGCGGCGCACCTCGCGCGCCCGCTCGACCGAGTGCAGCCGCGCGACCAGGTGCAGCGCCATGTCGATCCCCGCCGAGACGCCCGCCGCGGTGACCACCTCGCCCGCGTCGACGAAGCGCTCGTCGCGCACGTCCACGCCGAGGCTGCGCAAACGCTCGACCGATCCCCAGTGCGTCGTCGCCGGCTTCCCGTCGAGCGCGCCCGCCGCCTGGAGCACGAACGAGCCGGTGCAGACGCTCGTCAGGAGGCCGCCGCGCGCGGCGATCGCGCGCAGCTTCTCGTGCAGGGCCTCGTCGGCGCTCGGCCCGGTCGAGTTCCCGCCCGGAACGAGGATCACGTCGACCGGCGGCGCCGTCTCCCAGGTGTGATCGGCCAGCACGCGCAGCCCCTTCGCGCACAGCACGGGGTCGTTCGAGTCGGCGATCGTGAACGCGCTCACGCCGTCGTCGGGCCAGCGGAGCGCCCACGCCGACAGCACTTCCCACGGGCCTGCCCAGTCGAGCTCCTCGGACTGCTCGTAGAGGTAGATGCCGATGTTCATCGCGCGCACGCTACCCGGGCGCGGGGCTCTCGCGTCCGCGTGATCGCCAACTCAGAACACCGACGCCGAACAGCAGCAGCTCGACGAGCGTGATCGCGAGGCGATTCATCAGCGTCACACCGAGCGCGGCGCCCGGGGTCGTCACGGCGAGCAGCAATCCGTACATCGACGCCTCTCTCGCTCCGAGCCCCGAAGGAAGGAAGATCGCCAGCACGGAGACGATCGCACCGACGGCCGACACGCCGCCCAGGTAGGGGATCGTCTCGAGTCCCGGATCGGAGCCGAGCGAACGGAGCAGGAAGTACACCGCGAGCCCGCCGACCAGCCACGTGCCGCAGTAGAACAACAGCAGCCCGAGCATGAGGGGAAACGGCAGCGGATCGACGGCGCCGGCGCCGAACGGCTTCAGCAAATAGTTTCCCAGCCGCCGGAAGATCCGCGGGTGCAGGAGGAGCGCGCAGAGGATCGCGAAGGCGACGAGCGGGAGCAGCGGTGCGTCAACGCCGCGGACCCAGGCCAGGCTGACGACGAAGACGATCACCCCCGAGATCGCCGACAGCGCGGCTTCCACGAGGATCGACGCCAGCACGGTCGGAGTGTCGGTCACACCGCCCGAGCGGCGCAGGGCGACGGTTCGTGCGGCGGGCGTCCAGATCCCGCCCGGCAGGTACTTCGCGAGCATCGAGACCATCTCGGCGCGCAGCGCGACCCGGTAGCCGACATCGATGCCCCAGGCGGCCAGCATCCGGATCCACCCGAGGATGAAGACGAGGTAGTAGGCGGCGACCGCGGCGAACGCGAGCACGACGTAGCCCGGGTGCGCGTGCCTGAGCAGGGGCGCGGCCTTGGCCCACTCGCTTCGCACCGCCCAGGCGCAGAAGGCGATGGTCGCGACGACGATCGCGATCTGCAGCGCGATCGACAGGCTGCGGTGCGCACGCAGGTACGCGGCCGCAGAACGGATCTGACCGGCGAAGCCGGCGTACGAGATGCTCGCCACTGGCAGGAGTCTGCCGGTCGCAGATGCCGACGGGTCTCGGCGACGCGTCTACTCGGAGAGGCGAACGCCGACCCAGAGCCCGGCGACGCCGCCGAGCCCCGCGAACAGGACGCCCGCGAGCGACATCCCCGAGTCGCCCCAGAGCGCGGGCACGAAGCCGCCGGCGATCGTGCCGAAGACGGCGCAGAGTGAGATCACGGAACGGCCCATCACCCTCGGTCATCGGCATTTAGTGTGGCTTTGTGAAGCGCGTCCGGTTTGCCCCAAGCCCGACCGGGACGCTCCACGTGGGGAACGCGCTGAGCGCGGTCGCCAACCGCACCTTGGGCGACTGGCTGCTGCTGCGGATCGACGACACCGACCCGACGCGCAACGTGGCGGGCGGGGAGTCGGCGATCCTCTCCGACCTCGAGTGGCTCGGAATCGCCTGGGACGAGGGGCCGGTGCGCCAGAGCGAACGCGCCGAGCGGCACCTCCAGGCGGCGCGCTCCGCCGGGATCGACCAGCGCCTCGACGGCGTGATGCTGTGGCGCGACGACGGCTCGCCGACCTTCCACCTCGCAAGCGTCGTCGACGACCACGACTACGGCATCACACACGTGATCCGCGGCGCTGATCACCGCGCGAACGAGGCGCTGCATGCGTCGCTGCACCGAGCGCTCGGCTTCGAGCCGCCCGAGGTGATCCATCACGGCCTCGTCGTCGGCGAAGACGGCCGCAAGCTGGCGAAGCGCGCGGCCGGCGCGACGGTCGCGTCCCTCCGGGACAGCGGGTATCCGGCCGAGGCGGTGCGCGCCTACCTCGACGAGCTCGGCCTGCCTCGTCACGACGTCCACCTCGACGTCGAGCGCATCCGCTCGCTCTCGACGGAGGTGCTCAGCTCGCTCGGCGACGACGAGCTCGCCGCGCGAGCCGGCGTCCCGCTCGAGGCAGCGCCGCTCCTTCGCGGCGCCCACGACCTCGCGGAGGCGCGGGCGCTTGCCGACAGCGTGCTCGAGCGACCAAGGAACAGCCTGTCGCCAGCAGACAGCCCTGAGACGCTGGAACGGTTCGTCGAGCTTCGCTCGCCGCTTCCGGACGTGCTCGACAAGGATGGCGCGAAGGGAGTGCTGCGCGAGCTGAAGGCGGTCGGCGGCGATCTCCGTGCCCTGCGCGTCGCCCTGACGGGGCGCGACCGCGGCCCCGAGCTCTGGGCGGTGCTCCACGCGCTGCCGCGCGACGAGGCGATCCGCCGCGCGCAACTAACCTAGGTCGATGCGCCTCTACGACACGTTTTCGCGCTCGCTGGTCGAGCTGCCGCCGGCGCCCGGGCCGATCCGGATGTACTTCTGCGGCCCGACCGTCTACGCGCGGGCGCACGTCGGAAACGCCCGGCCGTTCCTCGTCGGGATGTGGCTGCGTTCCTGGCTGCGCGAGACCGGCTACGACGCGACGCTCGTCCACAACATCACGGACATCAACGACAAGATCTACGACGCCGCGCCCGGGGCGAGCGCCGAGCTCGCGGCGAAGGCGACAGACTGGTACCTGCAGGACACGGGCGACCTCGGCGTCGGGCAGCCCGACCACCTGCCCAGGGCGACCGAGTCGGTGCCGCAGATCGTGCAGTTCATCGAGGCGCTGATCACAGCCGGTCACGCGTACCCGGTCGACGGCGACGTCTACTTCCGCGTGACGAGCTTCCCGGAGTACGGCCGGCTCTCGGGGCAGCGCCCCGACCAGGTCGAGGAACAGGAGCCGAACCCGCTCAAGGAGGACGGCCGCGACTTCGCGCTCTGGAAGGCGAACAAGCCGGAGACGGAGGACACCTGGTGGGAGTCGCCGTGGGGGCGCGGTCGCCCCGGATGGCACATCGAGTGCTCGGCGATGGCCGAGGAGCTGCTCGGGCCGGCGTTCGAGATCCACGGCGGCGGGCTCGACCTCGTCTTCCCGCACCACGAGAACGAGGTCGCGCAGTCGCGCTCCCTCGGGCACCCGTTCGCGTCGATCTGGGCTCACAACGGCATGCTCCGGTTCACCGGCGAGAAGATGTCGAAGTCGCTCGGCAACGTGACGACGCTGCGTGAGGCGATCGACGAATGGGGCAGGGAGTCGCTGCTCGTGTTCTTCCTCACGGGCCACTGGCGCAAGCCGATCGATTTCTCCGAGGAGACGATGGCGCAGGCGGCGGCCCGCACCGAGACGCTCAGGAACGCCTTCACACAGCCCGCCGCCGACGGCCCGGAGAAGGACTGGTCGGAGCTCCGTGACGCGCTCGAGGACGACTTCGACACGCCGCGCGCCCTCGCGGTGCTGCACGGCTGGGCGTCCGCGCGCCGCCTCGACCTGCTGCGGCGGGGGCTTGCGCTCTTCGGCCTGGGCTCGCTCGCCGAGCGCGATGCGGCCCCGGCCGAGGTCTCCGCGCTTGCCGACAAGCGCCAGCGGGCGCGCGCCGAGCGCGATTTCGACGCCGCCGACCGGCTGCGGGACGAGCTCGCCGAGGCGGGCTGGGAGATGCGGGACGAGCCCGACGGCGGCTTCACGCTCGTGCGCCGTCAGTGACTCCCGATCTCGTCTACGGGCGGCGATCGGTGCGGGAGGCGCTTCGCGGCCGCCGGGAGGTGCTCGAGCTGTGGGCGACCGAGCGGGCGCTCAGCGCCGAGCCGTGGCTCGCCGAGGCCGGTGCGAAGCAGAAGCTCGACCGCGAGCTCACCGAGCGCGCCGGGACGCGCGACCACCAGGGCGTGCTCGCCCTGGCCGAGCCGTATCGGTACGCGGACGGCTACGAGCTCGCCCGGAGCGAGCGCCCGCTGCTTGCGGTCCTCGACCGTGTGACCGACCCGCGCAACCTCGGGGCGGTCTGCCGGAGCGCCGACGGCGCCGGCGCGACGGGCGTCGTCGTTCCGGCTCACGGCTCGGCCGTCGTCACGCCCGCGGTGGCGCGCGCGTCGGCGGGCGCGGTCGAGCACCTGCCGGTGGCGGTGGTGCCGAACCTCGCGCGCTACCTCGAGGAGGTCAAAGGCCCCGACCTGTGGGTCTACGGTGCGGCCGGGGAGGAGGGCGTGCCGTCGATGTGGGAGACCGATCTCTCCGGCGGGCTCGCGCTCGTCTTCGGGGCGGAGGGCAAGGGGCTGCGCCCGCTCGTCCGGCGCACGTGCGACGCACTCGTCGCGGCGCCGCTCGCCGGCGCGGTCGCCTCGCTCAACGTCAGCGTCGCCGCCGCGCTCCTGCTCTACGAGGCGAAGCGGCAGCGTGGCTGACGCGACGCTGTATCTCTTCGACGGCTACAACCTCCTGCACGCCGGCCCGTACGCGGACGCTCGCGAGCTCGGCGACGCGCTCGCGTCGTTCGTCGCCGAGCGTGGAGCGAGAGGCGTGCTCGTCTTCGACGGCGTCGGCGCCGACGTGCGGCACGGGCCGCTCGAGATCCGCTTCGCCGCCCACGCGGACACGCTGCTCGAGCGCCTCGCGGCCGAGCACCGGGATCGGGAGCGGGTGATCCTGGTGACGAGCGACACGACGGTGGCGGCCGCGGCGGGGATCGAGGTGCAGAAGCTCTCTTCCCGGACGTTCTTCCGCGACCTGCCGCCTCCGGCCTTGCCCGAGGCGCCTCCGAGAGGGCTCGCGGGCAAGCTCGACGAGGAGACGCGGTCGCGCCTTGAACGGCTCCGCCGAGGCGAGTAAGCCGGGACCCTCGCAAATAGGGCTTGTGCTCCTTGCGGGTCCCTGCTAGATTCACCTCAACCTCAGGGTGAGACTTCGTTGGTGCAGGACGGGAGTCAAAGCCCATAAAGCCTTCCAAATCGGGGGTACGCCGCCATGTCCG
This sequence comes from Gaiellaceae bacterium, assembly GCA_035473635.1. Classification (GTDB taxonomy): domain Bacteria; phylum Actinomycetota; class Thermoleophilia; order Gaiellales; family Gaiellaceae; genus PALSA-600. Next base: position 14,131 of record DATIOD010000027.1, on the reverse strand, counting down.
TCCGCACCGCGACCGCACAGAAATCGCCCCACAAAGCTCAACGAGAGCTTGAGGATCTCCAGCTCGTGCTGAAGGCCGCGAACGGCAGCTCCGCCGCGATGGACCAGCTGATCCGGCGCTACACGTCGTTCGTGCGCCTGAAGGCGAGCTCGTACTTCCTGGCCGGCGGCGATTCGGACGACCTGATCCAGGAAGGCCTGGTCGGCCTCTACAAGGCCGTTCGGGACTTCCGCCCCGACAAGGAGACCTCGTTCCGGTCCTTTGCCGAGCTGTGCGTGACACGCCAGATCATCACGGCGATCAAGACGGCCACCCGCCTGAAGCACGCGCCGCTCAACACCTACGTCTCGTTCAGCCACACTCCGGCCGGCCAGGAGTCGGACGGCGAGTGCGCGCTCGGCGACGCCCTGCCCGCCTCGCACGTCCACGAGCCGGCAGTCAAGGTGATCTCGACGGAGGAGCTCCAGTCGCTCGTCGGCTGCCTGTCGACGACGCTGTCGCCGCTCGAGGCGGATGCGCTGCGCCTCTACCTGGAGGGGTCGTCGTACGACGAGATGGCTGTCGAGCTCGGGTGCGACACGAAGACGATCGACAACGCGCTCCAGCGGGTGAAGCGGAAGATCATCACCCACCAGCAGGGCCGCCAGGTTCTCGCGTAGCTCAGTACAGCTCGGCGCGCGCGATCTCATAGGCTCCCGACGCGTTGGACGACTCGTCTACAGAACTGACAACGGGATGGGATCCTAGAATGGACGTCATCCCGCCGGAGTAGCTCAGTTGGTAGAGCGCCGGTTTTGTAAACCGGAGTGCGAGGGTTCGAGTCCCTCCTCCGGCTCTCAGCGGCTGGCGTTCGCGAGGGCCTGTTCGAGGTCGACCCAGAGCGCGTCGGCGTCCTCGAGCCCGACCGAGAGCCGCAGCAGGCCGACCGGGATGCGGTCGCCCTCCCAGCGGTAGCGGCTCTCCATCGACGAGGTGACCCCGCCGAGGCTCGTCTGGTTCGCGATCAGGCGGGTGGCCGTCTCGACCGGCACCGGGTCGCCGGCGACGTCGAACGAGATCAGGCCGCCGAAGCCGGGGTAACGGACGACCTGAACCGCCGGATGCTCGCCGAGGCGCGCCGCCAGCATACGGGCCGTCTCGGTGCTCCTCTGCATACGCAGCTCGAGGCTCTTCAACCCTTTCACCAGCGACAGCGCTGCGTCAGGCGACGCGCTCAGGCCGAGGTGGCTGCGGACCTCGCGCAGCCGCGCATGGAGCTGCTGGTCGCGGGTCACGATCGCGCCGAGCATGGCGTCGTGGTGGCCGGTCAGGAACTTCGTGGCCGAGTAGAGGGCGACCTTCGCCCCCTCGTCGAGTGCGCGCAGGAAGACCGGCGTGGATGCGGTCGCGTCGCAGACGACGAGCCCGGGGTGGCGGCGCACGGCCTCCCAGTCGGGCACCGTGAGCAGCGGGTTCGAGGGCGACTCGAGCCAGACGACGTCGGCGCCCTCGGGCGGCGATCCAGTCTGGTCGAACTCGACGACCTCGAGCCCCCAGGCGGAGAACTCCGAGAAGGCGACGCCGGTGCCGAAGTAGGCACCCCGCGCGAGCGCGATCGTCGAGCCGGGCTTCGTCAACGCGAACACGCAAGCCGTCACCGCGGCCGTTCCCGAGCCGAAGAGCAGCGCCTCGCCGCCGTCGAGCGCGCCGAGCTGTGCTTCGGCGGCGGCGCCCGTCGGATGCGCGTAGCGCTGGTAGAAGAAGTCGCCCACGCGACCCTCGGCGTCGTACGGCCAGACAGTCGCGCGGTCGAGCGTCATTCGTCGTCGAGCACGGAGAAGAGGGTGAGCTGCATCCCGTCGGGTGCCTGCAGCCGGACGTTGCGGTGGCGCCAGGGCGTGTCGATCGGCCCGCCGACGCGCTCTGCACCGGCTGCCTCGAGCGCCTCGGCGACGGACGGCGAGTCGTCGACTTCGAGGGCGAGCCGCACCGGCCCTGCGACCCGCCGGCCGACCTCGATCTCGTCGACCGCGGCGGCGTGCGCCGCGTCGAGGAGCTCGAGCGTCGCCTTGCCGGCCTCGAGCAGCGCGACGCGGCCGCCGGGCTCGGTCCACACCTCGAGCAGCGGAAGCCCCAGCGCGTCGCGGTAGAACCTGAGCGCCTCGTCGTAGTCGGCGACGGTGAGCGCGAGACGCAGCTCTTTCACGGACATGCCGCGATGCTACCCGGGGTGCCGTCCGCCCCTTTAGGCTCCGCCCACATGGCAAAGGCGGAGAACCCGGGCGTGCACTCGACCACGCGCGAGAAGCTCGACTGGCTGTCGGAGCTGCGCGAAGAGGCGCGCCACGCCGGGTCGGAGCATTCGGTCGCACGGCAGCGCGACCAGGGCAAGCTGCTCGCGCGCGAGCGCGCCGAGCGCCTCTGCGACGCGGGCTCGTTCGTCGAGCTCGACCGGTACGTCCGCCATCGCGAGTCGAACTTCGGGATGCTCGAGCGACGGCCGTACGGCGATGCCGTCGTGACGGGCTACGGGACGATCTTCGGCCGCCGCGTGTTCGTCTTCAGCCAGGACTTCACCGTCTTCGGCGGCTCGCTGTCGGAGGTGTTCGCCGAGAAGATCTGCAAGGTGATGGATCTCGCCGCCAAGTACGGCTGCCCCGTGATCGGCATCAACGACTCCGGCGGCGCGCGGATCCAGGAAGGCGTCGTGTCGCTGGCGGGCTACGCCGAGATCTTCTGGCGCAACGTGCAGGTGTCGGGCGTGATCCCGCAGATCTCGCTGATCGTGGGCCCCTGCGCGGGTGGGGCGGTCTACTCGCCGGCGATGACCGACTTCGTGCTGATGGTCGAGGGGTCGTCGTACATGTTCATCACGGGCCCCGACGTCGTGAAGACGGTGACGGGCGAGGAGGTGAGCTTCGAGGAGCTCGGCGGCGCGACGGCTCACGCGAGCAAGTCGGGAGTCGCCCATCTCACGTCCGCCGACGAGGAGGCGGCGCTCGAGGATGCCCGCTACCTGCTCAGCTTCCTGCCGCAGTCGAATGCCCACCCGACCCCGTACGACCCGCCGTCCGACCCACCGGATCGCGAGGCGCCCGAGCTCGACGAGCTGATCCCGGACGAGGCGACGAAGCCGTACGACATCAAGGACGTCGTGACGGCCGTCGTCGACGACGGCGAGTTCCTCGAGCTGCAGCCGCTCTACGCCGAGAACATCGTCTGTGGGTTTGCGCGGCTCGGCGGGTACAGCGTCGGTGTCGTCGGCAACCAGCCGAAGGCGCTCGCCGGCGTGCTCGACATCGCGTCGTCGGAGAAGGCGGCGCGCTTCGTGCGCACGTGCGACGCGTTCAACATCCCGCTCGTCACGTTCGTCGACGTGCCCGGCTTCCTGCCGGGAACGGCACAGGAGTGGGGCGGGATCATCCGCCACGGCGCGAAGCTGCTCTACGCGTACTGCGAGGCGACCGTCCCGAAGCTGACGGTGATCACGCGCAAGGCGTACGGCGGCGCGTACGACGTCATGAGCTCGAAGCACGTCCGCGCCGACTTCAACTTCGCGTGGCCGACCGCCGAGGTGGCCGTGATGGGGCCGGAGGGCGCCGTCAACATCATCTTCCGCAACGAGCTCGCGGACGCCGACGATGCGCAGGCGCGGCGCGCGGAGCTGATCGCCGAGTACCGCGAGCGCTTCGCGAATCCGTACACGGCGGCGGAGCGGGGTTACGTCGACGACGTCATCGAGCCGAGGCGCACGCGGCCCGTGCTGATCGACGCGCTGCAGACGGCGATCACGAAGCGCGAGCGCAGGCCGCCGCGCAAGCACGGCAACATCCCGCTGTAGGTCCGCCTACGCCGTCGCGAGCGGCCGCGGCTCGACCGTCTCGAGGAACGCCTCGACCACGTCCGGGTCGAACTGCGATCCCGCGCACCGCTCGAGCTCGACCAGCGCCTCGGCGCGGCGGAGCGCCGGGCGGTAGGGGCGGGTGGACGTCATCGAGTCGAACGCGTCCGCGACGAAGACGATGCGCGAGCCGAGCGGAATCGCGTCGCCGGAGAGCCCCTCCGGGTACCCGGCACCGTCCCAGCGCTCGCTCTGATGGAGCACCCAGTCCGCGATCGGCTCAACCCCGAGGCTCGCCAGCATGCGGTAGCCGATCTGCGGGTGGCGCTGCAGCAGGCGGCGCTCGTCGCCGGTCAGCGAGCCGGGCTTGCGCAGCAGCTCCTCGGGGATCGCGAGCTTGCCGAGGTCGTGCAGGCTGCCGGCAATCCGCGCCAGCTCGACCTGCTCGACCGGCAGCCCGAGCTGCTCGGCGATCCTCCCGGCGAAGAGCGCGACGCGCTCCGAGTGGCTTCCCGAGTCGGCGTGACGCGAGTCGACCACACGCGCGAGCGAGGCGGCCGCGCGGATCCGAGCGGTCTGGTCGCCGGCGCCGAGGAGGCCGAGCGCGGCCGCGTCGCCCACCTCTCGGGGCGGCCGCACCTGGTTCTTGCCCTGCTCCTTCGCCCAGTAGAGGGCGCCGTCGGCCACCCGGATCAGCGTGTCCCGGTCGCGACCGTGCTGCGGGTACGTGGCCACGCCTGCGCTGACGGTCAGCCCGCCCCCCGGGCTTACCTCCGCCGCGCCGAGGCGGGTGACGATCGCCTGCGCGGTTGCAAGCGCCATCGGCTCGCTGACTTCGGGGAGCAGCAGCGCGAACTCGTCGCCGCCGAGCCGGAACGCCTCGCCCCCCGAGCGCAGCCGGGCCGCGACCCTGGAGAGGACGCCGTCGCCGGCCGGGTGGCCGAACCGGTCATTGACCTGCTTGAAGTCGTCGAGGTCGAGGAGGCAGAGCGAGAGCAGCGTGCCGCGCTCGCGGGCGGTCGCGATCGCCGCCTCGAACCGCTCGTGGAAATGGCGGTGGTTGCCGAGCCCGGTGAGCGGATCGGTGAGCGAGAGCCGGACCGCGCTGAGCACGCGGTGCGTCGTCCGCTGGTACAGCGAGATCGCCGCGAGCGGCCCCGCCAGCGCCGCGAACAGGTACGGCGTGCGCTGCCAGAGCACGATCAGCATCAACGCCGTCGACGCCATCAGCGCGAAGGGCAGGATCGTCCAGTGCACGTTCGAGCGGATCAGGCGGATGTAGCCGAGCTCGGACCCGGACGCCGAGATGGCGGCGGTAACGAGCAGCATGTTCACCGTGTAGAGCACCGCGGCGGTGAGCGTGACCTCGAGCAGGAGCGCGCCCGGGCCCGTGCCGTGCACGAGCTGCAGCATCGAACCCGCGATCGTTCCGACGATCCCGAAGACGCCGGCGTTGAACGCGGTGCGGATCGCCGGCTTGTGCTCGAGGAGCGCGGTCACCGTCGGCGCCGTCACGTAGATGAACGTCCCGGCCGCCCACCCGAACAGCACGAGACCCGCGACGGCGAAGACGAAGCCAAGCGACACGCCGTTCGCGTCGGCGCCCTCGACCGGCACCGGGAACCGCTCGGCGAGCGTCGACGCGGCGAGGAACGCGGCGACGCCGATCAGCGTCGTCGCGGACGCCTGCGAGTGGACGAACCAGACGGTCGCGGCGACGTACGCGCCGATGCCGACGACCGAGACCGGGATGACAACCGCGAGCAGCCGCGCGGGAGGGCGTGCCCGACCGGTCACCGGATCACGGATCCGGTTACCAGGTGAAGTTCAGCGCGTCGCACGATGCGTTGCCGAGAATCGCGGCGAGCGCGATCAGGACGACGATCAGGCAGAAGAGCTTGGTGTTCCACTGAAGCATCGGACACATCCTTCTTGGCAGTTGCCGCATCGAGCCTCGATTCTGGCGATCAGTGGCCAGTCCGGACATCACCCGGACGGGGGAACCCGGGGCTGCGGAGGCTGAATCCCTCGAACGGGTGAGCGCGGAGGCCTGGTGGCCGTGGTGGATAGCCTCCGTCCGATGGCGCTCGAGCTCGATCCGGAGCAGCCGCCGGCGATCGCCCGGCTGGTCGGCGCGCTCGTCGAAGCCGGGCACGGCGAGCCGGATCCCTGGTGGCAGGCCGGGATCGACGAGGCCCTCGCTTCGGATGCGGATCAGGCGGGCGTGGCCGTGCGGAACAGCCTCGGCGCGGCGCGCGCGTAGTCGAGGCCCGACACCCAGGTCAGGATCAGCGCCACCAGCAGCGCCCACCACGCGACCGTGGTGCCGAACAGCCCGGCCGCGGCGAGGCCGCCGACCGCAGCGGCGATCGCCTGCGCCCACGTCTTCAGCTTCCCGAGGTCACGGGCCGCGATCACGACGCCGCGCTCCACGGCCGCCTGGCGGAGCCCGCTGATCAGCAGCTCGCGGGCGACGATCGCCGCGACCATCCAGGCCGGGAAGACGTGCGAGCCGAGCAGGACGATCAGCGTCGAGAGGACGAGCAGCTTGTCGGCCACGGGGTCGAGCAGCGAGCCGAAGGGCGACGTGCGCCCTGCCCGCCGGGCGATCCGGCCGTCGAACCAGTCGGTCGCCATCGCCACGCAGAACACCGCCGTGCCCCAGTAGTCGTGCCCCGGGAACGGGATCGCGAACAGCGCGACCACGAGCGGGACCGAGAGCGCGCGGGCAACGGTCAGTTGATCGGCGAGCCCCATCCGCAGGGAGAATACGGGCGTGTTTGCCAAGGTGCTCGTGGCCAACCGGGGCGAGATCGCCGTGCGGATCCTCCGAGGCCTGCGGGACCTCGGAATCGGCTCGGTTGCCGTCTACTCGGATGTCGACCGCGCGGCCCTCCATCCCCGGTTTGCCGACGAGGCGTTCGCGCTCGGCGGCGAGACCTCCGCCGAGTCCTACCTGGTCGTGGAGAAGCTGCTCGACGTCGCCGCCCGCTCGGGCGCCGAGGCCGTCCATCCGGGCTACGGGTTCCTGGCCGAGAACGCCGGGTTCGCGCGGGCGGTCGAGGAGGCCGGCCTCGTCTGGATCGGGCCCCCGCCCGCGGCGATGGAGCTGATGGGGTCGAAGACGCGCGCCCGCGAGGCGATGCAGGCCGCCGGCGTCCCGATCATCCCCGGGACCACCGACCCGGTCGAGTCGGCCGACGAGGTGGTCCGGCTGGCCGAGGAGCTCGGGTACCCGCTGCTGATCAAGGCCGCGGCCGGCGGCGGCGGCAAGGGGATGAAGGTCGTGCGGAGCGGCGAGGAGGCCGCGCAGGCGTTCGAGTCGGCGCAGCGCGAGGGCCAAGCGTACTTCGCGGACGCATCCGTTTACGTGGAGCGGTACCTGGAGGACCCACGGCACGTCGAGGTGCAGGTCCTCGCCGATGCGCACGGCAACGTGATCCACCTCGGCGAGCGCGACTGCACGATCCAGCGGCGCCACCAGAAGCTGGTCGAGGAGACGCCGTCGCCCGCGGTCGACGAGGCGCTGCGCGCGCGGATCGGCTCGATCGCCGTCGACGCGGCCAGGGCGGCCGGCTACCGCTCGGCCGGGACGATCGAGGGCCTGCTCGCCCCGGACGGCTCCTACTACTTCATGGAGATGAACACGCGCATCCAGGTCGAGCACACGGTCACCGAGCTCGTCTCGGGCATCGACCTCGTGCGCGCACAGGTGCTCATCGCCGCCGGTGAGCCTCTCGGGATCTCGCAGGAGGACGTGCGGCTGCGGGGGCACGCGATCGAGTGCCGCATCAACGCGGAGGACGCCGCGAAGGGCTTCCTGCCGTCGCCGGGGCGGATCACGGCCTACCGCGAGCCGTCCGGGCCCGGCGTCCGCGTCGACTCGGGGGTCGAGGCGGGCTCCGTGATCTCGCCGCTCTACGACCCGATGATCGCGAAGCTGAGCGTGCTCGGCGCCGACCGCGAGGACGCGATCGGGCGGATGCTGCGTGCGCTCGCCGAGTACGAGATCGGTGGGGTCGAGACGCTGCTCGGCTTCCACCAGGCTTTGCTCACGCATGCGTGTTTTCGCGCGGGCGAGACGTGTGACGGGATCGTCGAATCGGAGGAGCTGGCGGAGCAGGCGAAGCGGTTTTCTCATCGGGCAACGAGCCTAGCGAGGGCGGCGGACGGAGCGTTGTCGGAGCTGGCGACAGAGGCCGAGATAGACGGCCGGCGCGTTCGCGTCCGGGTCGCTGTGCCGGAGCCCCCCTACCGCGAGCTCGCGCGCCGGCGGCGCGAGCGGGCGGCGGCCGCGGCGGCGTCGGGCTCCGGCCTCGTCCTGAGCCCGATGCAGGGCACCGTGATCGACGTGAAGGTGGCGGACGGCGACAGCGTCCTGGCGGGCCAGGTGGTCTGCGTCGTCGAGGCGATGAAGATGGAGAACGAGATCACCGCCGGCCGGGCGGGCGTCGTCAGCGGCGTCGCGGTCGGGGTCGGCTCGCCGGTCGCGATCGGGCAGGCGATCTGCGCGATCGGCCTCGACGGAGCCGGCCCGGACGGCGCGGCGCCCGCCGGCTAGAGCGAGCGCTGGTAGGCGCGGAACGTCCAGGTCGCCCAACCGGCCGTGGCGGCCGAGAGGGCGAGCAGCAGCAGCAGGTACCAGGCGACGGTCGACCAGGTCGTGTTCGGCAGCACGACCTCGCGAGCCGCGCGGACGCCCCAGTCGACCGGGTTGAACTTCGCCACCGTCTGCATCCACTCCGGCATCTGCGGCCGGGCGATCATCGTGGTCGAGAGGAAGAGCAGCGGCAGCCCGATGAAGTTCGCGACGGCAATCATCGTCGCCTCGCGGCGGGTGAGGAGCGCGATCGCTTGCGAGACCCCGGCGAACGCGCTGTTCACGAGGATCGCGGCGAGGATGATCGTGAGCCAACCGAGCACGCCGGTGTGGATGTGCACACCGAGGGCGAGCGAGACGAGCAGGATCACGACAGCCTGGATCGCGGCGGTCAGCGCCGAGCGCACGATCTGAGAGAGCACGATCGAGAGGCGCGACGCAGGTGTCGCGAGGAAGCGCTCCACGACCTTGTGGTCGAGGTCGTTGATCATCGACATTCCGCTCCACGTCGCGCCGAAGAATGCGTTCATGACGACGATCGCCGGCGCGAGGAACGTGATGTACGAGCCGGTGCCGAACCCGCCGAGCTTCGTGACGTTTCGGAACAGCTGCCCGTAGAGCACGAGCCACACCATCGGCTGCACGAGCAGCAGCACGATCCAGATCGGCTCGCGCATCAGGTTGCGGGCCTGTCGGACGGTCATGAACCACGTGTCGCGTAAGACGGTCATTCGCCGCGATCCTCGGAGCTGAAGTTGCGGCCGGTGTAGTGGAGGTAGACGTCGTCGAGCGACGGGCGCGAGAGCGAGACCGACGCGACCGGGATGCCGGCGGCCTCGAGCGCGGACAGGATCCCCGGGAGCTCGCGGCCGCCGTTCGAGACGCGCGAGACGATCGTGTGCCCGTCGATCACCTGCTCGGGACGCGCGCCGACACCCGAGAGCACCTTTTCGGCGGCGTCGATCTCGGAGTCGACGAGCTCGACGTGCACGGCGTCGCCGCGAAGGCCCGCCTTCAGCTCGCCCGGCGTTCCCTCGACGACGACCTTGCCCTGCGACACGATCGAGAGCCGGTCGGCGAGCTGGTCGGCCTCCTCGAGGTAGTGCGTGGTGAGCAGGATCGTCAGCGCCTCCGCCTCGGCGAGCCGGGATACCTCGGACCACATCGCGACTCGCGCCTCGGGGTCGAGGCCGGTGGTCGGCTCGTCGAGAAAGAGCACGCGGGGCCGGTGGACGAGGCCGAGGGCGATGTCGAGCCGCCGGCGCATGCCGCCGGAGTAGGTCTTCACGATGCGGTCGGCAGCATCGGCGATGCCGACGAGCTCGAGGAGCTGGTCGACGCGGTTTCGCAGATCGCGCCCATTCATCTCCTGCACGCGGCCCTGCAGCATCAGGTTCTCGCGGCCCGTGCCGAACTGGTCGACGCCGGAGTCCTGCGGCACGTAGCCGATCACGCGCCGCACGGCATCGGGTTGCCGCAGCACGTCGTGCCCGGCGACCGAAGCCGCGCCCGAGTCGGGGTGGGTGAGCGTGACGAGCACACGCACGGTCGTGGACTTGCCTGCGCCGTTCGGGCCGAGCAGTCCGAAGACCTCGCCCTCGCGCACGGCGAACGACACGCCGTCGAGCGCACGCACCTCGCCGTACTGCTTGCGGAGGTCGGAGACCGTGATCGCGTCCACTGTGGTCGAGACTAGCGACGCCTCCTGCGCGGCCGCCGGTAGAGTCCCGCGCGGCCGATGGACCTCTACGAGTACCAGGGCAAGCAGCTCTTCCGGAAGTTCGGCATCTCCGTCTCCGACGGGAGGACGGCGACGACGCCGGCCGAGGCGCACGCCGCGGCCGACGAGCTCGGCGGCCAGGTGGTCGTGAAGGCGCAGGTGCTGACAGGCGGCCGCGGGAAGGCCGGCGGGATCAAGCTCGCGGACGACGCGAGCGACGCCGAGGCGAAGGCCGCCGAGATCCTCGGCCTCGACATCCGCGGCCACGTCGTCGAGAAGCTCTGGATCGAGCGGGCGTCCGAGATCGCGAAGGAGTACTACCTCTCGGTGACGTTCGACCGAGGCGCGAAGCGGCCGCTCTTCATGTTCACGACGCAGGGCGGCGTGGAGATCGAGGAGGTCGTCGCGAACAACCCGGACGCGCTCGTCCGCCTGCATGTCGATCCGCTCGAGGGCTACCAGCCCTGGATCGCGCGGCGGCTCGTCTACGGCGCCGGGGTCGACGACCCGGGCGAGCAGAAGCAGATCGCGGCGATCGTCGAGCAGCTGTATCGCTGCTTCGTCGAGAGCGACGCGATGCTCTGCGAGATCAACCCGCTGATCGTGACGCCGGAGGGAGAGGTGAAGGCACTCGACTCGAAGTTCACGGTCGACGACAGCGCGCTCTACCGCCATCCCGACATCGCCGAGCTGCGCGACACGAGCGCCGCCGACCCGCTCGAGGCGTTCGCGCGCGAGAAGGGCGTCACCTACGTGAAGCTCGACGGCTCGGTCGGCATCCTCGGCAACGGCGCCGGGCTGTCGATGTCGACGGTCGACGTCGTCGTGACTGCGGGCGGCAAGCCGGCGAACTTCTGCGACCTCGGCGGCGGCGGCGACGCCGAGGGCGTGGTCGACGCGCTCGAGGTGATCGCGCGCGACTCTCAGGTCAAGTCGATCTTCTTCAACATCTTCGGCGGGATCACGCGCTGCGACGAGGTCGCGCGCGGCATCCTCGAGGCGCTCGACCGGATCGACCTCGATGTGCCGATCGTCGTCCGCCTCGACGGCACGAACGCGGAGGAGGGGCTCGCGATCCTGCGGGATGCCGCCTCGCCGAACGTCCACGTCGCGCCGACGATGCTCGACGCCGCGCGCACCGCCGTGGAGCTCGCGGCGTGACCGACGTCTGGAGTGACCGGGCGGACGCCTATCGCACGAGCCCGATCCACGCGTCGGGCGAGGACCTCGACCTGGTCGTCGAGTGGTGCGAGCCGGGGCCTGGCGTCACCGTGCTCGACGTCGCGACCGGCGGCGGCCACGTCGCCCGGCGGCTCCGCGAGCTCGGTGTGACCGTGGTGACGGTCGACCCGGCTCCGGGGATGAAGGCCGACTCGACCGCGCCGGCGGAAGCCCTCCCCTTCGCCGACGGAAGCTTCGACGCGGTCGCGTGCCGGATCGCCGCGCACCACTTCGCCGACGTGCAGGCGGCCGTGAAGGAGATGGCGCGGGTCGCGAGGGATCGCGTCGTGATCTGTGACAACACGTTCGTGAGCGAGTCGTCGGAGCAGGCCGACCGGTTACGCGATCCGAGCCACGTGCGCAACTACGGCGTGGCTGAATGGCATTCGTTCTTCGAGCTCGCCGGCCTCGAGATCTGCGATGAGCGTCTGATGGAACGTCCGCTCGAGGTCGAGCCGTGGCTCGCCCGTGTCGGCTGCGAGGGCGAGACGGCCGCGCGCGTGCGCGACCTGCTCGGCGACCGCGTGGTCGACGGCGTGATGCCGCTGCCCACGCTCGTGCTGCGCGGAAGGAAGGCGGCCTGATGGCGATCATCGTCGACAACGACACAAGGCTCGTCGTCCAGGGGCTCACCGGCTCCGAGGGGAGATTCCACGGCCTGCGCAACCGCGACTACGGGACGAACGTTGTCGCCGGTGTCACGCCCGGCAAGGGCGGGCAGGACGTCGACGGCATCCCCGTCTTCGACACCGTTGCCGCCTCCGTCGCCGAGGCGGGGGCGAACACCTCGTTGATCTTCGTCCCCGCACGGTTCGCGCCCGACGCGATCTACGAGGCCGTCGACGCGGGGATCACGACCGTGATCTGCATCACCGAGCACATCCCGGCCCACGAGATGCTGCGCGTCTACACGTACGTCAGGCCGAAGGGCGTCACGCTGATCGGGCCGAACTGCCCGGGCGTGCTCTCGCCCGGCAAGGCGAACGTCGGGATCATCCCGGCGCAGGTCTTCCGCCCCGGGAACATCGGGCTCGTCTCACGGTCCGGGACGCTGACGTACCAGATCGGCCACGAGGTCGCGCAGCGCGGGCTCGGCAACTCGACGATCGTGGGGATCGGCGGCGACCCGGTCGTCGGGTCGGGCTTCGTCGACGTCCTCGCCAAGTTCGAGGCCGACGCCGAGACGGAGTTCGTCGTCCTCGTCGGCGAGATCGGCGGCGACGAGGAGGAGAAGGCGGCGCTCTGGGCGTCGGAGCACATGTCGAAGCCCGTGTACTCGTACATCGCCGGCTTCTCGGCTCCGCCGGGGAAGACGATGGGCCACGCGGGCGCGATCATCTCCGGCTCGTCCGGCACCGCCCAGGGCAAGAAAGAGGCGCTCGAGGCGGTGGGGATCAAGGTCGGCACGACGCCGACCGAGGTCGCCGAGCTCGTCGTCGCCGCCGCCCGCGCCTAGCGTCGCAAACGGCCTCGGAGCCGCGTTAAGGTCGCGGGGCACGGGAACACACCAACAGAAGGGGGAGATACGACGTGAGGAAGCTCAAGGGCTTGCGGCGGACGCGGTGGGTCGTGTTGCTCGCGATCGCGGCCACTGTCGTCGTCACGGTGGCTGTCTCGCAGGCCGCCACCGGCCCGGCGATCGTGACGATCACTCCGCAGTACGCCGACGACGTCACGAACGTCGACGTCCTCAAGCAGCAGATCAGGAACTACTACGGCGACCCGCTCGGCACCGGCAACTTCGCGGCGGACAGCAACTACGCGAAGGAGGCGCAGGGCGTCGCGACCCAGGGCTACTGGTGGCTGACGCAGCGCGGCAACCCGCCGACCTTCCGTCAGAAGAAGGCGATCATCCTCGACGTCGACGACACGACGCTCGCCACCTACAACTACGAGATCTTCTCGAACTGGGCGTTCAACTCGGCGACGAACGCAACCTTCGTGAACGGGGAGCTCTTCCCGGCGGTCCCGGGGATGGTGGACATGGCGACCCAGGCGAAGCAGCTCGGGTACGCGATCATCTTCCTGACGGGCCGGCCGACGAGCCAGGCCGCCGCCACGCTCGGCAACCTGACGACGGACGGCATGCCGTCGCCGCCTGCGATCCACAACCACTATCCGACGCCGACGGCGCTGTTCCTCAAGCCGCCGAAGGACACGTATGCGACCGATGCGCCGTGGCTGCTCCCGTGCATCAACGACACGGCGAACGGGTGCAACACGACCGACTACAAGACGCTGACGCGCAAGCACGTCGAGCAGGATCTCGGCTACGACATCGTCGCCAACTTCGGCGACCAGTTCAGCGATCTCACGGGCGGCTTCGCGGACAGGACGTTCAAGATGCCGAACCCGAACTACTACCTCCCGTAGGGAGAAGCAGAGCTCGATCGAAACAGCGCCGCTCCCCCTCGTGACATGCGTGGAGGGGGAGCGGCAGCCTGCCGGAAAACTCCCGCTGGGGAGTACAGCCGGGGACTAGGCTAGGCACGTGCGCTTGTGCCTGGTCACGCCGTTCTCCTGGTCTCAGCCGCACGACGTGAACGAGCACGTGGCAGGAGTCGCGAGCGAGCTGCGCGCGCTCGGCCATTCCGTCACGATCCTCGCCTCGTCGAACCGGGCGAAGGAGCTCGCCGCCGGCCGCCGCGCACTTGTCGACGGTCTCGACGCCGAGGTCGTCGCGCTCGGGCCGGCGGTGCCGATCTCACGGCGCAGCCGGATCGGCGTCCCGGTCGGCGCGCGCGCCAACCTCGCGCTCGCCCTCGAGGCC
>DATIOD010000026.1:0-12869 GCA_035473635.1 Gaiellaceae bacterium | reverse complement strand
GGTCGAGGAGCTCGAGGACCCGGCGCTCCGGACGGTGCCGCTGGTCGTCGGGGGCGACCCCCACGGGCGCGGGGTCGTGGCGACCGCCAACTACGTCGCGCGCGGCTTCGGGATCCACTCCGCGATGTCGTGCGCCGAGGCCCTGCGGCGCTGCCCGCACGCGACGTTCATGCGGCCGCGTCACTCGGTCTACCGTGACTACTCGCGCGAAGTCTGGAGCGTCGTGCGCGAGATCGTCCCGACGGTCGAGCAGACGGGCATCGACGAGGGCTACCTCGACCTCGAGCAGGTCGCCCCGCGGTTCGAGGACGCCCGGGCGGTCGGAAGCGCCGTGCAGGGCGTCGTGCGAACGCGCACCGGGCTCTCTTGCTCGCTCGGGGTCGCGAGCTCGAAGGTGGTGGCGAAGGTGGCCTCCGACCGGCGCAAGCCGGCCGGGCTGACCGCGGTGCGGCCCGGCCGCGAGGCCGCCTTCCTCGCCCCCTTCCCGATCCGCCTCTTGCCCGGCGTGGGACCGCGCGCCGAGGAACGGCTGGTCGCGGCCGGCGTCTCGTCGATCGGCGAGCTGGCGCGACTCGACGACGACGCACTGGGCACGGTGCTCCGCGGCAAGGTGGGCAGAGAGCTCCGCGATCGCGCGCGCGGCATCGATCCGCGCCCCCTCGAGGTCTCTGTCGAGCGCATCTCGATCTCCAACGAGGAGACATTCCCGCAGGACGTCGGCGACCTCGAGCGCCTGCACGAGGAGCTCCAGCGCATGGCCGTTCGGCTGGCCGAGCACCTCGAGCGCCGCGGCCAGGTTGCCCGGACGATCACGACGAAGCTCCGCTATCCCGACTTCTCGATTCGCACCCGCTCGACGTCGCTCGCGGTCGGGACGGACGACGCCGCCAGGATCGGCGCGCTCGCCTGCGGCCTGCTCGACCGCGCGCTCCGCGACCGGCCCGGACCGCTCCGGCTCGTCGGCGTCGGCGTGTCCGGGCTCGTCGACCACGTCCAACTCTCGCTGCCGTCCGGCGTCTGAACTGTTACCGGAATGACGCAGATTGCTCAGCCCTGCGGGCAGTTCTGCCGATTACGGTGGAAGAGATGACGACGACACCGAAGCAGCCGGACCCACACAAGCACATCGCCGAGCGCGTGCACGTGCTCCAGCTGCGCGCGGGCGTCCCGTACGAGGTCGAGCGGCAGGTGTGCTCCGCCTGCGAGCGCGTCCTCGACGAGAAGCCCGTCAAGCGCGCGGCTGCCTGAGCAGCATCGAGGCCACGCCCGTCAGGGTCTCGCCTGCGCCTGCGTGGACGACGACGTCCGCGCGTTCGTCGTACGGCGTCGGATCTCGATTGACGATCGCGAGGCGGCCGCCCGCCGCGAGCACGTCCGCCGGGAGGCCGGCGACCGGCCAGACCTCGAGTGACGAGCCGACGACGAGCAGGCAGCCGGCCCCGCGGGTGAGCCCTTCGGCGCGTTCGACCTCGCGCATCGGCAGCAGCTCGCCGAACATGACGACGTCCGGCTTCAGCGGAGCGGCGCAATCCGCGCACTCGGGGACCGGCAGCCGCGCGAGCGCCTCGTCCATCGGCACCACCCGACCGCACGCCGTGCAGCTCGCCGTTCGCAGCGAGCCGTGCATCTCGACGACTTCGCACGAGCCTGCGCGCTCGTGCAGGCCGTCGACGTTCTGCGTGATCACCGCGGTCACGACGCCGGCACGCTCGAGCTCGGCCAGCGCAAGGTGGCCGTCGTTCGGCCGGACGTCGGCCAGCAGCCCGAGCCGCCTGCCGTAGAACTCCCATGCGCGGGCTGGGTCGCGCCGCAGGCCGTCGATCGACGCGACCTCGAGCGGGTCGTAGCTCGCCCAGATGCCGGAGGCGCCGCGGAAGTCGGGGATGCCGCTCTCGGTCGAGATCCCGGCGCCGGTCAGGACGACGCAGGGCGGGTTGGCCCGAACGAGTTCTGCGAGCATGGCGACGTCGTGCACGGGTTCAGTTTCTCAACCGACATCCGCGTGCGGTTCGCGGAGACGGACGCACAGGGCATCGCGCACAACGCGAGCTACTTCGTCTGGTTCGAGGTCGCCCGTGTCGAATACCTGGAGGAGTTCGCGCACGGCTATCAGCGGCTCCGCGACGAGGGGATCGAGGCGCTCGTGCTCGAGTCGCACGCGCGCTACATCGAGCCGGCCGTGTTCGACGACCGCCTCGTCGTCTACGCGCGTTGCGTCGACGTCAAAGGCGCGCGCTTCCGCTACGAGTACTCGGTTCGGCGCGGCGACACCGAGATCGCCGACGGGTGGACGGCACACGCCACCGTCGACGCGAGGACGCTGCGCCCGACGCGGATCCCGCCGTGGCTGAACACGGCGATCGCTAACGCGGAGCAGTCGGCGCCGTATCCGTCGCGGTCGTCGACTCCGGCGGCGTAGCCGTCTTCTTCGGCTTCGGCGGCTTCTTCGTGCCGACGCGGACGAGCTTCGGCTCGGCGCGGTAGAACGACGACCACGTCTGGTCGGAGAGCAGCTTCCCCGAGGACGAGTACACCTTGCGCTCGACGCTCGTCGACTGCGAGGGCGCGCCCGGGTCGTCGACGACCGTCTGACCGACGAGCAGATCGGGATCGTCGGTCTTCTGCACCGGCGGCGGCGCGACGACGCGCAGCGGCTGCGCCTCGGACTCGACGCGCCGGTGCTGGGGCGTGCCGTAGAGCGCAACGGTGAGCGACGACGAGCTCACCCACGTGCGGAGGAGCATCCAATGTCCGGTGTCGTTGACAAACTTCAGATCGACGTCCGGGTAGTTGACGGTCGCGTCGCGGCCGAGCGGATAGTGCGAGATGTAGAGCGCGTGGTTCGTTCGCGCCGTGATCGGCAGGCCCGACTCGAAGGCGGCGTTGAAGACGGTCGTCGAGACCTGGCAGACCCCGCCGCCGAGGCCCGTCTCGAGCTCGCCGTTGATGATCACCGGCGCCTCACGGAATCCCTTCGCCGCCGACCGCTCGCCGGTGGTCTGGTTGAACGAGAAGGTCGCCCCCGGCGCGATCAGCTTCTTGTCGACGAGGTGCGACACGAGCTGGACGTTGTGGATGCGGTTCGCGTCGCCGCCGAAGAACGTCTCGTAGGCGCCGACGGTGCCGGTGATGCCGAGCGCCGTCGCCTGCGCAGTCGTCCGCGCCGGCGCCTGCTCGCTGACTGGGAGCGCGGCGACGCGCCGAACGGGACGGGTCGCGGCGGCGAGGATCGTGTCGGTCGCCTTCTCGACGTCGAGCGTGATGCCGGGCTGAGCGGGCACGACGCGCACGGAGCCGCCCGCGCCCACCGCCCAGTCGGCGTCGCGCGGAGAGCGGTCGACCGTCTTCTGCAGGCGGCTCAGCTCGGCCGTGGCCGCGCGGCCGCCGAGGCGTAGCGTGCCGGGCTGCGACAGGTCGAGCATCGTCGCGATCCGCCAGCGCGGCAGCCGGAGGCGCGTCGGGCCGACGGTGAGCGTCACGGGCGCCGACACCGCGATCGTCGCGGAACGCCGGACTCTCGCGAGCGACGCGGCGGTCACGGCGGGCGAGTCGACCCGCACCGGAAGCACGACCGAGTGCCGCTCGAACGAGCCGAGCGCGGCGACCAGCAGCTGACCCGCCGCCGCCCGGTCGAGCACCCGTCCCGTCTCGCCCGGGACGACGCTGAACCTGAGGCCGTGCCGGACGAGCTGAGCGTTGCGGTGCGGGGTGTCGATCGCCTTGGCCATCAGTCCCAGCTCGTAGGCGACGGCCGCTGCGGAGCCGTGCGCCGTCGAGGACGCGTCGGCCGGGAAGAAACGCAGCTTCAGGCGCCGGTAGCCGCGGACGAACCCGAGGCCGTCGCCGTGGCTCGCCGCCTCGTCGACCGCCTTCGCCCAGTCGACGCGGATGCCGAGCTGCGCAGCCGTGAGCGAGTAGACGTGGCTGCCCCACGTGAACCTCATCGGCTCCCGCGCGACCTGCTCCCACCTCCGCTCGAGCGTCGCGCGTGCTTCGGCGCGGCTCATCCCGCCCACGTCGACGCCGTCGACGTGCGTGCCGGCGGCGAGCGCGTGCGGCGAGCCGGCGAAGAGCAGGCCGACGCCCAACGCCGCGATCACGGCGAACAGGCTGAGCCACGCCACCCGGACGCGGAACCGCTTGCGCGCTGCGGCCCGGCGGCGCGCCTGAATTGCCGAGGAGGTTGCGGCCACGGCCGCCGCATCGTAGCCACGATGGGAAGAGAACCTACGGCAGGTGGGAAGAGAACCTACGGTTCCCTTCCCACGGCCCATCCCTCCCTTTCAAAAGACGAAGAGCTCGACGCCGCCGGAGACGTTGAGCTCGATGCCGGTGATGTAGCCGGCGAGGTCGGAGCACAGGAACGCGATTGCGTTCGCGATGTCCTGCGGGTCACCGGGCCGGCGGAACACGGTTCGCTTGGCGATCCGCTCGTTCATCGCCGGGTTCGCCATGTGGAACGCCTCGGTGCCGATGATGCCCGGGACGATCGCGTTGGCAGTGATCCCGTGGCGGCCTCCCTCCATCGCGAGCGTCTTCGTGAGGCCGATGATCCCCGCCTTCGTCGTCGAGTACGAGGCCTGCCCGAAGCCGCCGAGGGTCCCCGCAACCGACGCCATGTTCACGATCCGGCCAAAGCCGCGCTCCTGCATGTGCGGCCAGGCGGCCTGGGCGCAGTTGAAGGCGCCACTCAGGTTCACACGGAGGTCGCGCTCCCACAGGCTCGGCTGCTGGTCCGGGAACTGGCCGACGTGGTCGAGCGTGCCGGCGTTGTTGACGAGCAGGTCGAGCGAACCGAGCTCCTCGACCGTCCGTGCCACCGCAGCAGCGACCTGCTCCCGGTCGGTGACGTCGCACCTGACAGCGAGCGCGCGCCGCCCGAGCGACCGGATCTCCTCTGCGGTCGACTCGGTGTGCACGAGCCCCTGCTGGCGCGCGACCTGCGCGAGCGGCCCGTAGGCGTCCGTCTCCTCCGAGAGCTCCGACTCGACGAGCAGGTCGGCGATCACGACGTCGGCGCCGGCACGCGCCAGCGTGAGCGCGTCGGCGCGTCCGAGGCCGCGCGACCCGCCGGTCACGAACGCGACGCGCCCGCTGAGATCGATCTCGAGAGCCACGGGGCGAATCTAGCTAGCCGCGGGGAAGGAAGATCTCCTTGGCGATCACGAGGCGCTGGATCTGGGACGTCCCCTCGTAGATCTGGAAGAGCTTCGCGTCGCGCATCAGCTTCTCGACCGGGTACTCCTTCATGTACCCGTACCCGCCGAAGACCTGGACGGCGTCGGTCGTCACCTTCATCGCCGTATCGGCGGAGAAGCGCTTCGCGAACGACGAGTGCAGCGTCGCGCGCTCGCCGCGGTCGATCAGCCAGGCCGCCTGCCACGTGAGCAGGCGCGCGGCTTCGATCTCCGTCGCCATGTCGGCGATCAGGAAATTCACGCCCTGGTGCATGGCGATCGGCACGTCGAAGGTGACCCGCTCCTTCGCGTACTCGACGGCGAGCTCGTAGGCGGCCTGCGCGACGCCGACGGCGCCGGCTGCGGTGCCCGGCCGCGTGAAGTCGAGCGTCTGCATGGCGATCTTGAACCCCTGGCCCTCCTCGCCGAGCCTGTTCGCAGCGGGCACGACCACGTCGGTCAACGCGAACGCGGAGGTGTCGGTGGCGCGCTGGCCCATCTTGTCGAGGTGCTTCTCGATGGTCACGCCCGGCGTGTCCATCGGGACGACGAAGGCGGACATGCCGCGGTGGCCCTTGGCGGGATCGGTCTTGGCGAAGACGACCGTCCACGCCGCCCGGCCGGCGTTGGTGATGAACGTCTTCGACCCGTTCAGGACGTACTCGTCTCCGCGGCGCTCGGCCGTGGTGCCCATCCGGGCCACGTCGGAGCCCGCGTCCGGCTCCGAGAGGCCGAACGAGCAGAGGATCGGCTCCTCGAGCAGCGGCGGCAGCCAGCGCGCTTTCTGATCGTCGGAGCCGGCGATGATCACCGGCCCGGCGCCGAGGCCGTTGGCGGCGATCGAGGTGGCGATGCCCGAGCAGCCCCAGTTCAGCTCCTCGCCCACGAGCATGCCGTCGAAGGAGGGCAGGCCGGGGCCGCCGTACGACTCGGGAACGTGGAGGTTCATCAGGCCGAGCTCGTGGGCCGCCGCGATCACGTCGGCCGGGTGCTGCGAGCGCTCGTCGTACTCGGCCGCCTTCGGGCGGATCTCCTTCGTCGCGAACTCGCGCGCGAGCGCGCGGAGCTCCCGCTGCTCGTCGGTCAGCGCGAACGAGACGCCGGTCGACGTCGCCATCGTGGCCATCGGGTTCCCTCCTTGCGAAGCCAGGTGCCAGGCACTTCGGTGCCTGGCACCGCTTGACTGACTGATCAGTCAAGAACGGTAGCGCCCCGCCGCTAGGGTCGCCAGCACGCGATGGGCAAGCTCTACGAGTCGATCGACGACAAGCTGGCCGCCTGGATCGGCCGGCAGCGGCTGTTCTTCGTCGCCACCGCCCCGACCGAGGGCGGCCACGTGAACGTGTCGCCCAAGGGGCCGATCGAGACGCTGCGAATCGTCGACGGCGGTACGGTCGAGTACGCCGACCACGTCGGGAGCGGCGCCGAGACGGCGGCCCACCTGCGCGAGAACGGCCGCATCTGCGTGATGCTCTGCGCCTTCGAGGGCCCCCCGCGCATCGTTCGGCTGCACGGCCGCGGCGAGGTGGTCGCCGCCGACGATCCCGGCGACGGCATCCGGGGCTTCGTGCGCGTGCACGTCGATCGCATCTCCGACTCGTGCGGTTACGGCGTCCCGCTCATGGAGTACACAGGCGAGCGCACGCAGCGCGAGGCGTGGCTCAAGCACAAGGGGGCGGACGGGCTCCGCGAGTACGTGCTGGAGCGGAACGGCGAGTCGATCGACGGCATGCCCGCGTTCACGCCTCAACTAGGCTAGCCCCGTGGATTTCGAGCTTAGCGACGAGCAGCGGCTGATCCAGGACACGGTGCGCGCCTTCGTGGACGAGCGCGTGCTGCCCGTGGCGGTCGAGAACGACATCGAGCACAAGCTCGACCTCGAGCTGATCGAGGGGATGGCGGAGCTCGGGATCCTCGGCGTCGTGATCCCGGAGGAGTACGGCGGCGCCGGGCTCGACTACGTCGCCGAGGCGCTTGCCTGCGAGGAGATCGAGCGCGGCGAGGCCGCGTTCCGCACGCTCATCTCGGTGCACGTCGGGCTGAACTCGCTGTCGCTGCTCAAGTACGCGAGCGAGGAGCAGAAGCAGCGCTGGCTGACGCCGCAGGCGAAGGGCGAGAAGCTCGCGTGCTTCGGGCTCACCGAGCCGGGCGCGGGCTCGGACGTCGCGTCGATGCGGACGACGGCGCGCCGCGAAGGCGACGTCTACGTGCTGAACGGCCAGAAGAACTGGATCTCGTACGCGACGGTGGCCGACCACGCGCTCGTGTTCGCGAAGACCGACCCGGCCGCCGCGCACAAGGGGATCAGCGCGTTCGTGCTCGAGAAGGGCACGAAGGGGTTCACAGCGCGCGACACCGAGAACAAGCTCGGCATCTGGGCCGGCTCGACCGGCGAGCTCTTCTTCGAGGACGTCGAGGTGCCCGCCGACAACCTGATCGGCGCCGAGGGACAGGGCTTCGAGATCGCCATGCACTCCCTCGACCAGGGTCGCTTCACGGTCGCCGCCGGCGCCTGCGGCGTCGTGCGCGCGTGCCTGGAGCGGAGCGTCGAGTACGCGCGGGAGCGCGAGACGTTCGGCCAGGCGATCGGCAAGTACCAGTTCGTGCAGGACATGATCGCGACGATGGTGCTGGGCTACGAGACGTCGAAGCTGCTCGTCATGCAGGCCGCGTGGATGAAGAACGAGGGCAAGCGGAACACGCGCGAGACGTCGCTCGCGAAGTGGCACGCGACGGAATCGGCATTCGAGGCGGCGCATCTCGCGATCCAGGTGTTCGGCTCGTACGGCTACTCCGCCGAGTACGGGATCGAGCGGTACTTCCGGAACGCGCGCGCGCCGATCATCTACGAGGGCACGACGCAGATCCACAAGATGATGCAGGCCGAGCACGCGCTCGGGTTCCGCCGCTTGAACGGGCGGAACGGCGACGTCTCGCCGCTCTGCTCGTGGGCGCCGGCGCTCTCGCCGGTGCACGCGACCGCGTAACGGGCGCTCGCGAGGTGGAGAGCGCCGAGGTCGTGATCGCCGGCGGAGGCGCGCTCGGCGCCTCGGTGGCATGGCACCTCGCGGAGCTCGGCATCACCGACGTCGTCCTGCTCGAGCGCGAGACGCTCGCCTCCGGCTCGACGTCGAGGTCGGCCGGCGGCTTCCGGATGCAGTTCGGCGACGAGCTCAACGTGCGGATCGCGCTGCGCTCGCTGCGCGAGCTCGAGGAGATGGGCGAGGAGATCGAGCTGCGGCAGTGGGGCTACCTCTTCCTGCTCGACCGCCCCGAGGACGTCGAAGCGTTCCGCTCGGCGCTCGCGATGCAGCAGGCGCTCGGCGTCCCCGCGAGGGAGCTTTCGCCCGGCGAGGCGCAGGAGCTCGTGCCGCAGCTCGAGCTCGACGGCGTGCTCGCCGCGACCTTCTGCGGCCTCGACGGCTACTGCTCGCCCGAGGGCGTCGTGCAGTGGTACGCACGCGGCGCCGCCGGGCGGGGCGTCCGCATCCGCCAGGGCTGCGAGCTCACCGGAGTCCGCGTCGAGCGCGGCCGGATCGAGGGCGTCGAGACGTCGAGCGGCGCGATCGCGACGACGACGCTGGTCTGCACGGCCGGTGCGTGGTCGGCCGACATCGCGGCGCTCGCCGGGGTCGAGCTGCCGGTCCGGGGCGAGCCGCGCCACATGTGGTTCTCGCCGGCGGACGGCGGGCTCCCGGAGGAGCTGCCGCTGACGATCGACTTCTCGACGAGCTTCTACTTCCACCGAGAGGGACAGGGCCTCGTCTTCGGCGGCAAGGAGCCGAGGCTCGAGGAGGTGGCGGAGCACGCCGCGCGGCGACTGCCCGTGCTCGCCGACCTCCCGATCGCCTCGTCGTGGTGGGGCTACTACGACGACTCGCCCGATGCGAATGCGCTCGTCGGCGAGAGCGACCGCGTCGCGCGCTTCCTCTACGCAACCGGATTCTCGGGCCACGGGTTCCAGCAGGCGCCCGCCGTCGGCGAGCACGTCGCCGAGCTGATCGCGGGGCGGACGCCGGCGCTCGACCTGTCGGCGTTCGACGTCGGCCGCTTCGCCCGCGGCGCCGAGCGCCGCGAGACCCTCGTGATCTAGAGGCTAGAGCTCGCCCTCGTAGTAGTCGACGGCGTCGTCGACGCGCCACAGCTTGCCGGGCGGCCAGGCGCCGATCTTGTTCGAGTCCGGGTAGAAGGCGATCCCGATCTCGCTCTTCGTCGACAGCATCCCGACGCGGACGAGCTCGGAGGTTCGGTTCGTCACCTTGTGCGCGCCGGCCTCGCCGAGCGGGAAGCAGACCGTCTCCCACGGGCCGAGCTCCTGCTCGCCGTCGGGCGTGCGGAGCGTCGGCCGGCCGGCGAGCACGATCAGCCACTCCTCGTCGCTCGCCTCCCAGTGGTACGGGCAGATGCTCTGCTCCGGCGGGAGCTCGTAGACCGACAGCCCCAGTCGCTCGGCCCCGACGAGCGGCCCGACGCGGCCGTACGACGTGCCGTAGCCCGGCGGATCGTCGTCGTCCTTCGTCAGCTCGAGCTCGAACAGGTTGACCTCGCTCACTCCTCGCCGTCCCAGTAGTCGACGGCCGAGCTCCGGCGGAACGTCAGGCGGTCGTTGTCGTCCGCAGGCCGCGCGCCGAGCTTGTCGGAGTCCGGGTAGACGGCGATCGACGGGCGCGCGCCGGCCGAGAGCATCAGGAAGCGGCCCGGCCCGGTGACGCCGTGCGCGCCGCCGGCGCCGGAGGCGAAGCACACCACGTCGCCGGCCTGCAGCGCGCGCGTCCCGTCCGGCGTCCGCACGGTCGGCGTCCCGCCGAGCACGACCAGCCACTCCTCGACGCCGTGGTGGTAGTGGTAGGGAAACGTGCGCTCCCCCTCGGCGAGCTCGTAGACCGAGCCGCCGATCCGCTCGGCGCCGATCTCGTCGGCGACCCGCGTCGCCCGAAACCGCCAGCCCTCCCTGTCGTGCTCGTCGTGGAGCGGACCGTCGGCGAGGTTGTAGACGCCCGCCATCCGCCCAATCCTGCCGGAAGCCCGAAGGCCGGCAGCGGGATAATCGACGCGTGGCGCAGCTCAGCGGCATCCTCGTCGTCGACCTGACGCGCTACCTCCCCGGCCCGTACGCGTCGCGGGAGCTGCTCAGGCTCGGCGCACGCGTCGTGAAGATCGAGCCGCCGGAGGGCGATCCGCTCGAGACGTCGACGCCGGGCTGGTACCGAGCGCTGAACGACGGCAAGGATGTGGTCGCGTGGGACGCGCGCTCGGAGCCGCAGCCCCCGGTGCTGGCCGAGGCCGACGTCGTGCTCGAGGGCTTTCGCCCCGGCGTGCTCGAGCGGCTCGGCGTGGCGCTTCCCGAGTCGGCGATCCTCTGCTCGCTGACCGGGTACGGCGCCTCCGGGCCGCGCGCGTCGCACGCCGGGCACGACCTCAACTACATGGGCTACGCCGGCGTCCTGGCCGACACCGCGCCGGCGCTGCCGCCGGTCCAGGTCGCCGATCTCTGCGCGGGGGCGCAGGCGGCGGTGATCGAGATCCTGGGAGCGCTGCTCGAGCGCGGGCGCACGGGCCGCGGCGCGCGCATCGTCGTCTCGATGACGGCCGGCTTGCACCGCCTAGCGGCGCACCGGCTCACGGGGGAGCCGATCCCACGGCTGCTCACGG
Organism: Gaiellaceae bacterium; assembly: GCA_035473635.1. GTDB lineage: Bacteria > Actinomycetota > Thermoleophilia > Gaiellales > Gaiellaceae > PALSA-600. Next base: position 2,040 of record DATIOD010000026.1, on the reverse strand, counting down.
GAGGCGCCGCCTGCTACCGGATCTACGAGACCGCGGACGGGCGCCATCTGACGGTGGCGGCGCTCGAGCCGAAGTTCTGGCAACGGCTGTGCGAGCTGATCGGGCGCCCCGACCTCGTCGGCCGCGCGTTCGAGCCCGAGCTCCCCGAGCTCGTGCGGCTCTTCCGCACGAGGACGCTCGAGGACTGGCTCCGGCTGCTCGAGGGCCGCGACACGTGCGTCGGCCCGGTGCTCACCCTCGAGGAGGCAGAGCAGGCGCTACGCCGTGATCAGGCGCAGCCGCCGGCCGGCGTCGAACACGAGTCCGAGCGCGGCGAGCAGCAGCAGGATCAGGACGAGCCCGGCGATGATGGATCTGCGGCGCATGACGGCCGTAGCTTCGAAGGCGGCGCTTAAGCGCCGCTTGGCGCCGGCTTAAGCGCGGGCGCGGGCCGGAGCAAGCCGGCCCTGCAGGTGCCAGGCGGCGAGGGCGAGCACGCAGGCCGCTCCCGCCGAGATCGCGAGCGCCTGGGCGGCCACTCCGAAGGCGACCGCGTCCTCGGTGCGGACGCCCGAGGCCGCGAGGATCGCCGCACCGGCGCCCGCCTGGACGGCCGCGCCCGCGGGCGCAACCGGCAGGACGGCCGAGGCCGAGGAGGCGCACACGAAGGCGAGGGCGAGCGCGAAGTCGGTGCCGAGCCCGAGCGCGGCGAGCAGCACGAAGACGGCCAGCGCTCTCAACGCCCACGAGGTCGCCACCGCGGCCCAGGCGTGGATCGCGTCGCGGTGGCCGGTGGCATGCTCGCGCACGAACGCGGCGATCCGGAAGCGCGCGACCGGGCGCAGGCCGGCCAGGCGCGAGAGGCCGAGCACGACGGCCGCCGCGGCGACGCCCGCGGCCGACACGACGAGCAGGCCGAGTCGGAGCCACCCGCCGACGTGGGAGACGAGCGCGGCGGCATACGCGAGCGGCGCGAGCGCCGCGCTGTCGAGCAGGGCGAGCACGAAGATCGAGAGGGCGACCGCCCCGAAGCTGGCGCGCCGGTGCCGGCAGCGCCTGACGACCGCGACGCGGATCACGTCGTCGCAGCGTCCCGGCAGCGCGATCCCGCCCACCGACGCGGCGCCGCCTGCCGCGGCGAGCGTCAGGACCGCAGGCCGCTGCTCACCGGCGAAGAGCCGCTGCCAGCCCCACGCCTTGGCGGCGTACGCGCCCAGGAAGATGAGCCCGGCGAGCGCGACCAGCCAGAGATTCGCGCGGTGCAGGGGCCAGCCGGTGCGCGCGAAGTGGCGCGCGACCAGACCGCCGACGGCGAGCGCGACGAGCACGAAGAGCGCGTTGAGCAGACGGCTGGGCCGGAGCACGTGAATCTGATGATCGGCGGGAGAGGGGCGCTCCCGCATCCCTCACCTTGTAGCACCGTCGTCCCCCGGCCGGGGGAGCATGCGGTCGGTGATGCCCGAGAGCGCCTGCGTCAGCTCGCTCGGGATCACCCAGACCTTGTTTGCGTCGCCCTGCGCGATCTGCGGCAGCACCTGCAGGTACTGGTACGCGAGCAGCTTCGGGTCGGCGTCGCCTTCGTGGATCGCCTTGAACACGGTTCCGATCGCCTCGGCCTGCCCCTGGGCGGCAAGGATCGCCGACTGCTTCTGGCCTTCCGCCTTGAGGATCGCCGCCTGCTTCTCTCCTTCCGCCTGCAGGATCTGCGACTGCTTGACCCCCTCGGCCTGAAGGATCGCGGCCCGCTTCTCGCGGTCGGCCCGCATCTGCTTCTCCATCGTGTCCTTGATCGACGGCGGCGGGTCGACGGCCTTCAGCTCGACGCGGTGGATGCGGATGCCCCACTTCCCGGTGGCCTCGTCGAGAATGCCGCGCAGCTGGTCGTTGATCGAATCGCGGGAAGTGAGGGTCTGCTCGAGGGTCATCCCGCCGATCACGTTCCGCAGCGTCGTCACCGTCAGCAGGTCGATCGCGTTCACCGGATCGTTGATCTCGTACGTCGCCGACTTCGGGTCGGTGATCTGGAAGTAGATGACCGAGTCGATGTTGACGACGAGGTTG